>CAJWVI010000021.1 GCA_913048115.1 uncultured Flavobacteriaceae bacterium | reverse complement strand
ATAGGGTCATTTTCTGTATCAAATAAGTTCTCAACATTATAAAAGGCTATTGTATTTACCTTGTATTGTTTTTTTTCTTGAGCAAGGCCTATGCTTGTAAATAAAAACAAGGCGATAAAAAAATGTTTTGTGTTTTGCATTTAAAGGGCTTATTAAATTTGTGTAAAAATTCACACAATTGATTCAACAAAAGTAATTAATTACTTTGAAAAATGTACATTTGTTCAAAATTGATAATAATATATTAACGAGAAGGTTAAATTCTCATCAAATATTTAAAATTTAAGAATGAAAAAATTCATATTAACTTTTTTTACTTTCTTGTTTTTTGCAAGCACAGGATTTGCTCAAACTGCAGTAGTAAAAGGACGCGTAGTGGATACAAATTCAAGTGATGTCATTCAAGATGTAGCCGTTAGTATAAAGGCGAGTACATTTAGTGTATTGACAGATACTGAAGGTCTTTTCTTTATTGAAAGTAACAACCTACCTCAAGGGGAACAGGTGCTTTTGGTTTCAAAAGGAGGGTATTACACGCAAAGAATCCAAATTACCATTCAAAACGGGGAAACATTAGATTTACAGACTCTTTTATTGGAGGTTGATCTTGCCATTGAGGAAGCTCAAATAGGTATTATTAGTTTAACTGATAATGAGCTAGATGAAGATGACGGCTCGTCATTTAACACCTCTGGTTTATTACAAGCCTCTAGAGATGCTTTTTTAAATGCCGCTGCTTTTGATTTTAGCGCAACATTTTTTAGACCAAGAGGTCTGGACAATGCCAACGGGAAAGTACTCATCAATGGTCTTGAAATGAACAAACAAATCACAGGACGTCCACAATGGGGTAACTGGGGAGGACTTAATGATGTGCAACGTAACCGTGAGTTTTCTATGGGCCTTAAGGCTAGTGATTATACTTTTGGTGGTGTTGCAGGAACAACCAACATTATTATGAGAGCATCTCAATACCGCCAAGGAGGCCGTGTTTCTTATGCGTCTTCAAACAGGAGCTACCGTGGTAGAGTTATGGGTACCTATAATAGTGGGTTAAACCAAAATGGTTGGGCTTATGCCGTATCTGCGGCACGCAGGTTTGGTGAAGGAGGCTACCAAGATGGTACTTTGTATGATTCAAATTCATTCTTTGCTTCTGTAGAGAAGAAAATTAACGACAACCATAGTGTTAACCTTACCGCTTTTTACACACCAAATAGAAGAGGACGTTCTACGGCTATCACACAAGAGCAAAGAGATTTAAAAGGAATACGCTACAATCCAAACTGGGGGTATCAAGACGGTGAACTTAGAAATAGCCGTATCAAAGAAATTGAGGAACCAATTTTCATGCTAAACCACTACTGGAATATTGGTGAAAAAACAACGTTAAACACAAACATTGGATACCAAACAGGAACCATTAGAAATAGCCGTATAGATAATAACGGGAACCGTAATCCTTCTGGAAACTACTACCAAAGAATGCCTAGTTACTTTTTAAGAGATGCAAGTCCTTCGGCCTATCAATATCAACAAGCATATTTGGCAAGAGAAGAATTTGTAAACGATGGTCAAATTCCTTGGACTACATTATATGACGCTAACATAGATGCAGAAGGAAGCGCGCTAAGAGCCTCTTATATTCTTCAAGATGATGTAAGTAAAGACAGTCAATTACAATTTAGTTCTATTCTTTTTTCAGAATTGACAAACAACATTACATTAAATGCTGCCCTTAATTACCGGAGCCTGAAGAGTGAAAACTATGCAGAGGTTCGTGATTTATTAGGAAGTAATGGATATTTGGATATAGATTCCTTTGCAGCTTCAGAGTCTGGAGATGGTTCTGGAGATTTACAAGCTAATATAGCACAGAGTGATGTACGTAACCCAGACCGTATTGTTGGTGAAGGAGATCGCTACAAATATAATTTTGAAGTTAACGCAGATGTCCTTTCTGGATTTGCACAAGCTCAATTCAAATACAGTTTAGTAGATTTTTATTTGGCAGCTAGTCTAGGTGCTACTAATTATCAACGTAATGGTTTGTATGAAAACGGAAACTATCAAGGAGGAAACAACTCTTTTGGTGAAAGCGAAGCCTTAAATTTTAATACCCTTGGTTTTAAAGCAGGCGCGGTGTACAAAATAACAGGACGTCATTTAATTGATGTTAATGCTGGGTACCTAACCAAGGCGCCAAGCATACGTAACTCTTTTAGTAACTCTCGTCAAAACAACAATGTTGTAGAAGGCTTAGTGGAAGAGAAGATTCAAAACTTAGATGTAAGTTACATCTTTCGCTCTCCTATCTTAAAGGCAAGGCTTACAGGGTTTTATAATGCCATGCAGGACCAAACAGATATTAACTTCTTCTTTACCGAGTCTATCGTTAATGAAGATGGAGGTGGAACCTTTGTTCAAGAAGTCCTTACAGGTATAGAGACCACAAGAGCAGGAGTAGAATTAGGTATTGAAGCACAAATAACACCAACGATAAAGCTTAAAGGGGCTGCATCAATGGCGCAATACGTATATACTAATAACCCAAATCAATACTTCACTAGTGATGATTTTGAAGGACCAAAGCGTCTAGGAGATGGTACAACTAAACTAGAAAACTTACACATTGCTGGTGGTCCAGAAAACGCATTTCAGGTAGGGTTTGAATATCGTGACCCAAACTTTTGGTGGTTTGGAGTAACGTCAAACTATTTTTCAAATGCATATATAGATGTAAGTAGTTTGCGTAGAAACGACAACTTTGCTACAGACATAGACAACATAGGCTACAATGATTATGATCAAACAATAGCCAGAGAGTTATTACAACAAGAACAGTTTGATGATTATACTTTGGTAAATGTTGTTGGAGGAAAGTCATGGAGAGTTAATGATTATTATGTTGGTTTCTTTGCAACGCTTAATAACGTATTTGACCAACGTTATAGAACAGGTGGTTTTGAAGACTCTAGAATTGCAGATTATCGTGGCATGGTTGAAGAATCAACTAGAGACACACCCGTATTTGGGAATCGCTACTTCTTCGGAAATGGAACTACCTATTATTTAAACCTTTACGTTAGATTTTAATTAAAAAATTATAAATACACTACAGATGAAAAATTTCAATTTATACAAACTAGTAATGCTGTTAATGGTAACAGTAGGAATAGTATCGTGTGTTCAGGATGATGATTTTGAAACACCTAATACTACCGTAATAGCTCCAAACCTTGAAGGTGAAGTGCTAACCATAATAGGGATTAACAGTGCCTTTGAGCAACAAGTAGCTGCAGCAGCAGACAACCTTGGTGTTGAGCCTGGAGATTTTAACTACGATGATGTTCTTGCAGAACTAAGAGGAACAGAAAAGTTAACATTTCAAACAGATCTAATTACCTACGTAGAGGGATATGTAATCTCTAACGATCAAGCAGGTAATTTCTTTGAAGAAATGATTTTACAAAATGCTCCATCCAACCCAGCAAGAGGTGTGAAAGTATTAATAGATGTAAATCCTTTATTTATCACCTATGAAATAGGTAGAAAAGTATATGTTCGTCTAGACGGCTTAACTGCTGGATATGATGCTGGTGTATTTACATTAGGAATAATAGATATAAATGATTTAGGTAAAATTGGAGAGTCTCAAATGTTAGACTACGTCATTAGAGACGCAGTTGTAGAAACTATGGTGGCAAAACCATTGTTGTTTTCAGAATTTACAGATGCCAATACTAATTTATTAGTAGCATTAGCAGATGCACAGTTTAACCGTAATGAGGCTTTAGGAGATGATCGTAAGACATATGCCGGTGAGCCAGAAGATGAATTTGACGGAGAACGTTTGTTAGAAAGCTGTGAAGAAGGTGGAAGCGTTATCTTTAGCACAAGCACCTTTGCAGATTTCAAATCTTTTTTATTACCACAAGGAAGAGGTTCGATGAGAGGAATTTTAACTAAAAACTACTTTGGGGATGCCTTTAACATGGTTATAAATGATCCTTCTGATATTTCTTTTGATAATGAAAACCGTTGTGATCCAGAAACATTTAATTGTGATGGACCTAGTGGTGGTGGAACAGAATTCTACAGTGAAGACTTTGAAGGATTTGATGCTATTGAAGACTTTGTAAACGCAGGCTGGACAAATGTAAATGCAAGTGGCGGTAATGAAGTTTGGGAGATTGGAAACTATGACAATAACAACTATGCTCAAATATCTGGGTTTAGTTCTGGAGAAGAAATTATTGACACCTGGCTTGTAACTCCAGCCATTGATATGGATACAACCACAGAAGAAGAATTGACCTTTAACATACAGGCAGCTTTTGATAACGGTACAATATTAAGTGTGTTAGTTTCTAGTGATTACACTGGAGATGTTACTACATCTACCTGGAATTTATTAGACGCAATCATTCCATCAGGACCAGAGAGTGGTTTTGGAGATTTCACTCCATCAGGACCCGTTAATGTTTCATGTGTTGAGGGTATGGCTCATATTGCTTTTAGATATCAAGGATCAGATCCAACAGCAACAACACGTTACCACATTGATAATATTGTGATAACAGGAAACTAAGAATTTCTCCTTAGACATTAAAAACACCGCTGCATTTGTAGCGGTGTTTTTGGTTATAGGTTTTTTTTAATTATATAGTTCTCTTAAGTGTTTTAACCACCAAAGGCTGGGTGTGTTTGTTTGCCCAATAGATACAGCGGGGAGCAAATAGTTATTTTAATTGCACATTGAGCATGTGTAAAAAAAGCAACACCCTCTTTCTTGTTACTACTTATGATAGGCAGCCTATGTAGATTATTTACAAAACCATAATAGCTGCTTGAATGATATGGTTAGTCATTTTTAGTATTAGAGTGCATCAATAGATTGATTTTATAGGCCATAAAACAGCATGTCTTTTCTTCTTGAATTTATTTAGGTATAGCGGTATAAGCGGGGAGTTGTTTTTAAGCCTTTAGGCCCACAAAAAACATCGTTGCAACTGCAATTACTATAGGGGAATAAAAACCTATTAGCTGCTCTGTATAGCGCAAAAAACACTTAAGTGTTGGATGTTTCTCTGCAGTTTATAGGTCATAAAAAACCCTCATAAAAACATATAGTTGCTTTTATGAGGGTTTTACTAGCTTTTTTTGGTTAAGCTACTAAAGATTGAAGTGATTTACCTTTTTACAATGGCAAACTCAGATCTTCTATTTACTTGGTGTTCTGCTTCACTGCAGCTGTCTTCACAAGAAACCTTTGGTTGGGTTTCACCATATCCTTTTCCACTAATTCTCTTTGCATTAATGCCTTTTGAGATAATGTATTGAACGGTAGATTGTGCACGAGCCTCAGACAACGTAAGATTGTAGGCATCTGTAGCTCTGCTATCTGTATGAGATCCTACTGCAATTACCAGGTTTGGATACTTATTCATGATAGAAACTACTTTGTCTAACTCAAATGCAGCTTGAGCCTTGATGTTTGATTTGTCAAGGTCAAATAAGATAGGGTTTAAAACAATTTTGTCTTCAACAATAATCTCTTCGATAGGCTTCAAAGCAATAATAGCTGAAATTTTCTCATTATTAGCAGAGGCCACTTTGCCGGCATTGCTTTCAAAATCTGTTAATACAGCTTGTATTTCGTGCTCTTGGTCACAGGCTGCTTTGAAAGAAACCATACCCTCTGCGTTAGAAGTTTTTGTACTAAGTCTATTGCCCATTGTATCATATAAATCTACCCGTGCTCCCGGGATTGCAGCATTTGAATTTTCATCTATTACTTGAACAGCAATAGTAACCTCACAAGGAATTTCTACTGCCTTGACCATATAAATATCATCACTACCTAAACCACCTTCTCTATTTGATGAAACATAACCCTCTTGTGTCGTTGGGTTGTATTTGTAAGCAAAATCATCAGCAGGGCTATTTACACCGTTTCCTAGATTGTTGACAGCTCCAAAATCATCACCTTGGGCTTCTGCATAAAATACGTCCAGCCCACCAATACCAAGATGACCATTACTAGAGAAATATAAGGTACCGTTACTATCCATATATGGAAACAATTCTTTTCCTTCTGTGTTAATGTTGTCTCCCAATCTTTTTGGAGTTCCTAGTGATCCATCTGCACTTATTGCGACCATATAGATGTCAGAACCACCTTTACCACCTGGCATATCACTTACAAAGTATAAGGTCTTTCCATCTGGGCTTAGTGCTGGGTGCCCTGTAGAGTATTCGTTGTTATTAAATGCTGCAGATACTACCCCAGACCATCCTTTACCATCAATTTTTTCTGCGTAGTAAAGATTAATCTGGTTGATTCCGTTTTCACTTTTATCATAATCTCCTTCAAAGAAATCATTACGGTCAAAATACATGCGTTTCCCATCTGCGCTAAGCACTGCATTAGATTCGTGATATTTTGTATTTACATCACCGTTAAGTAATGTTGCATCTTTTATCGTTCCACCTACATCTGTTGCATTATAGATGTCTAGATACGGCTCTTCATTCCATTGGTATGTTTTACGAGATGTATTTCTTCCAGAGGCAAAGTAAAAATCTTTACCAAACATAACACCCCCAAAATCTGAATATTCACTATTAAGACCCTCCATATTAGTAGCGGTATAACGCGCCATATCCTCCATGATTTTTGGAATATAATTAGGGTTTTTCATGAATTCTCTTACTCGGGTGTCATTTGGTTTTGATGCCGCGAATTTCTTCATCCATGTATTATAGTCACTAAATTTACCATTCGCTTTCAAAGATTGCGCATAGTTATAGATGGCCTCTGGATTTGCATCCTTAGACTTTGCAACTCTTTTGTAAAAAGTCTCGGCCTTTTTGGTGTCATTAATGAAATAGTAGCAATTTGCTAATCTTTCAAAAACATATAAATCAGCGTTCCCTTTTTTGAGTACTTTTTGATATGCTGTTGCGGCATCTGTATATGCAAGTCTTTCATATAGATTATCTGCCTTTTTAGTTTTACTATTTTGAGCTGAAACAATTGTTGTGCTAACAGCGATAAGTAGAAGTATGGTATATATTTTTTTCATTTTCAATGAAATTAAATGTTGTTAATTAGAAATATCTTGGTGAACGTAGTGTACGTTTCTTAGTGAATAAGTCGAACGTTAGGATGATTTCGTGTGATGATGGTGCTACTACATTTATATCTGAAGTAACGGCATCATAAGCATATCCAATTCTTAGCTCTGGAAGGACTTGAAAACCAACAAGACCACTAAATGAGTCATCTAATCTATAGGATACTCCCAATTCAAATTTTTCGAAAAATAAGGCATTTAAGTTTCCATCGAAAGAAACCGGAGCTCCAAATGCAGATTTCACTAGCACAGATGGTTTTAACTTTACATCATCAGTAACCTGAAAAACATATCCTGCAGTACCAAAGAAGTGATTTACCTCTGATCCAATCTGTGTTCCGTTAGCATCAAGGTGCACAGAGTTCAATAAGTTAGGCACCGATACGCCGATATAAAATTTATCTGCATATAGAAAAGCACCAGCCCCAATATTTGGATACACATTGCTAATATCTTGATTAAAGAATGGGTCATTAGGATCTTGTAGTTCTAAATCAGCAAGACCTACATCATGAAAAGTAGCACCCGCTTTTATACCAAGAGCTAATTTTGTGGTTGGGCTTAGTTGCAACGTATATGAAAAATCTGCAAATACATTGGTTTCCTGTACAGGTCCAAGCTCATCTTTTACTGCAGATAAACCTACCCCTACTTTGTCATTTAATGGACCATGTCCAGAAAAAGTAAAAGTAGTAGGCGCTCCATCTAAAGCCGCCCATTGAGTTCTATATAGCGAGGTAAAAGAAATGCTCTCTTTAGATCCTGCATAGGCAGGATTTACAACATTCATGTTATACATGAATTGTGTGTATTGAGGGTCTTGTTGCGCATTTGCTTCTTTGGAACAAAGCAAAACACATATAAGCATTAATGGTATTGATAGTATTTTTTTCATTTCTGTGGTGTTTATTTTATTTTGATTGCACAAACAACATTTAAACTCTTATTTGTAAATGTTGTTTATGTATTCATCTTTTTATAGTATTAGTTTTTCTCTCTATTGATGTATACCCAACCAGTATAGCTTGATCCAAACACAGGATCTTCTCCAGTTAGGCCAAGAACATAATAGTATGTCCCTGTTGGTAATTCTTCACCATCACTAGTTTGGCCACCCCATTGGTTTGTGTAATTTACAAAATCATAGACAGTCGTACCATTTCTATTAAATACCTGGAAGGATTCAATTCCTGTTCTATTGTTTAGGAAGCTAAGATCTAACACATCATTTAATCCATCTCCATTTGGAGAAATACCTTGAGAAATCACACAATTTTCATTGTTAGTATATAGCGATACATTTACAAAAGCAGTACCCATACATCCATCACTGTTTGTAACCACTACACTATATTCTTGTGAAGATGGCCCGTCTTGAGTTAATAAAACAATTAAGGTATTTTCACCTTCATCAGCGATTAAGGTTCCATTCTCAAACCACTGGTAGGTTACACCAACATCACTTGAAGTTGCCGTAATTGTAGTTTCAAAGTCTGGACACACATCAAAATCTTCTTCAAGTGTAACCACTACTGGATCTGAAATAACAACCGTAATACTATCTGAAACAACACAACCATCTACGGTAGTAATTTCAAGAGAGTAGGTTCCGCTTTGGGCTGTAATAATAGTAGCATCTGTGGCTCCTGTATTCCAGAGGTAAGTAGCTCCTGTAGTGTCTCCAGAAATATTTGGTACAATTTCAAAATCTTCACTATCACAAAGGGTAACATCCTCTCCTAGATCAAGATCTGGAACAGGCTTTACAACTACATTTACAGTAACAATAGTTTCACTACAAGGTGGTATGGTTATTTTAACCGTGTACACACCAGATACCGGAGGAGCAAATATAGCCTCTGTAGAAACTATTGTGCCACCAGCATTTGCCCACTCATAGCTCACCGTGCTTAAATCTATCCCAGCATTTGTAGGAGTAGCATCCATGGCGGCCGCATCTTCATTAGCACATACGTCTAATTGAGATGGCAAGTCGGTAGTTATTGTAAGAGGAAGCTCAACCACTACATCAAAAGATGTGGTTGCAAAACAATCTTCTTGATTGAGGCGTTGAGCTCTTATGTAAATTGTTTCTGGGTTCGTTGCATTTTGATGTGCCTGTGGAGTAGCTATTGGGTTATCACCAGTATCCGCATCTGCTTGTGAGGTATGAAAAGTGATTTCAAAATCAGCAGCGTTTTGACCATTAAGCGTTTCGGCAATTTGGGTTGTTAAGTCAAAGGTAGCTGTTTCGCTCCCTGGAGTTTCTTCACAGCTCATCATATCCATAGGGTCTTCGATAACTGGAGAAGTTCCCTCTGCACGAATTCTAATATCATCTATTGCTAGGTCATTTCCGCAAGCACCAAAAATATCGTTGATAAGAACAATTTGTACTGTTGTGCTAGCCCCAGAATTAAATTCAAGAGAATATCTAATCCAGTTTGGATTTGCACCGTTTGTTACATTTCCAGTTGTACTTGTTGCTAGAATTGTTCCTGCTTCATCTTCAATTTGATAGATGACTCTTGAATCTGTTCCACTACCTGGGCAGATACCACTGTCTGTATCATAGACTGTCGTCATTGCAAAATCAAAGATATGTTCTGTGTTTGCTGTTACAGTAATGTCTCTTCTATACAATTCGGTTTGACTAGGGTCTTCAGAAGGGTTATAGAAAATCATTCTACCATTTGTGTCACCACTAGTGTTGTCTTCCATGGCTTGATGCCATCCAAAATTAAGCCCACTTGAAATATTAGTTACTGCATATTGGTTTGCTTCTAATTGGGAAGTAGCATTAAATTCTAAAGGTGTGAAAGGATGCGTTACTCTGCCTACTCCCGTTTCAAAATTTTCTAAGAAAGCATCATCTGTACACTCAAAAGGGGAGCATCCAGATTCTTTTGTAACCGTTACAGTATCTGTAAGCTCATTAAAGGTACCGTTTGGCAACTCTACAACCAAGGCAGCAGTGTATACTGTAGTTTGGTCAGGGCATACATTAAAGACAGGGTCATTACTAAGTACATTTCCAGCAGCATCTCTCCATTCAAAAACACTAGCATTTGTTACAGGCCCTCCATTAGGTACAAAACGCCAGTTTTCATTGGTAACTTCCCAGACTCCAACATTTCTGTCTTCAGGGACACTAAATTCTGTAAGATTGTTTCCTTGTAAGCCTATAGCTGCAAGACCACTATTCCAGGTGTCACAAACGGGCTTATTGATGATATTTACATCAATTACGTTTAATGACTCATATAATAAAATTTGTTGTGTCGTTAAAAGTTCATTACAACCAAACTGAGGTACCGCATTAAAGTTTAGAACAAAAATTCTAAAAGGTGCAACTCCATTTACAAAATAGTTTATTCTATCTGGAGCTGCCGGGGCAACAGCAGGGTTAATATCGTGATAAGCACCAAAAACTGTATTTAATGGGTAGTTAGCGTCATTGGTAGGAATCATATCTGCAGGATCCATAGCCCAACCATTATAAGCGCCGGCTAAAGCTGCATTAAAGGATAGCTGGCCATTTGCACCAGCAACAACACTTGTGTAAGAATTGCCATAAAAATTAAATTCAAAAGGCAATGCAATCTCACCACTCCAAACATCATCTATCGTTAAATTTGTTGGAGTACCACCAGTAACAGGAGGCACGTCACAAAGTGGTCCTTGTATTATATAAGAGGTAGTATCTAGGTTAGGCAGTGCAATGTAATCTGCAACTAGATCTATACAAAATGTTTCACAATCAATAAATAAATCAAATCCAGCATCTAACACATCACAACTTCCTTGGGCTTGACACTCAATAACAGCACTTGTAAAATCACAGTTCAAGTCTCCAGTTGCAATAGTAAAGGTAACCCCCGTCAATGCAGGGTATGGACCGAAGAATAAGACACCCGGCGTTGTAGCGTTTTGTGCTGCACTTCCTTGATCATCAGTAACGGTGATATTGGTTGAGCTCCCTAAATCTGTAATATCTACACCAATGGTAAATTGTTGCCCAGTCTCACATTGACCGTCATTGGTAAATACGATCGTAGGATCTGTACAGGTTAAACAATTAATATCGTAATCTAGAGGAACAAACAAACCGTCAGTACAACTTGCAATACCGTCTGAGGTAATTTGCAGTGTAATGGTGTCTCCAGTAGATTCAAAAACAAACCCAGATAAGTCACCTGCATTACCATAAGGATTACCAGCATTAAGGTTGGTAACACCGTCTGAATCTAAAACGACTACTTCATCAAAGTTTAGCTCTACTGTACCTGCATTAAATGTTAGTCTTAATGGAAAGCCTGTGTCACTTGTATATACAAGCTGTGTGGCATCATTGGGAGTATAACAATAGGTGTCATTAAAAGCGCCATCGGCACAGGGGACACTGGTTTGACCATATGAAACACTAAGACATAAAAAAACCACCACAGATGCTATGGTAGTGCTTAGGTTCTTTACAAATCTGTACGTGAGCGTACTTTTTTGAGAGAGTAATTGAGTATTCATTTAGATTTTTTTTGGCGTTATTTTGGGAATAAATTTAAGTAAAATAAACAAGGTTTGTTAGGATACTTTCGTTTTTAGATGTACAGACATAATTTCCCGATTAAAAACGCATTAAACTTCAAAAAAATAATAATTAACCAATGTTTAAATTATGGTGCTAGATTACTGTTGGTGGTCTTTGGTTGTAAAAACACGCTATCTAAATCACTACAAACCTCTGTTGTTTTTAACTTTATTATTTTAATATTATAGTTTCTTAATAAGGGCCTATGTTGAGCCTTAAAATAAATACTCTTAGCCCCTAAAGGAGAGAAAATAGTACCATTCTCTTTCGTACCTTTGTTTTTTTAAATACTTATGATAGAAGAAAAAGATATAGAATACGAAAAAACCATACTTATTGGTTTAATTACTCAAAAACAAGATGAGGCAAAATCTGTAGAATATCTAGATGAACTTGAGTTTTTAGCCTACACAGCTGGTGGAGAAGTGCTCAAGCGTTTTGTGCAGAAAATGGAAAAACCAAACCCTAAAACATTTATAGGAACGGGTAAACTGGAAGAGGTACTCACCTATGTCCAACAGCATGGTGTTGGTACCGTTATTTTTGATGATGAGCTCTCTGCTGCGCAACAAAAGAATATAGAAAAAATTCTAGAGTGTAAAATCATTGATCGCACCAACTTGATTCTCGACATTTTTGCACAACGCGCCCAGACAAGCTATGCTAGAACGCAGGTAGAATTAGCGCAGTATGAATATTTATTACCAAGACTTGCTGGAATGTGGACACACCTTGAGAGACAACGTGGTGGTATTGGTATGCGAGGCCCTGGTGAAACAGAAATCGAAACAGATAGACGTATTGTAAGAGATCGTATTTCATTATTGAAAAAGAAACTCAAAAAGATTGATCGCCAAATGGAAGTACAACGCGGTAATCGAGGTAAACTGGTGAGAGTTGCTTTAGTTGGGTATACCAATGTAGGAAAATCTACATTGATGAATGCAATTAGTAAAAGTGATGTATTTGCAGAAAATAAATTATTCGCTACATTGGATACCACGGTCCGTAAGGTAGTGATAGGGAACATGCCTTTTTTATTGAGTGATACCGTTGGGTTTATACGCAAGCTCCCTACCCAATTGGTAGAGTCTTTTAAAAGCACACTAGATGAGGTGCGTGAAGCAGATTTATTATTACACGTAGTAGATATTTCTCATCCAAGTTTTGAAGATCACATTGCCAGCGTGGGGAGGATTTTAGATGAAATAAAAAGTGCAGACAAGCCAACGATCATGGTGTTCAATAAAATAGACGCCTATACCTCAGAAACTATTGACAAGGATGATTTAGTAACCGAAAAAACAAAAGCACATTATACCTTGGAGGAATGGAAAGGGACTTGGATGAACCAAATGAATGGTGATGCTATTTTTATTTCGGCCCTAAAAAAGCAGAACTTTGAAAGCTTCAGGAAAGTAGTGTATGATAAAGCGCGCGAAATTCACGTTACGCGTTTTCCTTATAATAACTTTTTATACCCAGAAACATATATAGAATAAATATAGCAAGGGATACAGTTACACCCTATCTCAGGTAAGCCAGGAGTATAATGTTAAATAATTTTTCAGAAACCGTATGTTATACCTATGCCCAATGCTTCTCTAATTTGAAATCCTTTTACAGCATTATCATCATAAATAGACTGGAAGGTTACATTGGCAGTAATCCATTTGTTTACAGACATTAGTAAATTCATAGTATAATCAACATCTATATTTTGAGGGTCTTCAAGATAGTTACTGTACACATTAAGTGTGTTTTCCATCACCACATTTTTAAACAGGGTAAATTTACCATATGCTCCTATGGCAGCACCAAACTCAAAACGGCTTGTTTGGTTGGCTTTCACGCCAAAATAACTGCTTTCATTAAAAGCATCAATATTTGATTGATCTTGGCCAACATTAGTGAATATTCCATCCACTATAATTAATCGAGCTGTTGCCGGTGCGATGTTTACTTTTAAGTTGTCGTTCTTTTTCCAAAGCATACCCGGACCTATTTGAAAATAACCAGGAGATAAAAATTTTGTATTTTCTGTTCTTACTTCATTTCCGTCTGTATCTTCTCCAAAAGTATACCCACTGGTAAGCTGGGTCCTGGCGTTTAAGAAAAAAGAATAGTGCCAAAGACTTTTTTTAATTTCTTTTCCCACTAATGAGTTAAATTCAAAACGGTCGCTTGTTTTTCTTGTAAACTCTTGATCTTTTTGACTGGCAATACCATACTCTATAACGAGTCTGTTATCCCAGGTAATTTTATCTTTTTTGTAGTTAGCATTACATGTGAGTCCAAGATTAGCTGCGTAGTTTGAAGTTCCTCCACCTTGCCATTGTGTATTAAATGCTGCTTGATTAAAAAGTAATGATAGGCTACCGCTTTTGGTCCATGCATTTTTTGGAGCTTCTTGTTCTTGAGTAAATCCACTAAAAGTCAACAAGCATAATGATATTGAAAGCAATAAGTTTTTCATGTTCTATTTATTTACATAAAGATAATAATTTTTTTAAAAAGCAAATAGAGATGTCTAGATCGGGGAGCTACTTATCTTTTGTAGAGTGGCACAGAAGAACATGCTTCTCCATACATAATGCTTTTTGCAATGGGCTGTAATTTTGAAATAAGCATACCATAAGCTGCAGGCGGGATAGGCTTGTTTGCACATCCTTTAATAATAACGGGCGTATCTTTGTATGAGCTAAGATCTAGCATATTTAAAACTTCAGTAAACAGAATGGTTTCTAATACCTCTTGTGACCCTATAACTGTCTTTTGAGCATGGGGTGTTAGCTTTGTAGCAATAAGCATAAATGCCCAGGCAGGAATTATGGAGTCAGTACTACAGTGAATAGAAACAAAATTGTTTTTATATTGTTCCCAAGGGTGATTTGAAACGGCCTCCCTAAAGTTTTTTTCTCGTAAAATAATACCTTCTTGCAGCCAAGGTGCAATGTCAAAGGCAACTCTTGTGCCTTGAGGATATAATTCTTCTAGGTCTATCGTTTTAAGGATGCTATTGGCTACTCTATTTACGATTTGGTTTGACATAAAACTAAAATTACAACATTCCTAACTCTAACTTTGCTTCTTCGCTCATTAAGTCTTGAGTCCAAGGTGGGTCGAAGGTGATTTCAACCTCTGCATCATTAACCATTTTGAGAGACTTTACTTTGTCCTCAACTTCTACAGGTAATGTTTCTGCTACGGGACAGTTTGGAGTTGTAAGTGTCATTAGTATTTTTACATTACAATCTTCATTTACAAAAACATCATAGATAAGACCAAGTTCATAAATGTCTACAGGAATTTCTGGATCATAAATTGACTTCAAAACTTTTACAATCTTTTCTCCTAATGCCTGTGTGTCTATTGTTTGTTCTTCCATAACGCTTTTTTGTATAATGTGTTTTAAATTTTAAGCTATCTTAAAAATACTAACTATTTAATTTTGCTTGATATGCGGTTGCATATAATTTTAATTTCTTAATCATAGAGGTTAAGCCATTAGCTCGTGTGGCAGATAAGTGTTCTTTTAGACCA
This sequence comes from uncultured Flavobacteriaceae bacterium, assembly GCA_913048115.1. Taxonomy (GTDB): domain Bacteria; phylum Bacteroidota; class Bacteroidia; order Flavobacteriales; family Flavobacteriaceae; genus Patiriisocius. Next base: position 21,365 of record CAJWVI010000021.1, on the reverse strand, counting down.
ATTTCATCAATGAAATCTAGTTTTGCGTTTAAAATATCTGTAGGTGTTTGGTTATTATACGTTCGTATTAAAATGGCAATAATACCTTTAGTGATAATTGCATCACTATCTGCAGAGAACACCATTTTATCTCCTTTAAGTTCTGCATCTAGCCATACTTTGCTTTGGCATCCTTTAATAACGCGTTCCTCGGTTTTGTTTTCTTCATCAATTAAAGGAAGAGACTTGCCTAAATCTATCATATACTCATAGCGTTGCATCCAGTCATCAAACATGGCAAATTCCTCTATAAGTTCTTCTTGTATCGCTTTAATGGTCATAGTAATTCTTTCTTTTTTATAGCAGTAAGCAAGGTCTTTGTGCCTTGTTTTGAATATAAAGTAAGTACCCCTTTTGTTATAACAAATGACGCTACGTTTTTCAGGGCGTTTAACAGAGCATACTCGTTTTTCATAACTCCCTCACAATACGCTTTAGTCGTCATAAGTTGCCCTATTTTAATAGCCGCGGCATCTTGTTTGTATGTCCCGCCAAAATCATTACACCCAGAATTCCCGCTGATTGTGTTATCTGTGTTGGTAAAACGTAAGGATGCCAAAGGTAAAATAGCTTCATCGTTAATGGTAACTATTGTATAGCTTCCAGCTAAGTCTGTTTCACCAGCATCTGCAATTATTTTTTTTGTTTCATTACAGCCAGAGGCTATGAAGCAAAAAAGTATAATGGCTAGGAATAATTGTTTCATGATTTTATTTTTTAAGACAGCATCATTTTGGCTCTTTCAACCGCTGCTGCCAAAACATCAATTTCTTCAAGTGAGTTGTAAAAAGCAAAAGAAGCTCGTACTGTTCCAGAAATATTAAAGTAATCCATAATAGGCTGGGTACAATGTTGCCCTGTGCGCACTGCTATGCCTAATTTATCAACAATAGTACCAATATCATACGCATGGATGCCGTTTATATTAAAAGAGATTACTGATGTTTTTTCTTTTGAAGTACCGTAAATTTTTAATCCTTCAATTGCTAATAATTTTTCTGTAGCATAGCTTAAAAGCTCAGCTTCATGCGCTGCAATGGAGTCAAACCCAATACTATTGAGATAGTCTATGGCAGCACCAAAAGCAATACCTCCACAAACATTAGGCGTGCCTGCTTCAAATTTATGAGGAAGCCCTGCGTAGGTTGTTTGTTCAAAGGTTACCTGGTCTATCATCTCACCACCACCTTGGTATGGAGGTAGTTTTTCTAGCCAAGCCTCTTTTCCATACAACATTCCAACTCCAGTTGGGCCGCACATTTTGTGTGCAGAGGTTACATAGAAATCACAATCTAATGCAACTAAATCTGGTTTGATATGCGAGCAAGACTGTGCCCCATCTATAAGAATAGCCGCTCCAACTTCGTGTGCTTTTTCTGTCATAAAAGCAATTGGATTGATCGTTCCTAATGTATTTGAAATGTGATTTACAAATACTAGCTTTGTTTTGCTTGACAATAGAGACTGGTATGCATCCATTTCTAGCCCACCTGCTTGATTCATTGGTATTACCTTCAAGACAGCACCTGTACGTTTGCATAACATTTGCCATGGCACGATATTAGAATGGTGCTCTAGTTGCGAAACAATAATTTCATCACCTGGTGTAAGTAGGCTTGAAAAGCCATTTGCCACTATATTGATGCTGTGTGTGGTTCCAGAGGTAATAATGACCTCCTGTGCTTTTGCAATACCAAAGTGTTGTTGTATTTTTTTTCGAGCTGCTTCGTACTTGTCTGTAGCTTCTTGAGAAAGTGCGTGAACTCCTCTGTGTATGTTTGCATTATAATTTGAATAATAATCTACGATACAATCAATGACCTGCTGTGGTTTTTGAGATGTAGCTGCATTATCTAAATACACCAGAGGCTTTCCATTTACCTTTCTTGAGAGTATAGGAAAATCTTTTCTTATCGTAGTTAAATCAAACATATATGGGGGTGTTTGAGACTAATTTAATAATCTATTTTGATGTCTGTTCAAGCGCTGTGGAGAACTTAAACGGTATGTTTTTATATAGGTTTCAACTGCGCTGCACCTATTGATATTTTAAGAATTAAAGATCAAACCCTAAGTTAACACCAATTTTATTGGCGATCAATTTATTGATACGTCCTTTCAATTCTGGGATCTTTACACTTTCTAGTACGGTATTAGCGAAAGCATACATTAGTAAAGCCCTGGCTTCTTTGGTGGCGATACCACGAGAACGTAAATAAAATAATGCGTCTTCGTCTAGTTGACCAATAGTACAACCATGAGAGCATTTTACATCATCTGCAAAAATCTCTAATTGAGGTTTTGCATTGATGGTTGCTTTGTCACTAATTAAAATATTATTATTTTTCTGGAAGGCATCTAGCTTTTGCGCTTCTTTTTCTACGTAAACCTTACCATTAAATACACCAGTAGCGCTATCATCAAAAACACCTTTGTAGTCTTGATGGCTTTCACAGTTTTCGGCAATATGATGCACCAATGTATTGTGGTCTACATGTTGTTTGTCTTCAATAATAGTGACTCCATTTAAAATGGAATCGCACCGCTCTCCAAGCTGTTTGAAGTTTAGGTTATTACGTGTCATTTTTCCTCCAAAAGAAAATGTATGAACACTACAAATACTTTCACGTTCTTGGTTGATAAACGTGCTATCAATTAACGAAGCGTTTTGTGTGTCGTTTTGAATTTTATAGTAATCTACATTAGCTCTTTTCTCTAAAAATATCTCTGTAACGCTATTGGTGAGCACTTCGTTTTTATTCAAACTTTGGTGGCGTTCAATAATTTGAACATGTGCATTTTCCTCAACAATAATCAAGTTACGAGGTTGTAGCATTGTGGCAGCCTCTGTTCCTGTTGCAAAGTTGATTATCTCAATAGGTTTTTGCGCTTCTTTATGTTTGGCGATACGTATGTATGCTCCTTCTTTTGCAAAGGCGGTGTTTAAAGATGTCAAACTATCTGAGTTGGCAGCTTTGTTAAAGTAGGTCTCTATAATAGAGCTATATTTAGATTTGTTTAGGGCAGATGACATCAAACAAACATCAATAACATCATGTGTTATTTGCGACAAAAAAGAACTATATATTCCATCTATAAATACTACTTTATAGGTGTCTATGTCGTTTAAGAAGTATTCTTTCACGTCCTTAAACTCGATAGCATTTTCGTTTTTCGGAAAAATGCTATACTCTTTTTTCAACAAAGCATTTAGTGATGTATATTTCCAGGCCTCCTCTTTTTTGCTAGGAAACCCCTTGGCTTCAAAACACTTCATGGCTTCATTGCGCACATCATGTAACGGCGAATCTGCTTGAAGGTGATCTTCAAAAGCAAGGTATGAGGATTGTAATTTTTCTTTTAAACTCATTTTTTTAATTCAGAATTTTAAATACTGAGGTTGGTTAAACCAACTCTTCTTTAATCCAGTCGTATCCTTTTTCTTCTAGCTCATATGCTAGTTGTTTTGTTCCAGATTTTACAATTTTACCGTCCATTATAACATGTACAAAGTCTGGAACTATATAATCTAATAATCTTTGGTAGTGTGTAATAATAATTACAGCATTGTCTTTATTTTTAAGTTTGTTTACTCCATTGGCAACAACCTTAAGGGCGTCAATATCAAGACCAGAATCTGTTTCGTCTAGTATTGCCAGTTTAGGCTCTAGCATTGCCATCTGGAAAATTTCATTACGTTTTTTCTCACCTCCAGAAAATCCTACGTTAAGTGAACGGGATAAAAATTTACGATCTATTTCAAGTAAGTCTGCTTTTTCCTTGATCTTTTTTAACATCTCACTAGCCGGCATATCCTCAAGACCTTTGGCTTTTCTGTTCTCGTTGATAGCTGTTTTGATGAAATTTGTAACTGAAACACCAGGAATCTCTACAGGATATTGAAAAGAAAGAAAAACACCTTTGTGTGCGCGTTCTTCTGCACCCAACTCTGTGATGTCTTCATCGTTAATTGTTATTTCTCCTTTGGTTAGTTCAAACTCCTCTTTTCCTGCAATAATTGAAGCCAGTGTGCTTTTTCCAGCTCCATTGGGCCCCATAATAGCATGAACTTCTCCTGCATTTACTGTAAGAGAAATCCCTTTAAGAATATCCTTCCCTTCTACACTTGCGTACACATCTTTTATTTGTAACATATTATTTTTTCTCTTCTTTTTTAATAGATGCTGTAGCCTTTTTTGCCACAGTACCTGCTTTTATCTTAACATCTGCCTTAGCGGGTTTAGGACTTACCTGCACAATGTCGATTATTGTTAAAAACTCATCCCAAGTTTCTTTATCTTCAGGTCCTGGGGATACTGTTCCTGTCACTATTACAGGAACCATATCAAAGGCATTCTTTTTTGAGGGCGCTACTTTTTCTGCCAATTCTTTCATTTTGTCATCAATGACAACACCATAAATAAAATCGGTTCCTTTTAAGACCGCAGCACCGTCTGTAAATATAAATTCTCCTTTATAAACTGCTAGATTTGAGTTTGCAGTTGTAATTAATTCTTTTTTATCTGCCTCTTGTTTATTCTTACAGGCATAAACCGTAATAAGTATGACAATAATTGTAATAAATTTTTTCATGGTTGTTGGTTGTTTTTATTTTAGTTTTTCTAGACTATCCTACAGAACCCTCTAGGCTTATTTCTAGTAATTTTTGAGCCTCTACTGCAAATTCCATAGGGAGTTTGTTTAACACCTCTTTGCTGAAGCCGTTTACAACAAGAGCTATCGCTTTTTCTGTGTCAATACCTCTTTGGTTACAATAAAATATTTGGTCTTCACCAATTTTACTAGTGGTAGCCTCATGCTCTATTTGAGCTGTTTTGTTTTTTACCTCAATGTATGGAAAGGTGTGAGCTCCACAAGCATTTCCCATCAATAGAGAATCACATTGAGAGAAATTACGTGCATTTTCTGCGCTAGCATGGATTTTAACTAGGCCACGGTAGCTATTTTGAGATTTTCCAGCAGAAACACCTTTACTAATGATAGTGCTGCGTGTGTTTTTGCCCAAATGAATCATCTTTGTACCGGTATCTGCTTGCTGATAATTATTGGTTACAGCAATAGAGTAAAACTCTCCAATGCTATTATCACCTTTTAAAATACAGCTAGGGTATTTCCAGGTAACGGCACTTCCCGTTTCTACTTGTGTCCAAGAAATTTTTGCGTTTTTCTCACACAAGCCTCTTTTGGTTACAAAATTATAAACACCACCTTTACCTTCTGCAGTTCCAGGAAACCAGTTTTGTACGGTGCTATATTTAATTTCTGCGTCATCTAAAGCAATAAGCTCTACAACGGCAGCGTGTAATTGGTTTTCATCACGACTTGGTGCGGTACATCCTTCTAGGTAGGATACATAACTTCCTTGATCTGCAATCAAGAGTGTTCTTTCAAACTGCCCTGTTCCTGCTTGATTAATTCTAAAATAGGTAGATAGCTCCATCGGGCATCTTACTCCTTTAGGGATATAACAAAAAGAGCCATCACTAAAAACAGCACTGTTTAAAGATGCATAGAAGTTGTCTTTGGTAGGCACTACCGTACCAAGATATTTTCTCACAAGCTCTGGATGTTCTTTAATAGCCTCAGAAATACTCATAAAAATAATACCTTTCTCGCCAAGTGTCTTTTTAAAGGTAGTAGCAACAGAAACAGAATCTACCACGATATCCATAGCTACGTTGTTCATTTTTTTCTGCTCATCTACAGAAATACCAAGCTTTTTATACATTGCTATTAATTCTGGATCTACATCATCTAATGTTTTGTTGGGATCTACTGCCTTTGGCGCAGAATAATATGCAATTGCTTGAAAATCTGGTTTTGTATAATTTACATTTGCCCACTCAGGCTCTTGCATTGATTTCCAAACTTTAAAAGCCTCAAGCCTCCATTGGGTCATCCATTGTGGTTCTTCTTTTTTCTTTGAAATAGCACGAACAATATCCTCGTTGAGTCCTACAGGGAATGTTTCGCTCTCTAGGTCTGTATAAAAACCATACTCGTATTCTTTGGTTTCAAGTTCTTTTTTTAAATCGTCTTCTGTATATTTACTCATATGTACTTATGAACTCCTATTAAGAATTCGTAGTTTTAAATTATAATGAAAATGATTCTCCACATCCACAGGTTCTATTTGCATTAGGATTGTTAAAAACAAATCCTTTACCATTCAAGCCACCGCTGTATTCTAGTGTTGTTCCTACTAGGTACAAAAAACTCTTTTTGTCTACGGCAATTTTGACTTTATTTTCTTCAAACACCTTATCGTTTTCGCCAATAACACCATCAAAATTTAGCTCGTAAGAAAGACCAGAACAACCTCCGCTCTTTACACCTACACGCACAAAGTCAATGTCAATGCTAAAGCCGTCTTCTGCCATTAATTGCGAAATTTTAAGCCGCGCTATATCACTTACTTTTATCATAAATTAGAATTCGCCTAAATTAAAAGGTAAAGATACGATATAAACCCCTTTTTTACTCCTAATAAAATATTAAAAACGCATGGCGTAATAGGGATTACCAATAGCTGGGGTAGGTTTAGAGGACCTATGAAGGCATTTCTGAAATGTTAGTCTCTTTCCTGTTTTGCTGAAACAGAAAACAGATACAGTTTTTTACCCTTTGGTTTGTTGAAATGTTTTTGGTTCCCTAAAAGAGCTAGAACAATAGTGCTGCCTATAAAATATTTCAATAAAAATGAGACTAGTTTGGATTTTGGTATGCTGGATTGGTAGCAAGTGTTGGGTCTGAGAGGCTTAGCATAAATGCTTTTAAGGCTGCTTTTTCTTCCACCGTAAGTTGTACGCCACCTTGCGCAACGGTCTTCATCAATGGATCTATGGTTTGGCTAAATACTAGGCCTTCACTGTAGTGGTTAATAACCTCGTCTAGTGTTGCAAAACGGCCATCATGCATGTATGGAGCGGTAAACGCTAGGTTGCGTAATGAAGGTGATTTAAACAGTCCAAATTGCGCGGGGTCTCCAGTAATATCTCCCAATCCTAGGTCTAAAAAGTCTTCATCCAAACCGTTATTGTGGAAATCATTGTCTGTCCATAAAGGGTTGGTTGGACTTCCATGACAATGAAAACAATCTCCGCGATCTTCATCCAAAAACACAGCAAGACCTTCTGCTTCAAGAGGGGTTAGTGTTGCCTCTCCTAATACGTATTTGTCAAACTTAGAGTCTCCAGAAACTAGTGTGCGTATAAATTGAGCGAGCGCCTTGGCAACACGTTCTTTTGAGATGGTAGTGGTCCCAAAAGCTTCGCCAAATGCAATAGGATAGTTGGCGTCTGTCTGTAACGTTTCTACTACGTTGGGCCAAGTGTTGTGCATTTCTATTTCATTAATAACAGGTTCAAGAGCTTGTTGTTCTAATGAATTTGCGCTACCGTCCCAGTTAAATTTGTTTTTTGTGTTCCAAGCAAAATTAACAATCGGCATTGAATTTCTAAATCCTGCAATACCGTCAATACCAATACTATATCTGCGTTGATCACTAAATCCTTCATTGGGTTTGTGGCACCCAGCACAAGCTAATGTGTTATTTGCAGAGAGTTTCTTTTCAAAAAAAAGTTGCCTCCCTAAGGCTATCCCTTCTTCAGTGAGAGGATTGTTTGCAGGTATTTCTGGCGCTGGAAGTAATTGTAAAAACACCCCAGGAATAGAAATGCTTGCTGGAGTTGGCGCATATCCTTCAGAGGAGTCATCATTAGTACAGCAAAGAGTCAGAAAAAGTAAACAAACTAAAAAAGTAAATTTTTGCATCATGCATTTTTATTGAACGCTTCTAACAGATTCAAGTGAGAATACGTTTTGACCGTTTTCTTGCATCAATATTTGAGCAGCATAGTTTCCCATCAACATCCCATTAAGGGTATTTAGATTCCAAACATTTGGGTTTTTAAACCATTCTGAAATATTCATATTTACCTTAATAGTGGTGGTCGTATTCTCAATATTTATTGTCCCTAAATCTATCTCAATGGAGGTGTCTTCTCTTATATTATCTGGTCCAGGGTTTTGAACTGCACTAATTGTGTGGTATGCATAAATAGATGTTTCATTGCCGGCGTCTATAAACCTTCCCTCCAACTGCATGTAATGATATCCACCTCCAAGCATATCTGGCACACTCCAAGAAGCTGCGTTTAAATCTGGATAGATGCCCGAGTTGTTTTCCGGTTCTGCAAAACCAAAACGCATTTTTAAAGTATATGTTCCTGGGGGCAATGAAGTGCCGCTAATAAACATTCCTGTATTTTGTGTAACATCAACTAACTGGTAATCTCTCACCTTGGTTGCAATGCCGTCTTGGTTTGTAAATGTTACGTTTGTTATTAAATAACGAAGTTTTGTAAGACTAAGCTCTGAGCCAAAGGCATTGTTGTATTGTATAGCGTTAAAGGTGGTGTTGTCCACCAATTGTTCATCAAAACTATGCTGGAAACGAATATCCACCAATGTGTTTAGTGGTGTTTGTCCGTCATCATTTTTGTTACAAGCTATAAAGGTTACAGCCATTAAAAACAGGGCAATTTTCTTCATAATTGGTGTTGATTTTACTACTTTATTTTAATTAACAGCGCATCTTGTTTCCCTTTATTTTCTGGAATGTCTACGTCGTTACTTTCTGAGCTTCCTACAACAAGTAATTTGTTGTCCTGAGTTTGCACTACATCATTGGCAAAATCTAGGTTAGCACCTCCAACAATATAATTAAATTTAAGCACACCATTAGCGTCAATTATAAAAACCCAAGCATCATTTTGGCCTTTATTTACAAAACTACCCATAGAACTTCTTGTGTTTCCTGCGATTGCAAAATCACCATTCTCTAATGCAGTAATTCTTTTTGCAGAGTCAAATGCCGCTCCTCCATAGGTTTTTTCCCAGATTAGACCTCCATCAGGATCAAACTTTATAACCCAAGCATCTGCATTGCCATTTAAAGATGTTACATCTCCATTGGTACTTCTGGTGTCTCCAACCATTATATAGTTTCCATCTGGTGTTTTGGTAATACCGTACCCTTGATCAATCTCACTACCTCCAAAAGATTTGGTCCAGAGCTTGTCTCCATTAGCTGCTACACGAACAACCCAAAAATCATAAGAGCCTTTGTTGTCTGTAACATCAAAGTCTGAGCTCTCTGAACTTCCAACCATAAAAAAACCCCCGTCTTGAGCCTCAGCAACATCATAACTTCGATCATTATTAGAACCTCCAAAATAGCGCCTCCAGATTCTGTTTCCATTACTATCCATAAGGATTCCCCAAAACTCTCCAACACCATGTAAGGTGTTTTTTGAGAGATTTACTCCCGGATTCGTAGTTTTACCATCATCATTTCCTTGATTTTCACTTGCTGATACATCAAAAAACCCTGTAGTAAAAAAATTGCCGTTAGTAGTTTCAATGATTTTTAATGCTTGATCTATTCCGGAAAAACCATAGTTTTTTTCCCAAGTAATGTTTCCCTGGGCATCTAGTTTTGTAATCCAATAGTCTTGAAAACCTTCATTTCCAGAAACATCCCCATCATCGCTGGCGCTATAACCGCAGACAATAAAACCTCCATCTTTAGTTTTAATTAGGCTTGAGGCGATGTCTGTTTTTGAGCCTCCGTAAACCTTGTTAAAAATAATATTCCCTAGAGGGCCTGTTTTTAACAACCAGAAGTCTACATCAGAACTTGATTTCCCGGTAATATCTCCATCGGTACTTTCTGTAGAACCCATAAGTACATAGCCTCCATCATTGGCTTGAACTACAGAAACAATATTATCATTTTGGCTGCCACCAAATGTTTTTATATAGTCAATCTCTCCTAAAAATTCATCTAGGTTAGCCCCTGCGTTTTCTGGTGAGGGCGCGTCATCATCTGCGCAAGAAGTTATAAGCGCTGCCAATAGTAGCACTACAAATTTCTTTAAAAACAAATGCGCGTAATTTTTCATTGTGACTACTTAACGATGAGGCGTTTGGTGGTGTCTCCGTTAATTTTAAGAAGATACATGCCGCTAATTAAAGTTTCTATATTAATATATTTTGAGTTTGTTGCGTCAAATGTTAGATTCAAGACGCGTTGACCAAGTATGTTAAAGACCTCTAAAGATCTTATTGGAACATTGGTTGCTGTTATGGTCACATTTTTCTTTGCAGGGTTAGGAGAAATATCAAAATCATTTAGTGTTAGATCCTGACCGCCAAGGCTTGAGTCTCTCACCAAAAAGAACCCCCTGTTAAGATCACTAATGACAATGTTATTACTTTCAAAAAAAGGATAAACATTCCATACACCATCAAAATTCGCGTTGTCTGACTCTGGATAGGTGTCAAAGAATCCAACTTCTGCCATTGAACCATTTTCAATGTCTGTGATATCAAGAACTCTTAGCCCCGCGGTATAGTTTGATAAATAATAAAGGTTATCTATAACATACCCATTGTGATCAATGGCTGCTGTTTCTCCTTCATGATCAAAATGGAATTCTGGATTGTCTAAGTCAAAAAAATCAAAAACAATTGAGCGTGTATTAAAGCCAGCATTTTGCTCGTCTAATTCATCACCAACAATGAAATAACGTTGGTCTTCTGTAAACCAACCTTGGTGTGTGTATCCAACACCCGAGTAAGATATTGTTGAAAGACCAATTGGGTTGCTTTTATTTGTAATATCTACAATTGAAATTTCATTTGTATTGCTTCCAATAAGTATTTCTTTGCCAAGATGTTCTGTGTCTGGTCCAGAATAAGTAACTACCTGCGCATCGTGACTATATGAATCACCTCCATATCCTCCTGCAGCTACTGGGTTTAATGGATTTGAAATATCTATAAAATGAGCTCCTCCGTTAAAGGTTGAGGTTCCTACCCCGTAAGCATATCCAGAGTCTTCGTTAATAACAACATTATGCGCGCTCCCAAAACCATTATAATGAGCATCTTCGTCAAAGTTTTCTGGAGGGTTAGAAACATCTCGCAATCGCGTTAAATCAAAAACTTGCATTCCATGACCAGAGGCTTCACTTACAACAAACGCATGGTTGTTGTAAGTTTTAACATCTCTCCAAGTACTGCTTTGAGTATGCGTAGGAAGTTTTCCTAGATAAACAGGGTTAATAGGGTCTGAAACATCAATAAATGCAGTTCCATTATCTAATCCAACTAATGCGTATTCTTTATTGGTTTGTGGGTCTGTCCATCCCCAAGAATCATTTGCCAAATCTGCATTCATCTCATTGAGGGTGATCCTTGATTGAAGGTCATACCCATTACAAGCAAAGTTCCCTGCTGTCCCATTTACACAGGGTGTTTGAGCCGCCAAATTTATTGTTAAAAGGGCATTTAGTAATAGAAAAATATTTTTCATTTATAGCATTATTTATTTTGAGTATTAATTTAAGGCTATTATTAAAATAATAGCCTTAAATTTTTAAGTGTATATGGGCTATATTATTTAACAATAATACGCTGTACTTTGTTTAATGATTTTGAACCAATCTTAACGAAGTATACTCCAGAAGAAACATAAGACATATTGATTGTTTTTGTATATCCAGTTCCATTATTTTCTAAGGTATAATAAGCTAATACTTGTCCTAATGTGTTATAAATATACACTGGCAAATCTTTAGTATAAGAAGCTGTATTGAATTTTAGGTCAAAATACTTTTGGTCTTCACTTGAGATTACAAAATCAGCATCATAAAATAATTCATTGACACCAAGTTCATCAGTTATATTGGCCGTATAATCTTCTGTTTCTCCATAGGTTGTTTCTTCACAAGCATCTGCAGGAACCCCACTGTTCCAGTTCGTTTTCACGCGCATTCTATGCATGCCTAAAGTTGCATTTTCGGGTATACTCATCGATGTTGTTTCTGTGTAACTACCTCCAGCTTGACCCTCTCCAATTACATAATCATTTAGGATTAGTTCATTATTAGAGAATGTAAAATCATCATTATAATCAACCCAAACTTTAACGAATTGATTCCCGTATTCTGTAGTGAAGGTAATATCATAGGTTCCACCTTGTGCTAGGTTTGCTATTAAATCTGTAAAGTCTGCATAACCGTCTGTTTCACAACCTGAAGGGTTATTTATTTCTTCAACAGCAACTAACCTTAAACCATCTCCAAGAGTACAATTTGTCTCAGGTTGGCACAAAAAGTTTGAAATCTCTACAGATGTATCATCATTTGAAGGGTCATCATCACCAGGAAGTTCTGTTCCTGCAACAATTACATAATCGGTAAGTTCAGATAAATCTATTGTGGTGGAAAAAGAGTAGGTATCTGTCTCTCCTTGAGCTATAGAACCAGTATAGGTTTCACCAACAGGTGCTGCTCCATCTAAAGAGTAATATACTGGAATAGATGATTGTGTGGTTGCTCCAAAATTTTCGATTTCTATGGTTACCACCTCTGCATCAGACAAGCCACTTCCAGTTACTGGAGAAGTTATTGCCACTACACCTGTGTCTAAAGCAAATAGAGAAGTTACATCACTACATAATTGGTCGTTATCTGGTATTTCATCTCCAGAAAGATTTGTTCTAGCACATAGGTTATAAGTTTGTCCATTTCCACTCATATCTACCGTTGCTGTAAAAGTATAATTGATGTTACTTGCAGGCGCTATAGGTCCAGCAATTACCTCATTTATGCTTGTTGCTCCATCTAAAGTAAAACTTACCTCTATATTTGACTGGGCAACAGTTCCAAAATTACGTACAATAACTTCTACCGTTTCTGTTGATGAAAGATCTCCATCTACAGGTGTTACAAAAGCAATAATACCAGCATCTACATTTGCATCTGGAGCAATTTTAAAACGCCCTACATTGGCTGCTCTTAAGTTACCTGGAGTATCTGCTGTATGCACCTCATTGGTAAAATAAAATGTTGCATCATCACTAGGGTCTATATCAATTTTACTATAATCTCCATAACGACCACCAGTAATAGAGGAGTCTCCTGGAGCAATTACATCTTCGGTAACAGTCATCACTCCTAGTGGGTCTGATACAAATCTACCTGTGTAATAAGAACCTACATTTGTATTTCCATTACCTAGAAGACTCATCGCTGTGTATCCCATCCCAATGTTTCCTTGACCATCCATCATTAAACTAGCGTTCCAGGCGTGTTTTCCGTCTGGAGATGTATACGTTCCTTCTTGATACAATGTCCATGGTGCTCCATCTGAAGTTTGACGAAATTCATACCATCTAATACCAGCGCGTTTTCCTGATGAAGGATCAACATCTACAACGTGGTTAAATACCGCTGAGTTATGGGTTGGAAATTTTCTAAACTGTGCTTGATTCATTACAATTCCTTGAAGAGCGTCTAACAATTGCCCTCCATTAGGTTGTGCTAAATTACTAAAAGAACCTCCGTCAAAAATAGAAGTAAACGGTGTTACTGCTAATTGTTGAGGCGCTGAAACAGATGAATTACCTGGATTTTCAAAATCTACATTAGCATTCCAAAATTTTATATGATCTTCAGAAACACCCCCGTAAGAGTCATCTTGAAAAAAGACAATAGGTGCATTTCCTGGTGCAGGCATATTACCATCAGTAACATTTAGCGCTTGTGGAGATGCAAAACCAAAGGTAGCCATACCCGGTAATTGAAACCCTTGTATGGACACAGAGCCATCACCTGCCAACATTGCAGCGCGGTCCATTGCATATAATCTATTACCACTAGATTGATCTGTTAGGTAATATCCATCACTCCATACAGAGACTTTGTTGTAATCATTAACAGAACTAATATTATATATATTCCAATCTGAAGTTACTGGATTTCCTGTTTGTGAAACTGCAATTTGGGCACCACCCCCTAAGTAAGAAATTACCCATCTATCTGCAGCAGTGTCATAAGATACTGTAAGGTCACAACATCCATTAGAAGGGAATATTGCTGGGTTAGGATTTGTAGCTCCTATTAGCTCATTTCCGTCCTTGTCAAAAATTGCAAATTTTGTATTCCAAACCACAAAAACATGATCTGGACCTACTGCTAGTGCTGGATCTGTTGGGTTAGAACCAGTATACCCAGCATCCCACACAAGATCTGCAGCATTTACTTTAACACTTCCGGTAAGAGGGTGAGGGTTTTTTGAGAGTAAATCTCCCGTTGATCCTTTTCCTGCAATCACCTCTCTTTTTGGTCTTCTTGTTTTAGAATATCTTCCATCTCTTGCTTCTCCTGTAGTAGGAGTAGAAACAAGCTCATCCATTTTTGAGGATAAAGAAGGAGTCACTGTAACTAATTGAAGTTCCCCAATGTAATCTGGTTTTGTTGGTTGAGTCTGTGAATGCATTAAACTTGATCCAAGAAAAAAGACAAGTATTGCTAGTAATTTAATTTTCATAACGTGTTTTTATATAATTTTAATACAAAGCTACTGCTTTTTATTAATCAATAAAGTTTCATGAGTTTTTAATGAGTTTTTAATGCTGATACAAGCAATTTAGCAAGTGATTGTATTTAAAAATTAGACCACGAGAGTTATTGTAAGCTTTTTTTATATACAACAACCCGCTAAACAAAAGCAATATTGTGTTTTTTAATTCTAAGATGATTCAAGAGGAGTGTAAATGGAGATATTTTATGTATCGAATTAAAGCGACTTATATATTAAAAAAATGTGTTATTTGTATATTCTTGGACCATTATTGTAAATACATAATTCTACAACACGACAAATTTTTTTAAAATGATAAAAAAAATCCTCCTTCTTACAATATCTACTTTAGTTACAGTTTGCTGTACTTCAAAAAAAACAGCATACAATTCGGCCACCAAAAGTGATCAAAATATGATCAGGCAAACCGAAATGATTTCCAAAGGGTTTACATTCGGGACAATACTGCAAAGTACAAAGCAAGGAGATTGCCCATTTACAATACGCATGGGAGAAAACAAAAAAGACTACTACTACTTTGACCCTATAAATCTTAAGGAAGCTTATAAAAAAAACGGCATGGAGGTCTTCTTTATTTATAGAGCCTTACGTATGATGAACCGCTGTGCCAAAGCAAATCCTATTGAAGTTGAAGAAATGGAATCAAACTAAACACTCCTCAAACACACACGTTTCAGAAAAACTAAAGCCCCAATGATAATATCATTAGGGCTTTTTTATTTTGTTTTATAAGACGCTATTTATTGCAACCAATCTTTCATGGATAAGCTCTTTGCCACCAAGCTTGAAATCTCAGAAATTGCAATACGTTCTTGGCTCATAGTATCTCTATGACGAATTGTAACTGTTTTATCCTCAATGGTTTGATGATCTACTGTAATGCAAAAAGGAGTACCGTTAGCATCTTGACGTCTGTAACGCTTACCAACAGCATCTTTTTCATCGTAAAACACATTGTAATCCCACTTTAAATCTTCTATAATTTCTTTTGCAAGCTCAGGAAGACCATCTCTTTTTATGAGTGGGAATACCGCAATTTTAACAGGTGCCAATATCGCTGGCAACCTTAAAACTGTTCTTGTAGAGCCGTCTTCTAGGGTTTCTTCTTGTAATGAATTACTAAATATTGCCAAAAACATTCTATCCAAACCAATAGATGTTTCTACCACATAAGGCGTGTAGTTTTCTTTTAATTCTGGATCAAAAAATTGTAGTTTTTTACCACTATGCGCCTCATGCGCCTTTAAGTCAAAATCTGTACGAGAGTGAATACCCTCTAGCTCTTTAAATCCAAACGGGAATTTAAATTCTATGTCTGTTGCTGCATTGGCATAATGAGCTAATTTTTCATGGTCATGAAAACGATAGTTCTCTGTGCCCAAACCTAATGAGTGGTGCCACTTTAATCTAGTTTCTTTCCAGTATGCGTACCATTTCATTTCTTCGCCAGGGCGAACAAAAAACTGCATTTCCATTTGTTCAAACTCACGCATTCTAAATATAAACTGTCTTGCTACAATTTCATTTCTAAAAGCTTTTCCTGTTTGCGCAATACCAAAAGGAATTTTCATTCTTCCTGTTTTTTGAACATTTAAGAAATTTACAAAAATACCTTGGGCTGTTTCTGGTCGCAAATACAAATCTGTTGCGCTTTCTGCAGAAGCTCCTAACTTAGTCCCAAACATTAAGTTAAACTGTTTTACATCTGTCCAGTTTTTTGAGCCACTCACAGGGCATACAATTCCTAGATCTTCAATTAATGTTTTCACACCAGAGAGATCTTCAGCCTCTAAAAGGCGGGCCACTTTTTGGAGCATTTCAGCTTTTTTCTCTCTGTAGCCAAGTACCCTAGCATTGGTAGTTACAAACTCTGCTTCATTAAAAGAATCTCCAAAACGTTTTTTTGCTTTGGTAATTTCTTTTTGCGCTTTATTTTCAAGTTTCTCTGCATGATCCTCAATCAAGACATCTGCACGGTACCTTTTTTTAGAATCTTTATTGTCTATTAATGGATCACTAAAGGCATCAACGTGTCCAGAGGCCTTCCAAGTTTTTGGGTGCATAAGAATAGCGGCATCTAAGCCCACGATATTTTGATGCATATACACCATGCTTTTCCACCAATACTCACGAATATTCTTTTTTAATTCTACCCCATTTTGAGCATAATCATAGACAGCACTCAGGCCGTCATAAATTTCACTAGAGCCAAAGATGTATCCATACTCCTTTGCATGTGAGATTACTTTCTTAAATTGATCTTCATTATTTGCCATAGCACAAAAATATAAAAATCCACTGCCATATGATGGGCAGCAGATTTTATTTTTTAAAATCTTATTTTAAGGTCAATCTTGCGCTTCCAATTTGCCTTTGAGCATCAAATATATTGATGATATACATTCCTTTTATTAAATCATCTTCGGCAGCAGCTACAATAGCACAAACATCTAGCGCTTGGTTTTCATAATAAACATTTGTAGTAGTGCTGTAGGAGAGCACACCCGTATCAAATGCTATTTTTGACCTGTCTCCAATAATGTTATTGGCAGGGTTGATTACCTGCACATACAACATTCTATCTCCAGTTTCTGCTAAAGTGTTAGGAGCCAATGTGTAACAAACTTTAATTTTATCTGCCCTACTTGAGCGCTGGGTCTCTATAATTTTACCACTCCTGCGCACAATAATAGCGCTTGCACTAAGATTTGTAATGCCAATCAAGGCCCCTTTCTCTAAAGATTTAGCCATCTTAGTGTTAGAAATGGTTACAGAATCTACTGCTTTAATAGTTTGGTTTAGCGCCAACATGGTGCTGTCTTTCTCTGAAGCCAATCGCTCTGTAACAGCCATTAAGCTATCTGCACGTCTGTAAAGTTGAATTCGCTCATTTTTTAAACGACCAATTTCTCCTTTATAGCGCCTTAGTGTAGAAACATTTATCTTATAATCTTTAACAGAGTCTAGCAATACCATAATACGATCTCTTGCGGCTACCAAATCTTGATCTTTTAATTTATTGTCTTGGATAATCTCATTGTAGTTGGCAACAAGCGCTTCCAGCTCTTTTTGAACTTCAACTTTATCTGCCTCTAAAGAGCGCACCGTCTCTTTATTTTCTTCTACACGTGTAAATGTATATGCCGCTAAGCCAATTAGTAAGGCTAGTAAAATACCTATTAAGATCTTTAAACGGTTGTTGTTATTGGTTTCTGGTTTCATGAGAGAGATATTTATATTAATTTGCTACATTACAAGGGTGCAAGATAGTAAAAACTGAAAATTAATGATTAAAATACTCCATTCCCTTTTAGACATCATTTTCCCAAAAATATGCAATGGTTGTGATCATACTCTTTCTGCTCATGAAAAAATAATGTGCACCAGCTGCAGGCATCAAGTGCCTATGGCTGGGTTTCATAAAACAAACGCAGACACGCTAAAGAAGATATTCTATGGCAGAACTGATATTGAAGAGGCTACCGCACTATTAACATTTCAAAAAAAAGGCATTACCCAGAAGCTATTACACAACTTAAAATATAAAAAACAAGAAGAAGTAAGTGCTTTTTTAGGAATCTGGCTAGGAGCAGAGCTAGCAGAGATTGCTGCTTATAAAAAAGCAGATATGGTGATACCTGTGCCATTACACAAAGACAAAAAAAGAAAACGAGGGTATAATCAAGTAAGCGGTTTTGGTAAAGCACTTGCAGCCGCCCTAGAAATACCATATGTTGATGATGTTCTAATTAAAGTTTCAAAGACAGACACGCAAGTCTTTAAAGGAAGACTCAAAAGAATTCAAGACCCTCAAGTTTTTATGGTTTCAAAGGCTCACCTCATTGAAAACATGCACATTTTACTTGTAGATGATATTGTAACCACTGGAGCTACGCTAGAGAATTGCGCAGAAAAATTATGCCAGCACGAAAATGTAAAAATTAGCATCGCAACCATGGCAATTTCACTGTGAAATAGTTCTCTATTTTTTACATGAGGTTACAATAAAACTTTTCCTATTTTTGCTATGTAGTATGCAACAGCAAAACCTTTCAAGAACATATCGCCTTTTATACATCCCAATTGTATTGCTTTTTTTTCTTTCTTTTACAGATTGCGCAAAAAAAGGAAATCCAAGTGGGGGCATTCGTGATTCTATTGCTCCTGTTATACTTAGAAGTATTCCTGAGAATTTTACCACTCGCTTTGAAGACAATGAAATACGCATCACCTTTGACGAGTTTATAAAACTAAAGGATGTTTCTAAAGAGCTTATAATTTCTCCTCCATTAAAATATGCCCCTATAATAACTCCTTTGAGTGTTTCTAAGGTTTTAAAAATAAAAATACTAGACACCTTAAGAGAGAATACAACCTACTCTTTTAATTTTGGGAATAGCATCGTAGATAATAACGAAGGAAACATCTTTCCTAATTATAAATACGTATTGTCTACAGGAAGTTTTATTGACAGTCTTAGCTTAAAGGGGAGCGTAGTTGATGCGCTGCTCCCAGAAACAAAGTTTCCAACAACAGTTGTTTTATATCAAGTAGATAAGGCCTATACAGACTCGCTGGTATTGCTTGAAAAACCCACTTACATTACCACAACCATCGATGAAACCAACAGCTTTGAATTAAGCAACCTCAAAGAGGGTACCTATCAACTTATTGCCCTCAAGGAGCAAACAAGAAATTACACCTTCCAGCCTAAGACAGATAAAATAGGCTTCTACAAAGATCTTATTACACTGCCTAGTGACAGTGTTTTTGAACTAAAATTATTTAAAGAAATTCCAGATTTCAAGGCAACACGCCCAAAGCTAGAAAGTAACAATAGAATCTCATTTGGGTATACAGGAAAAGCAGACGAATATCAGGTGCGGTTAATCACCCCAATGGAGAAAGATTTTGAATACCAGATCATAAAACAGCCAGGCAAAGACACCCTTAATTTTTGGTTCAAGCCTCAAGTTACTAGAGACTCCTTAGTATTTGTTACAAAAAATAAACAGCAAATAGATACAGCCACTGTGCGGTTTAGAAAGTTATTGACAGACTCGCTGCGTGTTACACCAATAAACAACAGAATCATCTCTGTCATGGACACCTTAAAATTAAAAGCGAGCACTCCACTAGTTTTAATTGACTCAGAAAAAATTACTGTGGTAAATAAAGACACACTTGGTGTTGCGTTCCAAGCTCAAATTAATACTAAAGAAAATACTGCCGAAATTATTTTTGACAAACAAGAAGAACAAATCTATAGTGTCTTGCTAAACCAGGGTGCTCTCACAGATTACTTCGGAAATGTAACAGATTCTATTTTGCTTAGACAACAAGTTAAACCAAACTCAGATTTTTCTACTCTGAGCCTTAGCTTAGAAAACACAAATGAGTTTCCTCTACTCATTGAGCTCATCACAGAAAAATTTAGTGTTGTAAAACGTGCCTATATAACAGAAAATGTTCCAGTGATTTTTGAGCACATAAAGCCGGGCATGTATTTTATAAGACTCATCTTTGATGAAAACAAAAACAAAATCTGGGATCCAGGACATTTTTTAAAGAAAATAGCACCAGAAAAGGTAGTGTATTATCCTACAAAAATTGAATTACGCGCCAATTGGAGCTGGAGTGAAACCTTTAAGTTAAAGTAAATTCATCTGCATCATTCAAGAATTGCAACTGCGCTCTTGTGGCGTCTATGTGATCTTTATTCACCGTGACTGTTTCTACAAAAGCGGTTTCAAATTCTTCCCTAGACACTTGTTTCCCTAAGCAATCATAAATAGCAGAATGACCTACATAAGGGTGGTTGTTTCCATCCACACCTATTCTATTTACACCAACACAGTAACTCATGTTTTCTATAGCACGAGCTTTTAGTAATGCATCCCAAGCAGCGATGCGTTTTTTTGGCCAATTAGCGGTATATAGTAATATGTCATAGCCATTAGTATTGCGCCCCCAAACCGGAAACCGCAAATCATAACATATAAAAGGACAAATTTTAAAGCCCAAATAATCAATAACAATACGGGTAGTACCTGAAGTGAAAATAGCATCTTCACCAGCTAAAGTAAACGTGTGTTTTTTATTATATGAGTGTGTGTTTCCATCTGGCATTACAAAAAATAGCCTGTTGTAAAACTTGTTATTTTCTTTTATTATTAGTGTCCCGGTAATGGCGGCGTTAACAGCTTTTGATGTTTTTATGAGCCACTGTACAGTAGGTCCATCTTTTGGTTCTGAAAGCTCCTCGGCATTCATAGAAAACCCTGTGGTAAACATTTCTGGCAACACAATCAAGTCTGTAGTATTTGCTAGGGGTGCTATTATTTCAGAAAAAAGAGACCTGTTTTTGACTGGGCTTTCCCAATGTAAAGAAGATTGAACAAGTGTAATTCTAAGAGCTATGCCTCCCATAATCTAGGCTTCTAGCAATGCCAAAACAGCGGCGCTTCCTTGCATTTTAGCATGGTCAAAAGCGGTATTCCCTTTATCGTCTTTTACATTTTTATCTGCACCTTGCGCCAACAAAAGAGTAGCAATATCAGCCTTGTTAAATGTAGCTGCAAAAATAAGAGCAGTCGCACCATTAAAGTTTGAAATATTTACCTGAGCCCCATTTTCAATAAGTAGGGCAGCAATAGCAGTGTACCCCTTAAAACAAACCCCCATTAGTGGTGTGTTTCCAGAAGCATCTTGGGTATTAACATCTTGCACTTGTTCTAAAATAATAGTTACGATGTCTATGTGGCCGTAATAGGTAGATAATAATAATGCAGTAGAACCACGTTGGTCTTTCTCTTGAGCCAATGCGGGATTTTCTTTTAGTAAAGAAACTA
>CAJWVI010000020.1 GCA_913048115.1 uncultured Flavobacteriaceae bacterium | reverse complement strand
TTCATGATTGTGTGTTTTAATCAAAGTAACAAAAATTAATGATTAACTAAAACTCTCGCTACTCACAATTTTCTCACAGGCCTTATAAAGCAAATCGTATACGTGTTTAAAACCATTTTCACCCCCATAATATGGATCTGGTACTTCTTTGTCTTGTCCAGGATGGGCGCTATCTAATATTAGAGAAACTTTTTCTATTTCTTGGGGTGTCTTGGCTAATTTTATTACGTCTCTAAAGTTTGACTTGTCCATTACAAAAATGTAATCATAGATTTCATAATCATAGGTAGAGAACTGTTTTGCTCTTTGGTTTGTGATGTCAATATTGTTTTTAGCTGCAATTTCTATGCTTCTTGAATCTGGCAGTTTGCCCACATGCCAGGCACCTGTCCCGGCAGATTGTACTTCAAATTTATTAGAATCTAACATGCTTTCTAAAATCCCGTGCGCTAGGGGAGAGCGGCAAATATTGCCCAGACAAACCATAAGGATTTTAGTTTTCAATGACTACTGTTTTAAATGCTTTTTAAAATCGGGGAATAAAAAATCCCGCCATTGGCAGGATCTTATACTTTATAATGTAAGTTTCTTTTGCAAGTCTTCCACATATTTTCTAAACTGTTTATCTGTACTAGAGAGGTTGTCAACCGTTTTACAGGCATGAAGTACTGTAGCGTGATCGCGCTGTCCTATTTGTGAGCCAATAGATGCTAGAGATGCTTTGGTGAATTTTTTCGCAAAGAACATAGCCAATTGTCTTGCTTGTACAATGTGACGTTTTCTTGTTTTAGACTGGAGTGTTTCTACATCCATCTGGAAATAATCACTCACTACTTTTTGTATGTAGTCTATAGAAACTTCACGTTTTGTGTGTTTCACGTAATTGTCTACAATCTTTTTTGCAAGATCAATAGTAATTTCTTTCTTATTGAAAGAAGAATGCGCAATTAATGAAATGATAGCACCTTCTAGTTCACGAATATTTGTTTTTATGTTATTGGCCAAGAATTCTACAATATCTTCAGGCATTTCAACACCGTCTCTATAGAGCTTGTTTTTGATAATGGCAATACGTGTTTCGCAATCTGGGTGATTTAGCTCTGCAGATAATCCCCACTTAAAGCGAGAGAGTAAACGCTGCTCTATATCTATCATATCTACAGGTGCTTTGTCACTTGTTAAAATGACTTGCTTTCCGTTTTGGTGTAAATGGTTAAAGATGTGAAAAAATACATCTTGGGTTCCGGCTTTACCAGATAATAATTGAATATCATCTACAATTAACACATCTATGACTTGATAAAAGTGAATAAAGTCATTTCGGTTATTTTTCTTTACAGACTCACTGTACTGTTGTACAAACTTCTCTGCCGAGATGTAAAGTACTGTTTTTTCTGGATATTTATCTTTGATATCAACACCAATAGCGTGTGCTAAATGTGTTTTTCCTAAACCAACACTTCCAAAAACAAGAAGAGGGTTAAAAGAAGTTCCTCCCGGTTTGTTTGCTACAGCAATACCTGCTGATCTTGCCAAACGGTTGGATTCTCCTTCTAGAAAATTTTCAAAGTTATAATTCGGGTTTAATTGAGATTCGATTTTTACATTTCGAATTCCTGGAATTACAAATGGATTTTTAAGCTCTGGGCTTTTGTTCTTTAGTGGAACATCCACATTTTGTGATCCTTGATTGTTGCTTCTGTTTGAACTTGGAATTCTCTCTGTAAAGGGTTGTTTGTTACCATATGTGTTTTCCATACGGATTACGTATACCAATTTTGCTGTAGGGCCCAGTTCTTTTGTTAAAGCTACTTTTAATAATTTTACATAGTGTTCTTCTAACCACTCATAAAAAAATTTACTAGGTACTTGGATACTCAATGCATTGTCAGAAAGTTTTACTGCTTTAATTGGTTCGAACCAAGTTTTGTATGCTTGCTGGGTAATATTATCTTCGATAAATGAAAGACAATTATTCCAAACAATTGCAGAAGAATTATTCATAGTTTTAAAGCAGTGTAATTTGTTAGTAAATCTGTGTTGAAATATAACGCGATAATATTGTTTATCAGTCAAACTTTCTTGCACAACAAATATGTGAACAAATTTGTAAAAAAAAAAACGTTTTGCTATTGATTTTTCGGTTTTTTTTTTGCACGTTTAGCTTCGATACCTCCTAACACAAAAATTAACAAGTTTTAGATCATTTATTTTTGAAAACAACAACAACAACCTTACGAGTTCGATACGGTGAAACAGATAAGATGGGCATAGTTTATTACGGAAATTACGCTCCTTATTTAGAGCAAGGAAGGACCGAATGGCTAAGAGACATAGGCTTTTCATACAAATGGATGGAAGATAATGGTATTCATTTACCAGTTGTAGATCTGCACATCAAATACAAAGCGCCTGCGCATTATGACGATGTTTTAACCGTTACAACGATGTTAAGGAAAATTCCTACATATCGTATCGAGTTTGACTACAAAATACACAATCAACATGGGCAACTTTTAATCATCGGTGAGACAGTTTTGGTCTTTGTAAATAGTGAGACAAATAAATTAATGAAAGCCCCTGATTTTCTTTTAAATAAAATTGTGTAGGGTAAAAAAATTAGATTATTCTTATATTTTTTTTATGGTGACTTTATAGGTGTTTTCAAATAATATAAAAATACGCTTGGCTTCTTTTTTCCGAACAGATATAGTAAAACGACATCCAGTTTCCATTTGCTGAGATACAAGCGTAATTTTTTCATCTTTTATGCTTCTCATTACTGTATTGATTTCTGGGTACTCAAAAACTAATAGAAACTCTGTATCAATAGTTCTTTGTTTTATTGAAGCAGTTTCTAAGGTTAATTTTGCAGACGCTTTATAGGCTTGTATTAGACCTCCAACACCTAGTTTGGTGCCTCCAAAGTAACGCACAGAAACTACTAGTACATTTGTGAGCTCAAAAGCTTGCAATTGTCCATAAATAGGCATTCCTGCACTGTTGTTAGGCTCCCCATCATCATTGGCTCTATATCTGTCGTAGTTTTTTCCTAACTGCCAAGCATAGCAAAAATGTCTTGCTGTGTGGTGTTCTTTTTTTAATATTTCTAAACAAGCTTTAACATCATCTTGTGTGTTTACCGGGAATGCGTAGCCATAAAACTTACTCCCTCGATCTTTAAACAAAGTTTCTGGAGAGGCTTTTAGGATCGTTTTGTAGGTGTCTTTTGGCGCTTCCATCTATGTTTTAGCTATTGTTACCAGACCAATGCTTATGATAGCTAAAATGATTCCTATCCAGTTTTTTAAAGAAAGCTTCTCTCTAAAAAATAGAATTCCTACCATGGTAGATAAAATCACTATGGCTACATTATTAATGGTGAAAATTCCAGAGCTATCAAACAAATCACTTCGCAAGGATTTTACTAAAAAGTAAATAGAGAAGTAATTTGGCACTCCTAATGCTATACCAGCCACGATATTTTTTATCTCAAATTTAAAAACACCTCTTATTTTTTGTGTGGCAATCACACAAAGGCCAATTATTCCAGCTGCCGCAAAAATAGTAGCAGAAAAAAGAGGTATTAGTTTTTTATCTTCTATAAAATCGTTTTGCAAAAAGTTTAGGCTGGTGTCAATAAGACCACTCCCTAAGAATACTAGTATCGGAAAAAGTAAGCTTTTACTTTTTAGGGGCTCCCCGCTCTTTGTTTTTAAAGATGCAAGGTATACCGCTAGTAAAGCAAAAACAATACCAACTCCTTTCAACATACCCAAGGGTTCTTGATAATACCAAAGTCCAAATCCAATAGGAATTACAACAGCCATTTTTGTTGCTACAGAAACAACAGATAAACCACTTTGCTGAGTCGTGGTAGCCATTAGGTTAAAAACTATAATAAACAGAGCGCCTAGCCCCAGGGTGTAGTAGAACCAATCATATTGAGGTATTAGCGATAGTTCTATACTATTTTGGTAGCCAATAAGACCACAAATACACGCTATAAGATAATTTACAACAATAGCTTGTAGGGTGTTAATGTTGTATTTAGCAAAAAGCTTGAAAATAACAAAAATAAGTGTTGATGCAAAAATACTTAATACCAAGTAAATCATTGAGTGTTGTTTTTGTAGACAGAGAGACTGGTGCCTTTAATGCTCTTTTTTATACATCTTGTTTGCTGTAAGTGTGGTGCTTTAATTCCACTTTCAAAGTTAACTTTTCCAGTATAAACTAGTGCTTCATCCCACATAGATTCATCTATAAATGTTTGAAGTGTTTGAGCGCCTCCCTCTATTATGATACTTTGTAGTTTGTGTTTGTATGCAATAGCACATATTTGTGATGCTAGATTTTTCTGAAATGAGATCGTCTCCACAACAACTGTAGGGCTCTGTATTTCTTTAACAGGCATTTCTGTAATAATTATAGTGGATGCCTTATTATCATACACAGCAGATGTCTTTGGTATTTTTAAGCTGCGGTCTATTATAATGCGTGTGGGAGAATGTCCATGCCAATTACGAGCTGTAAGCCTTGGATTGTCAAAAAGTACTGTAGCGGTTCCAACTACGATGCCTTGTTCTTTGGTTCTTAGTTGATGTACTTGTTGCCTAGAAAAAATGTTGGTTATCCAAACAGGTGCGCGTTTTTTTCTTGATGTAGGAGCTATGTATCCATTTCTTGTTTGTGCCCATTTTAAAAATACATAAGGCCGCTTTTTATTTTGAAATGTAAAAAAGCGTTTGTTGAGTTGATTGCACTCATCTTTTAAGACATCAACTATAATGCTGCAGCCTGCCTCTTTTAATTTTAGCAGGCCTTTGCCAGCTACTTTTGGGTTTGGGTCTGTGCTTCCTACCACAACACTTTTAATACCGCTAGCGATTATTAAATTAGCACACGGAGGTGTTTTTCCTACATGACTACAGGGCTCTAAACTTACGTATATTGTTGCTTTACTTAATAGCTCTTTTGTTGAAGCCATAGCTTCTTGTGCTATTATTATTGTGGCATTAGCATTGGTTTGTACATTTGTGATGGCGTGAACCTCTGCATGAGCTTGCCCTGCCTTATGATGCCAACCTTCGCCAATAATAGTGTCATTATATACTAAAACACTACCTACTAGAGGATTTGGGTAGGTGTTTCCTAAGCCATTTTTGGCTAATTGAACACAGCGTCTCATATATTTTTGATGTATCTTCACGCTGTAAAAATACAATGATTTTAATAGATGAGTAAGCCTATTATTAGACCGATACAAAAAAAAGATAATCCGCAGATTGCCAGGGTGATTAGAGAGGTATTGGTGGATCTTGGGGTGCCAAAAGTTGGAACAGCATATGCAGACAAAGCACTAGATTGTATGTTTGAAACCTATCAAAAAAAAGATGCTGCGTATTTTGTAGTTGAAGAAAACGACATTGTAATAGGAGGAGCGGGTATTTCAAAATTAGAAAACTATACTGGCAAGGTCTGCGAGCTTCAAAAAATGTATTATTTAGAATCTGCAAGAGCCAGAGGTATTGGTGCCGCAATGATGCAACGTTGTCTAGAGACAGCTACCGCGTTTTGTTTTGATAGTTGCTATATAGAGACCATGACCTACATGAAAGCGGCGCAAAAGTTATATTTGAGATCTGGTTTTAAATACTTAGAAAAACCACTAGGTGATACAGGGCATTTTTCCTGTCCAGTACAAATGCTTAAAAAATTGTAATTAGTTTGAAACTTCACCAATTAAAAATAAATTTCACTAGTGCATTAAAAGATGTTCACCATCAAGAAGAAATAGTCTCTTTCTTCTATATGCTCTGTGATTTTTTTCTGAAATATTCAAGGTTTCAAACCTCTCTCAACAAAGATATCACGATCTCTAAAGCGCATATATCCTCCTTTGAAATGGCTACAGAGCGCCTTAAGGCACAGGAACCTATTCAATATATTTTAGGTGAGACCGAATTTTATGGCCTTACTTTTAAGCTAACTAAAGATACGCTCATTCCAAGGCCTGAAACCGAAGAGTTGGTTGATTGGATTTTATCTAATGAGAGTTTTCATCAAGTTCCTTGCCGTATCTTAGATATCGGTACTGGGTCTGGTTGTATTGCTGTAGCTGTGGCAAAAAGCCTTCCAGTGGCAAGTGTTTCTGCTATCGATATTTCACAAGAAGCTCTTGAGATAGCCACTGCTAATGCCCTAGAAAATGAAGTTTTGGTTGCGTTTCATAAAAAAGATATATTAAAAGTCACCAATTTAAAACAAACCTATGATGTTATTATCTCTAACCCCCCTTATGTGCGTGAATTAGAAAAAACAGCTATGAGTTCTAATGTGCTAGAGTATGAGCCAGCTAGTGCCTTGTTTGTGACCAATGAAGATCCATTAGTCTTTTATAGAAAAATAGCCCAATTAGCATTAGAATCTTTAAGTCCAGAGGGCTGGCTGTATTTTGAGATTAACGAATACTTAGCTACCGAGATGTCTATTTTATTAGCACAGTTGGGTTTTATGAAAATTGAGATTAAAAAAGATTTTAGAGCCGTACCAAGAATGATTAAATGTCAAAAAATATGAAAAGTATCTGTGTGTTTTGTGGAAGTAGTGATGGTAAAGACCCTAAGATTACCCGGGCAGCAATTGCCCTAGGAGAGGCCCTGTTGCAACGAGGTAACCATTTGGTGTATGGTGGCGCTAAAATTGGTGTTATGGGTACCATAGCCCAAACCGTTGTTGATGGGGGTGGTCGTGTAATAGGTGTCATTCCTGAGTTTTTAAAAAAGAAAGAAGTCTTACATGCCAATCTATACGAGGTAATCACTACCAAAAACATGAACGATCGTAAGCTTAAGATGCTAGACATAAGTGATGGTTTTATTACCCTTCCAGGTGGTTTTGGTACTTTAGAGGAGCTCTTTGAAATCGCTACAGGTTTGCAGTTAGGCCAACATAAAAAACCTATTGGTTTGTTAAATATAAATGGATTTTATGATGAGTTGCTTGCATCATTACAGAAAATGGTATTGCTCGGTTTTGTAAAACAACAGAATCTAGATCTTTTGCTGTTAGACAAAACCGTAGACGGCTTATTAAAAAAAATGGATGCTTTTGAGGCTCCAGACAAAACAGTTTGGTAGTTTTTCTGAAGTCATTTTTTTTGATTAAATTCTATTACATTTAAAAGATCAATTTTATCTTTGCTACATGATTCCTCAAGAACAAATTATAGAATTACGAAATCAACTTCGTGAACACAATCACAGCTATTACGTATTAGATAGCCCTACCATTAGTGATTATGATTTTGATATGAAGCTTAAAGAATTACAAGTTCTTGAAGCTAAATATCCTGCTTTTTATGATGCTAACTCTCCAACGTTAAGAGTTGGAGGTGAGGTAACAAAGAATTTTGAGACCGTGCAGCACACCTTTAGAATGCATTCTTTAGAAAATAGTTATTCTAAAGAAGATTTAGAGAACTGGGAAGCACGTATCAAAAAACAAATAGATGGCGCTGTTGCCTATACCTGTGAGTTAAAGTATGATGGAGCCTCTATGAGCCTTACCTATGAAAACGGAAGTTTAGTAAGGGCGGTTACCCGTGGAGATGGATACCAAGGTGATAATGTAACCACCAATATTAAAACCATAAAGTCTGTGCCCCTAAAATTACAGGGAGATTATCCTCCTCTCTTTGAGATAAGAGGTGAAATCGTCTTACCCTTTGATGGTTTTATAAGGATGAATGAAGAGCGTTTGGCAGCAGGTGAAGAACCTTACAGAAACCCCAGAAACACTGCCTCTGGTAGTTTGAAATTACAAGACAGTGCTCAGGTGGCTAAAAGACCTTTAGAATGCTTACTCTATAGCTTAGTAGGGGAGAAGCTGCCGGTTAGCACTCAAATGGAAGGCCTTGAAAAGGCAGCTGCATGGGGTTTTAAGGTACCACCTATTGCAAAGCTTGTTAGCAGTATTGATGAAGTATTAGCGTTTGTAAATTATTGGGATCTACATCGTCATGAGTTACCCTATGAAACAGATGGCGTTGTCATTAAGGTGAACAATTTGCAGCAACAAGAAGAGTTAGGGTTCACAGCTAAGGCACCACGCTGGGCTATGGCCTATAAGTTTAAAGCCGAGCAGGTTTCAACTATTCTTGAGGCAATTACCTACCAAGTAGGTCGTACCGGTGCTATCACTCCCGTTGCAAATCTGCAGCCTGTTGAACTTGCGGGAACTACTGTAAAACGTGCGTCACTTCATAATGCAGATCAAATAGCGTTGTTAGACATTAGAGAAGCAGATACGGTATATGTAGAAAAAGGTGGCGAAATTATACCTAAAATTGTAGGAGTAAATTTGGCATTAAGAGCGGTAGATTCTTTGCCCACAAAATACACTGAATATTGTCCACAGTGTAAAACACCCCTTACAAGAACACAAGGAGACGCAAAACATTATTGCCCTAATGAGCATGGGTGTCCACCACAAATTATTGGTAGAATACAACATTACATTTCTCGTAAGGCAATGGATATAGAAGGCTTGGGGGGAGAAACAGTAGCCTTGTTGGTGCATGCAGGCTTGATTGAAACCTATGTAGATTTATACGGTTTAAGCCTTGAAGATGTTTTACCCTTAGAGCGTATGGCACAAAAAAGCGCAGAGAATCTGGTCGCTGGGGTTGCGGCCTCTAAAGAAATTGCTTTTGAACGTGTTTTGTTTGCCCTTGGCATACGATATGTAGGAGAAACAGTGGCTAAAAAACTAGTAAAACACTTTAAATCGATAGACGCTTTAATTGCAGCAAGCTTTGAAGAACTTGTGGCGGTAGATGAAATTGGAGATCGAATCGCGCAAAGTGTGCTAGCCTTTTTTGCTTTAGAAACTTCTCAGGATTTATTTTCTGTAACAACTTCTAACGGTGCAAAGCATCGTGAAATGATCGCTAGGCTTAAATCCCATGACGTTCAACTAGCTGTTTCTGCAGAAACCTTAGCGGGTCAAACATCTATTTTAAGTGGAAATACCTTTGTGGTTTCTGGTGTTTTTACCAAAGTTTCAAGGACAGAGCTTAAAAAGCACATTGAGGATAATGGCGGTAAGGTGTCAAGTAGTATTTCTAGCAAAACAAGCTACGTGGTAGCTGGAGATAATATGGGGCCAAGCAAACGAAGCAAAGCAGAAGATCTAGGGATTGCTATTATTAGTGAAGATGAATTTTTAGAAATGATTTAATATTTCAGAAAATTGCAGTATAAACTTGTATTTTTGAACACTATTTGCGCGTATATGTTTAAAATAATAAAGAAAAAATACTACAAAAAAGCAATAACAGCTGCATTGGCAAAAAGAGATGTTTCTCAGTTAAACGCCAAGATGCATACGATAGCTTTTTTGTATGACGGTGATCAGGTCAACGAGGTTTCAGCATATCATAAAATTGCAAGGTCACTTTTTGTTTCAGAGTCAAAGACACAGTTTTTTTCTTTTGTAACATTTCAAAAAAACACTCCGTCTTTATTGCGGGATCAGTTCTCTGAAAAGGATATTTCATTTAAAGGGAGGATCATTGGAGATTCTGCAAAAGAGTTTGTTGCAACCTGCATAGATGTACTCATCTTTATGTTGGATAAAGAACATTTGCATTTAGATACTGTTGTGGCGCAAAGTAGGGCAAAGTTTAAAGTAGGATTTAAAGGGGCAGATCCGCGATTTTTTGACCTTATTTTATCTGTAGACCCAAACGATACAGCGGCAGTAATTACCGAGCTTACAAAATATTTAAAAATATTAGGAAAAACACAATCATGAAAGAACTCATTGGTACAGGTGTCGCGTTAATTACCCCTTTTACAAAAGATGGAGCAGTTGATACAGCTGGCTTGACTCGTATTGTTCATTTTCAAATAGAAAATGGCGTTAATTATTTGGTAGTGCTTGGTACTACTGCAGAGAGCGCTGTGCTTTCTAAGGATGAAAAACAACTGGTTATTGATACTGTTGTTGCTGCCAACGGTGGCACATTGCCTTTGGTCTTAGGTATTGGAGGCAACAATACTCAAGCTGTAATGGATGAGTTTACATCTAGAGATATTGCAGTGTTTACTGCAATTTTATCTGTCTCTCCTATGTATAACAAGCCCACTCAAGAAGGTATTTACAGGCACTTTGCAGCCATAGCATCTGTGAGTTCAAAACCTATAATAATGTATAATGTTCCAGGAAGAACTGCCAGTAACATGGAGCCAGAAACAGTTGCTAGATTAGCGCATGATTTTGACAAAATTGTTGCTATTAAAGAAGCTAAGGGAGATATCGTGCAAGCTATGGAGATGATATCTCAAACCCCTAAGGATTTCTTGGTAATAAGTGGTGATGACATGATTGCTCTGCCTATGACTCTTGCTGGAGGCTCTGGCGTTATTTCTGTAATTGCAGAAGGGTTTCCAAAAGCCTTCTCTATGATGATTCAGTATGCTTTAGCGCGTAAGGTTGATCAAGCATATGATATTCATTACAAAATAGCTCCAGCAATAGATTATATTTTTGCACAGGGAAACCCTGCAGGAATTAAAGCGGTATTTGCAGCACTTGGTTTGTGTGAGGCAACGTTAAGGCTACCCCTTGTTGAGGTTAGCGATGATTTAAATGCTAAAATAAAATTATTTGTAAATGACTTTTAGCTGGATTTGTTTTTAAAGCATTTTTTCTTTCAAATTTTAATAGGTAAAAGTATTGCCAGAACAATATATAGCAACGATAATAAGTTTTTGTAATCACGTATAATTCACTACTTTTGCCCGATGTTTTTTAAAACTATGAAATACCTTTTTTTCTTATTCATTTCTTGCACGTTGTTATGTACTTCTTGCAGCCCTTATCAAGTCGTGTTGAAGGGTACAGATAGTGTTGCCAAATACCAAATGGCAGATTCTTTATACCAAGTAGCAATGGCTACTCGTAAAAAAGGGAAGTTTAGAAGTTCTTTAAAGCTTATGGAGCAAATAGTTCCTTTGTACAGAGGAAAGCCACAAGCAGAAAAGCTTTCGTATATTTATGCTAATACATTTTTTAATTTAGGAGACTTTTTTGTTTCTGGATACCAATTTGAGCGTTTTGAGAGTACTTACCCTAAAAGTGATAGTGTAGAGGTAGCTGCTTATAAGTCTGCAAAAAGTTATTATGAATTGTCTCCAAACTACTCTCTAGATCAAAAAGATACTGGAAAAGGCATAGATAAATTACAAGCCTTTGTAAATAAATATCCAAATTCCCTATATAGAATAGAAGCAAATGATTTAATTTCTGAGCTTCGTGAAAAGTTAGAAAGAAAAGACATAGAAAAAGCCCATCAATATTTTAAAATTGGGCAACAAGTAGGAAGTTATAAGCCTGCGGTAGATGCTTATGAAAATTTCATTAGTGATCATCCAGGATCAGTATTTAGGGAAGTTGCATTTTACGGTAGAGTAGAAGCATCATACAATAGAGCAATTTCAAGTATTCCATCAGTACAGAAGGAGCGCCTTCTTGTATCAAAAGAATATTACAGTACATATTTAAAATATTATAAAGCTGGCGACAAAAAAGAAGATGCAGACGCTCTTATTGCAGCGATAGATAAAAGACTAGAAAAGTACCAAGCAACAATAGAAAACTAAGATTATGGCAGACATTAAAAACAGCGAAGCACCGTTAAGCACAACTACTATTGACAAAAACAAAGTAGATGCTCCAACAAACAACATTTATGAAGCAATCTCTATTATTTCTAAGAGAGCAAATCAAATTAATGGAGACATTAAAAAAGAATTGCTAGAAAAACTTGATGAGTTTGCTACCTACAATGATAGCTTAGAAGAAATCTTTGAAAACAAAGAACAGATTGAAGTTTCAAAGTTTTATGAAAAATTACCAAAGCCACATTCATTGGCAGTACAAGAATGGTTAGAAGATAAAATCTATTACCGCAATACTGCAGATGAAGAATTAGAAGAGTAAACCACACATGACAGTACTAAGCGGAAAAAAGATTTTACTCGGCGTTACCGCGGGTATTGCTGCTTATAAGGCTGCTTTTTTGGTGCGTTTATTAGTAAAACAAGGGGCTGATGTTAAAGTTGTAATGACTCCAAAGGCAAAAGAATTTGTAACCCCTTTAACACTCTCTACGCTATCCAAAAATGAAGTGTATTCTTCATTCACTCATCAAGATAATGATAATGCCCAATGGAATAACCATGTAGAGTTAGCCCTTTGGGCAGATTTATTTATAATCGCTCCAGCTACTGCCAATACACTTTCGAAAATGGCGCATGGCACTAGCGATAACTTATTATTAGCAACATATCTTTCTGCAAAGTGTCCTGTATATGTAGCTCCAGCAATGGATTTGGACATGTACAAGCATCCAAGTACTCAAGAAACTTTTGAAGCTCTAGAACGTTTTGGAAATGTCATTATTGCTGCACAAACAGGAGAGCTTGCTAGTGGTTTAATAGGGCAAGGTAGAATGGCAGAGCCAGAAACAATTATAGAGTTTGTCTCTTCTGAGATTCTAAAAAAACTCCCTTTACGAGATAAAAAAGTGCTAATTACTGCAGGACCTACTCATGAGGTAATTGATCCTGTTAGATTTATAGGAAATCATTCTTCTGGTAAAATGGGTATCGCCCTAGCAGAAGCCGCAAGTCAATTAGGAGCTTCAGTTATACTTGTTCTTGGGCCTTCTAGTATTCCTGTTTCAGAAAAAAACATAGCTGTTATTCGTGTTACCACTGCGCAACAGATGTATGACGCGGTACACCAACACTACGATGCTACTGATATAGCAATATGCAGCGCGGCAGTAGCAGATTTTAAACCCGCGAGGGTCTCTAATGAGAAAATTAAAAAAAGGCCAGGTCAAGGTATTTCTATGGAGCTTGAGCCAACAAAAGATATACTAGCTAGTTTGGGGCTTTTAAAGAAAGATCAATTTTTAGTTGGCTTTGCATTAGAAACCCAAAATGAATTAGAGAATTCAAAAAAGAAACTTGATAAAAAGAATTTAGATTTAATTGTGTTAAATTCGCTAAGAGATAAAGGAGCGGGTTTTAAAGGAGATACAAATAAAGTTACCTTTATAGACAAAGACAATAAAGTAACTCCTTTTGATGTTAAATCTAAGCACGAAGTTGCAAGAGATATTTTAAAACACATTATTACAAAAATAGATGCGTAATTTTTTACTTTTTATAGGCTTGATTATTTTTGCTTCAACTGGGTTTGGTCAAGAACTCAATGCAAATGTATATGTTGATGCAGAGCAGACAGGGCAACAAAACAACCAGATTTTTAAAACACTTGAACAACAACTCACAGAATTTTTGAACACTCGTAGTTGGACCGATGAAACTTATCTTAACCAAGAAAGAATAGATTGTAACTTTACACTTATCATTTCTAGCTTTGATGGGACCTCGTTTAGTGGATCTCTACAAGTACAATCTTCAAGACCCGCATTTAACTCCTCTTATAATTCACCCATATACAATTATAACGATAAACAAGTAGCTTTTGAATATAAAGAGTTTGAACCCTTAGTGTTTAATATAAACCAAATAGAGTCAAATCTTGTGGCACTCATCTCATATCATGCATACACTGTTATTGGTTTAGATGCTGCTTCTTTTCAAGAAAATGGCGGTGACACTTATTTTGAAATTGCAAAGCAAATTGTAAATACTGCATCATCTGGAAGCTATGCTGGCTGGAAATCTACTGACGGCACACAATCTAGATATCGTTTTAATGATGCTATGGTCTCTAATGTATATAAAGAGTTTCAAACAGCAATCTACACCTATCATCGTAGCGCTATAGATATTATGGAGAGCGATCCAAAACAAGCGAAACAAAATATAATACAAGCTATTAAGACCCTAAAAAGTATAAATGATCGCAGACCCAACTCTTTTGTGTTGCGTACATTTTTTGACGCTAAGGTAGATGAGATTAAATCTATTTTTAGTAGTGGACCTCAAGTGAATACTACTGTTTTAAAAGAAGCGCTTAATAGAATGGCGCCTACCCGAAGATCTGCTTGGGGAGAGATTAACTAATTTTTTTTTTAGTTCTCAATAATACTAGTAATTTGTAGGTATGATATTAAGTCTTTCCATAAAAAATTATGCTTTAATTGAGGATATCCAAGTACCACTAACTAAGGGCTTGACTATAATTACTGGTGAGACTGGTGCTGGAAAATCTATTATTTTAGGAGCCTTATCACTATTACTTGGTAAAAGAGCAGACTTAAGCAGTGTTAAAGATGCTACTAAAAAGTGTATTATAGAAGGAGACTTCTCTTTAAAAGGCTACCAATTACAAGCTCTTTTTAAAGAAAATGAACTAGATTATGATGTGCATACCATCATTAGAAGAGAGATTCTACCCAACGGGAAATCTCGAGCATTTGTAAATGATTCTCCAGTGGGCTTAGCTCAATTACAAGCTTTAGGAGCATACCTAGTTGATATTCACAGTCAACATGAAACAAATAGTTTTGCCTCAGAGAGTTTTCAACTAGAAGTATTAGATGCCTTAGCCGGCAATGCTCCTATATTGCAAGGGTATCAAAATGCCTTAGATCAATTCTCTAGCATTTCAATAGCATTAAAAACACAATTAGCACAAAAAGAGGCTGCAATTAAAGAGCTTGATTATCATACTTTTTTACAACAAGAACTCTCAGAGGCGTCCTTAGATAATGTAGATCAACAGGCCTTAGAAACTACTTTTGAAACATTGAATAATGCAGAAGAAATACAAGCGTCTTTTGCTAATATAGATCAATTATTTTCTCAAGAAAATATTGGCGCTTTGGATGCTATCAAAGAAGCTAGAAGCGTGTTGAGTTCAATCTCACAATATGCTCCTTCCTACCAAGAACTCTATGAGCGTTTGCATAGTGTAACATTAGAACTAGAAGATATTCAATCTAGTCTTGAAAGTGCTTCTGAAGCCTTGGAAGCTAATCCTTCAGAGCTTTTTAGAATCAATGAAATACTACAAACAGTATACAAATTACAGCACAAACATAGTGCCTCTAGTGTTGCAGAACTTGTTGCACTTGAATCTAGTTTAAGTTCTAAAATACTTAATACACTCCAGCTAGATACTACCATTGAGACTTTAGAACAAGAGAAACAAAAGCTAACGAACACTCTTTTAAAGTTTGCTAAAGATCTTCATGATAATAGAGTAGGAGCTGTGCCAATTTTAAAACAAAAACTAGAAGAAAACTTATCTTTACTTGGTTTGCCAAATGCTCAATTTAAGCTTGAATTTAATAGTTCTCAAACCTTTAAGAAATCTGGGACAGATACGGTTATTGTCTACTTTACAGCCAATAAAGGTGGTAATTTTGGGGTTCTTAAAAAAGTAGCCTCTGGAGGTGAAATGAGTAGAATTATGTTATCAGTAAAAGCCTTGTTGTCTCAATACAAAAAGTTGCCCACCATTGTTTTTGACGAAATTGACACTGGGGTTTCTGGAGAGATCGCATTAAAAATGGCATATATTATGGGTAAGATGAGTATGCAAATGCAAATACTTAGTATTACACACCTGCCTCAAATTGCAGCCAAAGGAGAACAACATATTAAAGTGTATAAGGAGGATCGTGACAGCGGTACCGTAACACATTTAAAGCAACTTACAGAAGAAGAGCGTATTGTGGAAATAGCACAGATGATTGGCGGTAATAGCATTACCGATACCACCCTAGCAAACGCAAAAGAATTACTTAATTAAAAAAGGATACTGTATATTTACAGCACAGAAAAAAGCAAATAAAACAACCATTAAAAGTATTAAAGATGTCTTATAATTTATTAAAAGGAAAACGAGGAATTATTTTTGGAGCTCTTGATGAAAATTCAATTGCTTGGAAAACAGCAGAAAGAGTTCATCAAGAGGGTGGAACTTTTGTTTTAACAAATGCACCTATAGCAATGCGTATGGGGCAAATTAAGACACTGGCAGAAAAAACAGGTTCTGAAATAATTCCAGCAGATGCAACATCTATGGAAGACCTTGAAAATTTGGTTATTAAGTCTATGGAAATCTTAGGAGGTAAAATAGATTTTGTACTTCACTCGATAGGAATGTCTGTAAATGTTCGTAAAGGAAAGCCATACACAAGTCAAAACTATGACTGGACACATAAAGGGTGGGATGTATCTGCAGTTTCTTTTCACAAAACCATGAGTGTACTCTACAACCACAATGCTATGAATGAATGGGGTAGTATTGTAGCACTTACCTATATGGCTGCCCAACGTGTATTTCCAGACTATAATGATATGGCAGATAATAAAGCTTACTTAGAGTCTATTGCGCGTAGTTTTGGTTATTTCTTCGGAAGAGATCAAAATGTACGTGTTAATACAATTTCTCAATCACCAACACCAACCACGGCTGGACAAGGAGTGAAAGGGTTTGATGGATTTATTGCTTACGCAGAAAAAATGAGCCCTCTAGGAAACGCTACGGCAGAAGATTGCGCAAATTATACCATAGCTATGTTTAGTGATTTAACCAAACGGGTTACGTTGCAAAACTTATTTAATGATGGTGGATTCTCTAATATGGGAGTTAGTGACCAAGTGATGGACACTTTTACTAAAGAGTAATTCATTCTATACTATTTCTAAAACCACCTTGACGAAAGTTGAGGTGGTTTTTTTGATTAACTTTACAAAATGATGGTTCAGTTTTCGTTTATCATTCCAGTTTATAATAGACCTCAGGAGATTAAAGAACTGCTAGAGAGTTTTAAGCAGGTACGTACTTCCAAAAGCTTTGAAATTGTTATAGTTGAAGATGGGTCAACCCTTTGTTGCTCAGAAATAGTAACAAGCTTTAAGGATGACTTAACTATTTCTTATTATCAAAAACCCAATACGGGTCCTGGAGATTCAAGAAACTTCGGGATGCGCCTAGCCAAGGGAGATTACTTTATAATCCTTGACAGTGATGTGCTACTGCCAACTCATTATCTTGAAACCGTAACTAAATTTTTAGAAAACCGCTATGTAGATTGTTTTGGTGGAGCAGATACGGCTCATGATAGTTTTACGCCCCTGCAAAAAGCAATTAATTATAGCATGACTTCTTTTTTAACAACAGGAGGTATACGCGGTAACACAAAAGGGGTGCAAGAGTTTGAACCTAGAAGTTTTAATATGGGCATCTCTAGAAAAGCCTTTGAAGCTACTCAGGGATTTGCAAAGATTCATCCAGGAGAAGATCCAGATATTTCACAACGTATTATAAAAGCAGGGTTTGAAACTGCCTTTATACCTGGTGCAGCGGTATTTCATAAACGTAGAGTATCTTGGAGGAGTTTTGCTGTACAGGTTTATAAATTTGGTATGGTACGTCCAATATTAAATAAATGGCATCCAGATGCATCCAAAATAACATTTTGGTTTCCAACATTGTATATCTTTTTTGCGCTAGGGTCTTTGCTTCTTGGAATTTTTTA
Organism: uncultured Flavobacteriaceae bacterium; assembly: GCA_913048115.1. Classification (GTDB taxonomy): domain Bacteria; phylum Bacteroidota; class Bacteroidia; order Flavobacteriales; family Flavobacteriaceae; genus Patiriisocius. The sequence goes on along the minus strand of CAJWVI010000020.1, from coordinate 19,161 downwards.
TACTTGGCTGTTTCTATGTCCATTAGCTACCTATTTAGTGGTTGTACTAATTGATGCAATCTATAAGACAAGGAGCCTATTTATAGGTTTTATGTCTATTGGTGCAATGTTCATTCAGTTTTTTGGATATGGTTATGGGTTTTTAAAAGCAACTATTTTTGTACACTGGCTTGAAAAAGATCCCCAAAAGCAGTTTCCAAGATTATTTTTTAAGTAATTTACCACAAGCGTATACATTATGGCAACACTCTTTAAAAACCCCTTTAAAAACTCTAAGCTTAAGGCCTTTGTCGTCTTTTTGGTTTTAGCATCTGTTTTTTGGATGTTGACTAAGTTTTCTAAGCAAGATGTTGCCTCTGTAGTTGCAACAATTACCTATGTTGGTGTTCCAGAAGGAACTATGCTTACCAAAAATAATCCACAAGAGTTTTCTTTTAATTTAGCAGCGACACGTTTTGAGTTTTTAGGCTATGTTTTTAATAAACCAAACATTACTATTGATGTAAACTCATTTTTTAAAGACAATAAAAACCAAGCTAGAGTTGATGGTGCAGCATTAGAAAAACTAATACTTAATCAAGTTGTTGATGACGGTCGTATTACTCAATTGTCATTGCCAGAGCTTATTATTGAATTAGAGCAACTTAATTTTAAAAAGCTACCAGTAAAAGTAGACCTATCTATTGACTATAAAATAGGGTTTGACGCCCTAGGAACTTTAAAAGTACAACCAGACTCGGTTGTTATTAGAGGGTCAAAAAAAGTGTTAGATACCATAAAGGTTGTTAAAACAAGATGGGTATCACTAAAAGATATTTCAGAACCTATTAAAGAAAATCTTCTATTACAACCCTGGAGAGATACAGCAATAACAATTACTCCAAAGATAGTTTCTATATTCCAGGATGTTTCAGAATATTCTCAAAAAATTATTATGGTCCCCGTATCGATTATTAATCAACCTTTACAAGGCAGTTTTAAACTGCTTCCAGCAACCATAAAAGTAGCCTTTAATGTGCCAGTAAATCGGTTTAATGATGTTACAGTAAAGGACTTTAAAATTGTTTGTGATTACAGATCTCGAGATATAGAAGAAAACTTTATGATTCCTATCATAAAAGAGAGTCCTGCCGATGTTACAGCAGTAGAAATGGAAACAAAAAAAATCGACTTATTAATTTTTAAATGAAAATAGTAGGACTTACAGGCGGTATAGGTAGCGGAAAATCTACCATAGCAAAACTTTTTTATGCTAAAGGAATTCCTGTATACATTGCTGATGTCGAGGCAAAAAATATTTTGTCTACCTCTGCGCAAGTAAAGAGTAAAGTAATTGCATTACTGGGAGAACAGGCTTATAATAATGCAAAACCCAACCGCGACTTTATAGCCCAAAAGATTTTTAATGATACTACATTGTTAGCCCAAATGAATGCTATTATACATCCCAAAGTAGCATCTCATTTTAAAAAATGGGTGCAAAAACAAACTGCCTTTTATTGTATTAAAGAGGCTGCTATTTTATTTGAAAATGGAGGTTTTAAACAATGTGATGCCACCATTTTAGTGACCGCTCCAAAACAGGTCAGAATTGATAGGGTATTAGCAAGAGATACAACTTCGATAGCTACTATAAAGGCTCGCATGCAACATCAGTGGGATGACAAAAAGAAAATCCCTATGGCAAGCTATGTTATAGAAAACATAGCTCTTGAAACAACAACAATACAGGTAGAAGAAATACATAATTTGCTGCTAAATACTTGATTTTCATATTCATAATCTAATTTTGTTAACATTTGGTTAAACACAAGAACGGCTAAATGTTAAAATCTTATTTTTGGGACATGGATAAAAAGGTCTTTGGTTTATTGGTTGCGCTAATGGCGCTCTCACTCCTTGGAATTATTTTTGTTCAATGGTATTGGATTTCTAACTCTTATGATAATAAAGAAACTCAGTTTATTTCTAACGTAAGGCAAGTTTTAGTAAATACCTCTGAGGAGATAGAATTACAAGAAACAGAAAAATATTACGGTATTTACAGTGATTTTTTATCTGAAGCTGGCACCCCAGAAAGCATTAGTATTAGTGAATTAATCTACAAGATTAACAGTGATAAGTCTAATGATTCTTTTATATTTTCTGATGGAATTCTAGAAGAGGATTATAAATTGTCAACTAGTTTTTTAGATACAGATATTGATAGCATCGTTTTTAAAAAGATAACTAGCAAATCAAAAACACAAAAAGTTTTGAAACATGTCGATGGGTCTAAAAATCACATTGTCAATACAGAGACTTTTTATAGATTAAAAGATTACGAGCGTAAACAATTTGAGAATGCATTTGCAAATATATCCGCAAATACCCCTTTACATAGAAGGGTAAATGCAAAAGAAATAGAAGAAAGTATATCAAGACAATTAAAAGATAGAGGTGTTATCTCTAGATTCCAGTTTGCAGTGTATAGTAACAGTTTAGCAACCAAAGTACGCTCCAAAAAATTTGATATATCTCCACAGACTACTTTTAGAGTAGCGCTCTTTGATAATAACGATATAAATGAGGGATATCAACTATATGTAAATTTTTATGAACAAGATCGTGATGTTTGGTCTACTATTCTAGGCATGTCTATCTTGTCTTTATCCTTTACCAGCGTTATTTTTATAGCTTTCTATAGTGCTTTAAGCCAGTTGGTAAAACAGCGGCAACTCGCTCAAATTAAAAATGATTTTATTAATAATATGACCCATGAGTTTAAAACACCCATTGCTACTATTGGTCTTGCGCTTGATGCGCTTATAAACCCTAAGGTCAAAGGAGATGAAGTTTTTTTTGCCAAGTATGTTAAGATGATACGCGATGAAAATGCCAGAATGTTGGGGCAAGTTGAAGATGTATTACGCATTTCTGGTCTAGAAAAAAACGAACTTAATTTACCTAAAGAGCGCTATGATATACACCATGTTCTAGAAGATGCTGTGTCCCGTATTAGTTTAATAGTAGAGGATAATGGTGGTTATGTTCACACTCATTTTGGAGCCTTAAAAACAAATGTATTTGTAAATGAAACACACCTTACAAATGTAATAGTAAACATTTTAGATAATGCCGTAAAGTACTCTGAGGGGCCACCTAAAATTGATGTGTATACTGAAAATTTAAAAGATAAAGTTGTTTTAAAAATACAAGACCAAGGAATAGGGATGAGTAAATCTGTTCAAAATAAAATATTTGAAAAGTTTTACCGTGTTCCCACTGGTGATATTCATAATGTGAAAGGACATGGTTTAGGATTATCATACGTAAAAAAGATTCTCGACGATCACCAAGCAGAAATTATAATAGAAAGCGAACAAGCAAAAGGAAGCACATTTATATTTAACTTACACTTAATAACGTAACATATGGAAACTGAAAACAAAAAAATATTACTAGTAGAGGATGATCCAAACTTTGGTACCGTTCTTAAAGATTACCTTACCATGAATGACTACAACGTTGTACACGCTAAAAATGGCATGGAAGGTTTTGAAAAATTTAAAAAAGATGATTATGATCTTTGTATTTTAGATGTCATGATGCCTTATAAAGATGGCTTCACATTAGCTAAAGAAATACGCGAAAAAAATGAAGATGTTCCTATTATCTTTTTAACAGCAAAATCTATGAAAGAGGACGTTTTAAAAGGCTATAAAGTAGGCGCAGATGATTACTTAAATAAGCCTTTTGATAGTGAAGTTCTTTTAATGAAAATTAAAGCAATCATACAACGCAAAGCCAAAGATTCTATTGCAGATAGTAAGCAATTTGAGTTTCAAGTAGGAAATTTTTTCTTAAACTCTAAGCTTCGTTTTTTAACCTTTAATAATGAAAACCCAGTAAAGCTTTCGCCAAAAGAGAATGAGTTATTGCGTTTACTTGCATTGCATAAAAATGATTTAATGCCGCGCGAATTAGCATTGATTAAGATTTGGAGAGACGATAACTATTTTACTTCAAGAAGTATGGATGTGTATATCGCCAAACTACGCAAATACTTAAAGAAAGAAGATGATGTTGAAATCATCAACATACACGGTGAAGGATTTCGTCTTGTAGTTAAAAGCGAGGTTGATATTTAAGTGATTGACATATGTATAAGTGTTTTAAACGCCCTATTTTAGGGTGTTTTTTTCTTTTATAAAGGCAATGATATCTGTATTATCACTCATGTAATCAAACCAATGTATGTTTTGGTTTTTTCTAAACCAGGTGCCTTGTCTTTTGGCAAAACGTCGCGTATTTTTTTTAATTTCGGTTACAGCATCTTCTAGCGATCGGGTGCCGTCTATATATTCAAACAATTCTCTATAGGCTACTGTTTGTAGTGCATTTAGACCGCGATGGGGGTACAGTGCTTCTACTTCAGCTAACAAACCATTTTCCATCATTATATCTACTCTTGCATTGATGCGCTGATAAACAATTGGCCTGTCTGCAGTGAGGCCAATGTATAATGTGTCAAAATTTCTGTTTGCGGCTTTTGCTTTTAAAAAAGTTGAATAGGGTTTTCCAGTTCCTCTATAAATTTCTAAGGCTCGTATCAATCGTCTTGGATTCTCGCTATCCATTGTTTTATAATAGAGTGGGTCCACCTCTTTTAAGGCTGTTTGGAGCGCTTTAATTCCTTGATTTTCAAGTGTTTCATTAAGTCTTGATCTAATGTCTTTGTCAATGGAAGGAAAATAGTCTAATCCATTCACAACAGCGTCGACATACAAACCAGAGCCACCCACCAAAACGGCAGTGGGCTGTTTTGTGAAAATAGTGTCCAATTTAAGAAGTGCTTCCCGTTCAAAATCTCCTACGCTATAGGAATCAAAAATACTTTTATGCTGTATGCAATGATGTGGAGCTGCGTCCAATTCTTTTGGAGAAGGTACAGCAGTTCCGATACTCATATCTTTGTAAAATTGGCGGGAATCTGCCGATATGATCTCTGTGTTAAATGCTTTTGCTAGTGCAATACCAAGTGCTGTCTTGCCAATTCCTGTAGCACCTACGACACAAATAAGTAATGGTTTTTTTGACATTAATTTAAAAGCTCTTTTTCATGTAATGCTGTTCCACACTTATGACAAAACTCTGCATTGTCGTTATGCTTGGTTGCATTACAGTTTTGACATGATTGAGTATTTACATGTACATAATTAGGGTCTTCTATTGTAGTTGTTTTTTTACTTGCATATTCTGCACTTACAATACCTGTTGGTACTGCAATTATGCCATACCCCATAATCATGATAATGGCAGCTATAAATTGCCCCAGAGGCGTAACAGGAGCAATATCTCCAAAGCCAACGGTGGTAAGTGTAACAATACACCAATATACGCTAATAGGAATGCTTACAAAGCCACTGGCTTCTCCTTCAATTAAATACATAATAGTTCCAGCTATAATTGAGAGTATTAGTACCGCAAATAAAAAGACAAATATTTTGGGCTTGCTGTCTTGTAAGGCTTTGTTTAATTTGTTTGCCTCTCCTAAATAGCGTGTAATTTTTAATATTCTAAAAACTCTTAACAACCTAAATGCTCTAACAGCAAGTAGTGCATTACTTCCTGCTAAAATAAATGACAGGTATAATGGTATGGTAGACAGCAGGTCAATAATACCATAAAAGCTAAAGATATAACTAGATGGTTTTTTTACAGTAATAATTCGTAAGATATATTCAATGGTAAAAAATATAGTAATAACCCATTCTCCAAAATATAAGAACTCGTGGTAATGAGTATCAATAGAGGCAACACTTTCTAGCATGACCAAGATAACACTTACTAGAATTAAAATAAGGAGTACGACATCAAACAGTTTTCCTATAGGAGTGTCTGCCTCATAGATGATATTATGTAATTTGTTACGTAAGGATATGGGGTTTTTGCTACTCAATATTTTAGTTTTACACTGTTAAAAGTACAGAAGTTTCTATAAACTTTGATGCTCTACATCTAGATTTATAATTTTAATTACTTTGTTTTTTCTTAAGTAGGACTGTAAAATGTGTTGTGCATCTCTATTATTGTGCATTGGGCTAATAATAGATTTTAGTATTTCAGGATTTGTGATTTGATGGTTTAAGGTATAAAATCCAAACCCTTTATAAACACCATGCGCTATTAAAACAACCGATCGCTCCTCTGGGTTTCTCCCTTTGTCAATAACCAACATGTGTTGATTTTGATAACTATAGTCTTTAAGAAATATCTTTACTTTCTCGTTGTATGCCTCTGGGGTTTCTTCTCCAATACAAGCTCCTGCGCATTCTTTTATACCGTAACTAAAACAGGCCTTTTTTGTGTCTTGAAAACCTCCTAGTCTCTGGCACAAAGCATATTTTCCAATAATATTTTCAAGATTAGCTTTGGCAGCTTGAAGGTTGCTAAAGGTTGTAATGGCCTTTTTACGTGCGTCTGCTTTTTCAATTTTTAAATTAATATATCCACTAGCATCTGTAAATGAAATAAGCTGTGCGTTAAAGGTTCTTTTGCGTAAGGCTCTGTTGTATTTTGGGTTAAGCTGTTTAATGTCTTCACTTTCTTTTAAAAGTGCAATTAATTCGTTCCCAGTTTTTTCATAGGTTACTGCTGTAACCTCAAGCTGTATTGCCTTTGACTTTCTATTGTCGTTAGTGAAGTGTTGGGTTAATCTTTTTTGTATGTTTTTGCTTTTTCCAATATAAATAATAGTTCCATCTTCTCGATGCATGTAGTAAACACCTATTGCTGTGGGAGCCGCTTTAATAAGAGTTATTAGTTTTGAATCTAGATGTCTTCTAGGATTCTTTTTAATAAAGTGTTGCGCCATTTGTTTTTTAAAATCTTTAAGCAGCAGTAGCTTAAAGAGTTCAACGGTAGCTAAGGCATCTCCTTGTGCACGGTGTCTGTTTGTTATTGGAATTCCTAGGGCGCGCACTAACTTTCCAAGACTATAAGAAGGCATATCTGGCATAAGCTGTTGAGCGACCTCAACGGTGCACAATGTTTCTTTATCAAAATTGTAGCCTAGTCTATCAAATTCTGTTGTGAGTATTCTATTGTCAAATTGAGCATTATGTGCTACTAAAATAGTACCCTCTGTAATTTCTATAATTCTTTTGGCAACTTCATGAAACTTTGGTGCATTTTTTAGCATACCATTATTAATACCTGTAAGTTTTACCACAAAGGGTTGTATAGGTATCTCTGGGTTTACTAGGCTAGCAAATTGATCTACTACCTTGTCTCCATCAAAACGATAGATCGCAATTTCTGTGATGCCCTCTTCATTGTATTTCCCTCCGGTAGTTTCTATGTCTAAAATTGCGTATTCCAATATGCTTTTACTTAATTTTAATTTCTAGCTCCAAAAATAGAACTCCCAATACGCACCATATTACTATTATGTTTTAGGGCTAGTGTAAAGTCACCACTCATACCCATGCTTAAAATAGTTAATTGTGGGTATTTGGTTTTAACATCTTTATAGATGACACTTAATTTATTGAATTCTGCCTCCACCTGTGTTTTGTCTTGTGTAAAGGTAGCCATTCCCATCAACCCAACAATTGCAACATGTGGCAATGTTGTTGCAATCTCCGAGGCTAATAATTCTAATGCATCTGCTTGATCCATTCCAAACTTACTTTCTTCTTCTGCTATTTTAATCTGTAGCAAACACTTAATTACTCTGTCGTGTTTGGCAGCTTGTTTGTTGATTTCTCGCAATAATTTTATACTATCTACCGTATGAATTAAACTCACAAACGCAGCCATGTATTTCACCTTGTTGGTTTGTACATGACCTATCATATGCCATTGTATGTCTTTGGGCATTTCTTCCCATTTGGATGCCATTTCTTGTATTTTATTTTCGCCAAACACACGCTGTCCAGCATCATATGCTTGCATTAAGCTGCTTACGGGTTTGGTTTTAGAAACAGCAACTAAGGTAGTTTGCTCTGGGAGTAGGGTTTGATATTTTTTTATATTTTCTGAAATACTCATGTTAATTTGCTGTTGTAGTTTCTAATGTATTTATTTTTTATACTCTCTTAATTAAAAAGAATTAAAATTCATAAATAGTAATACCACTTCTTAGTTTAGGTTCAATATAGGTGCTCTTTGGAGGCATCTTTAATCCTTCGTTTGCTATTTTCTTCATTTCTTGTGTAGTAACAGGAAGCATTCCAAAACCAACGGCAAAGTCTTTATTGTCGACGGCGGTTTTTACATATGCCATATCTTTTTTGCCGTCTGCATAGGCTATTCTGGTATCATTGCGTAGATCTTTTATCCCTAGAATAGGATCAAATATTAGTTTATATAAAATTTGAGAATCAAGCCCGTCAAGCGCATTTTCTATCTCATAACTATCTTTACGCAAGTACAGCGAGTAAAAATCACCATCAAGATACATGCTGAAATGATGTTTTTTGGAGGGCTTGTAAAAGTTTTGCGCTCTGTTTTCGATTCTAAATAAAGAATCTAGCTGAATTAAAAACTCTTCTTTACTCCATCCATTAAGATCTTTAATAAGTCTGTTAAATTCAAAAATTTTTAAATCACTTTCTGGAATCAGGAAACTCATAAAGTAATTATAAGGTTCTTCTCCGGTATGGTGCTTGTTCTCCTGCTGCAGTATTTTTGATAATAAACAAGAGGAAGAACTTCTGTGATGCCCATCTGCAATATAGAGTGTAGGCATACCCTCAAATACTTCTGAAATTTCAGTAACTAGAGCGCTTTGGCTTACTGGCCAAAGATAATGAGTGTCTCTGTGGGTTGTGGTAAATTCATACTCTGCTCTGGTTTGCATTACAGATTTAATAATTATTGCCAAGGCATCATTATCTGGGTAGGTAAGAAGTACTGGTTCTGCATTAAAACCTACTGTTTTCAAGTATTTTACAAAAACTTCTTCTTTGTATTGTAAAGTATCTTCGTGTTTTTTAATGATGTCTTTTTCATAATCTTGAGTACTTGCCGCTGCTACAATACCATTAAACTCTACTCCTTCATGGTTTAGGATTTTATAGACATAAAAAGAAGGTACTTCTTCTTGCATGAAAACACCGTCTTCTTTAAATTCTTGATACCTATTGCGTACTAATTTGTATCTCTTTTCACCCTCAATTACTTGAGAATATTTATAGCCAGGATACACAACATGCAAAAAAGAAAAAGGATTGTCTCTTAGACGCGCTTCTCTTTGTTCATTTGTGTAAGAATCATAAGACCTTGCAGCAATAAGGCTCACCTTATCTCGGGTGGGGCGTACTGCTTTAAATGGAATTATTTTGGCCATGGTTTTTCTTGCTTTATACGATGTTTAAGAGAACATCTTAGCTACATCAACAGCTTTTCTGTTTTCACTATAGTCATAAAATCCTTCTCCACTTTTTGCTCCAAATTTACCAGCCATTACCATATTCACTAATAGGGGACAGGGTGCATATTTTGGGTTTTTAAAGCCATCATGCATTACATTTAAAATAGATAGACAAACATCAAGACCAATAAAATCTGCAAGCGCTAATGGACCCATTGGGTGAGCCATTCCTAGCATCATTACCGTGTCTATTTCTTTAACACCTGCGACACCGTTAAAAAGTGTTTCTACCGCTTCATTAATCATTGGCATTAAAATACGGTTGGCTACAAAGCCTGGATAGTCATTCACTTTCACAGGTATCTTACCCAACTTTTTTGAAATTTCTGCAACCGTGTTATAGGTTTGGTCACTGGTACTATATCCCTTAATGATTTCTACTAACTTCATTACAGGTACAGGATTCATAAAGTGCATTCCAATAACCATCTCTGGTCTTGACGTCACTGCAGCTATCTCTGTTATAGATATTGATGATGTATTACTTGCCATAATAGTATCATCTGGACAAAAAGATTCTAAATCTTTAAAAATCTTTAATTTTAAGTTTAGATTTTCTGTCGCTGCTTCTACAACCAAACTAGCGTATTCAACACCTGTCTTTAAATCTGTAAAAGTTGTAATGTTATTGAGCGTTCTTGCTTTGTCTTGCTCAGAGATTTTCTCTTTAGCGACCATACGGTCTAGATTTTTGGCAATAGTTGCCATGCCACGGTCTAAAGATGCCCTAGAAACATCAATTAATTGAACTTTATAGTCATTTTGCGCAAAGGTATGTGCAATACCATTACCCATTGTTCCTGCTCCAATTACTGCTACGTTTTTCATGAAATATGTGTATTAATTCTTTCCTTAAAAGGAAGTTTTATTTTATTTATTATAACATTTTGAAATTTTCAATAATCAACATCGCCACACGTAATGCTTCTGCACCTTGTCTTAGTGATACCTCAGGAGTTCTGTCATGTGCAATTGCGTCTGCAAAACTATCGAGTTCATCTAGAATAGCATTGTTGCCAGGCACCTCTGGATTATCAAAATAAATTTGTTTTTTTACGCCCTCTGCATTGGTTAATACCATTGCAAAATCATCTGGTGTTTTTGGAGCATCTTTCATTTTTACTACCTCACATTTTTTTTCTAAAAAATCTACAGATATGTAGGCGTCTTTTTGAAAAAATCTAGCTTTACGCATGGTCTTCATTGAAATACGACTGGCAGTTAAATTGGCAACACATCCGTTTTCAAATTCTATACGTGCATTGGCGATATCTGGAGTCTCGCTAATAACTGAGACGCCACTAGCATGTACTTTTTTAACATCACTTTTAACAACACTTAAAATAGCATCAATATCATGGATCATTAAGTCCAAGACCACAGAAACATCTGTGCCTCGTGGATTAAACTCTGCCAATCTATGGGCCTCAATAAACATAGGCTTATCAATCATGTCCTTAACAGCCATAAACGCTGGGTTGAAACGCTCTACCTGTCCTACTTGACCGCGAACCCCGTGTTCTTTGGCCAAATCACGAATGGTATCAGCTTCTACAACAGTGTGTGTGATAGGCTTTTCAATAAATAAATGCTTACCTGCTTTTATGACCTTCTCTGCACACGTGTAGTGATAAATAGTAGGGGTTACTACATCCACCATATCACAAGACTGTATGAGAGATTCCATAGAAGAGAAACTTTTGTAGCCAAACTCCTTTTCAATGGCTTTAGCAGCTTCTTGATTAGAATCATAAAAGCCAACCAAATCATATTTGGTTGATTGCTGTAATAACTTTAAATGTATTTTCCCTAAGTGTCCTGCACCTAGAACTCCTGCTTTTAACATGGGTATTTGGTTTTATACAAATGTAACAGTTTGAGAGGAAGTTTGAAAGCAGAAGCATCTCGAGTTTATGGCTTTTTGGCACAAAGATAAAAATCCATAAATTACAGAAGGTATTAAATCAATTCTGCTACGGTTTTCTGCAAAGATTTTATTTTATCTCTTAGTTTGGCGGCCATTAAAAAGTCTAACTCTTTGGCAGATTTTTCCATGGCTTTTCTAGTATCTCTAATCTTCTTTTCTAACTGTGGTTTGGTTAAGTATTGACCCTCTGGTTCTGCTCCAGCAAGAGTGTCTAGGGTTTCAATAGCATAGGCATCTTGTTTAGACTTGGTCAATGAGTTTTCAAAACTCTTTTTAATGGCGCTAGGAGTAATACCGTGTTCTTTATTATGTGCAATTTGTCTACCTCGGCGGTACTGTGTGCCGTCCATGGTTTTTTGCATGCTTTTTGTAATTTTATCTGCATACAAAATAGCTTTACCATTTAAATTACGAGCGGCGCGTCCCACTGTTTGCGTTAGCGAGCGTTCACTTCTTAAAAAACCTTCTTTATCTGCATCTAATATAGCGACCAATGACACCTCTGGTAAATCAAGTCCTTCTCTTAGTAAGTTAACACCAACCAAAACATCAAATAAGCCCAAGCGCAGGTCTTGCATAATTTCTACGCGCTCTAGGGTATCGACATCACTGTGTATGTAACGGCACCTAATGTTTACACGGTCCATATATTTGGTGAGTTCTTCTGCCATGCGCTTGGTTAATGTAGTCACTAAAACACGCTCATCAAGCTCAATTCGTTTATGGATTTCTTCTAGTAAATCGTCAATTTGGTTAAGACTAGGGCGTACTTCTATGGGCGGGTCTAATAGGCCGGTAGGTCTTATAATTTGTTCAACAAACACCCCGTCAGATTTTTCTAATTCATAATCTGCAGGAGTAGCACTTACATAGATCACTTGGTTTTGCATTGCTTCAAACTCTTCAAACTTTAATGGTCTATTGTCCATAGCTGCTGGAAGTCTAAAACCATATTCTACCAAATTTTCTTTACGTGATCTGTCACCTCCATACATAGCGCCAACTTGCGGAACACTTACATGGCTCTCATCTACAATCATTAAAAAATCATCTGGAAAAAAATCGAGTAAGCAAAAAGGACGTGTTCCTGCAAGGCGGCCGTCTAAGTATCTAGAATAATTTTCAATACCACTACAGTATCCTAATTCTCGAATCATTTCAAGATCAAAGTTGGTGCGTTCTTCAAGACGTTTTGCCTCTAGGTGTTTTCCTATTTCTTTAAAGTAATCTATTTGTTTTACTAAATCGTCTTGAATTTCTTTGATAGCTCCTTGTAACACATCTGGTGATGTTACAAACATATTGGCAGGATAAATATTGAGACGCTCATATTTTTCAATCACATCGTTATTTAATGGGTTGAAGGCTTCTATCTCTTCTATTTCATCACCAAAAAAGTGAACCCTAAATGCATTATCTGCATATCCAGGAAATACATCCACGGTATCTCCTTTGATGCGAAAGTTCCCGTGGTTAAAATCTGCCTCGGTTCTAGAGTAGAGGCTTTGTACTAGTTGGTGTAGTAGTTTTGTTCTTGAAATTACTTGTCCTTTTTCTAGTGAAATTACGTTTTTTTGAAACTCTACAGGGTTTCCAATACCGTAAAGACAGGACACTGATGCAACAACAATTACATCACGACGCCCAGAAAGTAAAGAAGATGTAGTGCTTAGACGCATTACTTCAATTTCTTCATTAATGGAAAGATCTTTTTCTATGTAAACACCACTTGAAGGAATAAAAGCTTCTGGTTGGTAATAATCATAATAGGAAACAAAATACTCTACCGCATTGTTAGGGAAAAACTGCTTAAATTCTGAATAGAGCTGTGCTGCTAAGGTCTTGTTGTGGGCAAGCACAAGGGTTGGTTTCTCAACCTGTTGTATAACATTGGCAACGGTAAATGTTTTACCACTCCCTGTTACCCCAAGTAATGTTTGGTATTGCTCATTGGAGTTGATTCCATCCACGAGTGATTTGATTGCACTAGGCTGATCTCCTGTAGGTTTAAATTTTGAAACAATATCGAATTTCATAGGCCAACAAAAATAGCCAAATTAAGGTCATCATTTCCTTAAATTTACCCCAAAAGCATTAAGGTAAAATATTTCAAAAACAAATTAGAATTTTATATTTAAAATACAACTTCTTAGTTTTTATTTGAAGTGTTTCTATTTGCTTAGCCTTTGTTATAAAGATTGCTTAAGCCAGCTTTAGAATTTGCTGCTTTTATCAATTTAAAGCGTCTTTAATAGTTGATATACACAAACCCAATTTGGGGTTTTGGCATTGCTGGATCATTCAAAAATAATACATAGTAATAGGTGCCAACAGGAACTATTATTTCATTATGTAAAAATCCGGTATTAGGGATGCCGTTCCAGAAACCTCTAGCATTTGCCCCCGTATATATTAAATTACCTTCTCTGCTGTATATTTTTAATTCAAAATTCTCATAGATGTTTAAGAGTCCTGTAATTTCAAATTCATCATTAAAGCCATCTAGATTTGGAGAAAATCCTTGAGGAATAAAAGGTGGACATTTTTTTATGCGTATCCAAAAGGCACTAATAGCAAAACATACATTGGTGTCTAGTCTTACGAAAATTTGTTGATCTCCACCAATGTTTTGATAACTTGAAGGGTTTGTAATAGCAAAAGACTCTGTTGTTGCATTGTCTAGTGAGGTGTAATAGTGTATAGTGTCATCTAGATTTGTGCTTACCGCTTGATTTTGCGTCGTGAGGTCAAAAATGGCCATATTAAAGCCCTCATCACACAGCAGTAAATCTGGTAATTGTGCAATGGGCGCAATAGATACAAACGTTACTTGTGCTGTAGATTCATTATTGGTCTCATCCAACTCCTCTACAATGCCTTGCTGGTTACCAGTATCATCAATAATCACTCGCAGTAAAAAACTATCTGGCATTGAGGTCTCTAGCGTAATTTCAATAAAACCATTTTCACTTGCCCCTGGAGCTATAACTCCTTGTGTTTGAGATTGCATCACTAAAACAGCATCAATATAAAAAGCAATTGGAGTATTAGCGGGCAATGGTCCTGTTCCTAGGGTGTTGTATGCTGTATATGCAACGGCTAGGTTTTCGGTCCTACAGGCCTCAAGAGTGTTGTCTATAGAAATAGTAGCATCTGGAATTGGACATAGAATTACTACTATGTTAAAGAAATTTACAACTTGACATTCTGTATTGTCTGCCCTTACAAATATTTGTTGCGGGTTTTCAATGTTTGTATACTCGGTAGGATTTAAAATAGGATTTGTATTGCTGTCTGCATCTATTTGTGATAGATGAAAACTAATAACAGCATCTGGGTCTACCTGTATAATTGCCTCTGTAAGATCAAAGATTTCTTTGCCATTTAAATCGCAGCGTTCTAAGTCTTGTAATTGGCTTGTTTGAGGAAGATCTAAAAGATGAATAATAGCACTGTCTTGGTTATTGTCCTCTAAAATTTCAGAAACCGTGCTTGCACCAGCACCGTTGTCATCTACAAATACATTGAGTTCAAAGTCTACCCCAACTGCCTCGGGTATGGTAATGGAGATGGATATTGTTTGTTGTCCATCAATAGGAATTATGGAGCTGGTTTGGCTTTGCCCAACTAGGGTAGTGTCTGCATACCAGGCAATAGGCGTGTTTGCAGGAAGCGGGTCTGTACAGTTTATATTGTATACGGTATATTGAATCTCTAATTCTCTATCACCACATATGATGCCACCTTGAATGCTATCTATGCTTATGGTAGCATCAGGTAATTGAGAGTTTAATACCGTTATAATATTATTTATCATTACAAAATCTTGTCCAGAGGTTAGGTCAATAACGGCACTAGTATCTCCTGGGTTTATGTTGTTTTCTATAGAGTAAAAATCTATATCCATATTGTAGAGCACTTCATTTCCTGTAAAACTATTGGTACCATTAAAAGCGTTGTCTGCAGGGTTGAGAGGAGGGTTGCTTATAATGTTTCCATTTATTTGTAAGGTTTCTGTCACAGAAAGGGATCGATCACCCTCCCAAGCTAAAAACCCAATTTTGGCGCCATTATTATCTAATACATTTATATTTGAAAGATTAATTGTGAGGTTTGTGTTCGTAGAGGAAACACTCTCCAGTCCATCAAAGACAGTAACTTGATTTAAGGGTAGGGTAGGGTCTTGGTAAATAACAGTAATTGCCCATCCTCCAAAATTTGTTGTGTTTCCACAGTAAGCAGCAATAACCTCTGTTAAGTCCAAATCTGCTAGTGTGTAGGTGCTGTTGCCAATGGTTTGAACAAGAGAAGTCACATCAGCAAAAGCAGCAAAAAAGACCAAGCCATTGCTCATGCTGTCTTCAAAAGTTCGTTCTGCAGTAATTGGGGTTCCATTAAGTGTTACATCAAAATCTCCCGTTCCAGAACCTGCCCAATAGAGATATGCAGCAATTAGTTCTTGATCAGGTTGTAACTCAAAGTTGGCGCTACTTGTAGTTAAAATCTCACAAGGAGTTGGTGGGTTTGCACCTGTGTTTTCTCCTATATTTAGAGTGTTACCAAAGGCTACATAATCATACTGTCCATTAAATTGCGCAAAAACAGCTACTTCTTGCCCCATCAAAACAATAGGCAAAAAAATGAGTGCTAGACAAAATAATACAATAGGTTTCATAGCGAGATTTACACTGCTAAATATAGGGGTTTTTCTACAGTATATTTTTAGATCGCTACATCATATTCACGCAATGCATCATTTAAAGAGGTCTTTTTGTTTGTGCTTTCTTTGCGTTTCCCGATAATAAGAGCACATGGAACTTGAAAAGCTCCAGCAGGAAATTGTTTTGTATAACTCCCAGGTATCACTACAGATCGTGCTGGTACAACACCTTTTGTTTCTATAGGAGTTTCACCCGTAACATCTATAATTTTAGTACTCATAGTAAGCACTACATTTGCGCCCAAGACGGCTTCTTTTTCTACACGAACTCCTTCTACAACAATACAGCGTGAACCAATAAAAGCGCCATCTTCAATAATAACAGGTGCTGCCTGAAGTGGTTCTAATACTCCACCAATACCAACCCCGCCACTCAAGTGTACGTTTTTGCCAATTTGTGCACAACTACCAACAGTTGCCCATGTGTCTATCATAGTTCCTTGATCTACATAGGCTCCAATATTAACATAACTAGGCATTAAAATAACTCCTTTACTGATATAGGCTCCGTGACGTGCCACTGCGCTTGGTACCACTCGAATGCCTTTAGCCTGGTATCCTCTCTTTAATGGAATTTTATCATGATATTCAAAAATCCCTGCCTCTAAGGTTTCCATCTTTTGGATAGGGAAATATAATACCACTGCTTTTTTTACCCATTGGTTTACCCTCCAACCATTAGCAGTAGGCTCTGCACAGCGTAGTATTCCTTCATCACACAAACGCACCACTTCGACAATGGTATCTATAGTTTCTTGTTGGGTTAATAAAGAACGATCTTCCCAGGCTTTTTCTATTCTATCTTGAAGGTTTTTCATGGCTTTATATGTGCTTGTGTTTTTTTAATGTTATGCAAATATAAACACCCTATTGATTAAATACACCATATGTAGCATAGTATACTATAAACCTTTATTTTTGCAGTAAAAATGGGAAGAATTCTCGCTATAGACTACGGTACTAAACGCACAGGAATAGCAGTAACAGATGAGTTACAGCTTATTGCCTCAGGTTTAACTACGGTTGAAACACACGGGTTAATGCCTTTTTTAAGCACCTATTTTTCTAATGAAACGGTAGACACCCTTGTTATTGGTGAACCTACCCAGAAAGATGGTACGCCATCAAGTGTTGAGGGAAATATTCAAAACTTTATCAAAGGATTTTCTGTGAAATTCCCGAACATTCCTATAGTAAGAGTTGATGAGCGTTATACCAGTAAAATGGCTTTTCAGACCATGATTGATAGTGGTCTTAAAAAAAAACAAAGACAAAACAAAGCCCTTGTCGATGAGATAAGTGCCACTATAATTTTACAACAGTTTTTATATACTAAGTAGTTTTTGAACTACTAATGTCAATGAAACTCAGTACATAGATTAAACACAAAAAATTAAAAAATGATATTACCTATTGTAGCTTACGGCGATCCTGTGTTACGAAAAGAATGCAAAGAGATACCTAAGGCCTATCCTAATTTAGATTCGCTGTTAGAAAACATGTATGAAACAATGTACGGTGCTAGTGGAGTAGGCTTAGCAGCACCCCAAATAGGTTTGCCAATTCGTATTTTCTTGGTAGATGCAAGCCCTTTTGCTGATGAAGATGAGATGGATGCAGCAGAGTTAGCTGCAGTTCAGGGGTTTAAGAAGACGTTTATTAATGCAACTATTTTAGAAGAAGAAGGAGAAGAGTTTTCTTTCAATGAAGGGTGTTTGAGTATTCCAGATGTAAGAGAAGATGTGTACAGAAAGCCAAACATCACTGTGGAGTACTATGATGAAAATTTCAAAAAGCATACACAAAACTATACTGGTATTATAGCCAGGATTATACAACATGAGTATGATCATATCGAGGGAATCTTATTTACTGATAAACTTTCTTCGTTAAAAAAACGCTTAATAAAAGGGAAGCTATCTAACATAAGTAAAGGAAAAGCAAATGCAGATTACCGCATGCGTTTTCCAAATGCTAAAAAGAAACGTTAAACGGTTGCATATCACAAAATTTCAAAACATCTTTGTAATCGTTTAATTACTTAAAGAACTTTCTTTAGAAACATCAAAACGATTATAATACACGAAAAGATTTCAAATAATTATGAGTTTAGAAAAAGTATTATCAATTTCAGGAAAACCAGGATTGTATAAAATGACCAAACAAACCCGTGGTGGTTTTTTGGCAGAGTCTCTATTAGACCAGAAAAAAATAAGTGTAAGTTCAAGGCATAATGTAAGCTTGCTTACTGAAATAGCTATTTACACATTGACAAAAGAAGTACCGCTTCGTGAAATATTTCAAAAGATTGCAGCCAAAGAAGCAGGAAGTGAAACCATTAGCCATAAAGTGCCAAAATTAGAGTTAGAAGAATTCTTTTTTGGAATTTTACCAGATTATGATGAAGAACGTGTGTACCCAAGTGATATTAAGAAAGTGGTACAGTGGTACAACCTTCTAGTAAAAAATGGGTTTACAGATTTTTCTGAAGCTAAACAAGAAACAAAAGTAGCTGAAGACCAAACTAAAACTGAAGTTGAGGTTGAAGAAAAAGCGCCTAAAGCTATTAAAAAGACCGTAAAGAAAGTACCAGCAAAAAAAGCTGCTGCTGCTCCAAAGAAAAAGGCAACAACGGCAAAGAAATAAATAATACTATGTTTACAACAAAAAAGCCTATGATTTATATCGTAGGCTTTTTTGTTAATAATATTCGCGCATGCTTTCTAATTAATTAGCGAGTTTCACGCATAAAAGGTATAAGTGCCTCTTTTATAAAGTTATTAAATATTAGCAATAAGTGTATTGTTAAGACTCTATAGATGTTGTTGTTTAAAAACTTCTTATTGCTCTTAGGTTCATTTCAAAGGTTTTAATTCCTATATCGTAGGTAGCCTGTATACCATTTTGTCCATTTCGAAAAGACTGAACCCAGGCAGCCTCTCTATTTATTTTGCTGTCTGTTGAACTCCAATACCATCCATTGCAGCAAGTTCCATCCCCATTTTAAAAACCTCCAAACCCATTGGTCGTGGGCTGTATTGTTGTTGCATACACAAATCTCTGCTCTGTGCTATTAGCCCCAGCATTGCAGTTGTT
>CAJWVI010000019.1 GCA_913048115.1 uncultured Flavobacteriaceae bacterium | reverse complement strand
CATCAAACTGAAGAGACTCAGTGTCTTTAGCTCCATTTTCGTTCTCATCCCACTGAGTGGTTTGACCAAGTGCAGTAAGTAGTTCTGCATCATCTGCATCACCTGTTCCGTATACAATAGCATCTAAAAGACCTGCGTCTGTAGCTGCTGTTCCATCAGGGAAGTTTGCTGCATCTGCCATATAAAGTGCAACAGCATCTGCTCCGTTTTGGATTGTATTACTAGCTCCCATTGTAATATCTGCACCAGGTACTGCGTCACTTCCTAGAAGGAAATATCCGTTTTCATCTGAAGCAAATCCAGTAAGGTCTAAAGTTCTGTAACTTGAATCATTAGAACCATTAAAGAATACTACAAGCATACCATTTAATGACTGGTTTGCAAATTCTGTTTGTATTTCTACGAATTCTTGATCGTCAGTACCTGTTTGGTCTGCATCAATCTCTGAGATTAAAGCACCTCCTGTAACAAGTACATCAACTTGCTCTAGGTTATCCCAGTAGTAAGTTTGAGTTGCTGGGTCTACTACATTAAAGTTCATGAAGAGTGTTACAGACTCATATGTTAATTGTCCTACCGCACTAAAATCAAATGAGATGGTTTCCCATGCACTCGTAGTAGTTGTTGTTGCAAGAACCTCTGCATTTGCTCCAGATCCGTTTTCTAATTTTAGAAGTACTGGAGTATTTGCAACTGGTGACCATACGGTCATTGTAAATCCTTTTTGAACAGAAATATCAATGTTAGCGTCTAAACCAAAGTTAACACCTGCAAAACCTGCGTTAGCTGGAACAGTATTTTCAGCTACAGTAGCAGAAGTGTTTGCTCCTGTTGCATCTGGATTTGCAATAGCCTGCGTAAATGACCCGTTAAAATCTCCAAATGTTGGTAATTGATTTTCTAGTGTAATAGGTAATACTGTAGGATCTAATGGAACATATGCATCTGGTCCAGATAATTCCCAGTCAAATTGACCAGCATTCCATCTGTCATCCCACTGGATTAAGTATTCCTGTTGAGCAACTACTGCTATGTCAGTAACACTAGATCCAAAACCGTTTGGTGCGTCACAACCATCATCATCAGCAGCAAGAATTGTTAACGTATCACAGCCATCTGTGTGTACGTAAACTCTAGTGTCTACACCGCCTGGATCTGAGGCACATGAATTAACAGATAGTACACCATCTTCAGCCGGTGTGTAGCTATACCACATGGCATCTGTACCACCTGTGTTGGTTGCGCCTCCTGTTCCGACTATAATGGCCACATCAGAGTATGTTCCTGGGCCTGCACTCACGGCTTCAGCACAGGTGTCTCCACCATTTTGAGCGTTAGCCTGCCAACCGAAGGTTGTCATAATAGCTAACATAAGTAAAGTAGTAATTTTTTTCATAAAAACGTTATTTATTAAGTTAAGGGTAATTAAATATTAGTTTAAGTCCAACAATATATAAAAATAAAAAACAAGTTTTATTTTCTTTCTTTCTTTTTAGATGAAAAACAGATTAATTCTTTGAAGTGTCAATAAAGTTCCGATTTTTATTAAAGTTTTTTTTTTATCAATTATTTAGTTTGTAATGAGATCTCTTACGTTATCATTTTAGTTCACACCTTCAGCATTATAATTGAAATAATACGATATTTGAAAAAAAATATATATGTATGGGTTTTTTTAGTGCATTTAAAAAAGAAGATTCTGCCAAACCAGCAAAAGAAAAAAATAAAGTGCCTTGGGTTGAGCTAAATACAATTGATCAATTACTTGATATAAAACAAGAGTCTAAAGTGATCCCTGTTGCAATATTTAAACACTCTACTAGGTGTGTTATAAGCCGGATGGTACTCAGAGATTTTGAGGACACATTTGCTATAGATTCAAGTAAAATAAAATTGTATTATCTAGACTTACTTACGTACAGAGATATTTCTAATGAAATTGGTTCTGAGTTTCAGGTGTTCCATCAAAGCCCTCAACTTATCGTTATAAAAAATGGCGAAGTTATTGCGCACGCTTCTCATAATGACATTAAGGCAGATACACTAATAAATTTGATATAAGAGGTTTTTATAAAGCACCGTGAGCAGTTTTAGGTGGATGATTCATTTTACAAAAAACTCCTTTCTTTAAGAAAGAAGGTTTTTTGTAAAATTGATAGTTTGCCTGCAAAAACAACGCTCCTTTGTAAAGGATAGATTACAAGGTGTTTTTTTTTATAATATCCTTTAGACTTAGTTTTAAATCTTCACCGGTGTCAAACACCATCTGTTCATTAGATGGAAAGGCAATGAAATTATATTTTAGAAAATTACGGTCTTCTTTAGTAAGTGCTCTTTTGTCTCCTGTAAATCCAGCAAAGGTATTTTTAAATATAAATTCACTAGATATGGGTAAACGATTTAGCCTGCGCCCTGTTTGAGTATTTGTGTAGATTACCGTTGCTGCTACACGTGCAGATTTTAATTGCGTAATATAGGTTATACTTGCTGAGACTCTTAGATAGACATCTTTTTTTATATCATTGCCTAAACTGTCTTTTGCTACATTCCCATTTGCGTCATATTCATACCGCCAGCCGTCTTTAATTCGCTTTGAACGTCTCTCTATAGTTTCACTTATTTTTTCTGGAGAAACATCAATATCTCTAAAGTTTAATGTGATGCCATGGCTATAATTTATATCGCGTTGTTGTTGGGTATGGTACTGCGTCCAGAACTTATCAAGACCATAGGTGTCTAGCTTTAATAATTCTTGTTCTAAAGCCGATGGTATTATTTGGTTTGTGCTATTTTTTAGCGCCACCAAGATAAAGTTTGTTCCATAAAAACGCGCGTTTTCTTTTTTGCTTGGTACATCTTTATAGTTGGGCTGTAGGTCCTCAAGCTCACAATAAATATAATAGGCAGTTCTATAATCTTTAAGAGTTTGATACTCCATATACAAAAAAGCCTCATCATATAAATATGCAATGTATGCTTGTTTTGCACTCAGAATTTTGTCACTATAATTTTCTAGCTTAAATACAGTATTTCTTTTTAGAGCTTGACTATACAGAGGAAGTAATGGACGGATTTTGTCCTGGATATACTCCATGTTTTGAAACGTATAATAGATTTCCTTTGCGCCAGATGCATATCCTTGTTTTTCAAGAAAGGAGATACGTCTAGTGTTTTTGGCAATAATTTTTTGAAATGCCTGCTCAAGTATTGCAATATGCGCATCCTTTTTTTGAGATACTTTGTCTTTTTGTAACTTTTTTACTGCCAGATCTATTGCTTTCTCGTAGTTTCCTTTGGCGAGTAGTTTTTGATTCCTTTTAACACTGCTGCAGGCAGTTAGCAGCAAAACCAGGCTTAAAATTGACAGTAGTTTTTTCATTGTTCTCTGGTATTAGTTAAATAATAGCATGTCAATAGCTATGCCAAAACACAGTGTCTATGTTTCAACATCCCGATAATGCACTGTTTTTTAATTTATTTCCTATCAACACTATGTTTACCAGCACCTAAAAGAGCAATACCTATAAAAGCAAATAAATATAATAATGCTTTTTCTTTCACAGCAACTGGGTCTGAACCATGTACTATAAAAGCAGCAACTCCCATAGTAACGATCACTGGAATACTCGCCAAGCGGGTTTTATATCCAATAATAATAAGCAATGGGCAGATAGCCTCTGCAAGTACTGTAAGGATAAATGATGGTGTGGCTCCAATACCTAGTGGATCTCCAAACTCCAAATTTCCTTGAATAAGTTTCATTAATTTCGGGATGCCGTGGGTTAGCATCATTCCGCTAAAACAAATACGTACTAATAATAAACCAATGTGGTATGTTGATGTCATGATATGGGGTGTTTATATTTAGGTTTAAAAATAGAAAAAAAGTTTTTGGTATTTAAGTTTTTTACAGAAACAAATTTGAATTGTAATACTTAGGTATGATTTTGTTATTAAGCTGTATTTTTACAAAAAAAATAACAAATACCTATGAACAAAGTTCGTGCTTGGGTCTCTGCAGCAAGACTTAGAACATTGCCACTCTCTATAGCTGGAATACTCGCCTCCAGTGCAGTTGCAATTAAGGTGCAAGTGTTTGCCACTCCAATTCTTATACTAGCAGTACTTACAACTTTGGGCTTTCAAATTCTTTCAAACTTTGCTAATGATTATGGTGACGGTATTAAAGGAACAGATAATAAAGATAGAGTAGGGCCAAAGCGAGCTTTTCAAAGTGGTTTGTTGACTGCAAAAGAGTTAAAAAAAGGAATGATTTTAACGGCAATTTTAACCTTGTTCTTGGCTTCTTTACTTATTTTCACTGCCTTTGGAAATGATCATATACTTCTTTCTTTTATATTTTTTAATTTAGGAATTGCAGCTATTGTTGCTGCTGTAAAATATACTGTGGGAGACAACGCTTATGGGTACAGAGCTATGGGTGACCTGTTTGTTTTTTTATTTTTTGGAATTGTAGGCGTCGTTGGTTGTTATTTTTTATTTTCAAAATCCTTAGGCGATCATGTTTTCTTATTGGCAATAGCAATAGGCTGTATGAGCACCGCGGTTCTTAACTTAAATAATATGCGTGATAGAATTGAAGATGAAAAAGTTCAAAAAAATACATTAGCTGTTGTATTAGGTGCTAAAAATGTGAAAATATACCATTGCTTTTTAATTTGTACGGGATTAATAGCTGCCCTTGTGTATTTGTTTGCTAGCAACGCAAAGCCACTTAGTTATCTGGCTCTACTTGCATTTATACCTCTTGTTATAAACATGATAAAGGTTTTTAAGAATGAAAACCCTGCAGCACTTGATCCAGAACTAAAAAAAATAGCATTAAGTACCTTTCTATTTGCACTAGTGCTGTTTGTAACAAGTTTTTTTTAAATCTCTTTTGTGTTCATTTATTTTACTTGAAAACTAATCTTTATATTGTATTTTAGCTTCTTAATTTTCAGGAGTATGCACATCTATTTATATCATTAAACAGACATCTTGAAGGCACATTATAAAAAACATATTCTCGAATTTAAAACGCCAAGTGGCACATCGCGAGGTGTTTTAAAAACCAAAGAAGCTTGGTTTATTATCCTTGAAGATCAGGGCAAACATGGTTTTGGCGAGTGTGGTATGTTACGCGGCTTGAGTATTGATGACCGTCCAGACTATGAAGATAGATTACAGTGGGTTTGTGCCAATATACATCTTGGAATGCAAGAGTTGTATGATTCATTAACTGAGTTTCCATCCATTCAAATAGCGGTAGAGATGGCTTTTATGTCTCTGCACAGCTATGATCCATTTCAAATATATCCATCTGCCTTTTCTCAGAGTGAGGCATCTATTGCTATAAATGGCTTGATATGGATGGGAGATAAGGCCTATATGAAAGAGCAAATTGCGGCAAAATTAAAGCAAGAATTTAGGTGCATTAAAATGAAAATTGGCGCGATTGATTTTGATACAGAACTAGCACTTTTAAAAAACATAAGACATGAGTTCTCTGCTTCAGAAATTGAAATTAGAGTAGATGCTAATGGAGCTTTTAGTCCTAAAAATGCATTAGAGAAACTTAAAAGATTATCAGATCTTGAGCTTCATTCTATTGAGCAACCCATAGGCGTAAAACAGTGGGATGAGATGGCTAGTTTGTGTAAAGAAAGCCCACTAGATATTGCATTAGATGAGGAGCTAATAGGTATTTTTTCTACAAAAGATAAAGCTGTATTATTGCAGCATATTAACCCCCAGTATATTATCTTGAAACCCAGCTTTATTGGTGGTTTTGCCGGTAGTGATGCCTGGATTAGTTGTGCCGAGGCACAGCAAATAAAATGGTGGATCACATCAGCCTTAGAGAGTAATGTAGGATTAAACGCAATTTCGCAGTATACGTTTACAAAAAATAGTACATTGCCTCAAGGTTTAGGAACAGGTAGTTTATACACTAATAATATAGTTTCTCCACTAGAAATAATAAAAGGAACCCTGCGGTATAACCCCATTAAAAAATGGAAATTTATTTATAATTTATGAATTACATTCAACAGGCATATAAAGGAAAGAACGAAACATGGATGTTTGCTCTCACTTTTGTTTTAACAGCAGGGTTGTTTATTTATAGCTTTGTGTTTTTTATCTTTTTTAGTGATGGTGTTGACCTTGCTGAACAACAAAGAAAGCTTACTGAAACCATACCAAGTAAAAACTTTTGGTTGGCGTTTAATTTAATACCCTTCGCCTTTTTATTAGGTCTATTGTTTTTACTGGTTAAATTTCTTCATGATCGTAGTATTTTATCCCTAACAACATCTCGAAAAAAAGTAGATTGGCGTCGCGTTTTCTTCTCATTTTCTCTTATTGTTATAATTACATTGCTTTCTTTTGGTATTTCATTTTACAATGATCCATCACAAGTAGTCTTACAATTTGATCCCTTAAAATTTGGTATTTTGTTGGTGATAAGTCTTCTCTTATTTCCTCTTCAAATTGGCTTAGAGGAGTATTTGTTTAGAGGCTACATGATGCAGCATTTAGGTGTTCTATTAAAGAACAGATGGCTTCCGTTACTTATTACATCAATACTTTTTGGGGTGTTTCATAGCGCAAACCCAGAGGTGGAACAGATGGGCTACAGTATCATGATATTTTATATTGGTACTGGTCTACTCTTGGGTATTATGACATTAATGGATGATGGGCTAGAATTAGCATTAGGATTTCATTTTGGTAACAATCTATTAGCGGCTACATTAGTTACTTCACAATGGTCTGCATTGCAAACAGATGCTGTTTTTAAATCTGCCGCAGAACAGGCAGGCACGAGTACTTTAATTGATGTTATCTTACCAGTATTGGTATTATATCCTATAATTTTATTAATATTAGCAAAGAAATACAAATGGAATAACTGGACCCAAAAGCTTTTTGGAAAAGTAGCGCCACCAAGTCTTGATATAAAAAAGACATAAATAAACTATTTTTGAAACCATCTCAACAACTACATCCTTCTTTTAAATTTAACGGTCTTGAGTTTGCGACCGCTGAAGAAATTGTGCTTTTTGCCCAAAAGCTAAAAGAAACAGGGGCTCCCTATGAAGTTGCTATTGCTAGTTTTATTGTAAAATGGTTTAATGATAAGCTGTATATAAAAGTAAAAACATCTGGATCTACAGGGGCTCCAAAAAAGATAAAATTACTTAAAGCAAATATGGTTCATAGCGCCTTTGCTACTGGAGTGTATTTTAACTTAGGTACAGATAATACAGCACTACTTTGTTTGTCTGCAAAATATATTGCAGGAAAAATGATGCTTGTTCGCGCCTTAACGATGGGGTGGGATTTGCATGTTGTTGCACCAGATAAAGATGCAATTACACAATATGATAATGTGTATGATTTTGCGGCAATGGTTCCATACCAGGTATATCATACCTTAAGCGCACTTGATAAAATAAAAATACTTATTATTGGTGGAGGTGTTATTGCCCCAGATTTAGAAGCTAAGCTACAATTAAAAAGCACAGAAGTGTATGCTACCTATGGCATGACGGAGACCATCACACATGTTGCTATGCGCCGTGTTAATGGCCCTAGTAAAACACATGTATATACCGCTTTGCCTAATATTGGCTTTAGTACAGATGTTAGAGGTTGTTTGGTTATTGATGCCCCCAACCTTACAAACCCTGAGGTTATTACTAATGATGTTGTAACACTACTTAGCCCCACAACCTTTGAGTGGCTTGGTAGATATGATAATGTAATTAATAGTGGTGGTGTAAAGTTATTTCCAGAAAAAATAGAAAGACTATTACGAGATTTTATTAAAGTTCCTTTTTTAATATCATCACTACATGATGAGGCCCTGGGGGAGCAGCTTATTTTAGTGCTAGAACTTGAAGATCCAAAAGAAGCATCCAATTATCGTACTGTGATTTCTGAACTAGAATCCTACCACAGACCTAAAAAAATATTTACCCTTTCAAAATTTCCGCTAACAGAAACAGGTAAAATTAAGCGCAGTAGTATTCGAAGTATTATTAAAGGGTATCACTAGCGTTTTTTATATTAGGTCTTCTTTTAAATGCTTCGGTTTTTTTCTATCTTTATAAAGCAAAAAATACCCTCATGAAGCATTCCTTTTTTTTATTGTTATTCACTGTTTTTTTTTCGGCAACTACAGGAACACAGCTGCAAGCGCAAATACTATCAGAGCGGGATCGTGCCAGCCTTCGTGATGAAATTCTAAAGGATAGATTTGAAAATGTGCTTCCAAAATTAATGGATGATACGGGTATTGATATGTGGCTAGTGATTGCTAGAGAATATAATGAAGATCCGGTAATGCGCACCATGCTTCCTGCAAAATGGTTAAACGCACGAAGAAGAACTATTTTGGTTTTTTATAGAGATAAAACCCAAAATACCATAGAGCGTCTAGCTGTTGCAAGGTATGATGTTGGAGAAAACGTAAGCTCTGCTTGGGACAAAGAAAAACAACCAAAACAATGGCGGCGTTTGGTAGAGATTATTCAAGAACGTTCTCCAGAAAAAATTGGTTTAAATATATCAAAACATTTTGGCATCGCAGATGGCTTAGTGAAAACAGATTATGATGAGCTTTTGGAGGCTCTACCAAGTGCCCTAGAGCAAAAAATAGTATCTGCAGAAAAACTAGCGATTGGCTGGATTGAGACCAGATCCCAAAAAGAAATGCAATTGTATACTCAATTAGTAACTATAACCAGTGCTATTATTGATGAAGCATTTAGCGATTCTGTGATTACTCCAGGTGTAACTACCACAGATGATGTAGTTTGGTGGATGAGACAGAAAGTTACTGATTTAGGGCTAGAAACTTGGTTTCATCCTACCATTGATGTGCAACGTACTGCCGAGGTGATGAAAAGCCATATATATTCATTTTCAAAAGGGGAGAATGAAAAAACAATCTTTCCAGGAGATTTGTTGCATTGTGATTTTGGGATCACGTATGTTTCATTAAATACAGACTGTCAAAGACATGCATATGTATTAAAAAAGGGAGAAATTAATGTGCCTTCTTTTTTAATATCTGCTTTTGCACAGGGCACAAGGGTACAAGATATTTTTACAGGAAATTTTAAAACTGGACGCACTGGAAATGAAGTATTAAAAATGTCATTACAACAGGGGGTAGATGAAGGTCTAAGGCCTTCTATTTATACGCATCCATTAGGAACCTATGGCCATAGCTCTGGTACAACTCTTGGGATGTGGGATAGTCAAGAGGGTGTTCCTGTAAGGGGTGATTATCCTTTGCATGAAAACACCGTTTATGCCATTGAGCTTAATACCACCGTTACACTTGCTGAATGGAAAAAAGACATTCGTATTATGTTAGAAGAGGCAGGGTATTGGGGTACTAATGGGTTTAGGTATGTTAATGGTAGGCAAGAAGCTATTAAAGCAATTGCTTGGTAGTATTTTTAGACCTGTATTACTCCTAAGTTAAAAGGTTTCTCGATAGGTGCGTGGTTTGCAGCTTCGATACCCATAGAAACCCAGGTTCTTGTATCTAATGGGTCTATGACACCGTCTGTCCAGATGCGTGAAGCAGCATAGTAAGGAGATATTTGATTGTCATATCTAGCCTTTATATTGTCGTACAACGCTTTCTCTTCTTTTGGTGAAATTTCTTTTCCTTGTTTTTTAAGTGATGCTGTTTCTATTTGCAATAATACTTTGGCAGCACTGTTACCACTCATTACTGCTAAATTTGCACTTGGCCATGCAGCAATTAACCTTGGGTCATAGGCCTTACCACACATAGCATAATTTCCTGCACCGTAACTATTACCAATAATAATAGTGAATTTTGGAACCACACTATTACTTACCGCATTTACCATTTTAGCACCATCTTTTATAATACCGCCATGTTCACTTTTACTTCCCACCATAAAGCCGGTTACGTCTTGTAGAAAGACTAACGGAATTTTTTTCTGGTTACAATTGGCAATAAAACGCGTGGCTTTATCTGCACTGTCACTGTATATAACTCCGCCAAATTGCATTTCACCTGTTTTGGTTTTTACAAGCGTACGTTGGTTTGCAACAATACCTACTGCCCAGCCTTCAATACGAGCATATCCAGTAAGGATCGTTTGGCCATAGCCTTCTTTGTACTCTTCAAAATCACTGTTGTCTACCAGCCTAGAAATAATTGCGCGCATGTCATATTGCTCTGCTCTAGATTTTGGAAGAAGACCATATATTTCTTGTGGATCTTGCTTAGGATTAGCTGCTTTTTCTCTGTTGTATCCAGCAGTGTCAAAATCGCCAATTTTTGATACAATATTTTTTATTTTATCTAGCGCATCTTTATCGTCTTTGGCTTTGTAGTCTGTTACACCGCTAATTTCACAATGGGTTGATGCACCACCTAATGTCTCGTTGTCGATACTCTCACCAATTGCTGCTTTTACAAGGTAGCTTCCCGCTAAAAAAATACTCCCTGTCTTATCTACAATGATAGCCTCATCACTCATAATGGGTAAGTAGGCTCCGCCTGCAACACAGCTACCCATAATAGCAGATATTTGAGTAATACCCATGCTGCTCATTACGGCATTGTTTCTAAAAATACGGCCAAAGTGTTCTTTGTCAGGAAAAATTTCGTCTTGCATCGGCAAATAGACACCGGCACTATCTACTAGGTAAATAATAGGCAACCTGTTTTCTATGGAGATTTCTTGAGCGCGTAAATTTTTCTTTCCTGTAATAGGAAACCAAGCTCCTGCTTTTACAGTAGCATCATTAGCCACAACAATACATTGCTTACCTTTAACATATCCTATTTTGACAACTACACCACCACTAGGGCAGCCTCCATGTTGTTCATACATTCCATCTCCAGCAAAAGCACCAATCTCTATAGATTTCTTGTTGTCATCCAATAAATAATCAATGCGTTCTCTTGCAGTCATTTTCCCTTTGGCGTGATGTTTTTCGATGCGTTTTTCACCACCCCCTAGTTTTACTTTAGCAAAACGTTTGCGTAAATCTGAAAGAAGTAACTTGTTATGATCTTCGTTTTTATTGAAGCTAAGGTCCATAGTGATGTTTTATATCTGTAAAAATACAAAACAATGCTATTATCAATATGGCAAAACTATTTTTAATTCACGATATTTGCGATAACACTACTTGCTAGGAGTTGCTGTTTTTTTTCTTTTGAAATTGTATTACATCATATGGTGTGATTAAATGCTAAGAAGTAGCCTTCTTTATAACAGCTAAAGTTTGTAGTTTAATTTTTTTATACTTCATACATATTTCTAGTAGTTTTGATGTAAACAAACCTAATATTACCTCGCTGTTTTGAATGTTTAAATAGCTGAAAATAAAAACCTATGATGAATAAAAACACTGTTTTAGGATATGCCACTTTAATAATGATTATTGTTGGATTATCTCTTATAGCCCTTGGTGCATTTAGATATGATGATGTTGCTGGCTGGGGATTTGCCTCTGTAGGAATTGGATTTTTTGCAATTGCTTGGGTGTTTAATGCCTTGAAAGGAAGAATGTAATTTTGTTTTTTATAAAGTACTAACTATTAATTATCAATAATGTCTGACGATAAAAAAGTAATTTTCTCAATGTCTGGTTTGACTAAATCTTTCCAGAATGCACAAACGCCTGTGCTTAAAAATATTTACCTAAGTTTTTTCTATGGAGCAAAAATTGGTATCCTTGGTCTTAATGGAAGTGGTAAGTCTACCTTACTTAAAATTATTGCAGGAGTAGATAAAAACTATCAAGGTGATGTTGTTTTTTCTCCAGGGTATACCGTTGGGTACTTAGAGCAAGAGCCTCAACTAGATCCAGAAAAAACTGTTTTGGAGATTGTAAAAGAGGGAGCTGCAGAAACAGTAGCGATTCTTGATGAATACAATAAGATTAACGATCAATTTGGCCTAGAAGAAGTATATAGTGACGCAGATAAAATGGATAAACTCATGGCGCGTCAATCTATATTACAAGATCAAATAGATGCAAGTAATGCTTGGGAGTTAGACACTAAATTAGAAATTGCTATGGATGCTTTGCGTACTCCAGAGGGTGATAAAAAGATAGGCGTGCTCTCAGGTGGTGAGCGCAGGCGTGTAGCGCTTTGTAGGCTGCTCTTGCAAGAGCCTGATGTGCTGCTTCTTGATGAGCCTACCAATCATTTGGATGCAGAAAGTGTTCACTGGTTAGAGCATCATTTAGCACAATATAAAGGAACGGTTATAGCTGTAACCCATGATAGATATTTCTTAGATAATGTAGCGGGTTGGATTCTTGAACTAGATAGAGGAGAAGGTATTCCTTGGAAAGGAAATTACTCTTCTTGGCTTGATCAAAAATCAAAGCGTTTGGCACAAGAAAGCAAAACAGCTAGTAAGCGTCAAAAAACATTAGAACGAGAGTTAGAATGGGTTCGTCAAGGTGCAAAAGGAAGACAAACCAAACAAAAAGCACGTTTAAATAACTATGACAAGTTGATGAGCCAGGATCAAAAACAACTTGACGAAAAGTTAGAGATATACATACCTAGTGGCCCGCGTTTGGGAGCCAATGTTATCGAGGCTACTGGGGTAAGTAAGGCCTATGGAGATAAATTGCTGTATGAAGACTTAAGTTTTAATTTACCACAAGCTGGAATTGTTGGAGTCATTGGGCCAAACGGTGCTGGTAAAACAACCATTTTTAGAATGATTATGGGGGAAGAGACCCCAGATAAAGGGTCTTTTAAGATTGGCGATACTGCAAAAGTTGCCTATGTAGATCAAGCACACTCTAATATTGATCAAGATAAATCTATCTGGCAAAACTTTAGTGATGAACAAGAGTTAGTGCTTATGGGCGGCAAGGAAGTAAACTCTAGAGCTTATTTAAGTAGATTTAATTTTACAGGGAGTGAGCAAAATAAAAAGGTCTCATTGCTTTCTGGTGGAGAACGAAATAGGTTACACCTTGCCATGACTTTAAAAGAAGAAGGTAATGTGCTGCTTTTGGATGAGCCTACCAACGATTTAGATGTAAATACCCTAAGAGCATTAGAAGAAGGTCTTGAGAGTTTTGCGGGCTGTGCGGTAGTTATTAGTCACGACCGTTGGTTTTTAGATAGAATTTGCACTCATATCCTCGCTTTTGAGGGTGACAGTCAAATATATTTCTTTGAAGGAGGGTTTAGTGAGTATGAAGAAAACAAGAAAAAGCGTTTGGGTGGAGATTTAATGCCAAAGCGTATTAAGTATAAGAAGTTGGTCAGATAAGTCTGAGGCTATAGAGTTTTTAAAAATTTCCGAAGTGATACGTATCCCTTCGGATTTTTTTTGAGATCCTGGCACCTCTTTATTTTTATATTAGGATTAATACCTTAGTAATCTTCTGTATTTTTACAGTAAACGTAAATTTAAGCTTATGAAATTTTTTATCGATACTGCTAATCTAGAACAAATCAAAGAAGCGCAAAGCCTTGGGGTTCTTGACGGGGTTACCACAAACCCTTCTTTGATGGCTAAAGAGGGTATTACAGGGCACGATAATATACTAAAGCACTATGTAGATATCTGTGCTTTAGTAGATGGTGATGTGTCTGCTGAGGTCATTGCCACAGATGTTGCAGGAATGATAAAAGAAGGTGAGGCCCTTGCAAAACTTCATGAGCAAATTGTTGTCAAAATACCCATGATTAAAGATGGTATTAAGGCTATAAAATATTTTAGTGATCGTGGCATTAGAACCAACTGTACCTTGGTTTTTTCTTCTGGACAAGCTTTGCTTGCAGCAAAAGCTGGAGCAACTTATGTATCCCCCTTTATTGGTAGACTAGATGATATTTCTACCGATGGGCTCAATCTAATTGCTGAAATTAGATTGATTTATGATAACTATGGTTTTCAAACTCAAATTCTGGCTGCCTCTGTAAGGCATACTATGCATATTTTGGATTGCGCAAAAATTGGTGCAGATGTAATGACAGGACCTCTGTCTTCTATTGAAGGCCTTTTAAAACATCCTTTAACAGATATTGGACTTGCAAAATTCTTAGAAGATTATAATAAAGGGAATTAAAGACATTATTTTTTGTTAAGATGTCCTAATAATAATGATTCGAAATTTTGATTGAAAAGATTTGAATTCCCTTCTAGAATAATACCTCCCACGTCCACAATCATTGCTTTGTTAGCAGAGTTGATGAACAAAGCATTTTTGGCAGTAGTGCTATTCTCTAATTGGTACTCATGTGCTTGGTTATATCCTGAGCTAATGACGGTCTCTTTCCATGCTAGGTAATCTGAACCGGTGTTAATCCCTATAAAATTATACTCTGGGTATTTGCTTTTCAGCTCTGCAACACGTACGTGAATTTCTTTGTAATGCTTAACAGATTCTCTATTCCAGAAAAAGAAAACACTTTTTGAAGTATTTATTTTTTGAAGTGAGATTAGCTTTTTGTTTGCCGTTACAAGTAAAACGCCAGGAATCATGTTTCCTGCGTTTATCTTTGCGGTGTTTTGTGCGTATATTTCTACGTCTTTTTGATGTGTTTTGTTGTGATCTAGTTTTTTAAATAAACGAACTAAATCTTGTTCTTTTTGTGTGTCATCTGCATGAGCTAAATAACGTTTTACGTTCGTGTGTAATAAATTATCATGTAGTTGGGTATTGGTAATCCATTGATCGATAAGTTTTAATTTTTGTTCTTGATGCCTAAAGGATGCCTTTATGAAAAGATCACTTTCTTGTTTGTATGCATCATGGGCAAGATTATCTAGATACCTGTTTAAAAACTGATAATATGTATAATAATTTTTTAGTATGTTGTTGTTGAGCTCAATACTGTCTCTGTATGTAAAGAACCCTTCAGGAAATATAAGATCTTTGTTTTCTGCGAAAGAATTTTTTGTAGAAAGATAAAGTTCCTTTCTAGAATAGTAATTGTAATTTATATTTGCAGACGCTATTGATATAAAGGTTTCGCTAGGATTTTCTGAAACTATAAACTCATCTAATTCAATAAATAATGCTTTTTTTGAATGTGCTATTTCTTCTTCAAAGGCCTGTGGATTTAATTTATAGAGTTCGGGTAACTTTTTGTCCTCTTCTTCATTGCTAAGAAACAAGTTCATTAAAAAATTATTTTTTTCTGCACCCCTACCACTGAAGGCTAGTGATTCGTCAAAATCTACCGTATTTAGATGAAACATAATGCTATCTCCTGGCTCAATAAATATATATTGTAGCTCGTTGTGTCTTATTATGTAGAGGTTTGTCTGTAGGTTCTCACATTGAAAGTCAAAAGAACCATTAGCATTTAAAGCTATTGTGTCATTTCTTTTATCGGGATGACTAAGTAGTACATAATCCATTTTCGGATTAATTATTTGACCTCCAAGATAGGTGGTAACCCCGTTTTTATCTTTGTTGTTACAAGATAAAATACAGACGCTTAATAATATATAAAGTAAATACTTGGTCAAAATAGGTTGTCTTTCAACACAAATATAGCTCACTGTTTTACGCTATGTTGTTAATATGTCGTTAAAACAAATTAAAAAACATTAATCTTTATTTAATAGGCTATTATTAGCTACTTTTGCCGAAATTTTAATACTAAATATCATGCTTTCAGTTTCTAATCTTTCAGTACAATTTGGTAAAAGAGTGCTTTTTGATGAGGTAAATACAAAATTCGTTTCGGGGAATTGCTACGGTATTATTGGTGCTAATGGTGCTGGTAAGTCAACCCTACTTAAGATTATTTCTGGCAAACAAGATCCTACCTCTGGACATGTACATTTACAGTCTGGAAAACGCATGTCTGTTTTAGAGCAAAACCACAATGCCTATGATGAATTTCCTGTTTTGGAAACCGTTGTGCGTGGAAATAAAGATTTGTTTAAAATTAAAAGTGAAATTGATGCACTCTATGCAGATTACACAGATGAAAATGCAGAGAAAATAGGAGAGCTACAAGTGCTTTTTGAAGAAATGGATGGCTGGAATGCAGACAGTAACGCAGCAGCACTTCTCTCAAATCTTGGCATCGATGAAAGCCTACACAATAGCCCTATGGGTGATGTAGATGGAAAACAAAAAGTTCGTGTATTGTTGGCACAAGCGCTCTTTGGAAATCCAGACGTGTTGATTATGGATGAGCCCACCAATGATTTAGATTATGAAACAATTGCTTGGTTAGAACATTTTTTAGCCAACTATGATGCCTGTGTTATAGTAGTGTCTCATGACCGTCACTTTTTGGATGCAGTATGTACCCATATTAGCGATATTGATTTTGGAAAAATAAATCACTTTAGCGGTAATTATACATTTTGGTATGAAAGCAGCCAATTAGCAGCACGTCAACGCTCTCAACAAAACAAGAAAGCAGAAGACAAAAAGAAAGAATTAGAAGATTTTATACGTCGTTTTTCTGCCAATGTTGCAAAGTCTAAGCAAGCTACTAGTAGAAAAAAAATGATTGAAAAACTAGATGTAACTGACATTAGGCCATCTAGTAGAAGATACCCTGCCATTATATTTGACCGTGAACGCGAAGCTGGAGATCAAATTTTAAATATTGAGAATTTATCTGCCACACTAGATGGAGAGGTACTATTTAAAGACATTCATTTAAATCTTGCTAAAGGAGATAAAATTGTAATTTACTCTAAAGATTCAAGAGCTACCAGTGCTTTTTATCAAATCATTAATGGGAATACAAAAGCTGATGCAGGCGAATTTCATTGGGGTGTAACAACCAATCAAAGTTATTTACCATTAGACAACCACCACTTTTTCGAAAGTAAGGACATGAACTTGGTAGACTGGTTACGCCAATGGACTAAGACAGAAGAAGAAAGAGAAGAAGTACATATTAGAGGGTTCTTAGGGAAAATGATTTTTAGTGGAGAAGAAGCCTTAAAGAAATGTAATGTGCTTTCTGGAGGAGAAAAAGTGCGTTGTATGTTGAGTAGAATGATGATGATGCGTGCTAATGTACTTATGTTGGATGAGCCAACCAACCATTTAGATTTAGAATCTATTACAGCATTTAATAACTCACTTACAAACTTTAAGGGTACCATTATGCTAACCACTCATGATCATGAGTTTGCACAAACTGTTGGTACACGGGTTGTAGAATTAACACCTAATGGAGTGATAGATCGTTATATGTCTTTTGATGAGTACATGAATGATCCAAAAATTAAAGAACAAAGAGATAAAATGTATGCAGTAAAAGCATAGTATTATTTTTTAAATAGTAAAGCTGCATGTTAATACATGCAGCTTTTTTTATGGCTTAGAAATAATATCACTCACCAGATAAGAAAGTGCTTTGGCAACTTGGTTATGGTGTAGCTCATGTTTTGGTGCTGCTTCACAGATATGAATATACTTGCAGTTTTTTAACCTTGAAAAATAAGACACATATTGCCTTGCCTGTTCTAATGTGAAGCCGCTAGGGCTTATGGCGCTGCTGCCCATTTCTTTTATTGCATCCATGTCTAGCTCAAGACCAAAAGGCTTGAGGGCGCAAAACCTTTTCGCATCGTCTAACATTTCTGTAAAAGGAGTTCCTTGTATGAAATCTTCAAAAAAAGAATACTGTATACTCTTCTTTTTTGCATCCATTTTTTTAAATACGGCCCCTGAAGTATAGTTCTTATGTAAGCCAAACATAAAGTATTTTTCAAGATGACCTTCTTCCATAGCATAACTAAATCCATTGCCACTATGTCTGTGTTCTAGAGATCTAAAATCTGTATGCGCATCCATGTTGATGCAGTGTATAGGAGCGCCTAAAGCAGTTGCTGTTCCTTTAATGTTTCCCAAGCTGTTATTGTGTCCACCTCCAATTATAACTGGAATCTTATTTGCCAAAATAATTTGAGCAAT
Source organism: uncultured Flavobacteriaceae bacterium (assembly GCA_913048115.1). Lineage (GTDB taxonomy): Bacteria > Bacteroidota > Bacteroidia > Flavobacteriales > Flavobacteriaceae > Patiriisocius. The sequence continues at coordinate 19,620 of CAJWVI010000019.1, read as the reverse complement.
TACTAAGCTTACTTTTTTATCAATTTCTTTGACAAGATTGCCTATTTTAGTTGGGTAAAGAGGATCTTCTTTGTCTAGCGACATGCCGCTTTCTTGTTGTGATTTACACGCTATTTCACCTAAAATAATCGTACCACTTGGGTTTGTATAGTTGTTGTTTTGAATATTACAAAGAGCAGACAGGCAGCTATTCCAGGCCTTAACTGTGCCGGGTCTGCCTTGGTTGGCTCGCACACCAATATCTTCTGGGATACCAAGTAAAACATAGGTAGCTTTACTTTTTTGTAGCGCTTCCCAGGAGTTAACAACACCTACTACATCACCAAACTTTTCTTCACCCTGGCGCCTATTGGTGTGTTTTTTTAAGTCTTCTCTCGTGTAAAATTTCATAGTCATACAATTACTCCATTTAAGATGACTTTGTCTATGCTATTGCTTCCAAAGGCATAAGGTAAATACCCATAACTTGGAATTTCTTTTGTAATAATGAGATTTGCTTTCTTACCCTTAGTAATGCTTCCATGTGTATGGCTTAGGCCCATGGCATAAGCACCATTAATGGTCGCTGCGTTAATTGCTTCCTCTGGGCTTAGTTTCATTTTTATACAAGCAGTAGCAACAACAAAATTCATGTTTCCACTTGGGGTTGATCCTGGGTTATAATCTGTCGCTAGGGCTAGGGCTAAACCAGCATCAATAATTTGTCTACCTGGCGTGTAGGGTATGCTTAAAAAATAAGAGCACGACGGCAAAGCTACTGGCATTGTGTCGCTTGCTTTAAGAGCAGAAATATCTTCCTCTTTTAGAATTTCTAGGTGATCTACACTAAGAGCTCCATGGTTTATACTTGCTGCAACACCACCTATGGCTGTAAATTGATTTACATGTGTTTTAGCAATAAGACCGTGTTTGTTTCCAGCCTCAAGAACCCTGTTGGTATCTGCAACAGAAAAATAGCCTTCCTCACAAAATATATCTACATAGTCTGCCAAGTTTTCTTCAGTGATTTTCTCCATCATTTCACCACATACTAAGTCGAGATAGCCGTCTTTATTGTCTTTGTATTCTGGGGGGATAGCATGAGCTCCTAGAAAAGTAGTTCTTACTGTAATATTATATTTTACTCCTAGTTGTTTAGCAACGCGAAGCATTTTAATTTCTGCCTGGGTGGTAAGGCCGTAGCCACTTTTTATTTCTATTGCACCTGTTCCTAGTTGAATGACTTCTTGTAATCTTTTTTCTGATTGGGCAAATAGTGATGCTTCAGAGGTTGCTTGTAGTTCTTTTGCACTATTTACAATACCACCGCCATTGGCAGCAATTTCTTGATAGCTTAGCCCATTAATTCTATCTACAAACTCTTGTTCTCTATTGCCAGCATATACCAAGTGAGTATGACTATCACACCAAGAAGGCAATACCATTTTACCAGAGCAATCTATGGTTTCAACACCAATAAATACAGGTATTTCACTCATCTTTCCAAAGCTATGAATCACATCATCTTCTACCAATAGCCAAGCATCTTGTAATGCAGGAAGCTCTTTCATGTCTGCACCACTCACTTTTTGCGTAGTGTTGGATCTAATTTGAAGTAGTGTGGCAATGTTTTTTAACAATAATTTCATGTTATAAATATAGCAAACCTAGAAAGGTTTTAATACCTTAGAGCTTTAAATTTTTTGCTTTATGAAAAGAAAGAACCTAGGCATCAACACTATTTGCACACATGTCGGGGAAGTGAAGGACACTCAATTTCAAGGTGCTATTTCTCCATTGTTTATGTCAAGCTCCTATCAATATGATGGCGTCGACGTAAAAAGATATCCACGTTATTTTAACACCCCTAATCAAGAAGGCCTAGGAAAGAAGATTGCTGCTCTAGAGAAAAGTGCTGCAGGGATGATTTTTAGCAGTGGTATGGCCGCTGTAAGTCATTCTTTATTGGCTTTTTTACATAAAGGAGACCATGTTGTGTTGCCTCAGACCTTGTATGGAGGCACTTATAATTTTGTAGTAGAAGAATTCCATAAATTTGGTATTGAGTATACCTTTGCTGCTGGTTTTGCTGAAGAAAATTTTAAGAAGGCCATTAAAGCAAATACCAAAGTGATTTATGTAGAGACCCCTAGTAATCCTTTAATGAAAATTACAGATTTAGAGATGATTGCACGTTTGTCGAAGCAACATGGATTGGTTTCTATGGTAGATAATACTTTTGCATCTCCTATAAATCAAACACCTGCAGATTTTGGTATTGACATCATGATTCATAGTGCCACCAAGTATATGGGTGGTCATAGTGATATTTGTGCAGGAGCTGTTGCAGCCTCAAAAGAGCATATGGATATTATCTGGAATATTTCAAAAAATATTGGCGGTAGCCTAAGTGATTATACCGTTTGGCTTTTAGAAAGAAGTCTAAAAACTATGGCGCTACGTGTAAAGGCTCAAAATAAAAATGCTAAAAAAATGGCAAAATGGTTAGAGAAACACGACTTAGTAGCCCGAGTCTATTATCCAGGTTTAAAAACCCATCCAGATTATGCATTAGCTAAAAAGCAAATGAAAGGATATTCTGGGATGTTGTCTTTTGAGTTAATTCCTGCTTTGGATGCTTCTGAATTTATGAAGGCATTAAAACTAGTTAAACAATCCATGAGTTTGGCAGGAGTAGAGTCTACCATTTTGTCTCCAACCCATACAAGTCATGCCTTATTAAGTGCTGAAGAAAGAGCCCATCAAGGAATTGCAGACGGTTTATTGCGTTTCTCTGTAGGTATTGAAGAAAAGGCTGATTTACGCTCAGATTTTAAGCAAGCCTTTGAAAAGGTTATGAAAAAGAGTTTGCAATTACACGAATAATAAATACTATGAAACTAGATATATTAGCAATAGGTGCACATCCAGACGATGTAGAAATGAGTTGTGCCGGAACCTTAGCCAAAGAAATTGCCAAGGGGAAGAATATTGGCATCCTAGATCTTACAAGAGGAGAATTAGGAACTCGTGGTAGTGCAGAGATACGAGACAAAGAAGCTGCAGAGGCTGCAGCTATTTTGGGTGTTTCACTTCGATATAATTTGGCTTTAGCTGATGGTTTTTTTGAAAACAATAAAGAAGCCCAGTTAAAAGTGATTCATTTTATACGGAAATACAAACCAGAAATAGTTCTGTGTAATGCTGTTGATGATAGGCACATAGACCATCCAAAAGGAAGTGATCTAGCAAGTAGCGCCTGTTTTTTAAGCGGTCTTCGAAAGATAGAAACCAAAGATAATGGTAAATTGCAGGACCCTTGGAGGCCAAAGCAGGTATATCATTACATACAATGGAAGGATTTAATTCCAGATGTTGTTGTTAATATTACAGGATATCAAAAACTAAAATTAAAAGCGGTACATGCTTATGAGAGTCAATTCTTTGATGCTAATAGTAAAGAACCAATGACCCCTATTGCATCCAAAAATGCTACAGATAGTATGGAGTATCGCGATAGAAACCTAGGTAGGCTTATTGGTGTTGACGCTGGCGAGGGGTATACCATAGAGCGTTACCTTGGAGTAGATTCTCTTTTTGATTTAATTTAAAATGTATTTTTGTACACCGGGATGATCAATAAAGACTGTCTTTCTTGTTGAGTGCTAGTTTACTAAATAAAAAGGGCTAATTTTTCAATTTTTTAATTGCGTGTAGAAATCAAATATTCTATCTTTGCACCCGCTAAAGTATCTAATGCTTTAGTGATTTTGCTAACTCTTGAGAAAGAGCGCTACATGGTGGTTGTAGCTCAGTTGGTTAGAGCGCTGGTTTGTGGTACCAGAGGTCGCCGGTTCGAACCCGGTCTTCCACCCAAAAAGAGTCTTCATGAATATGAAGGCTCTTTTTACGTTTATAACATTTTCTTATTCAATTAATTTTGGCGGAAATATTTTTGAAAATACATACCCAACAATCATTGCTAATAGAAATGAAGGCGCAAGCACGTCTAATTCTACAAAGTAAGGGCCTATGCCTTCCATTTCAGAAACCACAAATTTGAATAAAATAACAGAGGCAAAGCCAGTAATCATAGAGGCAATTGCTCCTTTTTCAGAATAGCCTTTCCAGAATAATGATAGAATAATTACAGGGCAGAATGTCGCAGCTATTCCAGACCATCCAAAAATCATAATCCAAAAAATTTGTCTATCGGGATATAGGTAATATAATAAAACTGCAATTCCAAGAGCTACTAGTGCCATTGCTATGGTTACTAATCTAGAAAACGTTGTTAAATCCTCATCTTTTAAGTCTGGTCTAAAAATTTTCTGGTAGAAATCACGTGTGATAGCGCTTGAGGCCAAAATAAGCAATGAATCTATGGTTGACATAATTGCCGAAAGTACAATAGCAATAAAGATAGCTACTAATATTGTTGGTAAGAACTCATTGGTGATCATGCTCAATACATCTTCTCCACCAGTACCTAATACTGCTTCTGGATCTTGCCCTTCGCTTGTAAAGTAGATTCTAGCAAGAATACCAATGGTTACCGCGGCGGCGTCTGTGAGTAGTGTAAAAAGTAGTGCAACCCACTTACCTTTATCAATTTCATGTTCGCTTTTAATTGACATAAAACGAACATAGACCTGTGGTGATCCTAAGAAGCCCAAACCAATCATGGAGAATCCTAAAATAGTAAATAAGTTCATCCATCCATCATCGCTTCGGCCCATGAGTTGTGTTAATGTTGGGTCAATGGCATTAAGTCCTTCTGTAATTCCAGCACCTTGATCCATAGAGAACCAAACTACAATTGGAAGCAGCACCAGTCCAATGAACATTAAAACACCTTGAAACATGTCTGACCAAACGGCGGCTACAAATCCTCCAATAAAAATATAAACCAAAACAATACTAAAACCAACCAGAACTCCAACGCGATAATCAATGCCTAACATAGACTCAAAGGCAATCCCTGTTACGTCCATCTGAGAGGCCACATAGATTACAACAAATACAACCAACACTGAGGCTGAAATAATCCTAAGGGTGTTTGTGGAAGATTTAAAATGACTCTGTAGGTAGTCTGGTATGGTGATGGCTTTGTATTGGTCTGACCTTCTCTTAAACTTTTTGGCCATGAATTGCCAAGAAATAAAGACTCCAAGGAGTTCACCAGCTACAACCCAGTATCCAGAGTATCCAGCTATGGCACCCATTCCTGTAAGCCCTATTAAAAGCCATCCAGATTCTCCAGTCGCTCTGGCAGAAAAAGCCACAGCCCAAAAGCCCATGTTTTTTCCTCCCAAATAATAATCACTCATACTTTTCACTCTCCGAGAGGCAAGTATCCCTATTAAAAATAGAATAGCTACATAAATGCCTAAGACGATAAATTTTGTGATCATTGATTTTTGTATTGGTTCGTATATAAAGATAGTTTTTTACTATCGATACGCTGCATGTCGCATTGGGTTCTTTAACGCGCTCGCTAAAGTAGGTAAACTTTATTAAATTGGATGTTTTGTTGAATTTTCAGATTTTATGTATTATAAATTTCTGGGAACCTTGAACAACATAGAATTTAGTGTGTTGCAATGTATCGTTATTCCTTTATAATCTTATGAGATTCATACTTTCCATCTTGAAATAATACCTGTATTAAATACAAGCCGCTTTGAAAATTTTCAGTGTTTATTTCTGTCTCATGGAGCATTGAGAGTACTAATTGTCCAGTTTGATTAAATACCTTGAAAGATTGGATTTCTTCAATAGATTTAATGTGTAGTATGTTTTTAACAGGATTTGGGTACATACTACTATATGAGTTCTTAAAATCAGGAGTACTTAGGGGACTGAGGTTTTTATACCATGCAATCTTTTGATCAAATTGTGAAGCCGATAAAACATCAAAATCTTGATCTTGATCTATATCTGTTGCGATTATAGTGGTCGCAAAGTCTATTTCATCAGAGATTAAAATGGGTGATGAAAAGTTGCCAGTTCCATCTAGATTTTCAAACCAAACAATTGAAGAATAACTACCATTTCTGCTAGAAGATAAAATATCTTGATCTCCATCGTTATCCAAGTCTTGTACAAAGAGATTTCTTGGGTATATAATTTCTGTAGATATTAATATTTGTGGTCCAAAGGAGCCTTGTCCATTAGTGTTTTCATACCAAGCTATTTTATTATCTGATAATGAGGTTGAAATCACATCTAAATCTCCATCTGAGTCAATATCAGCGCTGTAAACGGCAATTGGTCTATCCACATCATAGGAAATAGTTTTTACACTGCTAAATGATCCTTGATTACCATAGTTTTCCAACCATACAATTTTATCTCCATCATAGGAATGGGAAACAATATCAGAATCCCCATCATTATCAATATCTGCTACAATTCCGTTTATTGGCCAATCTAGCGCTGTTGAAATTGTTGTTGAGGGGCCAAAATTTCCTAATCCATCTAGATTTTCATGCCATGAAATTTTACCAAGATTTCGTTCAATTTTAAGAACATCCATATCAGAATCATTATCAATATCAACTCCGAGAACAGTAAATACTGAAATTACATTAACAGCAATATTTATTTGAGGGCCAAAACCTCCTGCTCCATCAAGGTTTTCATTCCAAACTACTTTGCTAATTCCATTCATTTCTCCGTCAAAACTGGATAATACATCTAAATCTCCATCCCCATCAAGATCAGCTACAGCTACTCTATTTGCAAATTCCCAAACTGTTTCTGAAATAATTTGTTTAGCACCATAAGCTCCCAGACCATTCGTGTTTTCAAACCATGCAATGTCAAATTGCCCAGCTAAAAGAATGTCCATATCGTTATCATTATCGATGTCAGCAGCAACGATATAGGGATAGCCACTAGCGTTGTTTGCTATAACTTGTTGTGGGCCAAATTGAGCGCTAACATTTACGTTAAAAAGAATACCAATAAAAAGAATGTAATATGATTTCATAAATTATTTTAAATACAATAATTCCTTCTTAAAAACTGCAAGCAAAGTATCCTGACTTTTTAGAGCTACTGTCTAAATTCTACATCTCATCTCCAAAAAATATGGAATTCATCAATAACTTATTGGTACCATACCAAAAGGCTCTAAAATTAGTATTATCTGTAAAGTAAATAACATTTCCACGCCCTAGATTTCCTTTTTTAAAGGGTACCGTGCTTTTTAGCAAGTCTAGGTTAGGATTAGAAATATAACCACTTAGTAATGGGTTTGCGGTGTATTTTATAGGGTTGTTGTAACTGTCTTTATCTTCTTGGATAAAGATAGTAGTATTTCTAAACATTGGTAGTTTGTCATTTTTATATCCAAAAGCAATAGGGTGGGAGCGGTCTAGTTTTGTTTCAAAAATAGCACCTCCAATACCTTGTGCGCCTCTGTAATCTAAGCGCTGTTCAAAACTTATATTGTTTGCTGTGTCCTTTTTAGTTTTGAAGTTTATTTTTATAAACTCATTTTTGTCTAACCATTTACCAGCACTTTTATACCCAATAAGTGTCCCGCCGTTTTGAACCCATGTTTTTAATTTTTTAGCAGCTTGTTTGTCTAAAGCAGTGCCTCTTGTAGCTGGCATTATGATATCTGTATACTTACTAATGTCTGCTCTTCTAAGGTTTTTTGTGTCTAGTTTTGTGATATGCATATCATAACGTTGGTCAAACAAATGCCATATTTCTCCTGCATCATATGAGTTGATTCCATCTCCTACCAATAGTGCTACTTTTGGAAGCTGTATGGCTCTAAATTGATTGCTACCCAGGTTAATGCCATTAGTTTGTCCAGATAGTAGTGCGTCTATTTGCAGGCCTGTTTCTTGGGTTATTTCTTGAACAGCTTCAGAAATGTTAGCCGATGAGAGTTCTTGATTTTGAACAGGAATTAATATAGTGCCGTAATCGTATTGTTTGTTTGCGTTACTAAAAGGTTTCATGCCTACCTTGGCTCTTATTCCCTTTTTTAGTAACATATTGAGAGCTTTGGGCGTATAATAATCGTGCCACTGCATCACATAGGCATACTCTGAATAACCTGGAGGCTTAGCTGCAGGTTTTGTTAATGCAGTAATTTTTGACCCAGTTTTATTTATAGCCACTTTTTCATCATAATCTAGATTAAAAGCTAAAGGCAATGTCCAGGCACTTACGTCATAAAACAAACTATCTTTAAACTTGGTGCGCTTTTCAAACATGGCATTAATTAGCCTGTGCTGTCTTTGGTTTTTTGGAATGATATAACTACTTCCTTTGGTGTAGTGTTTACCATTTAATGTAAAGTCGCTGGCTATTTCATGAAATTCAATGTGGTGACGTTGTAATATTTCGGCTAGATGATATGCTTTAGAGGGGTCTTTTTCGTCTCCAAAGACAATTGCACCTGCTTTTGAAGCTTCTTTAAACGCATCTTTGTAAAATTCTTGTTGGTACTGCACTATTTTTGTGCGCATATTTACCGCTGCTTCAAGGGTTGATAACGCTGCAGTGAATTGATTGCGAATTGTGAATGGAAAGGTTAAAATACCGTTTACACTTTCTTGCCCATGCCCTCTAGAGGAAGCTTGTTCAAACAAGATTCCAATACTTCCATTAATATCTGGAAATGTAGATCCTTTACCATAATAGAAGTCGTCAAAACTTTCTTTACTATAGTAGAAACTACCAATTTTATCAAAAGCCTTAGCGTGATATGTGCCAATTTCTCCAGTTAAATCTTGGTTTTTTTGCGGTGTTAGTGGGTGTGTTCTTGAAGGGATACCTGGCTGGAAGAAAAAGCTAGAATTGGTTCCCATCTCGTGGTGGTCTGTTAAGATGTTAGGCATCCATTTATGAAATGTTGCTATGCGCGCTCTGCTCTCTGGTAGTTGAACTGGAAGCCAGTCACGATTCATGTCAAACCAATAATGGTTGGTGCGTCCACCAGGCCAAACTTCATCATATTCTCTGTCATTAGGGTCTGGGTTGATGTTTTTACTTTTGTTGGTATTAACCCAATATGCAAATCGTTGCAGCCCATCTGGATTATAAGATGGATCAAATAAAATAACTACATTGTTTAATAAATTTTCTATGCTTGGTCCTTCAGCCGCTGCTAGGTAATAGGCTACTACCAAAGCTGCATTAGAGCCACTAGGCTCATTACCATGAATAGAGAAGCCTTGCTGCACTACAATGGGCATATCGCTTACATTTGTGGTCTCTGTGTTTCTTTGAGTTATGGCTAGGTGCTCTTGTCTAATGGTTTCTATATTGCTGTGGTTGGCTGGAGAAGTAATGGTAAGTAACAAGAGCGGGCGTCCTTCAAAAGTAGCACCTCTATCTTCTATTGTAATCCTGTCGCTGGCATTAGCCAGGGCATGCATATATTGTACTAGCTTGTCGTGGGTGATATGCCAATCTCCAACCTCATGTCTTATTACACTCTTTGGGGTGGGGATCTCTGGGTTGTATGATACGTTGCTTGGGAGGTAATAATCAAGATCTACTTGGTAGTCTTGTGCTATACTATTAAAGCACCCCATTAAAATTAGTGCGATTATTATCCTAACGTTTTTCATTGTTTTTTTTAATTCATTTACAAGTAAAAATACAAAATCGATAACATGTAGCCGTATGATTTTTTGGTATAAAAAAAACCGACTTGATATCTTAAGTCGGTTTTGTGTAATAATGTTAGTTTTTAAATATCGTCAAAATCAATATCAGTAAAATTGGTTTTGGCTGGTTGCTCCTCAGAATCATCAGTCTGTATTGGCGTCTGCTCTGTTTTCAACTCGTCTTTTGTATAATCACTTCGATGGCGTTCACTTATTACTTCTTCTCCTTTTTCTTTGACGACATAGTTAATCATCTGCTCGAGATTGCCTTTAAACTCTTGAAAGTCTTCTTTGTATAAGTATATTTTGTGTTTCTTGTAGTGAAAAGAGCCATCATCATTGGTAAATTTTTTACTCTCCGTAACGGTTAAATAATAATCACCCGCTTTTGTAGCTCTTACGTCAAAAAAATAAGTGCGTCTACCAGCACGCATTACTTTACTAAATATTTCTTCTTGCTCCATCGAGTATCGCTCGCCCATAATTGTAAAAATTTCTAATGTTTATTTAAAATCAAAAATCATAAAAAAAAATAAAAATCGCAACTATAATTTAGATTTCTTTTTCAGTACGCTGTTTTAAGTAGAGTTCTTTGTAGTACCCTTGTGTGTTTACTAATTCAGTATGAGAGCCTTGTTGAATAATCTCACCATCCTCTAAGACTATAATTTTATCTGCATTTTTAGCAGAAGAAACCCTGTGGCTTACAATAATTGTGGTTTTGTTTTTAGAAATACGATTTAGATTGCTAAGAATTTCTTCTTCTGTTTCTGTGTCTACTGCAGATAGGCAATCGTCAAACAATAAAATAGCAGGATCTTTTATGAGTGCCCGCGCAATAGAAACACGTTGCTTTTGACCACCACTTAAGGTAATACCTCGTTCTCCTAAAACTGTTTCGTAGCCTTTGGTAAACCCAATTATGTTTTTGTGCACAGCGGCTAATTTTGCAGCATCACAGACTTCTTTGTCTGTTGCGTCTTCTTTACCAAAGGCGATATTCTCTTTAATGGTCTCGCTAAATAGAAACGCATCTTGAGGCACAAAGCCAATGCTGTTTCGTAAGCTTTGCAAGTGAAGCTCTTTGATTGGGGTGTTGTCTATCAAAAGTGTACCGTCCTTAGTGTCATACAATCGCCCAATAAGTTCTAAGATAGTAGATTTTCCAGATCCTGTGTTTCCTAAAATAGCAAGCGTTTCTCCTGGCTCAACGTTGAATGAAATATTCTTTAAAGCTTCAATGTTTGTATCATCATAGGTGAAACTTGCATTTTTAAATCTAATACTTCCTTTTATTAGTGTTTCTGTTTTTGATGTATTAATAATAGCGGGCTCTGTTTTTAAAAACTCATTAATGCGTTTTTGAGAAGCTGCAGCTTGTTGTATCATAGAGGTCACCCATCCTACAATTGCAACTGGCCAGGTAAGCATGTTGACATAAATTAAAAAAGATACGATTGTTCCAAAATCTTGAATTTCTCCATTAATAAATTTTGTACCTCCTATGTATATAACAAGAATGTTACTAGCACCTATTAGAAGCATCATTAATGGAAAGAATAACGCTTGGACTTTCGTGAGATCTATATTTTTGTCTTTACTTGCCTGAGAAAGTGTTACAAATTCTTGCGTAATTCTTGGTTCAATACCGTAGGCCTTAATTACGCTAATACCACTGAAGCTTTCTTGTGTAAATGTGGTAAGTTTTGACAGGTATTGCTGGACCACCGTAGAGCGTTTGTGGATGGCTATACTTAGTCTATAAATCATAATAGACAGAATTGGAAGCGGAGCAATAGCATATAGTGTTAGCTCTGGGTCTGAATAAAACATATAGCTAATCACAACAACAAACAATGTAATGGTTGTGGTGCTATACATGATAGCTGGACCAATGTACATGCGTACTTTTCCAACGTCTTCACTAATTCGGTTCATTAAATCACCCGTTCTATTTTGCTTGTAAAAACCCAAAGATAGTTTTTGGTAATGCTGGTAGACTTCATTTTTTAAATCAAACTCTACTTTTCTGGACACTACAATAATGGTTTGCCGCATTACAAATGTAAAAATTGCTGCCAGAAGTGTTGCCCCTAAAAGCAAAAGTATATTGGTGAGTAATTGACTTTCTACTTGAGAAATATCTGTAATTTTACCATTTATTTTTTGTTCTACAATGCTTATAGAGTCTCCTACTTTCATAGGAACTACTAATTTGAAAACAGCCCCAATAATAGTAATAATAAGACCCACTAGTAGTCTGCCTCTGTATTTGTATAAATATTTATTAAGGTACTGAAGTTCTTTCATGTAGTGCAAGGGGGTTTGTTAGCAAATTCGCATTTTAGTAGGAATGTCTTTGATATATGAACAGTAATATGCTATTTTTGTATTCCTTTTTAAGGATTTGAAAAAATAAAACTATGAACACAGAAGTTATTTCGACAAAAGACATTAAAAAAATGGATCCAGTTTTTGGCCAATTATCTTTTCAAGACCATGAGCAAATTGTTTTTTGCAATGACAAAGATACAGGATTAAAAGCAATAATTGGTATTCATGACACGACCTTAGGACCTGCATTAGGAGGTACAAGGATGTGGCAATATGGCAGCGAACAAGAAGCATTAAATGATGTTTTGCGACTGTCTCGTGGTATGTCATTTAAGTCTGCAATTACTGGATTAAATTTGGGTGGAGGTAAAGCCGTTATTATGGGAGATGCCAAAACACAGAAGACCCCAGAATTGATGTTAAAGTTTGGTGAGTTTGTTCATAGCCTAGGGGGCAGATACATAACTGCAGAAGATGTTGGGATGGCTACAAGTGATATGGATTTAGTAAGAACTGTAACACCATATGTTACTGGAATTAGTAAAGAAAAAGGGGGCGCTGGAAATCCTTCACCTATCACAGCATATGGTACTTTTATGGGCATGAAAGCCTCTGCAAAGTATGCCTTTGGAAATGATGATTTAGAAGGTAGAGTTGTCTATGTTCAAGGAATTGGTAATGTAGGAGAGGCTTTGGTAGAACACCTCAGTAATGAGGGTGCTAAAGTGTTTATCAGTGATATCAACCAAGCACGCTTAGAAGAAGTTCGTGATAAATATAGTGTAGAGATATATACAGGAACCAATCTTTACGCAGAGCAAATGGATATTTATGCGCCTTGTGCGCTGGGTGCTACTTTGAATGATGCAACAGTACACCAATTAAAAGCTAAAGTTATTGCGGGTGCAGCAAACAACCAACTAGCTGATGAGAATAGGCATGCAACAATACTTAGGGAAAAAGGAATTGTGTACGCCCCAGATTTTTTAATCAATGCTGGAGGTATAATTAATGTCTATGCTGAATTAGAAAACTATGGAAAGCAAGAAATTATTCGTAAAACAGAAAATATCTATACCACAACCTTGGAAATTTTAAATAAGGCTGAGCTAGAGGGCATTACAACCCATCAAGCGGCCTTAAATATTGCACAAGCAAGAATTGACGCAAGAAAAGCAGAAAAAGCTTAAACAGTTTTTTTAAAGCATTATCTTTGCATCACTCTAAAGTGGGAGTAGGGTTTTTAAACATCTCTACACTTAGAAATTTTTATATCAATCACTATTTAAGTTCTTTTATACTATGCTAACACGAAGACATATAAGGGTAAAGGTTTTGCAATCTGTTTATGCACTGCGCCAAAGCAATAACCCGGATCTTGAAAAGCAAGAAAAGTTTTTATTTTACAGTATTGATCAAATGCTAGATTTATATGCTTTGTCTCTTCAGTTACTCATAGAGATGCGAAATGCAGATAGAAAATTCTTAGTAACATCACAGCAAAAACATTTAGCAACGAGTGAAGAAAAGAATTTTAGCACCACTTTTTTAGACAATAAAGTACTTGATTTAATAGAGCAGCATGAAGACCTTGCTAATTATATTGAAAACAAAAAACTTAACTACTGGAAACTCGATGGAGAGTATGTTACCATTCTATTAAAAGAATTAAGAGCGCAAGACTTCTATAAAGAATATATTCAAAAAACCAACACTAGTTTTAAAGAAGACCAAGACTTTTTGGTAGGTCTTTTTAAGAAAGTTGTAGCCCCTAACGATAAGTATTACGAATACCTAGAGGACAAGAGACTTACCTGGATAGATGATTTTCCAATTGTCAATACAGCGATGTCTAAAATGTTGGCTAAAATCACAGAGAAAAACGTACGCACCCTCTTATTGCCTGAACTCTACAAGAATGAGGATGATAAAGAGTATGCAAAGCAGCTATTTCGTAAAGTGATTCTCAATGATACTGCTTTAGGTGCAGAAATTGAAGGTAAAACACCAAATTGGGATCAAGAACGTATTGCCGAAATGGATATGATTATCCTGAAAATGGGAATTTCAGAATTTTTACATTTCCCATCTATTCCTGTTCGTGCTACTATAAATGAGTACTTAGAAATAGCAAAAGAATACTCTACCCCTAAAAGTAGTATCTTTATTAATGGTATTTTAGATAAACTTGTAAAAGAATTTGAGACCTCCAAAAAGTTGAATAAAATTGGGCGTGGACTTCGCTAGTTTCTAAAAAATACTTAATTTAGCCAGACTTAAAATTAAAAAAAAATATATACTATGAAAAATTCAATTTTAGCAGTAGCAGTAATCGCTTTATTAGCCTTTACATCTTGCAAACAAAACGCAGCAGATAGCGTAACTCAAACTAATGTTACTAAAGCAGCAGACAGAGATTCTAAAGCTAGTGAGTTTCCAGTAATGTCTTTTGATGAAAAACAATTTGATTTTGGAGCCATTACTCAAGGAACAGCAGTAGAGCACATTTTCACATACACAAATACTGGAAATAGTAATTTAGTTATTGTTAATGCAAAAAGTAGTTGTGGATGTACAGTACCTACATTTACTAAAGATCCAGTTGCTCCAGGAGAGACAGGTGAGTTGTTAGTGAAATTTAATGGTAGTGGGAAAAACCAAGTAAGCAAAACAGTAACTATTACTGCAAACACACAAGCAGGAAAAGAAACTTTATTGATTAAAGCATTTGTGAATCCTAAGGATGGTGCCCCAGCAGTAGGTCTATCTAAGTAATATATACAAATTTATTATTATGGAAGATATAAGCAGTATGCTACCCTTGCTTTTGTTATTTGTTGTGATGTATTTCTTTTTAATACGTCCAGGAATGCAAAAACAAAAGAAAGAAAAAAAGTACCTAGAAGCACTTAAAGCTGGCGATAAAGTAGTCACTAAAAGCGGTATGCACGGTAAGTTACTAAGTCTTAATGACGATGGTACATGTGTAATTGAGACAGGTGCTGGTAAAGTGAAGTTTGAACGTTCTGCACTATCTATGGAGATTAGTGAGAAATTAAATGCTTCAGTAGCCAAGAAATAATACACGTTTAAAACATGTTATTAAAAAACCTCTAGTTTTAATACTAGAGGTTTTTTTATGTTTATTACTGTTGTTGAGGTTTCTTGTTTCTATTTCTTCTCTCCAACTAACTGAACTATATTTATAATTACTTCAATAGCTTTTTGAATGCTTTCTACCGGTACGTACTCAAACCTACCATGAAAGTTATGCCCGCCAGCAAATATATTAGGGCATGGAAGCCCCATAAAACTTAGCTGAGATCCATCTGTACCTCCGCGAATAGGTTTTATTAAAGGTTTAATACCTGCCTGTTCCATTGCTTTTTCTGCCAAATCTACAATGTGCATAACAGGTGTTATCTTCTCGCACATGTTAAAGTATTGGTCTTTAATTTCTACAGAAATACATGCTTCTCCTAATTGTGAGTTTAGCTCATCGGCGAGTTTGAGCATCATTTCTTTTCTAGCCTCAAAATGCTCTTTATCATGATCTCTTATAATATACTGTAATTGTGTGTTGTCTACCTCTCCAGTTACGCTATACAAATGAAAAAATCCTTGGCGGCCTTCTGTATGTTCTGGTGTTTCTATTCTTGGTAATGAATTGATATAGTCTGTAGCAATATACATGCTATTTACCATTTTTCCTTTGGCATACCCTGGATGCACAATTTTTCCTTTAATAGTAATTAAAGCGCCTGCAGCATTAAAGTTTTCATACTCTAGTTCTCCAACTTGACTTCCATCCATGGTGTAGGCCCACGCTGCTCCAAATTTCTCTACATCAAATTTGTGGGCACCACGACCAATTTCTTCATCTGGTGTAAATCCAATTCTAATCTTTCCATGTTTGATTTCTGGATGTTGCACTAAGTATTCCATAGCACTAACAATTTCAGTAATACCAGCTTTGTCATCTGCACCTAATAATGTTGTTCCGTCTGTGGTAATAAGTGTTTGCCCTTTATAGAGTAATAAATCCTCAAAATAAGAGGGAGATAAAATGATGTTTTGTTCAGCATTTAAAACAATATCTTTTCCGTCATAATTTTCTATAATTTGAGGTTTTACATCTTTTCCAGTAAAATCTGGAGTAGTGTCAAAATGTGATATAAAACCAATAGTTGGTACTTCATGGGGCACATTACTTGGCAATGTAGCCATGATGTATGCATTGTCATCGATGGTAACATCTTCTAGCCCTATGTGTTTTAATTCTTCAACCAAGGCATTGGCGAGATCCCATTGTTTGGCAGTACTTGGAGTGGTGTCGCTTGTTGGATCACTTTCTGTATCAACGCTTACGTACCCTATAAACCTTTTAATAAGGTGCTGTTTATCTATCATAATATGTGCTGTTTCTTCTGTAATATTTTTAATTAAGCTCATTGGTAAAAATAAACATATTCACTATAAGTAGTATTGACTTTAAATCTTATTTTTGCATCAACATTTAATCCTATGTATAAAACGCTCCTACGCCCGATACTTTTTAGTTTTGATCCCGAAAAGGTACACTACATTACTTTTTCATTAATAAAAATAGTACACTGCCTAGGTTTTGGAGGGTTGTTTAGAGCACTTTATCAAATCAAACACCCCAGCTTAGAGCGCGAAGTATTTGGAATTAAATTTTCAAACCCTGTGGGACTTGCTGCTGGATTTGATAAAAATGCTGTTTTATATAACGAGTTAGCAAATTTTGGTTTTGGCTTTATAGAAGTTGGCACTACAACCCCTTTAGGACAGGTTGGAAATCCTAAAAAAAGACTTTTTCGTCTCAAAGACGATAAAGGGATCATAAACAGAATGGGTTTTAATAACGATGGTCTTGAGGCAGCAATAAGACAGCTTAAAAAAAATAAAGGAAAGCTTATAATAGGAGGTAACATAGGTAAAAACACCCAAACTCTTCCAGAAAACTACACCCAAGATTATCTGACTTGCTTTAATGCATTACACCCGTATGTAGATTATTTTGTGCTCAATGTAAGTTGCCCAAATGTGGCCAGTCACGCCAAGTTAAATGACAAAGATTATCTTGAAGAATTAATTGGCGCTGTGCAAAAAGCAAATAAAACATTTAACACGCAAAAACCTATCTTACTTAAAATAGCTCCAGATTTAAACCACAGTCAACTAGACGAAATTGTAGCTCTTGTTATTCAAACAAAACTAGATGGTGTTATTGCAAGTAATACCTCTACAGATAGAACAGGTCTTTCTATTTCTCAAGAGAGATCTCAAGAAATTGGAAATGGTGGTTTAAGTGGTCAACCTATTAAGGATAAAAGCACTGCTGTTATTGGCTATTTGTCTCAAAAAAGTAATAAAGCATTTCCAATTATTGGAGTAGGAGGTATTCATTCTGCAAAAGATGCATTAGAGAAAATAAATGCAGGTGCAGATTTGATACAAATTTATACTGGCTTTATATATGAAGGGCCTCGTTTAATAAAGAACATTAATAAGGCTATTGTTTCTCAAACAGCATAACAATTAAAAAAAATGATAGAAACCCTTCTTTCGTTTGTTGTTGCTACGTGTATTTTGGCATTGAGTCCTGGGCCAGATAATATGTATGTTTTAACTCAGTCTCTAGCAAATGGAAGCAAAAGTGGTTTGGCTACAACGGCAGGTCTAATAAGCGGTTGTATTGTGCACACAACACTACTAGCTTTTGGTTTGTCTGCTATTATTACCACAAACGAAACACTATTTTACGGTATTAAGGTACTAGGAGCATTGTATTTGTTATACCTAGCTTACAAGATCTTTAAGAGTGATGCATCTTTGGAATTTATAGAAAACGCTCCAAAGAAAAGCTACATGCAATTATTTAAACAAGGAGTTATAATGAACTTGTTAAACCCTAAAGTTATGATTTTCTTTTTAGCTTTTTTTCCAGCGTTTTTATGGCAGCCAGAGACAGATACTATACGTCAATTTTATATTCTAGGGCTTACTTTTATGGTGGTAAGCTTTATTGTTTTTGGAATATTTTCTTTGCTTGCAGGAAGTGTTTCTGTTTTTCTTAAAAACAATAAAAACACAGGAATACTCTTAAAGTGGTTGCAGATTTTCGTGTTTTTAGGAATTGCAATGTTTATTTTAATACCCTAATCTTATTGCGCCAGCCCAAACTCGTTGAGTACAAGTTTACACGAGCTCTGGCATGTAATTTCAATAGGCTCTTTCCATTGAGTTCCCTTTAGGCTCTTTATGCTAATTCCTCTAGTATTTTTTTGAGCATTAAATGAAAAACCTTTGTCACCACTTGCGTCATTTGGGTTTACAATTCCATTTTCGTCTACTGTTGTGCTTTGATCTCTTAGTGTGATTTTTTTCCAAGTACACCCTTGATTGCAGCTTAAAGTTGTGTCGCTGCCTTTTATTTCAATATTAATTGAAAATTTTGGTGAAGCATCTGCGTTTAATTGCGCCAACATTTGAGTAGGAAGTAAACAAATAGCAACAAACATTAACAATACAAGACTTGGTTTTACAAGGGTTTTCATAGTTTCTTTTCTTTTGGGTAAATATAATTAAAAAATAGCAAAGTATTTTTATGATAAAAAGTAATCCTACACTTTTCGTTATCTACACTTTTCCTTATATCTTTACGAAGATGCAACACGTGAAGCTTATAGAATGTCCTAGAGACGCCATGCAAGGAATTAAAGATTGGATTCCTACCCAGCAAAAAGTTCAATATATCCAATCCTTACTGCGCTGTGGCTTTGATACCATTGACTTTGGTAGTTTTGTGTCACCAAAGGCCATTCCTCAAATGGCAGATACAGCTGCTGTTTTATCGCAGTTAGACTTATCTACTACCCAAACAAAGTTATTAGCTATTGTTGCTAACTTAAGAGGCGCTGAGGCTGCAGTAGCTCACCCAGAAATAAAATATTTAGGGTATCCTTTTTCTATTTCAGAAAATTTTCAAATGCGCAATACACATAAAACCATTGCGCAGTCTATTGATACACTTTCTGAAATTTTAGCCCTGGCCAATGCCAAAAATAAAGAAGTAGTAACCTATCTTTCTATGGGCTTTGGTAATCCTTACGGTGACCCTTGGAATGTCGAAATTGTTGGCCAATGGGCTGAAAAGCTTGCTGAAATGGGTGTTACTATTTTGTCATTAAGTGATACCGTAGGAACCTCAAGCCCAGAGACTATTTCTTACTTGTTTTCAAATTTAATACCCAAATATCCAAAGATTGAGTTTGGAGCTCACCTCCATACTACACCAAATGCTTGGCATGAAAAAATAGATGCTGCATACAAAGCAGGGTGCCGAAGATTTGATGGTGCTATACAAGGTTTTGGTGGCTGCCCAATGGCAAAAGATGTGCTTACGGGTAACATGCCCACAGAAAAAATGCTAAGCTATTTTAATGTTCAAAATATAGATAATAACATACGCACTATGAGTTTTGAGAGTGCACACAACCAGGCTAGTAAAATATTTAATAGCTATCATTAAAGACTAAAAATACACAATGAAAAATACTATTTTCTTTCAGAGATTTAAAACCTATACTCCTATACACAAACATATCTATGGTGTGTTTTTAGTGTGTTGTCTTTTTTCTTTTGT
>CAJWVI010000018.1 GCA_913048115.1 uncultured Flavobacteriaceae bacterium | reverse complement strand
AAATGTCAGATTTTGCAAATCCACTAGAATCTTCGTCTTGTGCATTTACACTTGTCATTGCGAACGCTGCAAATGCAGCAAATAGTAATACTTTTTTCATAATATTAAAGTTTGGTTAATTAATATGTGTCAAATTTAATACCTTTATTTTAAAAAACAAGCGTTTAAACGGTGTTTTTTAACTCTTAACCCTATAATAGGGGGGTGAGAGCCTCTTTTTTTTTGATTTACACCCTTTTTTTTGTTGCTTTTCAACCTATTTTACTGCCTTTTATAAGATTTTTAGACAAAAAAACTCCATGAATTTGCATTCATGGAGTTGGTAATTATAGTATAATTAAGTTTATTTAATCATTTCATAGCTTCTATTTATGAAAGCCGTCATGTCTTCACCTTTTAATAAACCTTTGCTCAATTTAGCCAAATCTAAGGCTTGGTTTACTAGGCGCTCTTTTTTCTTTGCGGTCTTAGTATTTAGTATTTCAGAAACTAACTCGTGATTGGTATTAACAATTAAATTGTACATATCTGGCATATTACCCATACCAAACATACCACCGCCACCGCCATTTTGTTGCATCTCCTTCATGCGACGCATAAATTCTGGTTCGGTAATAATAAATGGATTGGCTTGGCTGTCCATAGCTTCAAGCTGTACAGAGAATTTTTCTGCAGGGATAGTATCTGTTAAAAAGGTTTTTAGTGTTTCTTTTTCTTCATCCGAAAGTTTAGAAATTGCTTCTTCGTCCTTTTTTATTAAATTATCCACATGATCACCATCAACCCTTGCAAATGAAACATTCTCTTGTGAGCTTTCCATTTTTTGGATAAGGTGTGATATAATAGGAGAGTCTAGTAACAACACTTCATAGCCTTTGTCTTTAGCAGTAGCAATATAACTGTGTTGCTCTTCCTTGTTGCTTGAATACAATAATACTAGTTTGTCATCCTTGTCTGTCTGTGCAGCCGTTAGTTTTTCTCTAAGTTCTGCAAAGGTGTAATAGTTTCCTTCTACCGTTGGATATAGCATGAAGTCTTGTGCCTTGTCAAAGAATTTATCTTCGGTAAGCATTCCATATTCAATAACTATTTTAATGTCATCCCACTTAGCATTAAACTCTTCGCGGTTGTCGTTAAACAAACTCTTTAATTTGTCACCTACTTTACGGGTGATGTAACTAGAAATTTTCTTTACCGCACCATCTGCTTGCAAATAACTACGCGATACATTTAAAGGAATATCTGGTGAGTCAATCACTCCACGAAGCATTGTTAAAAATTCTGGAACAATACCCTCTACATTATCTGTAACAAATACTTGGTTTTGGTATAATTGAATTTTATCCTTCTGAACCTGCATATCCTTGTTCATCTTCGGGAAATACAAGATTCCGGTAAGATTAAAAGGATAGTCTACGTTTAAGTGAATATGAAACAACGGCTCTTCAAATTGCATTGGGTACAATTCTCTGTAAAAACTAGAATAGTCTTGCTCTTTTAATTCTGTAGGTTGCTTGGTCCAAGCTGGGCTTGGATTGTTGATGATGTTTACAACCTCTTGTGTAGGAGCTGGATCTTCATCTTTAGCATCTTCTGGCTTAGGCAAGGTTTCTGTCTTCATTCCAAACTTGATTGGAATAGGCATAAACTTGTTGTACTTGTTTAAAAGTTCTGTGATTTTAGCGTCTTCAAGAAAAGCAACCTCTTCATCACTAATATGTAAAATAATCTCTGTTCCTCTTTCTGTTTTGGTTCCCTCTACTAATGTGTAGTTTGGAGATCCATCACAACTCCAATGAGCAGCAGGTTCATCTTTGTAACTTTTAGTAATGATTTCTACATTATCCGCCACCATAAATGCAGAATAAAATCCAAGACCAAAGTGCCCTATGATTCCTGCTTCTTCACCTTTTTTGTCTTTGTATTTTTCTATAAACTCTTCAGCACCAGAGAAGGCAATTTGATTGATGTATTTTTCAACCTCATCTTTAGTCATACCAATACCTTGGTCAATGATGTGAAGTTTCTTAGCTTCTTTGTCAATTTTAACTTCAATAAAAGGATTGCCATACTCTACTTTAGCTTCTCCAATATTGCTTAAGTGTTTTAGTTTAAGTGTTGCATCTGTTGCATTACTTATCAACTCACGTAAAAAAATCTCGTGATCACTGTATAAAAACTTTTTGATTAACGGAAAAATGTTTTCTACCGATACATTAATAGTTCCTGTACTCATGTTGGTTTTATTTATTGAATTATGATTTTATGTCTCTCTGGAAATATTACATTCCATAGATATATCTAGTCAAAGAAAATACCACGTTTGTTTTTGTGACAGGTTGTCATTTTGTTTGTTTTTTAACACAACATTGTGTTTAGCCAATAATCAAATTAATTGAACATTTCGTATTTTTACAAGTCTAAAAGATACTGTGATATGGCAACTAAAAAAACAACGACGTCTCCAAAGAAAAAGGCAGCTCCAATGAAAAAGGCAGCCTCAAAAAACAAAGCAATTACAAAAGATACAATTGTGTCTGCCTACATGGAGTATGTGTTAATGCATGAGAAAACACCTAAAAGTGTGTACAAGTTTGCCAAGCAGCATGCTATGACAGAAGCAGAGTTCTATGCCTTTTTTGGAAGCTTTGAAGCATTGCAACGTGGTATATGGACTGCATTTTTTGATCATGCTATGCAATTGGGCCATAAAAACCCAGCATATGTTGGCTTCAGTAATCAAGAAAAAATGTTGACATTTTTCTTCACATTTTTTGAATTACTTACTGCCAATAGAAGTTATGTCATGTTTGCCTTGAAAGAACATTCTGATATGATGAAAAACATGTCACAACTAAAAGACCTAAGAGCGCATGTTAAAGAATTTGCAGGAACTTTAATTAATGAAAAAAATGAAGAAAAGTCTTTTAAGATTTTAAAACAGCCTGTGTCTGTATTTAGTGAAGGGGCTTGGTTGCAAACTTTATTTATCATGAAATACTGGATGGAAGATACGTCCTCGTCTTTTGAAAAAACAGATGTTGTAATAGAAAAATCTGTGCGTGCCATCTTTGATGTTTTTGAAACAACACCACTAGAGAGTATTCTAGATTTTGGAAAGTTCTTGTGGAAAGAAAAAATGAACTAAAAGACATCTCTGTATTTTAGTGTTCAAGAAAACAACAACATATCATTGAGCCTCACACTGGCTCAACAAAAAATTCTTACCCTTACATGAAGACAATAGATAGTATACCTACAGGTAAAATATCAAGAGCAACAAGACTAGTAAAAACAGGTGTAAAGGTTGGTATCAATCAACTCAAATACTATGGTGATGCCCTCGTAGATCCAGAAAATGCTAAAGAAAAGCTTAACCAAAATAATGCGAGTGATATTTATGATGGTTTAAAGAGTTTAAAGGGTTCTGCCTTGAAAGTTGCGCAGATGTTAAGCATGGAAAAGAATATCTTACCAAAGGCCTATGTTGAGCAGTTTTCCTTAGCGCAATTTTCTGTTCCCCCTTTATCTGCTCCTTTAGTTAGAAAAACATTTTATAAATATTTTGGTTTGTACCCAGAAGATTTGTATGATAGTTTTAACGCAAATTCTATTGCAGCAGCGAGTATCGGTCAGGTGCACCAAGCTACCAAAGATGGTAAAAAATTAGCCATTAAAATTCAATATCCTGGTGTTGCAGATAGTATTAGTAGTGACCTTGCTATGGTTAAGCCAGTAGCTATAAAGATGTTTAACATTAAAGGAAAAGACAGCAATAAATACTTTCAAGAGGTAGAAGATAAACTTCTCGAAGAAACAAACTACACCTTAGAGGTAACACAAAGCCAGCAAATGGTGGCTGACTGTAGTCATATTCCACACCTTACATTTCCACAGTATTATCCAGATTTATCAAACGAGCGTATAATTACCATGGATTGGATGGAGGGTGACCATTTAAGTGAGTTCACCAAGCATAATACCAATACCCTTTTAGCAGACCAACTAGGGCAGGCCCTTTGGGACTTTTATATGTACCAAATGCATGAATTAAAACGCGTACATGCAGATCCGCACCCTGGAAACTTCTTGGTAACAAAGCAGGGAGATCTAGTGGCTATTGATTTTGGTTGTATCAAGGCAATCCCTGATGAATTTTACATACCGTATTTTGAGCTTGCTGTTCCAAAAAACATTAATAATCCTGTTGTGTTTACTGAAAAACTATATGCCTTAGAAATATTAACACCAAATGATACTCCAGAAGAAATTGCTTTTTTCTCCTCTTTGTTTCATGAAATGTTAAGCTTGTTCACCCAGCCCATGCACAGTGAAACTTTTGACTTTAGTGATGAAACTTTCTTCAGTAAAATTGGTGATTTAAGTGAAAAGTATTCAAAAGACACTCAAATACGTAAAATGAATGGTAATAGGGGCTCCAAACATTTCTTATACATTAATAGAACCTTTTTTGGTTTGTATAATTTAATGAATGATTTAGGGTCAAAGGTGTCTGTGAACAATTATAAAACATTAAAAAATAAAAATGTTTAATATTTCATGTAAATAGTTAAACAATATGTCTATATTGTACTTAATTATAATGGATGGTAGTTTTTCAAAAACTTTTGTTAACTACTATTTTATTGGTTAGGTTGTTTAAAAAAGGGAGGCTGGTTGCCTCCCTTTTTGCTTTTACTCTAATAAATCAGGTCTTCTTTTTTTAGTATTTTTATAGGCTTGGTCTTCCCGCCATTTTTCAATATTTGCACCATGTCCACTCAATAGAACATCGGGAACTTTCCAGCCTTTATACTCTGCGGGTCTTGTGTATGTAGGGGGCGCAAGCAGGCCGTCTTGAAAACTGTCAGTAAGTGCGCTTGTTTCATTACCTAAAACGCCTGGTATTAATCTTATAACTGAGTCGCAAACAATAGCTGCCGCTAACTCACCGCCACTAAGTACATAATCACCTACCGAGATTTCCTTGGTAATAAATTGATCACGAACACGTTGGTCTACCCCTTTGTAGTGCCCACATAAAATAATAATATTTCCTTTGAGCGATAGTTGGTTTGACATGCCCTGGTCAAGAGTTTCTCCCTCGGGTGTCATGTAAATGACATCATCATACTCCCGTTCTGCCTTTAAGCCACGAATGCATTTGTCTATTGGCTCAATCATCATGACCATTCCTGCACCACCCCCAAATTGATAGTCATCTATTTGGTTATAGCTATTGGTAGCAAAATCTCTTAGGTTGTGTAAATGAACCTCCACCAATCCTTTCTCTATAGCACGTTTTAAGATAGATGCTTCAAAAGGACTTTTTAATAATTCTGGTAATACGGTAATAATATCAATGCGCATAGCCATAGTATTTTAACTTGTTTATTAATCTCTAGACCTCTGCCAAAGAAATACCCTAGTATGATAGGCTTAAAAAGGCTTTTTCCCTTTTTGTTTATTTCTTTGGTTGAAATTCTTATCGCCTTTTGTTCTAGCTTTTTTATATTTCAGTTTGATAATACGCTTGTAAGAACCTCCTTGATTAGTCTGGCTATTTTTATCACTCTTCTCGTGAAAACTTTCACCCCCTTCTTCAAACTGTTGGCTGTGAGGATTTTCTCTTTCTAAGCTTTCAGGTTGTTCATCTAAAGTAAGTTTTGTAGAAATTTCAACATCTTCTGGGATGGCTATTTTTTCAATAGTCTTATCCATGAGTGCTTCAATAGTCTCTCTAAAGGGTTGTTCTTTTTGAGTGGTAAGTAAGATGGCAGTTCCTTCTGCCTCTGCACGTCCTGTTCTACCAATACGGTGCATGTAGTTTTCTGGAAACCTAGGAGTGTCTACATTTATAACATGACTAACAAGGTTTAAATCCAGACCACGCGCCATAATATCTGTAGTTACTAAAACACGTGTTGCGTTTGCGTTAAAGTTTTCTATGGAGCGTATGCGGTAGTTCTGTGTTTTGTTGGAATGAATAACAGCAACATCATCTTTGAAGGCTTCCTGTAGCAATTCATACAACAAATCTGCTCTTTTTTTGTTAGGAACAAAAACCAATGTTTTTGTAAATAGTGTCTTATCTTTTAATAAGTGACAAAGCAAGTTCGCTTTGGTATAAAAGTTGGGTACATCATAGGCAACCTGTTGTATGTTGTCAAGAGGAGTTCCACTTACTGCCACAGAGATAGTGGTAGGGTTTTTAAAAAAGTCATTTATAAATACAGCAACGTCATCTGTCATAGTAGCAGAGTACATGATGTTTTGACGTTGTTCTTGAAGTAATTCAAAGATGTTGGTTAGCTGGAATCTGAAGCCTAAATCTAGCATGACATCTACCTCATCAATCACTAATTTTTTTATATTTTTTGTTTTTAAAGCACGACTTAATATTAGGTCATAAAGCCTTCCTGGTGTTGCCACCACAATATCTGCACCTTCTAAAACTGCTTCTTTATGGGTATTAATGTTTACACCTCCATACACACCTACAACTCTAATAGAAGAGTATTTACCAAACTTCTCAATTTCATCAACCACCTGCAAAACCAGCTCCCTTGTAGGAACTAACACCAAAATACGAGGATCAATTTGTCTAGAAAACTTGAGTCCACTTATAAGGGGCAGCATATAGGCAAAGGTCTTCCCTGTACCAGTTTGTGCGATACCCACGACATCTTTTCCAGATCCAATTGGAGCAAACGATTTTTGCTGAATTTCTGTAGGCTTAGAAAACCCCAAATCTTCAATAGCAAAATGCAGCTGTTTGTTAATTTTAAAATCGAGAAAAGAATCCATATTCGGTATTTTTGGCAAAGCTACAATTTATAATTTAGGTGCTTCCCAAGTATACTGTAATACTTGGTCGTCTTTTCTTCTAGATTATAGGTTTGTAGGTTTGAGTTTAATATTAAAAAAAGCTGTAAACTCAAAGTTCACAGCTTCATATGAATGATTTAATACCACAGCTTTGGCAATGGCACATACCACTTTACAATAACTAGTAATAGGTAAACCTTCTTACTTTGGCAATATGTTTTGCTAACCTAATAACTTGATGACTATATCCATACTCGTTATCATACCATACATAGATTACAATGTTTTTACCATCTTTGGTGACAATAGTAGCGTTACTATCAAAAATAGATGGCGCTGAGGACCCTACAATATCACTAGATACTAACTCATTGTTTAATGAGTACTTTATTTGTTCTACCAGATCACCTTCTAAGGCATATTTCTTTATGGTGGCATTTAAACCTTCCACAGAAGTTTCTTTTTCTAGCGTTAACTTTAAAATAGCCAATGAACCATTAGGTACAGGAACTCTTATGGCGTTTGATGTTAGTTTTCCTTCAAAAGAAGGTAAAGCCTTTGTAACTGCTTTTCCAGCGCCTGTTTCTGTAATGACCATGTTTAAAGCCGCTGCACGACCACGACGGTGTTTTTTATGCATGTTGTCTACCAAGTTTTGGTCATTGGTGTAGGCGTGAATTGTTTCAAGATGACCATGTACAACCCCAAAACTATCTTCTATAGCTTTTAAAATTGGTGTTATAGCATTGGTTGTGCAAGATGCTGCAGAAAAGATATCTGTATCATCTGGGTTATTCTCAAAATGATTAACACCATGTACAATGTTAGGGATACCAGCACCTGGTGCTGTTAACAAAACTTTACTTGCTCCATTGGGTATTAAATGACGACTCAGTTCTTTTTTATCTCTAAAAGCTCCAGTGTTATCAATTATCAAAGCATCTTGAATACCATATGATGTGTAGTCTATATCTTCTGGGCCGTTTGCTGAAATGACATGTACAGTCGTTCCATTAATAATTAAAGCCTTATTTTTTTGATCTACAACAACAGTACCTGAGAAATCTCCATGCACAGAATCATACTTCAATAAAGAAGCTCTTTTTTCTAATATATTTTTGTCAATAACACCACGAGTTACAATAGCTCTAAGGCGCATTAGACTTCCTTGTCCTGTTCTAGTCATTAGCTCACGTGCTAAAAGTCTGCCAATTCTACCAAAACCATATAATACTACATCTTTAGGAGTAATTTCTTCTTGGTTTTTAGCACTTTTTAATTTTTCAGAAACAAAGGCAAGAACATTTGTGTTCTTTTTTTCTAGATGAAACTCATAGGTTAATTTACCAATGTCTAGTTTTGCTGGAGGGAGATTTAATGTTTTAATGGCTTGTGCAATTTCAACAGAGTCAAAGATTGAAATAGGCTTTTGCACAAATTCTCCTGCATACTCATGGAGTTTTAAAATTTCACTGACATTTCTGTCAATTAATTGATTGCGAAATATTATTAATTCTATTGATTTATCATACCATAAATCACTAATTATATTAATAAATGCAACTGCTGCCTTGCGGCGATCTGTTTGAAAAGACAGCTCTTTCTGATAAACGTCATCAAAACTCATAGGATGTGTTTTTTGGTGTTTTTGGTAAAACAAAAACGGTTGTTTAAATGTTGCGCAAAAGTAGTTATTTTCTTGGATTTTGTGTTCAAAAGAAAATAAAAAAACTGTTGTCCTGCTCTGAGCTTTAAAATGTTATAATTGCAACAAGGAAATCGTTTGATTTGAATCCTTTCATTAAGATTTCGGTATCGTTTTAGAACATAGTAGTATTTCTTACCTTTGTGAGTATGCAAATTCCATTTTATAAATATCAAGGTACTGGAAACGATTTTGTGTTGATAGATAATCGACAGCAAAATTTTCCTAAAAACAACACCAAATTAGTGGCGCAGTTTTGTGATAGAAAGTTTGGAGTGGGAGCAGATGGCCTTATTCTCTTAGAAAAGCATCCAAGCTTAGATTTTTCTATGGTGTATTATAATGCAGATGGCAACGAAAGTTCTATGTGTGGTAACGGTGGTAGATGTATCGTGCATTTTGCATCTTTTTTGGGTCTGATAAAAACTCAAACAGAGTTTATGGCCATTGACGGTATGCATCAGGCCTCTATCAAAGATACTAGTGTGGCATTGCAGATGACAGATGTAACTCACATAACAAGACATGAACACTATTGTTTTTTAAATACAGGATCACCACATCATGTTGAAATGGTAGCCAACCTGGAAAAACTAAATATTCTTGAAAAAGGACGCGCTATTAGAAATCATACCTATGGTAAAGAAGGAGCTAACGTTAATTTTGTTTCTAAAATCTCTGAAGATACTTTTGCTGTAAGAACCTATGAACGCGGGGTGGAAGATGAAACCCTTTCTTGCGGTACCGGTGTAACAGCAGTTGCTATCGCTATGTTTGCTACAGGAAAAACAAAACAAAAAAAAGTGTATTTAAAAACACCAGGAGGAACCCTCTCTGTGTCTTTTGCTAAAGAAGCAAATGGGTATACTGCTATTATTTTAGAAGGGTCAGCAATACAAGTTTATAAAGGTATTTGGAAGCTATGATGTTACAAGGAAAAACCATACACTTACGCGCCTTAGAGCCTACAGATCTAGATTATTTGTATGCTTTAGAAAACGACAGCAATCTATGGGAGGTGAGTCATACCCTAACTCCTTTTTCAAAATATGTACTAAGTCAATATCTAGAAAATAGCCATCGAGATATTTTTGATGTAAAGCAATTGCGTTTAATGATCGAGCATACAGAAACTAATCAAGCTCTGGGTTGTATTGATTTGTTCGATTTTAATCCACAACATCATAGAGTGGGTGTTGGGCTTGTTATTTTTGATACTGCCCAACGTTCCAAAGGGTATGCGGCTCAAAGTTTGAGTTTGATTTGTGCTTATGCTAAAGAATACCTTCAAGTACATCAAGTATTTGCAAATATTTCTGAAGAAAATAATGTGAGTATCTCTTTATTTGAAAAAGCAGGTTTTATAAAATCGGGGATTAAAAAAGATTGGAATTACACTCAAAATAGCTATAAAGATGAGTTTGTGTATCAACGCATCCTAGCTAATAAATAGATTAAAAGAAGAATAAAAAAATGTATTTAAAAAAAATATTACTAGCAATAGTGCTACTTGGCCTTGTTGGAATGGCTGGTTTCTCATACTATGTATATACTAATGTCTTTAGTGCTAACACCGGTTTTAATAATGACCAAGCACATGTTTTTATCTCAACAGGAGCAACATTTAATATGGTACAAGAGGAGCTAAGCCCACTATTGAAAGACATGAAAACCTTTAATACTGTAGCCAAAAAAAAAGGCTACAGTGCAAATATTAAAGCAGGACATTTTATTATTAAAAAAGGGAGTAACAACAATGAAATTATTAATAGCATTAGAACCGGCAACGTTCCTGTTAAAATAAAATTTAACAATCAAGAACGTTTGGTAAACTTGGCAGGACACCTGGCTACCCAGATGGAGGCCGATAGTCTTTCGTTTATAAAGGCCATGCTAAATTTAGACTTTCTTAAAGCATCTGGTTTTAACCAAGACACGGCCCTTGGTATGTATATCCCTAATACCTACGAAGTTTATTGGAATACTACTGCTGAGGCATTTTGTGACAAGATGCTAAAACAGTACAATACTTTCTGGAATGCCTCTAGGGTTTCAAAAGCAAAAAAATTACAGATGTCTAGAGATCAAGTGATGGCACTGGCTGCTATTGTTCAAAAAGAAACCGCCATGGTAGAAGAAAGGGCTATTGTTGCGGGTTTGTATATTAACAGGTTAAAAAAAGGAATGCTTCTGCAGGCAGACCCTACAGTTATTTTCGCCAAAAAGAAAAGCGAAAATAATTTTACCCAAGTGATAAAGCGTGTTTTGTATAAAGACTTAGAAAACATCTCGCCGTATAATACCTACAAACATGCTGGAGTGCCTCCTGGACCTATAGCGATGCCTGATGTTTCTGCGATAGATGGGGTGTTGAATTACCAAAAGCATGCTTTTTATTATATGGTTGCTAATGTGCAAGACTTTGGGTACCACAAATTTGCTAAAACACTAGCTGGTCATAACCGCAATAGAAGAGCGTATGTAAACTGGATTAATACCCAAGGAGTGAATAGATAGGTGCTGTTTACACCGTTTTTTGGACTACTTCAAATAACTGTCCTTCATCACATTTTAGTGTTTTAGAAGGGTATTTAAGTAGTAATGCATAATCATGAGTAGCCATTAAAATAGTATTGCCATTGTTGTTTATTTCTTGCAATACCTGCATGACTTCAACACTGGTTTGTGGATCAAGGTTGCCTGTAGGTTCATCAGCTAAAATTAATTCGGGATCGTTTAGCAAGGCTCTTGCAATTGCAATACGCTGTTGCTCCCCCCCAGATAATTGGTATGGATATTTAAAGTTTTTAGTTTTCATATCTACTTTATCTAATACCTCATCAATTTTTAACTCCATCTCTTTTTTGTCTTTCCAGCCTGTAGCATTTAATACAAAAAGTAAATTTTCTTTTACAGTGCGGTCATTTAATAACTTAAAATCTTGAAATACAACGCCCAGTTTTCTTCTTAAAAAAGGAATCTCTTTTTCTTTTAAGCTACCTAAATCATACCCTACAATATGGCCATCTCCTTTACTTAGAGGTAAATCACCATAAAGAGTTTTCATAAAACTACTTTTTCCAGTTCCAGTTTTACCAATGAGGTAGACAAACTCCCCTTTTTCTATGCGTATAGAAACATTATCAAGAATTAAATTTTCTTTTTGAAAAATAGAAGCGTTGGTAAGTTCTAGGACGGCTTGAGACATGAAATTTTATTTATTTGTAACAAATATAATAGAAAGTGTTAGTTATCTTCTTTATAAGATGTATAGTTTTTTGGAGCCGTTGGTTCGCAATCTTGGAGACTTATACTTGGGTCTATTGATAACGATATAAATCCATTTTTATTTGGTTTTAAATAGGTTCCTGGCTTTAAAACAATTTGATTTTTTGCTTTAAAATTTACGGTAGCGTCTTTTTCAAAGGTTTGATTTTTAATTTCAATTTTATTTTGCACACTTGAAAGGGTAAATTCAAATCTATAAAAGGCACGGTTTTTTATATAGACCGTTGCATTGGGGTCTTTCATCTGCTGAGACATTTTAACAGCGCGGTAGGCATTTACTCTTCCCGCACCCATCAAACCCTTATAAGGTTCATTGCCGCTAAGGTTTTCAACCCCCTGTGAAGATAGCTTTAAAATACTTTCTACCTCATAAGAAGACAAGCAATAATTTACAGACCACATAAGCCCAATAATACCCGTTACAACTGGTGCAGCATTTGAAGAAGCCCCTCCATAAATATTTTTTTCACCACAGATGTCATGACCTAATAAGTAGTTTTCTCTTGGCGCGACCAAATCTACTGCTTTATTCATCTGTACTCCTTTTTCTATTTCAATAGGAGTGAGCGTTCCATCATTAGCTACATAAAAATACCCTGCACGTCTGTCTCGCACTTGTTTGGTTAGGTTTCTTCCTTCATGTTCAAATACTTGATCTGTAGTCTCTCTATTTATAGTGTATACTCCAGAGATAGAAAGTACTCTCTCAAAAGAGGCTGGATATAAGGAGTCTCCAAGTTTTGTACCATCTCTATTACAATCCTTACCATTACCTGCACCCGCAACGATAATGATGCCGTCATCATACATCTCTTTAATGCGTTCTTGAATATTTTCTTTGTATTTACCTCCCATTTTACAGAGGGCCCAACTAGTGTTAATTACCTTTGCGCCTGCTGCTACAAGCTCTTCAATGTCTTTAAAGTTTCCGTAGTCATTAGTGATAACGTCACAATTTCCACAAATACCTGGTCTGCCGTAGCCATTATCCATTGTTGCCACTGCAATTGCCGCAACACTAGATCCATGGGCACAAGCGAGCCCTTTACTAGCATTGGAGTATTTTAGGTACTTGCTAACTCTATCTTTAAAGTCTGGATCTAATGAGTCTACTTTTGAGTCTGAAATTCCTACTACTACTTTTTTGTCACCACGAGTAATGCCCCAGGCCTCTGGAGCCATAATCATATCAAGGTCAAACCCAGGATGTTTTGCGCCCAAGTTCTCAACAGGGCTTGTAGTGCCGTAATCATTTGGATAAAAAGCATTTTCTGTGGTAAAGTATTGACCAATACGCGTGTACTTGTCTGGAAAATTATACTGTAATGCACCTAATAATTCTGGGTTGTCTGTACTTATTGTGTATACAGTTTTTAAAAGATCTCGTTTGGTATTGGGGTATGATTTTTTAAAACGGTACACGGTATGAGCAGCGTAAATTTCAGTTTCTTTATCACTAGCCATACTCATTACAGCGATGGTATTGTTTTTTCTCTCTGTGATGGCTAATGTCTCAGCATTTGAAATATTGACATGAAAATACAGGCGTTCCATATCTTGAGTGCTTTCTTGACCCAAACAAAACCAACAGCTCAAAAATGTAAAAATAAATAGTACTATTTTCATTAGTCTTGTATCATTAGAAGCCTTACTTGCTCTTGTAATAGATTAATTTGTTTTTGCTGCTCCAAGGTGTATAATGTAAGCTCTTCAATTTTTTGAAGCAGTAATAGGTTCATTTCTTTAAGCTCTAGACCTTCTTTTTTAAGCGTGTCGGCGCTTGGTATTTCTGGCAGGTGATGGTTTTGTTTTAGAAACACTTCTAAACTTTTTAAATCTAACATACGGTACTCACTTTTTAAGGCAGAATGCCCATTGTAATACCGTTCAAAAACATAATCTGGTGCCACAGCTCCATTAAGGTCTACCAACACTTCTTGGGTGTGTATTTTTCCTTTTACAGTTAACATCTCATCGGGCGTGTTTGTACCGATGCCAACCATGCCGTTTTTTTCTGAAATAGCACTAAGATTTTTTTGTGCTAAACAAGACATAGTGAAAAATAGTAAAAGAAGACTAGCTATTGAAAATTTCATGTTGTTTAGGATTTTTATTTGTCTAAAAGTACAGCATTTTTTCTTTATGTATTAGGTGTCATTGTTAGGCTAATATATAATATATTTGATACGATCGATTTTAACTATTCTCTGTGCTATTTAATACCATTGACTTTGCTATTTTTTTACCCATAGTCCTGCTATTGTATTGGACTGTTTTTAAAAAGTCGCTTACCCTTCAAAATACCTTTATTGTTGTTGTGAGCTATTTCTTTTACTCATGCTGGGATTGGCGTTTTTTAGGGCTTATTTTTTTAAGCTCAATAGTAGATTATACTTTGGGTTATCAGTTCGTAAAACCATTATCGCAGAAATATAAAAAGAGTTTGTTGTTTGTTTCTGTGTTTTTTAATTTAGGCGTTTTATTTACCTTCAAGTATTTTAATTTTTTCATAACATCATTTACAGATGTGTTTTCTTTGTTTGGAACAGAATTAAACGCTACAAGCTTGTCTATTATCTTACCGGTAGGAATTAGTTTTTATACCTTTCAAACCTTAAGCTACACGATAGATTTATATAGAGGTAAAATAACACCTACTAAAAATGTGATTCAGTTTTTTGCCTTTGTATCATTTTTTCCTCAATTAGTAGCCGGGCCAATAGAACGAGCTTCACATTTATTGCCTCAGTTTGCTAAGAAAAGAAGATTTCAATACCCCCAGCAAGTAGACGGTCTTCGACTCATACTTGGTGGACTGTTTAAAAAAATGGTCATTGCAGATAATTGTGCTCTTATGGCCAATCAAATATTTGATTCCTATGCAACGCAGTCTGGAAGTACTTTATTTGTGGGTGCTGTGTTTTTTGCCTTTCAAATTTATGGAGATTTCTCTGGATATAGTGATATAGCAATAGGAAGCTCTCGCCTTATGGGTTTTGATTTGATGAAAAACTTTAATTTCCCGTATCTCTCACAAAACATGTCTGAGTTTTGGAAACGCTGGCATATTTCATTATCAACTTGGTTTAGAGATTATGTTTATATTCCTTTAGGAGGCAGTAGGGTTTCTAAAGGTAGATTAATATGTAATATTTTCATTGTTTTCTTACTAAGTGGGTTGTGGCATGGCGCCAATTTAACTTTTGTTTTTTGGGGAGCCATACACGCAGTTTTTGTAATTCCTGTGATATTACTTCATAAGAAAAATGGAATTCACAAACCAGATCTGCATGTACCTATTTGGCGGCAATTACTAAACATAGCTGGTACCTTTTGCATTGTTACTTTAGCGTGGGTGTTTTTTAGAGCTCCTACATTGGTTGATGCATTTCAATATTTAGAAATTATTTTTTCAAGTAGTTTATTTACCATGCCTTTGGTTTCAAGAAGTGCTTTGCTTTTTCTTTTATTGTATATGTTTATTGAGTGGTTACAAAGGCACAGGGAACATGTGCTTGATGTTTCTCATATATCAAAATCAATGCGGTTTATTATTTATTACGGGGTGTGTTTTGCCATTTTTTATTTTGCAGGTGATTTACAACCCTTTATTTATTTTCAATTTTAATGCGTAGACTATACCTAAAAATAACGCTTTTTTTACTTCCCATTTTTCTGGTATGGGCTTCCTTAGAAGTTTTTTACAGGCAGGTGCCTAATACGTATTCTTACAAAAACGAACAGCTACAGAAGCTCTACAAAGAGACCGAAACTGTTGTATTTGGTGACTCACATTCATTTTTTGGGATCAACCCCTTGTATTTTGAAAGTAGGACGTTTAATATTTCTAATATTAGCCAGTCCTTACTGTTAGACGAATTATTGTTAGCAAAGCATATAGCAAATCTTCCATCTTTAAAAACAGTGATTCTTAATGTTAGTTATTTTACGCTTTCTGCAAAACAGGACGATATAGAAAACTCCTGGCGCAAGTATTTCTATCATCATAACATGGAGGTTACTGCCCCATCAATATCTATCTGGAATCCAAAGCGATACAGTATGGCATTGATTCAGCGATTTAATAAGTCTATGGAGTTGGTAGATGCTTATTGTCAAGCGGGCACCATAATAACCACAACGCCCTTGGGTTACGGTTTGCAGGATGCATCCAGTATAATAAATGACAAAGAGGCTATTTCAAAAGTAATTGCCAAAAAACATGAAAATTACTCTCTAGATTTTGCATTAAATACGGTAAGATTAGAACGTATGGTTAAGCTATGTAGGCTCTACGATGTGGATGTCGTTTTACTTGAAATGCCCGTATACCCGGCTTATTATAAACTATTAAATCCTGTAAAAAAACAAAAAATAAAAACAACACTTAGACAGTTGTCAAAAACGCATGATAATGCATTTTATTTAGATCTATCAACAAACTCTTTTTTTGATAAAAAGGATCTAAGAGATGCAGATCATCTCAACAATGCTGGAGCCCAAAAGTGTAGTGAGTTACTAAATAAATATATTAATAACACCTTGCAATAATCTATTATTGCCCCGGGGTATCATTTGTGCTAGTTGCTTACTTTCTATTTTTTTTTAATTTTAAAAAATACGCAACGAAGAATTTAAGCGTTGTTTATACAGTACTCCAGGATGATTATGGTTCTCTAGTTTAAGCTCTTTTTCAAATAAACACCATTGATTGTACCCTATAAATCTTATTTTATGTTAAGAAACCTTTTTATTTCTGCGTTTTGTTTGGTGTTTAGCATTCCTGTTATGTCTCAGCAAACAGCATCATTTACAAATGATCTTGCATTTTTTCATCAAGCTATTGAACTTTATAACAACCATCAATATTTGGCAGCTCAGCAAGTTTTTGCTTCGGTAAAAAAAACAAGCACTAAAAAACGTATTGAAGGTGATTGCGCCTACTATATGGCAACCTGTGCCATTAGGTTGAACCAGAAAGATGCAGACCAATTAATGCAAAGATTTGTCACCAACTACCCAACCAGCGTCAAACGGAATATAGCCTTTTTAAATGTTGCTAATTATTACTTTAACTATGGCAATTATACGGCTGCTCGAAAATGGTATGCCCGCCTTGATATTGATGGTTTGAATAGCAAAGATGAAGAACGCTTTAATTTTAATTATGGGTATGCTTTTTTTAAAGCCAAACAATATACCCAAGCTAAGAAGTATCTAAATACTATAAAGCAATCAAAGAAATACGGCGCACAAGCAACGTATTACCTTGGGTTTATTGCCTACGATGGCAATGACTATCAAACAGCCAATGCGCTGTTTAGTAATTTGAAAGATACCAAGGCTTATACCAAAGACTTGTCTTATTATCAAGCCGACATGAATTTCAAGTTAGGAAATTTCCAGAAAGCCATAGATATGGGTGAAGCGCAATTTAATCGCGCCAGTTTAAAAGAAAAAAACGAATTGACCAAAATTATTGGTGAGAGCTACTTTAACCTGAAACAATATGCAGCCGCTATTGCTTACCTTAAAGCCTATAAAGGAAATAAAGGAAAATGGACAAATACAGATTATTACCAACTTGGCTATGCTTATTTTAAACAAGAAGACTTTGCAAGTGCTATTGATGCATTTAATAGCATTATTGGGGGTCGAGATGCTGTGGCGCAAAATGCTTATTACCATTTGGCAGCATCCTACTTAAAATTAGGTAAAAAGCTAGAGGCTTTAAACGCCTTTAAAAGTGCACTTGAAATGGTTTTTAGTCTAGAAATTCAAGAAGACTCTTTTTTAAATTATGCTAAATTAAGTTATGAAATAGGAAATAGCTTTACTAGTGCCCCGCAGGTGCTTTCTGATTTTATTTCTAAATACCCTAACAACAACAATAACGGTCAACTAAGAGATTTGTTGATAGACTCCTATATATCTTCACGCAATTATAAAGAGGCATTAAATGTACTAGAGCGCACAACTACCTTTCAAAACAAAGTAGTCTATCAAAAAGTTGCTTTTTTTAGAGCTTTAGAGATATATAATGAAGGAGATTATAAAGCTGCCAAAGACTTTTTTGAAAGGTCTTTAAAAGAACCTCGTGATCTAATATTTACGGCAAGAGCCATTTTTTGGGATGCAGAGAGCGACTTTCAGTGCTCTAATTTTAATGCTGCAATACTAGGCTATAAGAAATTTATGCAATTACCAGAGGCAATAAACACACCAGAGTATGCAAA
Organism: uncultured Flavobacteriaceae bacterium; assembly: GCA_913048115.1. Classification (GTDB taxonomy): domain Bacteria; phylum Bacteroidota; class Bacteroidia; order Flavobacteriales; family Flavobacteriaceae; genus Patiriisocius. The sequence goes on along the minus strand of CAJWVI010000018.1, from coordinate 20,874 downwards.
TGCATCCTACCATATTGGCTATGCATATTTTAAGCAAAAAGAATATAAAACTGCTGCTATTAATTTTGCGCGATTTGCCGCTACACCAGGAGTAGACGCTGCTAAAAAAAATGATGCTTTTGTGCGTTTGGGTGATAGTTATTTTGTGACCAGCCAATACTGGCAAGCTATTGAGAGTTATAATACAGCCTTAGAAGGAGGTGCTTTAGATCGCGATTATGCAACATTTCACAAAGCTATTAGCTATGGTTTTGTGAATAGAATAGATTTAAAAATTGCAGCGCTAGATAATTTTGGAAGTGCATTTTCTAGGTCATTTTATAAAGATGATGCTTTGTATGAATTAGCCAATACCTACCTATCACAAAATAATACCAGTGCAGCTATGGATGCATATACCCAATTATTGCAACTGCACCCTAAAAGTAGTTATGTTTCAAAAACGCTATTAAAACAAGCCTTGTTACTAGATAATGGTGGTGATAGTAAAGCTGCATTGATTTTGTTTAAAAAGGTAGCCAACGAGTTTTCTTCTTCACCACAAGCACTACAAGCAGTTTATAGCGCAAAGATTATTTATATAGAACTGGGGCGTGTAGATCAGTATGCAAATTGGGTGAAAACACTTGATTTTATAAGTCTTAAAGATGCAGAGCTAGATGAGGCTTCCTATCAAGCTGCAGAAAAACCATATCTAGAAAACAATATAGCAGAGGCTATAAAAAGGTTTGAGCAATATATAGCGCAGTTTATTCAAGGTCGTCATGCCATACAAGCTCATTTTTATCTTGGACAACTGTATTTTGAACAAGCCCAAATGGCAGTAAGCATACCACATTACATCTATGTAGTTGAGAAAGAACAAAACGAATTTACAGAACAAGCCTTAGCGCGTTTGTCTGAGGTGTACCTTGGTGAGAAAGAGTATCAAAATGCCTTACAATATTTGGAGCGTTTGGAAATTGAAGCAGATTTTCCTCAGAATATTATTTTTGCACAAACAAATATAATGAAGGCTAGCTATGAGCTCAAAATGTATACACCTGCTGTTGTGTATGCAGAAAAGGTATTGCAGAATACTAAAGTTGATGCCGCTATAAAAAGTGACGCACAAATTATCATTGCTCGTTCGGCTATTAAAACTGGAGACACCCAGAAGGCAGAAACTGCCTATGCAGAAGTTTCAATAATTGCCACAGGACAAATGGCAGCAGAGGCTTTATATTATGAAGCATATTTTAAAAACAAACGAGGAGATTTCATCAATTCCAATATTGTGGTGCAAAAACTTACTAAACAGTATTCTGGCTATACATTATATGGCGCCAAAGGCTTGTTGGTGATGGCAGATAACTTTAAAGAATTAGGGGATGCCTACCAGGCTACCTATATTTTAGAAAATGTTGTAGTTAATTTTGAAGATTTCCCAGATGTTATACAAGAAGCTCAAGGTGCACTAGTGATTATTAAAACCGCCGAATCTAAAACAAATTCTTCTGTACTAACTCCAGAAGGAAATTAAATTTAACGATATTAATTAAACTAATTATATACTCCATTTTTATGTTTGTAAGACCTTTTTCAAACGTTTTTAATATAACAACTCATCGCTCTTTTTGCTTGGTAGCCTTGCTGGTTTTTGCGGTGTTACATCTAGCTGCACAACAACAAAACACCTTAGGTACTGAGGTTGTCAACGTTGTAAAACCCTACAGTCCAGAAATTAGTGATGCTTTTAAAGTAAAACAAACTCCCTTTCTAGTTGATACCTTAAGTAGCCAAAAGAAAAAAATGGAGTATGGTATTTTCTCTGTTCCAGTTGCTTCTACATTTACACCTGCAAAAGGAAGTGCTGCATCATTACAGAGGGTTAAAAAAACAAAAGCGTATGATAATTATGCTACTTTAGGCCTTGGGAATTATACCTCTATATTAGGAGCTTTTTATAGCACTGTCGCGCTAAGTAACACAGATGATGCAGTAGTGTCTTTTAAGCACAATTCATCTCTTGGAAGTATAGCAGGGGCAGTTACCCAAAGTGATTATTTAGACAGCCAATTAGACCTTAACTATTCAAGCAGACAAAAGGATGCTTTCTATGGATTGAATTTTGGAGTTCAACATCAAAAATACAACTGGTACGGTGTTAATGATTTTTTTAATTTTAATACAGATAGCTTTTTTGATGATTTAGATGTTTCTCAACATTATATTTCGGCAACATTGGGAGCTAACATCGGGATGGAAAATTCCTTTTTCCAGAGTGCTGCCATTGATTTTAGGTATTTAGGTGATAGTTATAATTCTTCAGAATTTAATGTTACAGCATTGCCAAAATTTTCTGTCCCTTTAAATGAGTATAATTTAAATATAGCCCTATCGCTTGATTATCTTTCGGGAAGCTTTTTTGAAGATCTTTTCTTAGCAGGTGCTAAAAAGTACAGCCAGCTAAATATTGGTGTGTTGCCATCTATTTCTGTTATTACAGATGATCTTTCTTTAAGGTTTGGGGTCGCTGCGTATCTTGGTGTTGACCCACAGGCCAAGCAAACAGATATGTATATCTATCCAAACATATCTGCGAGCTATAGGCTGGTTGGTGATTTGTTTATTGCCTATGGAGGTATTGAGGGAGGGCTAACACAAAATAGTTTTTATGGTAGCAAAGAGGTGAATCCATTTGTGTCTCCAACCTTAGATATTAATCCTACAAGTAAAACATATGATGCGTTTGTTGGAATAAAAGGGAAGCTCACAAAGGCAGTAGCCTATGATGTAAGAGCAGCATATACCAACGAAAAAGACAAAGCATTATTTAAATCAAATTTGTATAATAATGTTCTGGATACAGAGGGCTATAGCTTTGGAAACTCTTTTAATCTGGTATATGATACTGTCAACACACTAGGGCTTTTTGGGGAGTTAGAATCAACCATTTCTAATCACCTCTCTATAGGTGTAAATGCATCGTTTAATAACTATAGCACAGAAAATCAAGCAGAAGCTTGGAATTTGCCAACACTACAGGCTAGTGTATTTAGTACCTTTAATATTACAAGATCTTTGTATGGAGGTATCTCTCTTTTCTATGTGGGTAATCGCACCGATAAAAACAGCAACCTTGTCTTAGGCGCTGCAGATTCTTTAGTAACATTGGAGGCATATTTAGATGCTAATGTGAATTTAGGCTACCAAATAACAGAACGTTTATCTGTTTTTGTGAAAGGAAATAATCTACTTGGAGATGGGTACCACAAGTGGTACAATTACTCAGTACAAGGACTCCAGATAATGGCTGGCGCTTCTTATAAATTTGATTGGTTCTAATCGTTTTTTGTAATACCCCATATATTCAAGTAGTTGATTAGTGTCTGTGAAACTTTTGTGAGGATATAATGTAGGTTTTTGATAAAAATATAGCCATATTGCTTTCTAACAAAAAAATACTAGTATGAAAAAAATTGCACACTTCTTTTTATTATTTGCTATAACGGTTTCATTTGGACAAACACCTTGCGAAAATGGAATGGCAGGGGAGTATCCATGTAATGGGTATGACCTTCTTTTTGAGATGACTGCCTCAGCATTTGGTTCAGACAATGCAAATGATTCTTGGGGATGGACAGATCCAGAAACTGGTTCTGAATATGCATTGATAGGTTTAGATGACGGTACTGCTTTTTTAAATATTGATGACCCTATAAATCCTGTATACCTAGGTAGATTAGATACACATACAGTTGCAAGTCTTTGGAGAGATGTAAAGACATATGGTAATTATGCCTTTATAGTAAGTGAAGCTTCTGGTCATGGAATGCAAGTTTTTGATTTAACGCGATTACGAGACGTTGTTAATCCACCTTTAAACTTTACAGAAGATGCGCATTACAGTGGTTTTGGAAATGCACATAATTTGGTGATTAATGAAAATTCTGGATATGCTTATGGTGTAGGTACCCAAACCTATAATGGCGGGCCTCATTTTGTAGATATTTCAACCCCACTGTATCCAAAAGCCGCTGGTGGATTTGCTACAGATTCATACAGTCATGATGGGCAGGTAATTACCTATAATGGGCCAGATACAGACCACACAGGAAAAGAAATTTACATTGGTAGTAACACCTCGTTTATTTCTATTGTAGATATCACAGATAAATCAAATCCTCAATCTATAGCTAATGTAACCTATCCTAACACTGTTTATACCCACCAAGGTTGGTTTACAGAAGATCATCGTTATTTTATTTTAGGAGATGAAATTGATGAAATTAATTTCGGTTTTAATACCCGTAGTATTGTGTTTGACTTTGAAGATCTAGATAACCCTCAATTACATTTTGAGTATGATGGGCCTACAGCAGCTACAGATCATAATGGCTATGTGAAAGATGATATTTATTATCTAGCAAATTATACTGCAGGTATAAGAATGATAGATATTAGCGATATTGAAAATCAAAATTTTGAAGAGACAGGTTTCTTTGATGTTTATCCTTCAGGTGATACTGCCGGTTATAATGGTGCTTGGAATGTGTACCCATATTTTGAAAGCGGTACCCTACTGGTAAGTACCTTACGATACTCAGACCAAAATTTTACACCTGGAATGTTGCTTATTAGAGATAGTTCACTGGCAACACCAAGTGTTAATACTATGGATGTTTCTGTATACCCTAATCCAGCTTCAGATACAGTTACCATTGATGCTCTAGATCAAGATGTGTTTAAAATTGAAGTTTTTGATATTGCAGGAAAGTTGTTATTTGAAACACAAGAAACAAGTGCTTTAATGACATTAGGCGTATCACAATTTACTCAAGGTGTCTATTTTCTGAAAATAAATGATTCGCTTACAAAAAAATTGATTGTAGAATAGTTTCTCCACTCATATACTACCTGAAAACCAAAACGTTGTTTCTATGATTTTTGGTTTTTTCGGTTTTTAATTAAAGCAGCGTATCCATAAAACATTCTTTATTTTCACTTAAAAGCATTTTACCTATGAAATTTCTTAGTTGCCTTAGTCTTGTTTTTTTGTTAACTGCTTGCGTAGATGAAAAGCTCCCTGCAGATTTGTTGGTTAAAAATGCTACGATTTATACCGTAAACCAAACCTTTGATGTGGCAGCTGCCTTTGTGGTAAAAGATGGTAAAATTCTTGAAGTAGGTAAAAAGCCCGAATTAGAGTTGAAGTATCGTAGCACCAATAGTTATGATGCACAAGGTAAAACTATTGTCCCTGGCCTTATAGACGCTCATGCTCATTTATATAACCTTGGAGTGACTATGCAGCACCTTGATTTGGTTGGGACCACTAGTTTTAAAGACGTCTTAGAAAAGACAGTAGCATTTCAAGAAGAGAAACAACTGGATTTTATACTAGGTCGCGGTTGGGATCAAAATGATTGGGACTTGCAAGTATTTCCAGACAATAAAATGTTGGATGTGTTGTTCCCACAAACACCAGTAGCACTTACCAGAATAGATGGACATGCCATGGTGGCCAATACAAAAGCGCTAGAACTAGCAGGAATTACTTCAGCTACCAAAGTTGCAGGAGGTACCATAGTGTTAAAAGATGGAGAATTAACTGGGCTACTTATAGACACCCCAATGAGCTTGGTGTATGAAACAGTGCCAAAACCATCTAAAGAAACCATTAAAAAAACCCTAAAAGAAGCAGAGCAAGTTTGTTTATCTTATGGGCTTACAACCATAGATGATGCGGGACTATCTGTAGATGTTATTACAGCTATTCAAGAATTACAGGCGGCAGGTGAATTGTCGTTGCGAGTATATGCCATGGTAAGTAACACTCCTGCAGCACTAGATTATTTCCTACCAAAAGGTATTATAAAGACCGATAGGCTCAACATACGTTCTGTGAAAGTATACGCAGATGGCGCTTTAGGAAGCAGAGGAGCAGCACTGCGAGAGCCCTATAGTGATAGTCATAATCATTTTGGCGCCATGATTACTGATGCTGCTACATTAGAGCGTTTGGCTTCTAGAATTTCCGCAGCGGGCTTCCAGATGAATACCCATGCCATTGGCGACTCTGCTAATATTGCAGTGATTAGGGCGTATCAAAAAGCCTTAGAAGGCAAAAAGGATAGACGTTGGCGTATCGAGCATGCTCAAGTGTTATCATCAACAGATTTCACACACTTCTCTAAAAACATCATTCCATCCATACAGCCAACGCATGCCACTAGTGATATGTATTGGGCTCAAGAAAGGCTTGGTGACCAAAGAATTAAAGGAGCTTATGCTTATAAAACATTGCTTGACAATGCTGGAATAGTAGCCTTGGGTACAGACTTTCCTGTAGAGGGGGTCAATCCAATGCATACGTTTTATGCAGCAGTGGCTCGTAAAGATTTAAAACAATACCCAGCAACTGGTTTTAGAAAAGAAGAAGCCTTAAGCAGAGTCGAAACATTAAAAGGAATGACTATTTGGGCCGCTTATGCTAATTTTGAAGAGGCTGAAAAAGGAAGTATTGAAGCTGGTAAATTTGCCGATTTCACCGTCCTAGAAAAAGATATCATGAAAATTAACGAAGATAGTATTGCTTCTGTAAAAACATTAGCAACCTTTATTAATGGGGTAAAAGTGTTTGATCACAAACATGTCAAAAAATAACTGTTTTTTAAATTCCCCCTTTAACTTGCAAATCGTGTATGCAAAAACCTGGATCAAAACTTGGAATGTTTTGAAAACCTTTTAACCGTTCAATGTTTTTAGATAGTTGGTCACGCTTCAGTGTTTGAGATTCAAAATACATCAAACAATCATCAATGATACAGTGTTTTTGATGGTCTAAATCTTCATGCTTACCACCAGGATGAATGTCATCATCTTGAATGTTCACCAAGCCAAAAAGATGTCCAAACTCGTGGTGCAAAGTGGTAGCTTCAAGACGTGTTAAAACATCCTGTACATTATTGGTTACTTCTTGTAAAGTTTTTTCATAGATAACAATAGAGGTGTTTTGGTAGGCTGTCCCTATGGTCACAGAAGTGCTTGTGTCACTATTAGCGTTTCCGCTGGCAAAGTAAACATAAACAGCAATGTCATCACCAACGGTATATCGTGTTCTTTGTTCGTTTTCTATAGTTCTAATTTGAGAAATAGAAAACGGTCCATTTTGGTCTGAAATATTGGTTTCAATAAAAGTAATTCCATCGGGTTTGTTAACCCGTGCGTTTATAAAATCTCTAAACAGATCTAGTGTTTGTGTTGTGGGTTTGTATGCCGGAGAAAATACTAGCTCTATGGTCATACTTTTGTAGGTGTCAGCACTTAAAAGATCTTCTGCAGAGCTCCCTAATGCTTTGCGGTTTTCTGCCATACTCTCTTGAATCTCTTGGTCATCATCATTTTTACATGACAGTACAACAAAAACTAATAAAATAATAAAAGTAAGTTTTTTATAAAACCTGGTCATAGTAATAATTTTGTGTTTCAGCAAACATAACTGTTTAATTGGTTTTTGAAAATATGTTTTGCTTTTAATGATATGTTTTTAGTAATAAAACTAAAGGGTACTCTTGCATTTTATTATAATGTATCGCCTTAGGCAATAGTTAATTTGGCTAGATAGTCAAAATGGTCTCCTTGTTCTATAATTTCAAAAGTAAAACCACTGGCCTTAGCTGCATTTTCAAATAGGTGACTATCAAGATACAGCCAAGCAAAAGAATCACTTAGTTCTCCTTTGTAGGATAGGGTGCACGATAGTTCACCATAATAACGATCTGCAGGTATCCATATGGCATCTTGACCTTCTTGTTGATCATACATGTATCGTAAATCGGTAGAGTCTATTAAAATCTGTCCACCACTACTGAGCAGTGTTTTTAGGTGTTGAAGATGTTTTGCAATATTTTTTAGGCTTCCAAAAACTCCAGTACCATTGCTTAATAGTAAAATGGTGTCAAATCGCCGCTCTGTAAGTGCCAGTAATTCGGTTTGTGTTGCATGAATGACTCCGCGTTTTTTTGCAATATCAATAGCCCCTTTAGAAACATCAATAGCCAGTACATCTAGGCCTTTGTTTTGCAGGTAAAGTGCTCGATTCCCTACCCCGCATACTATATCTAACACAGTACCTTTCGCATTTTGCAAAGCACGTTGTTCTATATTTGGCATCTCTGTATAGTCTCTAAATAAATAAGGTAAGGGCATTTCATCCTCTTCGCTTATGTTGGTGGTAAAGATAATATCTTCTGTATATGCGTTGTTGTAATAATCTAGTAAGGCCATGCCTAGAATGTCTTTCATGTGAAATTGAAATTGAAGTCTATCATTAAACTTGAATAAAAAACTGATTTTAAAATCAAATCCATATTCAATATCCTTTATTTCGTACTTTTGCTGTTATGGAACAAACATTACGAGAGCTCCCTAAAAAAGCCAAAGATAAACATAACGAGCATAAAAAATTCTTCGCTAAACTCAAGAAGAAAACACCAAAGCATTTAGATCGTATCATGTCTGATCTTCATGACGCTGAGTTTAAAAAAACAGATTGCCTTACCTGTGCTAATTGTTGCAAAACAACAAGCCCTATTTTTACAGAAAAAGATATTTTTAGAATTTCTAAGCATTTTAGAATGAAAGAGCAACGCTTCATTGAGACCTATCTAGAGGTAGATGAAGATAATTTTCATGTATTGAGAACAGCACCTTGCAGTTTTTTAGACGAAAATGATAATAGCTGTACTATTTATGACGTACGCCCAAAAGCTTGTCAAGAATACCCACACACCAATCGAAGAAATTTTCACAAAATAAGCGAGATCACACTTGTCAATACTGCTATTTGTCCTGCTGCTTTCAATATTGTTGAGGCCATGCAGAAAACCATTGACTTAGGGACCAACCCTAAGGGCAAGAAATTTAAATTTAACGGGAGAGATTAAAACAACCTTTTAGGTTTATTCGTAAAGCAGGTATTCTTTTCTCATTAAGTTGTAGGCATTAAGCCCTTGTTGCCAAGAAGCTCTTATTTGTTTTTCACTATGTCCTTGAGTAATTTGTTTTTGAAGTTTTGTAGTTCCAGCAAGTTTTGTGAAGAAGGTATTAAAAAATTCTTCCTTTTTTCCAGAAGTAGTATACGCCTGGATTAACCAATGTAGGTTTATTTTGTTTAATTTTTTTGTATTACTAAGGTCAAGCCCGTTGCAGTACTCTCCTTTAAATTTTGGGTATTTAGCACCTTCATTAGCTTGAGGTGTAAAGCCGTAGCTGTAGTTTCTTTTGCTTAGTGTAGGGGCTCCAAAAATCTGGAATTGCTTGCTTGTGCCTCTTCCTGCGCTTATTGGGGTTCCTTCAAAAAAACATAGGCTAGGATATAGGGTAATTGCAACATCGTTAGGTAGATTAGGAGAAGGTTTTACAGGAAGTGAATAGGTAGTTTGATGTGTGTAGTTTTTCATTTTAATTACCCTAAGATCACACTGTATTTGGTTTGCCAGCCAGCCCTGGCCATTAATCATTTGTGCATACTCTCCAATGGTCATCCCATGAACAACAGCAACAGGATGCATGCCCACAAAACTTGTGTGTTCAGGCTCCAATATAGGTCCATCTGTATAGTGCCCATTAGGGTTAGGCCTGTCAAGCACAATAACAGGAATGTTATTCTCTGCGCAGGCCTCCATAACATAGTGGAGTGAAGAAATATAGGTGTAAAATCGGGCCCCTACGTCCTGAATGTCAAACACCATAATATCTACATTACTAAGTTGTGCCGCAGTTGGTTTTTTATTTTTCCCATAAAGTGAAATAATAGGAATCCCGGTCTTAAGATCTACTCCGTCCTTTACCACCTCACCAGCATCTGCTTTGCCTCTAAAGCCATGTTCTGGCGCAAATACTTTGGTAACGTTCTTGTCAAATTCATTTATAAAATCTACCAAATGAAAATCAACCACCCTTAGGTTGTGCTTGTTTTCTAAAGTGTCATTTACCATAGAGGTTTGGTTGGCAACAACTCCTACCTTTTTATTACTAAGCAGATCCATGTATGATTGCCATTGATTGGCTCCTGTTAAAATATGTTTTGAGCTTTTTGCTGGAATACTTCTCCCAATTAAAATGGTGTCTTGAAGGGTTGTTTTAATTTTTGCACTTTCTTCTTTTGTTGCTTTTTTATTTTCTGAAATATGAAGTGTATCCTGCGCTATGATATTATGGGCAAGCCCTTGATTTTTTTCTACAGCGCTACTTCCGCATGAAAACAATCCTAAAATCGGTATAAATACTATATTTTTGAAAAAAGATACTCCCATAGACCTAATGAATTTCGAATATTTTATCGCTCGCCGTATTGCTGCTCATAAAGACTATAAAAGTAGTATTTCAGCGCCAATAATAAAAATTGCAATTCTAGCAATTTCTTTGGGTATGATAACCATGTTAATTTCAATAGCCACAAGTGTAGGCTTACAGAATAAAATTAAAGAAAAAGTATCTGCTTTTAATGGAGATTTAATTATTACAAATTTCGACACAAATAACTCTGATGACTCTCAAGTTCCAATTTCAATAGAACAAGACTTTTATCCTAATTTTACAATCTCAGATAATGTAAATCATATTCAAATAACGGCTTCTAAGGGCGCTGTGGTTAGAACAAAAACAGATTTTGAGGGTATTATTGTAAAAGGTGTTGGTGCAGATTATAACTGGAGTTATTTTGAAGATTTCTTAACTGCTGGTGTCCTGCCAGATTTTACAAAAAAAGCAATAAGCAATGAGGTGCTTGTTTCAGACTTTCTAGCCAATAGACTTGGTTTGAAAATTGGAGATAAAGCTTTGACCTATTTTTTTAATGAAAATAGCAGCAAGCCTCCGCGCACTAGGGCTTTTAAAATTGTAGGGCTATACACAAGTGGTTTTCAGCAATTTGACTCGCAATTTATTCTAGGAGATATAAAACATATACAGCGCCTTAATGGATGGGCTCCAGACCAAATTGGTGCCTTTGAATTGTTTGTAAAAGATTTTGATGCGCTAGAAAAAACCAACAATGAGGTTTATGATAGTATTGGTAGTATGCTTGATACCCAAAGCATACGCGGTAGGTTTTACTCTATCTTTGAGTGGCTGGACTTGTTTGACTTTAATGTAGCACTCATCATTGTCTTGATGATTATTGTGTCTGGGTTTAATATGATTACTGCCTTACTAGTACTCATCTTAGAGCGCACCAAAATGATTGGTATTTTAAAAGCATTGGGGAGCTCCACTTGGAGTGTGAGAAAAATATTTATTTACAATGCTATGTATTTGGTTGGTGTTGGTTTGTTTTGGGGAAATTTAATTGGGATTGGTTTATTGTTATTGCAACAACAATTTAATTTCTTTCCACTAGATCCAAACACCTATTATGTAAACCAAGTTCCTGTTTACCTTGATTTGAGTTACATACTAGGGCTTAATGTTGGTACTTTGGTCTTGTGTTTTTTAATACTTTTAATACCAAGTTATATCATCTCAAAGATATCTCCAGTTACTGCAATACGATTTGATTAAGGAACCTACAATATAGCCGTTCAAATCCACGCTAAGAATGTACCTTTGTATTCTGAAATTATATACATTTTATAATACTATGGACTACGCAGAAAATATATTAGGAACTATTGGAAATACTCCAATGGTAAAAATAAATAAACTAGCTGAAGAAATTCCAGGACTTGTGCTCGCTAAATACGAAACATTTAACCCAGGAAATTCTACCAAAGACCGTATGGCCTTGATGATGATTGAAGATGCAGAAGCAGATGGGCGTTTGCAGCCAGGAGCTACTATTATTGAGGGTACCAGCGGTAACACGGGTATGGGCTTAGCGCTTGCTGCAATTGTAAAAGGGTACAAGATGGTTTGCGTTATTAGTGATAAGCAGAGTAAAGAAAAAATAGATATTTTACGTGCCGTAGGAAGCGAGGTAGTGGTGTGCCCAACCGATGTGGCGCCAGACGACCCAAGGTCTTATTATTCTACTTCAAAGCGTCTAGCAGAAGAGACAGACAATAGCTGGTATGTAAATCAATACGATAACCCGAGTAATGCCAAGGCACATTACCAAAGCACAGGTCCAGAAATTTGGAAACAAACTGACGGTAAAGTTACTCACTTTGTAGTTGGTGTTGGCACTGGAGGCACTATTAGTGGTGTTGGGAGATATCTAAAAGAACAAAACCCATCCGTAAAAATATGGGGTATAGATACTTACGGGAGTGTTTTTAAGAAATACCATGAAACAGGTGTTTTTGATGAAAAAGAAATTTATCCATACGTTACAGAAGGAATTGGCGAAGATATATTGCCAGAAAATGTAGACTTTGACATTATAGATGGTTTTACGAAGGTTACCGATAAGGACGCTGCTATCTGGACACAAAAATTATCAAAGACCGAAGGAATGTTTTTGGGTAATTCTGCTGGTGCAGCCATGAAAGGTTTACACCAATTAAAAGGGCATTTTACACAAGATGATGTGGTAGTGGTTTTGTTTCACGATCATGGAAGTAGGTACGTAGGGAAAATGTATAATGACCAATGGATGAAAAAAATGGGATATATTGAATAAGTAATTCCTAATTATATAAAAACCCAAAACTTCAGCTTACGGTTGTGTTTTGGGTTTTTTTTTCCATGAAGTTTTAAATTTTAAAAAGGAGTATTATAAATTATAGACTTTTTAACACTAGTTTTTTGCTCAAATGCGATGGACATTTGAGAAAAAAAAGAGCTAACTTGCATCAATGTTACAATGGGTTTACAATGTGCGTCATTACTTTGAGCGTCATGGATATTATGTTTGTGCACGTTTGGCAGAGCGTCTTGGAATGAGAGCAAAGAGTGTGCGGTTGCTTTTTATCTATTTGTCTTTTGCTACCCTAGGGGTGTGGTTTGCTATCTATGTTACTTTGGGTTTTTTTTTGCACATAAAAGATTTAGTATACACCAAAAGAACTTCTGTATTTGATTTATGATAAAGGTCTTTCAGTCTAAAATATATGTAGCTATTTTATTGTTGCTAGCCGTCTTTGTGGCTGGGGTATTTGGCTATAGGTTTATTTCATTATATTCTTGGGTAGATGCTTTTTACATGACCGTTATAACTATTACAACAGTTGGTTTTGGAGAGGTAGCTCCGTTAGATGATCTCGACAAGTTGTTTACTTCCATTTTAATACTTTCTAGTATATTTATTCTAGCATATGCTATTTCTGTGATTACAGAATACATGTTAAGTAAAAACAATATTGGTAATTTAAGAGAAAAGAGAATGCATAAAATAATTGATAGTATGAAAGATCATGTCATTGTTTGCGGTTACGGTAGAAATGGAAAACAAGCCGTTGAGAAATTAATAGCTTATAACAAACCTTTTGTAATTATTGAAAAGGATCATGACGTAGTAGATAAATATACAGAAGGTGAGCTTTTTGTAGAGGGAAACGCAAGTGATGATGAGGTTTTGAGAGAAGCAGGGGTGTCTCGTGCTAGTACATTAATATGCGCTTTGCCTAGTGATGCAGATAATTTATTTATTGTTCTTACGGCACGTCAAATGAATCCTAACCTAAGAATTATTAGCCGTGCCACCGAGGAGACAAGTTATAAAAAATTAAAATTGGCGGGTGCAGACAATGTAATACTCCCCGAGAAAATTGGAGGAGACCATATGGCATCCTTGGTTGTGGTGCCAGATCTAGTAGAATTTTTAGACAACCTATCGGTCTCTGGAGAAAAAGACAGTATTAATGTAGAACAGATTCCTTATGATAAAATTTGCCTTCAAGGTCAAAAACAAGCTATCAAAGATCTGGATATTCGAAAAAAAACAGGCTGTTCTGTAATAGGGTACAAGTCTCCAACTGGAGAATATATTGTAAACCCAGAAGCTTCTATGATTTTAGAAAAGGACTCTAAGTTAATTCTTATTGGCAGACCTACTCAAATAAAAAGTCTCAAGCAGTTATACAATGTTTAGAATTACATTTATAATTTAATGCGTATTTACTTGAATTCCGACTAATTTTTTAGCATCTTGCTTCGCTGATATCGTAAACTAAATCTAACCCTTATTATGAAGAAATTTCTTCTTTCTCTATCCACACTATTATTACCTATTTTAATGTTTTCTCAAGATGCCAATGAAAAAGGTATTGATGAGGTTATCAATGAAAAATTCGGAAACGCTACTGGCTGGTTCGTAGATATAATCTTCGCACAGGTTCCAGTAACTGATGAGGTAGGGATTCCTTGGGTGGTGATTATGCTGCTTGGTTTTGCTACATTTTTCACAGTTTACTTCAAGTTTATAAATATTAGTGCTTTTTCTACCGCGATTAATGTAGTGCGAGGGAAATACGATGATTTAGACCATGTTGAAGCTGGTGTTTTAAAAGGTGATTTAACTCCTGGTGCAGATATTCCAGAAACCATTAGAATAGAAGATGAAGAAGGAGAGGTTTCACACTTTCAAGCCTTAACCGCCGCACTTTCTGGAACGGTTGGTTTAGGAAATATTGCAGGTGTTGCTATTGCTATTACCATTGGTGGTCCTGGAGCAACATTATGGATGATTATTGCAGGGTTGCTTGGTATGACTTCAAAATTTGCAGAGTGTACCTTAGGTGTTAAATACAGAGATGTAGATGAGCACGGTACTGTATTTGGTGGTCCAATGTATTATCTTAAAAAAGGATTGAGCGAGAGAGGTGCTGCAGGACTGGGTAAGGTCCTTGCTGTTTTGTTTGCTATCTTTTGTATTGGTGGATCTTTTGGTGGTGGAAATATGTTCCAGTCTAACCAAGCTGCTATTATTTTTAATGACACTGCTGGGTTTACAGGAGGCGCCTCTGGACTAATATTTGGTATTGTAATGGCTGTATGTGTAGGTTTTGTTATTATTGGAGGGCTTAAGCGTATTGCTGCGGTAACAGAAAAAGTAGTACCATTTATGGTAGGTATTTATTTGCTAGCTGCGCTAGTAGTGATTGGAATGAATTATACAGAGGTGCTTCCTGCTTTTGGTAAAATTTGGAATGGTGCTTTTGCTCCTATGGGAGTTGCTGGTGGATTTGTTGGTGTGCTTGTACAAGGGTTTAGACGTGCTGCGTTTTCAAACGAAGCCGGAGTTGGATCTGCTGCTATTGCGCATTCTGCAGTAAAAACTAAATATCCTGCAAGTGAAGGTATTGTTTCTCTATTAGAGCCTTTTATAGACACTGTAGTGGTGTGTACTATTACAGCTTTGGTAATTGTTATTACCGGAAACTATTTAGACGCTGGTGCTGCAAGTGGAGTACAATTAACAAGTGATGCCTTTGCATCTGCTATTCCTTGGTTTCCATATGTACTTACTGGTGCCGTGATCTTGTTTGCATTCTCTACGATGATTTCTTGGTCTTACTATGGTTTACAGTCTTGGTTGTACCTTTTTGGAAGATCAGAAAGAAATGTAATGACCTACAAAATTGTGTTTTGTTTGTTTACTGTTTTAGGAGCTTCAATAAGTCTAGGAGCGGTAACAGATTTTTCTGATGCAATGATTTTTGCCATGGCAATTCCTAACTTAATTGGGGTGTCATTGTTATTACCTAAAGTAAAAGAAGAACTTGTAAAGTATAGAGACGCTATCAAGGCGAGTAAAAGTTAATCTATAACAAACATATATACGCATAACTCCCCGGTTACTAATACAGGAGAATTATGCCAAATTTTAAATCCCATTTCGAGTTTGACAACCAACAACGAAGTGGGATTTTACTATTGTGTATACTCATTGTTGCATTGTTTTGTGTGCTAAAATTGCACACACCAAAACCCGTAGAAGTTTTTGATGTTTGTTCCTCAGAAATTTTAAAACATCAGGCTGTTATTGACTCCTTGCGGGGTATAGCTGTAGAGAAAAAGAAACCGAAAATATATCCTTTTAACCCAAATTTCATTACAGATTATAAAGCCTACACCCTAGGTATGACTGCACAGCAGTATGATAGGCTTTCGCGTTTCCGAAATAAAAATAAATGGATACAAAGTGCGGTAGATTTTAAAAAAGTTACTGGAGTTTCTGATAGTTTGCTTGGGCATATGCGTGTTTTTTTTAAGTTTCCAGACTGGGTTGTTGCATCAAACGCAGCGAAGCAGTCCTTAAAGGGTAAAAGAGCATCACACACTCTTGTCTTGCCCCATCATAAGAAAATAGATTTAAACATAGCTACGACCCTTGAGTTGCAAAAAGTATATGGTATTGGCCCTGCCTTAAGTGCTAGAATTGTCTCCTATAGAGAGAAGTTGGGTGGCTTTTCAGTAGATAAGCAACTTTTGAGTGTTTGGGGTTTGAGCGACCAGGTGGTTAAAAATGTTTTAAATAGCTTTACTGTAAAGACCCCAAAAAAAATAAAGATGATTTCTGTAAATACTGCGTCTGCCTCAGATATTGCTACCATTACGGGAATATCCTTTGAGCTGGCCAAAGAGATTTGGGAATTTAGGGTATTGCATGAAAAAATCTTATCGCTCTCAGAGCTTCAAAAAATAGAGGGAATGACCCTAAGTAAATATGCTCTAATTGAGTTATATTTGCACATAGAATAATAAGTAGAAAGCTGCGGCCCGGTAATCTGTTTTTATAATTAAATGTAATAATAATATTAAATATTTCGCAATACACGATGAGTTTATATTTTACAGAAGAGCATGAGTTTTTTAGAAAAAGTTTTCAAGATTTCTTAAAAAAAGAAGTTGTTCCTCATGTTGATAAATGGGAAGAAACAGGTACAATAGATCGTTTTATCTGGGAGAAATTCGGTGAGATGGGTTATTTTGGTCTTGCAACACCAGAGGCTTATGGAGGGATGGATCTTGATATATTCTACACGGTAATTTTTATTGAAGAACTACAAAAAATAAATAGTGGTGGTTTTGCAGCTGCTATCTGGGCACATGAGTATTTAGCTATGACCCATCTTAATAAAGAGGCCAATGAAGTTCAAAAACAAAAATATTTGGTTCCAAGTGTTACGGGTCAAAAGATAGGGTGTTTATGTATTACAGAACCTTTTGGAGGAAGTGATGTTGGAGGTATGCGTACCACTGCTGTTAAAAAAGGAGACACTTATGTCATTAACGGTTCTAAAACATTTATTACAAATGGCGTCTATAGTGACTATTTAATAGTAGCAGCAAAGACAGCTCCAGAATTAGGTAATAAAGGAATTAGCATCTTTGTGATGGATAGAGATATGCCAGGTATTAGTGCTACCAAGCTTGATAAGCTTGGATGGAGGGCAAGTGATACGGCAGAGATAGCATTTGATAATGTAACAATTCCTGCAGAGAATTTAATGGGAGAAGAGAATCTTGGTTTTCCATATATTATGCAACATTTTGCCTTGGAGCGTTTGATTATGGGTGTAAATGCGCATGCACGAAGTGAGTGGGCATTAGCGTACACTATTGGATATATGAAAGAGCGTACTGCTTTTGGAAAACAGATTTCTAAATTTCAAGCCTTGCGTCACAGAGTAGCAGATATGGCCAGTGAAGTAGAAATGGCAAAGACCTTTAATTATGTTACGGCAAAGCGTCTAGATGATGGTGAATATGTAGTTAAGGAGGCGACTATGTCTAAGCTACTATCAACTAAAATTGCAGACCAAGTTGCTTATGACTGTGTTCAACTATTAGGAGGATATGGTTATATGGAAGAATACCCATTGGCACGTAACTTAAGAGATAGCAGATTAGGGCCTATTGGAGGTGGAACCTCAGAGATTTTAAGAGAAATCATTTCTAAAATGGTGATTGATGGCGTTAATTATAAGCCAGCAACCTAAGCTATATTAAATACTACGAAAATTAAATCTTGGCCTTATGTATAATGATGCCAAGATTTTATGTTTTGTAGATAATTGTTATTTTTAAACCCTAGTAACCGAATTAAAAACATATGAACCTGCATAAATATTATACGCTTTTATTGTTGAGCTTATTGTCATTGAGCGTGTCTTCTCAAATAGAAATAAAAAGTAAGATTGTAGATTTTGCGAGCTTTGCGCCAGTGCAAAGTGCAAGTGTTTATGTGCAGAACACCACCATTGGTACTATAACCAATACAGATGGAAGGTTTTTGTTGAGTATTCCAAAAAAACACGCTAGTGACACTCTAGTAATCTCCTCTATTGGGTATAAGAGTTTTAAATCTGTAGTGGCTACTTTTGATGGTAGCATGGATATTTTTTTAGAAGAAGATATTGCATCTTTAGATGAAATATTATTGATAGCAGAAACAAGACCTAAAACAGGTAATGATATTGTGCTTCGTGCTATTGAAGAGCTTCCAGAAACACTTCCAGATAGTGCATACATTCAAAAAGGTTTTTTAAGACATAAGGAGCGAAATTCTAGTGAGTACAAATGGCTTATTGAAAGTGCTATTACCTTGTATGACTCAAGTTATGTTGCTGGGTCAAAGAATATGCTAAGGATTAATGTAGATGAAACACGCAAGAGTTATGACTTAAGAGATGTTGATAGTCTTTTTGCCTACACCTCTTACCTTAAAAAAAGAACAAGAAATAAAACACTTCGTAAAAATAATTTGAGGCGTGATACCATTTCTACTGCATCGCTTGTAGAGGCAATACGCTGGAATGATCAGCGGGTAAACGGGCTTGATAAATTGTTTAGAGGTAAGATTAATATTGTAAGAAATGCAAATGCATCTAGTGCGCTCTTTGGGAAAGACATATTAGCACGCCATAGCTTTAGATTGGACACAGTGCTTGTTGAAAATGACAAGAAATTATATAAAGTTGAGATTTCAAAAGGAATAGATTTTGTAGGTTTAAATACACCAGATATTTATAACGAAGGCTTTGAGGCAAAAGGGTGGATCTATATAGACTGGGATACATGGGCTATTAAAAAGGTTGAGTATCAATTAATGGCTGCGTCAGAAAATCAAAAAAAACGAAGTAAGAGTTTGTTTGGAACCCTGTTAAATCATAAGTTGGTGATGACTTACATGGAATTTGAAGGTAAAATGTATCCAAAATATATTTATTATGAAACACCTAAGCTTGTAAATGCTGGAGACCGTTCTTCAGACCAAATAGGAAAAGACGGAAAACCTACTCAAGACAAAAAAGATTTTTATTACAACACAGTGCAGCAAATAGTGTTTACTGAAATAATTACAGACAAGGAACTCATTGACCAAGAACGATCAAAACAATGGAGCGAGGATATCTTCTCTCCACAGGCATATCATCCAGCGTTTTGGAAAAATTACAATGTATTATTAGAGAGCGAAGAAGAAGGAAAGTTGATTCGTGATCTCACCATGAGAGCGGGCTTGTTTAAGCAATAGTTTTAATAAAGAATTCATATTTTAGAATTATGATAGATTTTATTAAAAAATTCACAATTCATAATTCATAATTCATAATTTGTTTCTACTTTTGCCGTCCAATAGAGAGGAGGTTATGGAACTATGTTAATTATACCAATTAAAGACGGAGAAAATATAGACAGAGCATTGAAGCGTTTCAAACGTAAGTTTGACCGTACAGGAACAATGCGTCAATTGCGTGCACGTCAGGCATTCTCAAAGCCATCGGTTGTGAGAAGAAAAGAAGTCCAGAAAGCACAATACATTCAAGGACTAAGAGATGCAGAAGAAATCTAGTATTCTGTTCTTATATATATTCAAAAACCGCTAACTATTTGTTAGCGGTTTTTTTATTGCCTACTTTTAATTCTTAAATTAAAAAATGCTGTTTAAACCCTTTACAGACTATCTGTTGCTTGAGAGAAAGTATTCTCCTCATACCGTCACAGCTTATACAAAAGATCTAGAGCGCTTTTATGAGTTTGTAATCAATGAGTATGAGCTTTCGTCTTTGACGGGCGTAAATTATAGCATGGTGCGAAGTTGGGTTGTGTGTCTTGTAAATACTGGAATTTCAAACACTAGTGTTAATCGCAAGATATCTTCTTTAAAAACCTATTATAAATTCCTTTTAAAAACCAATCAAATTTCTGAAACCCCTCTAGCCAAGCATAAGGCCTTAAAAACCGCTAAGAAAGTTCAAATACCATTTTCAGAAACAGAGGTTGAGCATGTGTTAGACCTCTTGAAAGAAGCCAACGATTTTGAGGGTGTGCGTAATAAGCTAATGGTAGAGCTTTTTTACAGCACTGGAATGCGTAGGGCAGAGCTTATTGGTCTTAAGCTTTCAGATGTGTCTGAAATACAAAAGACTATTAAGGTGTTAGGAAAGCGAAATAAAGAACGTATCATTCCTTTGTTACCCTCTGTTTTAAAAACCTTAACGAGGTATAAGGTTTTTAGGAGTGCTTTGCCTGGTCTGCAAGGTTCGCAAAATTTATTACTTACCTCAAAAGGGAATCCTATATATGAGACTCTGGTATACCGGGTTATTACACGCTATTTTTCTGAAACTTCAATAAAGGTAAAAAAGAGCCCACATATTTTAAGACATTCTTTTGCCACTCATTTGTTAAATCAAGGGGCAGCACTTAACGCTGTCAAAGAATTATTAGGGCATGCCAGTTTAGCATCTACTCAAGTGTATACTCATAATAGTATTGGAACCTTAAAAGAGGTGTATAAAAATGCGCATCCAAGAAATTCAAAATGAGTGAGTTATTGCTGTTAATAATATCTTCTAAAATTTTTTCAAAAAAAGCTTTGAGTATCTATATGATTTGAATATTTTTGCCGCCGGAAATATTGTGAAGCACTAGTTAAATTTTACATTAATTTGTTTTGTAGAAAAAATTAAATCTTTACATTTGCAATCCGTTAGAAATAGC
>CAJWVI010000017.1 GCA_913048115.1 uncultured Flavobacteriaceae bacterium | reverse complement strand
GAGATTGGAAGGTGGTAGAATAGGTGCCGCGTTCTAGTTTTAAATATTTTGCAACATTAACGGTCGTGATTTCACATTGATGTCTGTAGCAAAACTCATGTTGCTTTGACCCTTTTTTAAAACAGCACTTTCCGTCCATTTTACAAGCTCCGCTTGTAACGTCACTTTTTCTTATATGACGCTCTGGTACTCCATGATAGCTAAACAATAGGTGCTCATAGTCTAAGGTTTTAAGCTTCTCTCCGATGCTTTCTGCAAGCACTTTAATATAGTCTTCTTTATGATAAAAAGCAGTAGTGCGAGTAATGGTGACTTCTGGAAAGTGTTCAGCAACCAATTCTGCAACTTTTACATCAATAGTTTCTGTGGTAGCCATCGCAAATTGTGGATATAATGGGATGGTTTTAATTTCTGTACACCCCTTGTCTACCAGTTCTTGTAATCCTTTTGTTAAAGTCATCGACCCATAACGCATCGCTAAGGCCACAGGAATGTCTAGTTTTTCTTGTACTTTCTTTTGCAAACGCTCAGACAGCACAATTAATGGAGAACCTTCGTCCCACCATATTTTTGCATACGCCTCTGCAGATTTTTTTGGTCTTGTGTTTAAAACAATCCCTCTTACAAGTAAAATTCTTGCCCATCTAGGAACGTCAATTACCCGCTCGTCCATCAAGAACTCACCCAAATATTTTTTTACGTCTTTAGGATCTGTACTGTCTGGTGATCCAAGATTTACTAAAAGAACTCCTTTCATAAAATTTCTTAAATAAGTCCTCAAGCGAAGGCAAGAGGATGGGTATATGTCTTAGAATTATATTATTCTGGGCTGCGCCCAAGCAGACATTCAATAATTTACACTGTTATACACAAAAATAACCTTAATAAATGGGTTCTTAAATCAAGGCCGTGTAGATTAACATAATAATAAGAAAACCCCTCCTTAAGTGGTTCGATTAAGCTTAGGTGTAGGCTAATCTGTTTGTGGTTTAAGAACTCTGGGCCGTGATAAACTTTTTTGGCGTGGTTCCAAATTTCTTTTTAAAAGCCGCAATAAAATGACTCGCGGTACTATAGCCAACCTTAAGGCCTACCTCGTTTACATTATGAGCCCCAGAGGCCAACAACTGCCGTGCAACTTCCATCTTGTAATCAAACAAAAAAGCAAAAACAGTATCGCCATAAATTTGCTTAAACCCTTCTTTAAGTTTATTTATTGAAAGCTGTGTTTCATCTGCCAACTCCTGAAGTGTGGGAGGTTCTGCCATGCGGGCAATCATAATTTGCTTGGCTTTTTTAATTTTATCGACATTCAACTCGTCTGCCAAAAAAGGACACTGCTCAATATCCACATCTTCTTTTCTATTGAAGTAAAGGCTTAATAACTCATAGGCCTTTCCTTTGAAGTATAGCGGTTTTATAGACGGGTGAAGGTTATAGTTCATTAACTGGTTTAAAACAATAGCCATAGATGGAGAAATATGAGCATCCTTATAATACTTACGATCTTTATTTTCGCCAGTTAAAAATGAAACATAATTACCCTCATTAGAAAACAGCGTGTGAAATTTTTTAATGGGCAGTAGCACAGATATTACCCAGGAATTACTAGCTACCGTAACCTCAATCGGTAAGTCTCTTTGAGGATTATACAGTAACAACGAGCTACTCTCTTGTATTGGCAGTCTGTAGTTTCCGTTGTTAAAACTAAAGAAAGCAGAGCCTTTCACGCAAAAATGAAACTGTATAAATTCTGCATGCACATCTCTTTTAAATAACTGGTTATCAATAGTTTCGTTGTTTAGTTTTAATATATAGAAGCCCTGCTCAATCATGGTTTCCTTATAGATACCTTGAGCGATACTTTCTGAAATTTTAGTAGTGTCGTGTGCTTTCATTCTATTTAGAATTATTATAAATAACGAACTGTGATTATTCTGTAAAGATAGCAATATATTGGGATACAAAGCTTTTTTAGACAAATACAAGGAAAAACAGCGTGTATCGATATTAATGGTGCGTCTAGCGTTGTTTTTTGATTATGAATGCCCTTATTTTTGCCGTTCAACTTCTATTAAAATTAAAAGAGAAGCTTGTAGCCTATGAAAAGTAACGCTCAAAGCACATATACGGCATATCAAGAAGAAACTTTCTATGCCATTGGTCTTAATTACAAAAAGGCTGACGCAGAGATTAGAGGGCATTTTAGCATTTCAGAAGCTGCTCAAAAATCAATTCTCGATGCCGCTCAAACTATTGGAATTTCCTCGTTAACGATCGTCTCTACTTGTAACAGAACAGAGTTATACGGTTTTGCTAGACATGAAAAAGACCTCATCAAATTATTATGTGAACACACACAGGGTACTATTTCTCAATTTATAGAAGTGGCCTATGTTCGTCAGGGCCAACAGGCCGTTTCACACTTGTTTAGGGTAGGAACTGGACTGGATAGTCAAATTTTAGGTGATTTTGAAATTATAAGCCAGTTGCGCAACAGCTTACGACGTTCTAAAAAAATGGGCATGTTAAACGTATACATGGAGCGCCTCGGAAATGCTGTAATACAAACAAGTAAGCGCATTAAAAACGAGACCGATATCTCTACCGGTGCAACTTCTGTGAGTTTTGCCGCAGTACAATATATTATGGCACGTGTACCCTACGTAAGCCAAAAGAATATTTTACTTTTTGGACTTGGTAAAATAGGACGAAACACCTGTGAGAATCTAATAAAGCATACCAAAAACGAACATATTACCCTTATCAATAGAACCAAGGTAAAAGCAGAGGTAATTGCTGGTAAATTTAATTTGGTAGTGAAAGACTATGCTAACATTCAAAGCGAAATTGCACAAAGTGATATCATGATTGTTGCAACAGGAGCGCAAAAACCCACCATTAGCAAAGAACTATTGTACCTTAAAAAACCACTTTTAATTTTAGACTTATCGATACCCAAAAACGTATCTGATACTGTAAAAGAAAACCCAAACGTTACCTTGATTCATCTAGACGAATTATCTAAAGTAACAGACGCTACTCTTGCGCACAGACAATCTCAAATTCCTTTAGCAGAAGCTTTAATAAAAGAGGGCGAGGCAGAATTTAACACCTGGACGCAGCACAGAAGTTTTGCCCCAACTATTAAAGCGTTAAAAAGCAAGTTGGGTGAAATTAAGATAGGTGAAATTGATAATCAACGCCGTAAAATTGAAGGTTTTAACGAGGCACAAGCTGAGATTATAAGCGATAGGATCATACAAAAAATAACCACCCAAGTAGCAAATCATTTAAAAAATGCCCATGGAGGTGCTACCGAATCTGCAAACCTGATTCAACAAATATTTCGATTAAAGGAGAAGCATCATGAATAAGGTGATTCGAATAGGTACACGAGACAGCCAATTGGCATTGTGGCAAGCGCACACCGTTGAAAAACAGCTAGAATCTTTGGGCTACAAGACACAGTTAGTTCCTGTAAAAGCTACTGGAGACTTGAAACTAGACACTCCTTTGTATGAATTAGGCATCACGGGTATCTTTACAAAAACATTAGACGTTGCTATGTTGAATAATAGCATTGACATCGCTGTTCACTCCATGAAAGATGTGCCAACAGCATTGCCTAAAGGCATTGTGCAAGCAGCCGTTCTAAAACGCGCAAACACCCTTGACATTATAGCCACCAAAAAAGCTATTAATTATGCAAAGCCCTGTACGATTGCGACAGGCTCTTTACGCCGAAAAGCACAGTGGCTGCATAAGTTCCCTCATCACACGCTTGTGGATTTACGCGGAAATGTAAACACTCGATTACAAAAACTAAAAGACAACCCCTGGGATGGCGCCATCTTTGCAAAGGCTGGTCTAGAGCGCATTGATGTTTTGCCGGAGGGATACACATCCCTTGACTGGATGACACCAGCTCCAGCACAAGGCGCTATGGTCGTTGTTGCCTTAGAGAAAGACCTTTTTTGCCTAGAGGCTACGCAAAAGCTGAACGACACACCATCACAAATATGTACACAAATAGAACGTGATTTTTTAAGAACACTAGAGGGAGGCTGTACTGCTCCCATTGGTGCTCTAGCAAAAATTTCTGGAGATAAAATTCAATTTAAAGGATGTTTGTTCTCCCTTGATGGTAGTAAAAAAATAGAAATAGAAAGAACAGTATCCATCCACTCCATAGCACAAGCAGGAGAAGACATTGCAAAAGAGTTGTTAGGTGCTGGTGGGGCGATATTGATGAAAGAAATAAAAATTAACATGAATTCTTAGCATGCTATGAAAAGCATTTTATCCACCAAGAGCCTAAAAAAAGAGCAGATAAACAAACTCTTAGAAGCAGGTATGACCGTGGTTGATTATGACGCTATCTCGATAGCATTTTTAAATTTTGACTGCCCCGATAAAATTGAAAATGCTATTTTCACTAGCCAACAAGGGGTTTTCTCTTTTTTAAATAAAAAGAACAATCTTTCTACCATCAAAAACTGCTTTTGTGTAGGCACTAGAACAAAAGAGCTTTTAGAAGAAAAGGAGCTAAAAGTGTTAGAAATGGCTCAAAATTCATTAGAACTGAGCAAAATAATAGCTAAAAAGTATAAAAAAAGCCTTTTTTATTATTTCTGCGGAACGATGCGAAGAGAAGAGCTCCCAAAAGCAATAAAAGATCAAAAAATTAGTCTTTTTGAAGTAAAAACATACAAAACTGAGTTAAAAACAAAGAAATTTGACCAAAAATGGAACGGAATCTTATTTTTTAGCCCGAGCGGAGTTGCAAGCTATATTTCAGAAAATAAAAATGAAAAACAGGCAGTAGCATTTTGCATTGGAAAAACCACTGCAATGAGTGCTAAAGAACATTTTAAAGCCGTTGTTGTTGCAAAACAAAACACAATAGAAGATGTAATCTCTATGGCTATAGAAACATTAAAATAGACGCTCCAAAAAAGCGACACAAAACTAGATTATGATTAAAAATGATTTATTCTTAAAAGCTCTCAAAGGAGAAACCGTAGAAAGGCCTCCTGTTTGGATGATGCGTCAAGCGGGTCGTTACCTGCCCGAGTTTATGGAAATTAAGGCAAAGTATGATTTCTTTACTCGGTGCCAAACTCCTGAGCTTGCCAGCGAAATCACCGTTCAGCCTATTCGTAGATATGGCATGGACGCCGCTATATTATTTAGCGACATACTGGTGATCCCTCAGGCAATGAACATAGAAGTTGAGATGAGGCCTGATATTGGACCTTGGCTTCCTAACCCCATTCGTTCTCAAAAAGATCTTGATAGCGTGATTGTTCCAGACATTCATGAGTCTTTAGGCTATGTTATGGAGGCTATTAAAATGACCAAAGAAAAGCTTAATGATGAAATCCCTTTAATTGGTTTTGCGGGAAGCCCTTGGACAATTTTATGTTATTGTGTGCAAGGACAAGGAAGTAAGAATTTTGACAAAGCCAAAGAGTTTTGTTTTACTCAGCCTGTTGCCGCGCATGAGTTACTTCAAAAAATTACAGACACCACGATACTGTATTTAAAAGAAAAAGTAACCGCTGGTGTTGATGCTGTTCAAGTTTTTGATAGTTGGGGTGGCATGCTGTCTCCCGTTGACTACCAAGAATTCTCTTGGCAATATATCCAACAAATAATTGACGCTTTAAAAGACCATGCTCCAGTGATTGCCTTCGGGAAAGGGTGTTGGTTTGCCTTAGATACAATGGCAAAAAGTGGCGCAAGTGCTTTAGGAATAGACTGGACGTGTTCTGCAAAAAATGCTCGCTATTTAACTGGCGGAAACATTACCCTACAAGGAAACTTTGATCCTACAAGATTGTTTAGTCCTCCTGCTGAAATTAAAAGACAAGTCAAACAAATGATTGATGCTTTTGGTAAAGATCGATATATTGTAAATCTAGGTCATGGTATTTTGCCTAATATCCCTATAGAAAATGCTGCCGCATTTATTGAGGCGGTAAAAGAATATAAACAAGAGCAATGAGTATCTGGGCGCGCATATGGCAATTGAATACAGGAAAGCTTCTCAAGCTATCCCTATTGTTCTTTTCACGCCCACTGTATGTTATTCCTACCATTAAGGCTACTAAAAAAGCATTGCTTATTTGTGATACTCTTTATAAAGGCTCACACCATAGGAGCAATAAAGCCAATGCTTTTAGGCATGCTCTGTGGAATATTTTAATTTGTAGAAATATAATGAAATATTCCAAAAACAAGCAAAAAAGTGTCTTTTGGGCTCAAAAAGTGGGTGATTTGTATGAAAAAGTGACTCAAAATGAGTTTTTGGACGAGGCGATGGATATTCACAACAATGCTATTGGCAGAATCTTCTTTTTAAACAATATAGAGCAAAATGATGGTGAAATGATTGATTTATTGCAAAAAATGACTCAAAATGCTCAAAAAACGAAAACAATTGAAGCAATGCAATGTCATCAAAACAAGTTGGTGTATTTAAAAGAATAGCGTGATTCAATGATGATACAAAATATATTTAAAGGCATAAAAGCATATGCAGGCACATTTAAACTCATTAGCAGTTTGGGCTTGTGGAAGTATTTTGCCATTCCAGTTTTAATTAGCCTGGTAACTGCCTCTTTGATAGGTGTTTCTGCATGGGTATGGAGTGACAATATTGCCAATGGCATAGATACCCTCTGGGTTTGGGAATGGGGCGCTCAAGGGTTTCATACTGTCGCTGAAGTAATTGGAGGCATCGTCATTCTTGTTTTTGGTCTAATTCTATACAAACACATAGTTATGGCCTTAAGCGCTCCATTTATGAGCCCAGTATCATCTTCCATTGAGCGTCACTTTTTAGGACAGCAACATGCCCATAGAGATACTAGCAATGCCTCTCAGTTATGGCGCGGTATTCGCATCAATGTAAGAAACCTGAGTATGGAATTACTCATTACAATACCGCTTTTAATCTTGAGCTTAGTTCCTGTTTTAAATATTATTACCACTGTTCTAATTTTCTTATTACAAGCTTATTATGCGGGGTTTGGTAATATGGATTATACCTTAGAGCGTCATTATGGCTATCGTGAAAGTGTTCAATTTGTAAAAAAAAACAAAGGTGTTGCAATTGGCAATGGAATTATTTTTATAATCATGCTTGTAATTCCTGTCATAGGTGTAATTTTAGTGTTGCCACTTTCTGTTACAGCTTCAAGCACAGAAACCATTAGACTTATCCAAGAAAAAAAATGAAAGAACAATTTGTAGCTTATATTCGTGCCCTTCAAGAAACTATTACCACTAAAATAGAGGCTATTGACGGGACCGCTAGCTTTAAAGAAGACCTATGGAAACGCCCAGAAGGGGGGGGGGGCCTTACCAAGGTTATTGAAAATGGTGCCGTTTTTGAAAAAGGAGGGGTTAACATTAGCGAGGTCTCAGGCAAGTTGCCAGAGAGTATGCAACAATACTTTGGTGTAAAAGAAGCTAACTTTTTTGCCTGTGGCCTTAGCCTTGTGTTACACCCCGTTAACCCAATGGTGCCAACAGTGCATGCTAATTGGCGTTATTTTGAAATGTATGACCAACAAGGAGCTATTATAGATCAATGGTTTGGGGGTGGTCAAGATCTTACGCCTTATTATTTGTTTGAACAGGATGCTGTTCATTTTCATCAAACATGTAAAACAGCGTGTGATATGCACAGCCCATTGTTTTATCCAAAATATAAAGCACGTTGTGATGACTATTTTTACAATGACCACAGAGGGGAAGGGCGTGGTATTGGAGGGCTGTTTTTTGATTATTGTAGAATTTCAGATGATATGCAACTAGAAGATTGGTACTGTTTTGTCACCCAAGTTGGAAACAGCTTCTTAGACGCCTATACCCCAATTGTTGAAAAAAGGAAGCAACTTCCTTTCACAGAAAAGCAACGAGAATGGCAAGAAATACGCCGTGGCAGATATGTGGAGTTTAACTTGGTGCATGATAAGGGCACGCTCTTTGGCTTAAAAACAAATGGCCGTATTGAGAGCATTTTAATGAGCTTACCCCCTAGGGTACAATGGCGATATAATCACCAACCAGAAGCAAACAGTGAAGAAGAAAAATTAATTAACGTACTTAAAAACCCTATTAATTGGGTCTAATAATAACTTGGCAATAGTCTCCGTGGCTGCTGCATTAGAATACTAAAAAATGATACTACGTAGAAATAGAAGACTAAGAGCGACCGAGGCTATAAGAAGCTTGGTGAGAGAAACTAGCATAGCACCCACAGATTTTATAGTGCCTATGTTTGTGGTTGAAGGTCACGGGGTAAAGGAAGAAATAGCCTCTATGCCAAACTACTATCGCTTTAGTTTAGACCTATTGCAAAAAGAAATAAAACTGTTGTGGGCTATGGGCCTAAAAAGCGTCTTGCTTTTTGTAAAGGTACCTGAGCACCTAAAAGACAACAAAGCAGCAGAGGCAATTAATCCAGAAGGATTAATGCAGCGTGCAATTAAAACGGTAAAAGATGCCTGCCCTGAGATGTTGGTAATGACAGACGTAGCCATGGACCCTTATTCAAAGTATGGCCACGATGGTATCGTGGGTAATGGCATAATACAAAATGACGCCACCAACCAAGTATTGGCAGAAATATCCTTGAGTCATGCTGTAGCAGGGGCAGATATTATAGCGCCCAGCGATATGATGGACGGGCGTATTTTTGACATTCGTTCCTTGCTAGAACAAGAAGGGTTTCACAACACGGGTATTATGAGTTATAGCGCCAAATATGCCAGTGCATTTTATGGTCCATTTAGAGACGCATTAGACAGCGCTCCGGTAAACAGCAATAACATCCCAAAAGACAAAAAGACCTACCAGATGGATCCTGCCAACAGAGCAGAAGCTATTAAAGAAACGCTCATGGATATTGAAGAAGGAGCAGATATCGTAATGGTCAAGCCGGGCTTGTGTTATCTTGATATTGTAAGAGATGTAAGAGATGCCGTAACAGTTCCTGTAGCGGTATACCAAGTAAGTGGTGAATATGCAATGCTAAAAGCAGCAGCAGAAAAAGGCTGGTTAAATCATGACGCTGTGATGATGGAGCAGCTTTTAAGCATTAAAAGAGCAGGCGCACACATGATAGCAAGTTATTTTGCTAAAGATGTCGTAAAACTCATCTCTTAAGCCTTACAGAAAACATATTGCTGTATTAGAAAGCAACCTAGCCTAGGTTTATGCCTCCACATCATGTTATGGGGGTATGAAAACACGTAGAAGTACCAGGAATCTAAAAACCTGAAGTTTTACTATCTAAAAATAATGTTGTAATTTTAAATTCGACTCCCCGCCCACACCTATCATGATAAAACGTTTAAAACTAGAGCATATCCTGTTTTTGGATATAGAAACCGTACCCGAATTTGCTGATTACCAATCCCTAGATGATACCTCAAAGCTTCTTTGGGAGGCAAAAACCAAGTATCAAAGAAAAGAGAAGTTCACTCCAGAGGAATTCTACGACCGCGCAGGAATCTGGGCAGAATTTGGCAAAATAGTCTGCATATCTGTAGGGTATTTCAAGCTAAAAGGAGCTGTTCGTCATTTTAGAGTCACCAGCTTTTATGGAGAAGAAGCCATTGTTTTAAAAGAATTCAAGACCCTGCTAGAAACCCACTTTAACAGGCCACACCATCTCTTATGCGCTCACAATGGGAAAGAATTTGATTTTCCATATATCGCAAGACGTATGATTATTTTGGGTATCGATTTGCCGGGAAGCCTTAATTTATTTGGCAAAAAACCCTGGGAGGTTCCACACCTAGACACCCTAGAATTATGGAAGTTTGGAGACTATAAAACCTTTACGTCTCTCAAGTTAATGGCGCATGTTTTGGGTATTCCATCACCTAAAGATGATATAGATGGAAGTGAGGTTCGCGATGTGTTCTATAAAGAAAAAGATATAGAAAGAATCGTTTCCTATTGCGAAAAAGATACTGTTACCGTTGCTCAAATTATCTTAAAGCTTCGTAATGAGGCTTTATTAATTGCTTCCGAAATTTTATCTGTGTAATATTATCTTAGGTTTTTGACAAATAAAAAAGAGGGCTTTAAAAGTAAATCGCTCTTTTCTAATCCCTAATTGTGTGTTGACACAATGTGCTATTTAAGTATCTTTGAACCAATGGCTGCCAAAAAAACACTTGATGTATTAGGGTTAAAAATCTCTTTTGGGAATAACAAAGAGGCTGCCACTGTAGTTCATGGCATTGATTTTACACTCTATGAAAATGAAATTTTAGGCATTGTTGGCGAATCTGGAAGTGGTAAATCTGTCACTTCTAAGGCTATCATGGGGCTACTTCCAAAAAATAACACCCATATTCAAGGGAGTATTATGTTTGAAGAATCCTCCTTGCTGGCCTTGACTCCGAAGCAATTTGCAGGGCTGCGTGGTAATGATATCGCCATGATATTTCAAGAACCTATGAGCGCGTTAAACCCATCTTTAACTTGTGGGTTTCAAGTTGCTGAAATTTTAATGCTTCACAAAAACGCTAGTGTTTCACAAGCTAAAAAAGAAGTGATTCAGCTTTTTAAGAAAGTAAAACTCCCAAGACCAAATGAAATATACAACAGCTATCCACACCAAGTAAGTGGAGGACAAATGCAGCGTGTCATCATTGCAATGGCTATTGCCTGTAAGCCCAAAATATTAATTGCAGATGAACCAACCACTGCCCTAGATGTTACGGTACAAAAAGAAATATTACAACTTCTTAAGAGCCTACAAAAAGAAACAGGCATGAGCATGTTGTTTATCTCTCATGATTTGGGCCTAGTCTCTGAGCTCGCAGACCGAGTATTGGTTATGTATCAAGGAAATATTGTGGAAGAGGGAAGGGTACAAGAAATTTTTAGCTCACCTAAAAAGCCCTACACAAAAGCACTGTTGGCCTCAAGACCTACATTAGATGTGCGCTATAAAGTGCTTCCCACAATAGCTTCTATTGAAGACAATAGCTTTGACCCCATTAGTGTAACCCCACAACAACGGGCGCAAAAACATAAAGAAATATACACCAAGGCACCTTTGTTAAAAGTTCAAAACATTGCCAAATCATACTTTTCTAATGTGCGCTTGTTTGGCCAGAAACAGGAGGTTGAGGCTGTTAAAGACATCAGTTTTGAGGTTTTTGAGGGTGAAACACTTGGCCTTGTGGGTGAGTCTGGTTGTGGAAAATCAACATTGGGGAAGGTAATCCTTCAGCTTGAAAAAGCTACAAAAGGATCTATTTTTTATAAGGGAAAAGAAATTACTGGATTAAAAAGAAAAGAGCTCAGGTCTTTGCGTAAAGACATACAACTTATTTTTCAAGATCCATATTCCTCTCTTCATCCTCGTAAAATTATTGGAGAGGCGCTTATGGAGCCCATGATGGTTCATAACATAGGAAACTCCAAAAAGGACCGAAAGGAAAAAGCAATCACCTTATTAGCCCGAGTAGGCTTGGATGCAAGTTATTTTTATAGGTATCCTCACGAGCTTTCTGGTGGCCAACGCCAACGTATTGGAATTGCAAGAACCATTGCTATGGAGCCTAAGTTGGTTATTTGTGATGAAAGTGTTTCTGCTCTTGATATCTCTGTACAAGCACAAGTCCTAAACTTGTTAAATGAATTAAAAGAAGACTTTGGCTTTACATATATCTTCATCTCTCATGATCTAGCTGTTGTAAAATACATGGCTGATCAATTATTGGTTATGAATGCTGGAGTTATTGAAGAGTTAGGTGATGCCGATGAAATTTATGCAAATCCTGTAAAGCAGTATACCAAAAAACTTATTGAGGCTATTCCAAAAGGATTCTAGGTGATGCCGTATTTCAATATAAACAAAAGCGCACTAAAAAATCATTTCAGGGATAACGCCATCTATAATAAGTTCTCCTTGAGTAGCTTCTTGAATTTCTGAAACACTAACGCCAGGAGCTCTTTCTAATAATTTAAATTTCCCGTCCACAACTTCTAGCACAGCCAGATTGCTTACAATTTTTTTAACGCAATTCACACCTGTTAATGGCAAGCTACATTGTTTTAATACCTTTGATTGTCCTGCTCTATTGGTATGCATCATGGCAACAATTATATTGTCTGCACTAGCAACTAAATCCATAGCGCCTCCCATGCCTTTTACCATTTTGCCTGGAATCTTCCAGTTGGCAATATCTCCATTTTGAGACACTTCCATCGCCCCTAAAATTGTTAAATCTACATGTTGTCCACGAATCATTGAAAAACTAGTTGCGCTGTCAAAATAAGAAGCTCCTTTAAGGGCGGTAATAGTTTGTTTTCCTGCGTTAATTAGATCTGCATCTTCTTCGCCGTCAAAGGGAAAGGGGCCCATCCCAAGTATTCCATTTTCACTTTGAAACTCAACCTGTATATCATCTCGCACAAAATTTGCTACCAGGGTAGGGATGCCTATTCCTAAGTTTACATAGTAGCCCTCTTTTACTTCCTGGGCGATGCGTTGTGCTATTTGATTTTTATCTAACATACTTCTTTAATTTAATGAATTGATCAGGGTCAAAATATTATATTGAACTTCATACTATCGCTGTCTTACTGTTCTTTGCTCTATGCGCTTTTCATAACGTTCTCCTTGAAAAATACGTTGTACAAAGATTCCAGGAATATGAATTTGATTAGGATCTAAGGATCCAGCCGGGACAAGTTCTTCAACCTCAGCCACTGTGATTTTTGATGCACCACACATGTTAGGATTAAAATTTCTTGCGGTTCCTTTAAAAATAAGATTCCCAGCAGTATCGCCTTTCCAGGCTTTCACAAATGAAAATTGAGCGTTAAATGCATGTTCTAGCAAATGCATTTTTCCGTCAAACTCTCTAGACTCCTTGCCTTGACCCACCTCGGTTCCAAAACCTGCTGGCGTATAAAAAGCTGGAACGCCACTTTGAGCGGCCAAACAGCGTTGTGCTAATGTCCCTTGCGGTATTAGTTCTACCTCTAGCTCACCACTAAGCATCTGGCGTTCAAACTCAGCGTTCTCTCCAACATAAGATGAAATCATTTTCTTGATTTGGCGTTTTTGTAATAATAAACCTAAGCCAAAATCATCTACCCCAGCATTGTTAGAAATACAGGTTACGTTTTTAATATCAAGGCGCACTAATTCTGCAATTGCGTTTTCTGGAATACCACACAATCCAAAACCACCCAACATAAAAGTCATTCCGTCTGTCGCGCCTTTACAGGCTGCTTGAACATTTGCTACTGTTTTATTAATCATATTTCTTAGTTTTTAAAAATCAAACTCTTCTGGAACCTCTTCTATGTCCTGAGGATTGCCCTCTTCTTTCCATTTCTCACAATCAACCTGGATTGTTAAATTTAAGGGTTCCTTAAACTCCTGTTTTGAAACACCTAAGGCCTCGTTATTGTAGCAATCCTTCATATACAAAGCCCAAACGGGCAATGCCATTGTCGCTCCTTGCCCATACATCGTTGACTCAAAATGAACAGATCGATCCTCGCCACCAACCCAAACGCCGGTTACAAGATTGGGTACCATACCCATAAACCAGCCATCACTATTGTTTTGTGTGGTTCCTGTTTTTCCAGCTATTGGGTTCTTAAACTCATAAGGATATCCTGTTACTGCCGTTTTGTAAGCTCTATTGCTTCCGGTTTTATGACGCAATCTAGATCCAGATCCAGATTTTGTGACACCTTGCAACAAGTTGACGGTCACATAAGCCGTTTCACTACTAATTACATCTTTTGTTTCTGGAGTGTGTTGGTATAAAATAGTTCCGTTTTTGTCTTCAATTCTAGTAATTAGCGTTGGTTTCACGTACACCCCTTCGTTGGCAAAGGTGCTATAGGCTCCTACCATCTCATAAAGAGAAACATCTGGAGTCCCAAGCGCTAAAGAGGGTACTGGCAAAATGTTTTCTGTGTCAATTCCCATCTTACCAACCAATGTAATAACGGGCTCTGGACCTACCCGATCTATTAACCTTGCGGTAACTGTATTTACAGAGTTTGCCAATGCGTTTGTTAATGATAGCATTCCGCCATATTTTTTGCTGGAGTTTTTTGGGCACCAATCATTCATG
This sequence comes from uncultured Flavobacteriaceae bacterium, assembly GCA_913048115.1. Classification (GTDB taxonomy): domain Bacteria; phylum Bacteroidota; class Bacteroidia; order Flavobacteriales; family Flavobacteriaceae; genus Patiriisocius. The sequence continues at coordinate 24,940 of CAJWVI010000017.1, read as the reverse complement.
TTCCCTCTGGTTCCTGCAGGGATACAGTAAGGTGTGTTTGGCAGGGTATCACAAGGAGACATGTGCATTTGATCAATAGCAGTGGCATACACAAAAGGCTTAAAGGTAGAACCAATCTGTCTTTTACCCGTAGTTACCATATCATACTTAAAGTGCTTGTAATCTATTCCTCCAACATAGGCTTTTACTTCGCCGGTTTGAGGATTCATAGACATCATAGAACCTTGTAAATAATTTTTATAGTACCGTATAGAGTCTCTTGGGGTCATGATGGTGTCAATATCTCCATTCCAAGAAAATATACGCATCTTTCGTTTTTTGTCAAAGCTTTTTAAAATAGCTTCTTTGCTTTTTCCCTCTGCAGTCATTGCTCTATTGCGCTCACTTCTGCGTATTGAGTTATTAATTATTCTGTTAATTTCTTCTGGAGTTACATCCCTAAATGGAGCCGTCTTATTATTGCTGTTCTGTCTTGTAAATTCATTTTGCAAATTTGACATATGCGTCGTCATTGCATTTTCTGCATACCCCTGCATTCTGGCATCAATGGTTGTGTATACCTTTAATCCATCTCTATAAATATTGAAATTGCTTCCGTCGCTCTTTGGGTTGTTTTTTGTCCAGTCTCCCATAAAAGCGCGTGCATATTCTCTAAAATAAGTTGCCAATCCTTCAACATGCCCTTGCGGAGTATAGTTAAAAGCAAGCGGTGAGCGCTGCAGGCTGTCTTTTAATTCTTCTGAAATAAAATCATACTTTTCCATTTGAGACAATACCACATTTCTACGATTTTTAACCCCTTCTGGGTTTCTCAGAGGGTTGTATAAAGATGAGTTTTTAAACATTCCTACAAGCATGGCAGACTCAGAAACCGTGAGCTCACTTGGCGGTTTGTCGAAATAAATATTACTCGCAGACTCTATCCCGATGGCTTGATTTAGAAAATCATACTCATTAAAATACATGGTTAGTATTTCGTCTTTAGTGTAGCGTCTCTCTAAACGTGTAGCGATGATCCATTCTTTAACCTTCTGTATCCCGCGTTGAAACTTATTTCTGGAGGCTTGGTCTGTAAACAATTGCTTTGCGAGTTGTTGAGAAATAGTACTAGCTCCTCCTTTACTTCCCAAGTATACAGCAGCACGAAGTGTGCCGCGAATATCAATACCACTATGTTCGTAAAAACGAATGTCCTCAGTGGCTAGCAGCGCATTTTTTAAGTGCTCCGGTAACTCCTCAAAACTAACGGGGGTTCTGTTTTCTTTATAAAACTTGCCGATAACCCTGTCATCTGAAGAAATAATTTCGGTGGCAAGATTTTTTTCTGGGTTTTCAAGACTTGTTTCGTCTGGAAGGCTTCCAAAGGCACCAAATGATGCCAACAAAAACAATAACGCTATAAGGGCTATGCCGCTCAACAGCAGGAACCAAAATATCTTTATAAAGCCAAGGGTTCGCTTCTTTTGCTTTTTTTGCTTCTTTTTTGTGGTTGTTTTCTTTTGAGCCATAATGCCTTATTTTTTGTGTTAACTTCTAAAATATGACTGCAAATCAAAAATATAAATACACGCTAATTGTTAAAAATAATATACGTCTTCAAGCAGATAGTTTGCGGTTGTTATAATTGGCTATCATACACCCTGAAGTTTTACAAGTGGTATAAAAGCTGCTTTTACTTAAAGCAATTGTTATTGCCGCTTTGATTCTTCAATGCTATACCCTATATCTGTTATGCCCTCAAGGATGCTAACGCCTTGAGCATCGCCATTATTGCGCACAGCGTGGGAAATGTGAAGGGCATAATTTCCCGCCTCTTTAAAAATAAAATTTTCTTTATAAGACAATTTGTTTTCTTTGATCGCTCCAATACCTGTTCCTAGCCATGTTCCGTCCGGTCTTGCCATTTTATACTCCAAGGTGTCTACCCGTACTTTTCCATGAGGGTAGTGCAAGGAAACAATTAAAAATAAATTGCTAAATGGGTAGGTATTGTTATTTCGTATCGTAACAAAAGTGTCGTACTGTTTCAAGCTATCAAGTGCTGGAAACTCAAAGACAGCTGCATCTTTTACCCGCCAGGTATCTTCTTGAATAGCCAGGGTATCTCCAGCAACAGCGTTATCACCGCAGGATATAAAAATCGAGGCTAGAAGGCATGCAAAAAAACAGTTATACATTACTTTTTTGGATTGTTGGGTTTCGTGCGGTTTTTGTTCCTTGGGTTTGGTTTGTTTCCCTCAGCAGCAGGATTTGTTCCCGGTTGTTTTTTATTTCTAGCATTGGGTTGATTTGGCTTTCCAAATCCAGCCGCTACGGGCTTTCTAGAATTTCGCTTCTTCTTGTTCCTGCGCTGACCTGATTTTGGTTTATCAAACCGAGTAAGACTGTCTTGACCAACCACGTTACTAAACAATTCGGTGTCATCTATCTTGGTTTCTATCTTATAATCTTCAAGATTGGCTACAGTGTCTCCTTTTTTGTTAATCGCAATAATTTCATTAACGCGCTCTAGGGTTAATTCATGCCAATTCATTGCTTCTTTTTCATAAGCAAACCACAGCAGCCCTTTAAAAATGTCTGTTTTTTGACAAATGGCATTTCCTCTTTCTGTTTTAAGCTTTACATCACTCTTTGGAAACGTAGCCAAGGTGTCTAGGTAAGTATCTAGCTCAAAGTTTAAACAACACTTTAGCTTACCGCATTGGCCTGCTAGTTTTTGAGGGTTTAAAGATAGTTGTTGGTAGCGTGCTGCAGAGGTGTTTACAGATCTAAAGTCTGTTAACCATGTGGAGCAACAAAGTTCTCTTCCGCAAGAACCAATGCCTCCTAAGCGAGCTGCTTCTTGTCTAAAACCAACTTGTTTCATCTCTATACGAGAATTAAACGTACGGGCAAATTCTTTAATTAACTCTCTAAAATCTACGCGTTCTTCTGCTGTATAGTAGAAAATAACCTTAGATGCATCACCTTGAAACTCTACATCACTAATTTTCATACGCAGCCCTAAACGAATTGCAATAACGCGAGATTGTTTTTGAATATCTGCTTCACGATCACGTCCTTTTTGCCAGATATCTATGTCTTTTTGGGTGGCTTTTCTATATAAGACCGGAAGCTTGGTGGCATCTGGATTCTCTTTTTTCTTTTTCATTTGAACGCGAACCAACTCACCCGTGAGAGTTACCATACCAATGTCATGGCCAGACTCTGCTTGGGTAGCAACAGTATCGCCAATACTTAAAGAAAGATTTTCATTGTTTTGATAAAAATGTTTGCGTCCATTTTTGAAACGCACTTCCACTCCTGTATAAGGAGTCATGTTTGCAGGAAGCGACATATTTGAAAGCCAGTCAAACACCGTTAATTTGTTACACCCATCGGTTCCGCAAGTACCGTTGTTCTTGCAGCCTTTTGGTTGTCCATCGGCGCCAGAGGCACAGCTAGTACAGCCCATAATTATATATATAGTGGAGTTTCTGGGGTTTTTGTCTATCGTTTTGCGTTAAAAAAACGTGCTACTCAACATCATTCTTCAGGTAGTTCTTCACGGCAGTTAAACAGACAAATCATTAAAACCAAGAAAGCTCTCGAATAAATGAAACACTATTGTTTACAATGTAAAGGTATTAAATCTTACAGAATAAAAATTCAGAATTAGAAACTACTTCTTAAATTGCAAATTCTCCGATCTTCCCTTTTTAAATATCTTGTTGCTGGCATGGGTTCCTTTACGAAGCTCTTTCTGCTCTTCAAAAGATAATTGAATGATTTTATAGCATTGCTCACTACAGGTTTGTTCCATTTTTTCTGCACAGGCATTGCATTGAATAAATAACAAATGACAGCCTTCATTAGCGCAATTAGTGTGGCTGTCGTGGGGGTTTCCGCATTGATGGCAATTAGAAATCACATCGTCACTAATACGCTCACTTCTTCTATGATCAAAAACAAAGTTTTTGCCTAAAAATTTATTTTCTAATCCTTGATCATTTACTTGGCGGGTATACTCTATAATACCTCCTTCTAGTTGAAACACATTTTTAAATCCTTTGTGTTTATAATAGGCGCTCGCCTTTTCACAACGAATGCCTCCAGTGCAGTACATCACTAGTTTTTTATCTTGTTTATGGTCTTTTAAATCTTCTTCAATGATATCTAAAGAATCTCTAAAGGTGTCTACATCTGGGGTAACTGCATTTTTAAAATGTCCAATTTCACTCTCATAGTGATTGCGCATATCTACCAAAACTGTGTCTGGATCTTCTATTAAGTCATTAAACGCAGAGGCGTCTACGTGTACTCCAATATTGGTAACATCAAAGGTGGTGTCATTCAGGCCATCTGCTACAATTTTATCACGCACCTTGATCTTGAGTTTCAAAAACGATTTTAAATCTTGCTCAACGGCAATATTTAACCTACAATCTTGCAGAAAATATATCCCGTCTAAAAATGTTTTAAAGGCCTTGAATTTTTTAGCCGGTATAGACAATTGTGCATTAATACCTTCATGAGCTACATAAATACGGCCTAATACTTCCAGGGCGTCCCAAGCAACAAATAAGTGATTCCTAAAAAGTTCTGGATTACCAATATTGGCATATTGATAAAAAGAAAGCGTTAAGCGGTCTTCTCCCGCTTCTTCTAATAATGTTGCTCTCTCTTTGGCGCTTAGTGTATTGTACAGTTGCATGCTATACTAATTGTTAAGGATTAAAAAGGAATATTCTTACAAGATTCAAAAGTAGAGAAAAAGACCACTAACGCAATATTTTATGGAATAAATCCTCCGAATTCATGAATTAAGAGCAAGGAATGCTTCCAAAATTTGGAATGTTTCCAAAAATATGTATCTTTGTGTATATCAATTAAATAATAGCGACTGTTTACAAGCTTTAAAAAACAACAAGGTATTTGGTTGTTTCAAGACAAACGAAGCATTATTTTTAACATCAAATCGTTACATACTAAAAAATAGCATTATGGCAGATAGTAAAGAAAAAGAAGCAAAATTAAAAGCACTAAAGCTTACTCTAGATAAACTAGACAAAACCTATGGAAAAGGGACCGTAATGAAAATGGGGGACCAAGCCATTGTTGATGTTGAGATCATTCCTTCTGGATCATTAGGGCTTGATGTAGCTTTGGGCGTTGGTGGTTATCCAAGAGGAAGAGTTATTGAAATATATGGACCAGAATCTTCTGGTAAAACTACCTTAACGATTCACGCCATAGCTGAGGCACAGAAAAAAGGAGGTATTGCCGCCTTTATTGATGCAGAACATGCTTTTGATAGATATTATGCTGAAAGCTTAGGGGTAGACGTAGAGAACCTCATTATTTCACAGCCAGATAATGGAGAACAAGCACTAGAAATTGCAGACAACTTAATTCGTTCTGGCGCTATTGATATTATCGTTATTGATTCTGTAGCTGCATTAACGCCAAAAAGTGAAATTGAAGGTGAAATGGGAGACAGTAAGATGGGCCTACATGCACGTTTAATGTCTCAAGCATTAAGAAAGCTTACGGGATCTATTTCTAAAACTAACTGTACCGTAATATTCATTAATCAATTACGTGAGAAAATTGGAGTAATGTTTGGAAACCCAGAAACTACTACGGGTGGTAATGCTTTAAAATTTTATGCTTCAGTACGTTTGGATATTAGACGTTCAACACAAATTAAAGACACAAACGGAGGTGTCTTAGGAAATAAGACGCGTGTTAAGGTTGTAAAAAACAAAGTAGCACCTCCATTTAAGATGGTAGAGTTTGACATCATGTATGGTAAAGGAATTTCTAAGGTTGGTGAAATCATTGATCTTGGTGTAGATTTTGAAATCATTAAGAAAGCAGGATCTTGGTTTAGTTATGATGAGACCAAGCTAGGGCAAGGTAGAGATGCTGTAAAAACATTGTTGCTTGACAACCCAGAGCTTATGGAGGAACTAGAAATTAAAATAAAAGACTGTATCAAGGCCTTGGCAGACGCTTAAATAATGACATCGAGGTTCTTAGTCATTCTTAATGAATAATTAACCTTAAGAAAGTGCTGTTTTTATCCAGCTTATTTTAATAAATACCTGGCACATCTTCATGTCAAATTTAAAAATCGGAAATTTATATATACTATATAATTTCCGATTTTTAAATTTAGTATCTTTTCCTTCTGTTTTAAAAAGAATCTTGGCATATTTCATGTCTTTTAAAATTAAAGTGCGGCGCGCTGTATTAAATCATATTTTGAAACGTTATGATAACACTAGTGTTTTAGAAATAATGCAAAAGCTACGCAACCCTCTTCACAATCAAGCATCTAGTTGGTGTAGAAACCAATAGGTTGAAGCTGTTTGTGTATAACAATTGCTAATAAACCAAGGCAACTACATTTGACTTTAGACAAACTCATACACGGCTGTAAAAGAAAGGATGCTAAAGCGCAAGCAGAGCTATACAACCGCTACAGTGGTGTGCTGTTTTCTATTTGTTTGCGATACTCCCCAAATAAAGTCGAAGCAGAAGACAATTTACAAGATGCTTTTATAACTATTTTTAATAAAGCAGAACAGTTTAAAGACAAGGGCTCCTTTGAGGGTTGGATAAAAAGAATTACAGTAAATACCGTGCTTCAAAAATATAGGAAACAAAAAGTATTTGCTATCAAAGATGAAGCGCAAATTGAGGATACAGCAGATGAGGAAGTGATTGATCAGGGATTACCTCTAGATTATTTACTTAGTATAATACAAGAATTGCCAAACAGATACAGATTGGTTTTTACCATGTATGTTATGGACGGATATTCACATAAAGAAATTGGAAACTTGTTAGGTATTAGTGACGGAACCTCCAAGTCTAACTTAGCCAGAGCAAGGGGTATATTAAAAACAAAAATTGAAGGCTACCATACAAGTAGTCACTAGAACATAACTTTGTTGCAAGCCCAACGACACAATGAAACAAAAAAAGAACATAGACCAACTTTTTAAAGAGCGCTTCGCCCAACACGAAGTGACTCCTCCTAAACGGGTTTGGGATAACATCCAGACGCAACTAAGAGAGGACAAAAAAGAGCGTGTTATTATTCCGTTGTGGTGGAAGATTGCGGGTGTTGCCGCATCGTTAATTTTGGTATTTAGTTTAAGTAACTCGTTGCTGAATGACACAAACAAAAGCGTTGTTGAGGAAGTTCCCGTACTTGAAAAAATTGAAGTTTCTCCAAAGATTAAAAAAGATCTTGAAATAAACAATCTTGGAAATGATACTCAAGTCGCTAAGGCGCCTCACGCTATCAAAAAGAAACAAATTATCTCTTCTAAAAAACCGTCACAAAACAAACTAAAGAGCACAAATAAACAAAACAACGCCGTTATAGCCGCCGTAATAGAAAATGCTCCTGGCAAAAAAAATACCGCTTCGGCGATGAAAAAACAGAAGACCGCGCCTGTGCTTAGCACCAATAATGCTGTTGCAACTAAGCCAGACACAAAAAGTATCGTTGTTGAACCTAGCATTACAATCAACAATGTTATTATTGTTCCACCAACTACAAAAATTGCGGTTGTGACTAAAGAAGAATCACAAAAGACTTCTATTTTTGATGCTATTGAACAGCAAAAAGAGATAGAGGCAAAGAACGCTGTTGCAAATAATGAAAAGCAAAAAAACCTCTGGGAAATCGCTCCCAATATTGCTCCAGTGTATTATAGTACTTTAGGAGAAGGATCTTCTATAGACCAAAGCTTTGCAGACAACTCTCAAAACGGTAATATAAATATTAGCTACGGGGTCGGGGTACGTTATGCGCTAAGCGCCCGCTTAAAAATACGCTCTGGTGTTAACAATGTAGCCCTTAGTTATAGCACAGGAGGCATAGAGCTTGGAGATGGCCCTGTCTCGATAGCGCTAAAAAACATTGACTATAATAGATCTGGAATTGTAGTAATCGCTCAAGATTTAGGCACTTTTTCTGCCCAAACTGCAGCGGGAACTTTTGGAGAGGTTACTCCAAAATCAACCAACGGAGACGCCTTTATCAATCAAAACATAAGCTATTATGAGGTGCCGCTGGAATTAAGCTATTCGGTATTAAATAAAAAACTTGGTATAGATATAATTGGGGGCATAAGCACGCTACTTTTAGGTAATAATGAAGTGTCTGTAACGGCAGGAAACTATAATGAAACCATAGGATCTGCCAACAATTTGTCTGGCCTAAGTTTTGCAACCAACATTGGTATTGGGGTACACTACAGGCTATCAAATTCATTTAAGTTTAATGTTGAACCCATGTTTAAATACCAGCTTAACCCATACACAGATAGCGCAGTAGACTTCAAACCATATTATGTTGGAGTATACACCGGCTTAAGTTTTAAATTTTAGGTAGCACCAAAAGCTCGATAGGGCTATTTTGGTGCAGTTTTAATTGGTTTGTTTGAAGTTCAATATTTCAAACGATAAAACTAAAGACCATCTTGTCGCCACGAGATGGTTTTCTTATTTCAAAAATTCTTTTATTTCATCAACCCCTATAGTAAGCTCAATAGGGGCGTCTATAAAGCTTGAAATTTCATGTTGATTGTAGTGTAAAACCAAGCTGTCCTGTCTAAATCCGATACTAGAAGGCATACTAAAAGTGTCATTGTAAAACCAAAAACGATCTGCATTAATGTTGCTTTGTTCTGAAATATCGAATGTTTTCCTAAACTTGGTCTCGGCAAACTTTTTAAGACTGTCATAGGATGTAAAAAGATTTTCATTTGTTAACTCAAGGCCCGTGCTAGGATCAAAATTTGCAAACCTAAGCCCAGTATATCCATGAGCGCCCCCTATGTATTTATAGTGTCTCATCTCTAAAGAGAGTAACATATCGCTTCTATAACTTTCGCTCACGGATACTTCAGCAAAATACGCTGCAGCCAAATCGGGAAACTCGGCATGATCCTGCCAATAGCGCTTAATAAAGCCTCTAGACGCCTCCTGGATAGATGTTGCTGGCGGCGCCTGATTTGGGTCACCCAAGTACAAAGACTTGATTATAAAGGCTGTAATCGTCTTGTTTAACTCTGTTTCCCGGTTTTTCTGTTCAGGGTATAAAATATAGTCAACACTAATTTCTGGACAATCTTTAGAAGCGCAATGCAACAGCTTTTTTTGGGAAAAAGAATGTTGATCAGGCTGCAGAATCTCATGAGTACATCCCACAAAAATAAACACGGCAAAATAGATGGAAAAAGATGTGGCACTCATACTACAAAATTACGACAGTTTTTTTAAACACAAGAATCCACGAAAACTTGCTAGAGTTGATGTAAAAGGAGCAGATGTAAAGAGCGCCATCCCAAATTCATCTTGAGCCTTTTCAATAAAATTAAAAGAATCTTATTTTTTATAAAAATTCATTTCGTCTAGATACTCCCAAACCTTACCCGACAACAGGGGTCGAATGTTTTTTGATTCTTTAATTGCTTTTCTTATAAATGTAGAGGACAGCTCCATAATAGGCGCTGAGACTTTAGTTATTTTAGGATGATTATCAAACTGTGTTTCTGTCAAACCTTGACTAATTCTGGGGTAGACAAACAGCTCATAGCGGGCTAATATCACCTCGTAATTTTTCCACTTATGGAAGCTTTTAAGGTTGTCTTCTCCCATGATTAAACAAAAATCTTGTGTAGGATACTTCTCTTCTAAAAAAGCCAGGGTGTGAACGGTGTAATTGGGTTGGGGCAAATCAAACTCAATGGCGCTGGACTTAATTTTTGGATATTCTTCAATCGCTACGTCCACCATCATTAATCGATGATTGTTGTCTAATAAAGTGCTTTTCTTCTTGTGAGGATTATGGGGGGTTACCACCAGCCAAACCTCATCTAGGGCGCTAAACTCTACCATATGATTAGCGATAGCTAAGTGACCCACGTGGATGGGGTTAAAAGTGCCAAAATAGAGTCCTATTTTTTTTGAATTTGCCATCTATTCTTCTTCTATAGCGCTATGAGGGTTGTCTAAAGCGGCTTCATTTAAAAGAGGCTTCTCAATGTGGGCCGCGACCAGTTTGGTCGCTTCATCAAGGGCATGCTCTAGGGTGTCATTTAATATAATGTGATCAAAGCGGGGCGCTGTGGCCATCTCTACAGAGGCCTTAGCTATGCGCATATTTATTTTTTCATCACTGTCTGTTTTTCTGTTTTTTAACCTAATTTTAAGCTCTTCTACACTTGGTGGTTTTACAAAAACAGACAAAGTGCGCTCTGGGAATTTGCGTTTAATTCTAAGGCCGCCAACTACATCAATATCAAAAATAACGTTTTTACCCATAGCCCAAATGCGTTCTATTTCACTATTTAGGGTTCCATAAAAAGTATCGCGGTACACCTCTTCCCATTCAAGGAAATTGTCGTCCTTCATGTGTGTTTTGAAATCTAATAGACTCAAAAAATAATAGTCGCTACCGTGCTGCTCATCCCCGCGAGGTTCGCGTGAGGTTGCAGATACAGAAAACTCTAAATTTAAAGCCTCCTGTTTTAGCAAGTGCCTTACAATAGTAGTCTTCCCGCTTCCAGAGGGGGCAGAAAACACAATTAACTTTCCTCCTTTAGCCATTATAATACGTTTAAAGCTTGTTCTTTTATTTTCTCTAGTTCGTCTTTCATTTGAACGACCAATTGTTGCATAGGGGCAAAATTACTTTTACTACCTATTGTGTTGATTTCTCGACCAATTTCTTGGGTAATAAAGCCTAGTTTTTTCCCATTACTATCCTGGCTGTGTATCGCTTCTTTAAAGTAGCTTAAATGGTTCTCTAGGCGCACTTTTTCTTCGGTAATATCATATTTTTCTAGGTAGTAAATAAGCTCTTGCTCAAAACGGTTTTCATCGGTCTTTTCTTTAAGCTCGTTTACCGCGTTACGCAGTCGTTCTTTTACACTAGCGATGCGCTGGCTATCTATTTCAAGCACTTCTCCTAGGCGTTGGCCAATAATATTAATGCGTTGTAAAAAATCGTTTTTCAAAACTTCGCCCTCGTCTGATCTGTAAACATTTATTTCAACCAAGGCCTGTGTAACTGCCTTTAAAATTTCAGAAAACTCATCTTCATTAATCTCTTCGCGCTCTGTTTTTAGAGCATCTGGCATTTTAATGGCCATTTTCAAAAGCTCTGTTTGATCTGCATCAACCACTTGAGACAATTGCTTCATATACTGCTTAACAGTGGTTTCATTGATTCTAGAAGATGTTTCTTCACCCGTAGATTCTACAAATAAATTAAAGTCAATTTTTCCTCGCGTTAGACCTGATGCTAACATTTTGCGTATGCTTAGTTCTTTTTCTCTGTACGCAGAAGGAACCCGTGTGTTTAAATCTAAACTTTTACTGTTAAGTGATTTAATTTCTACAGTAATTTTTTTGGTTGGCAGCTGTATAACGTGCTTACCGTATCCTGTCATGGATTGAATCATGCGATGGTTTTAATAGGGTTCTAAATATGATACCAAAGGTACACAAATCATCAATGCTATCTTTGGTAGATTAGCAAAAGGGATTCCCCTCTTGGTCAAAGCCTGTCTTTAAATAGTTTTCTGTGGCGTAAGGAACATAGAACAGTAAAAGCGTGTTCATTACAATGGTAATAAGCACGTTTAATTCTGGAAAAACAAAATAGCCTACCGCAGGGATTAGAAAACTATATAGGCAGGTTTTCAAAAAGACCTTTGCTGAAAATTTATTAGCGGCATTCCAGATAAGTTGATTTTTCATAGATCGCTTTGTTCTATACCCGTATAAGTGGTTTATTTTTTTTGGAGGATACTGTTTAAGCACCATTGCTAATAAAAACATAAAAGCACAATAACCTAAGGCAAAGTACAACTGATTTTCTTCTATAAGCTGGTCTGACATTATGCTATTGTGTTTAAAAATTCTACGACTCGGTGCTCTGAATAATACTCGCTGTTTGTAACATGAAACCCTACATGACCCCCCATATTTGGAACTTCAAGATAGATGTTTTTGTGGTTTTTTGCAACCTCAAAAGGATAGCAGGGAGGTGCTAAGAAACTATCATTTGAGGCGCTTAACAAAAGCACTGGTATTTTTATGTTTGGCAAAAAAGCAAGGGCACTACTTTTTTTGTAGTAGTCTGCGGCGTTTTCAAAACCATGAGCAGGTGCTGTATAAATATTATCGAAATCAAGTAATGTTCTTACTTGATTGAGTTTTTCCTGAGACATTATATCAGGAAATAATTTCATTTTTCGTTTGTATTTATTTCTTAAGTCTTTTAAAAAAACAAAGGTGTAGGGTCTGTTCTGTTTTCGCATCAAAGCATCTAAGGAGGACTGCAGATGAACAGGAGCAGAGACGGCTATTCCCGCCACCACTTTTTGTGAAATTATTCGCTTCTCCCCTAGGTATTTTAACAACAAATTCCCTCCTAGGCTAAAACCAATTAGCGCAATTTCTGCATACTTTTCGTTAGCGACTATAGAATCTATTAGTTCTGAAAGATCTTGGGTGCGACCACTGTTGTAAGACAGGTACAGCCGGTTTTCTTCTCCACTGCATCCGCGATGATTCATGCCCGCAACATCCCAGCCGGCTTCTGTAAGTTGTTTTGCATGACCCTTCATGTACACTCGCTGCGCGTTTCCTTCAAGACCGTGTAATAGTATGGCTACTTTGGGCGCCTTTTCTTGTTCTGAAACATGATAACTCCAGTCTATGTCTACAAAGTCACCATCGGTTAGCTCTAGGCGTTTTCTGACCTGTTCTAATGCGGGAATTGGGCGTAATTTAGCCGAATATATGGTAGAAAAGTGGCCGCTTTTAAAAAGGGCTTTGGCGTGATATTCGGAGCTTATAATTGGCATACGTGCTGTGTCCCTAAATAGGTTTATTTATAAAATTTAAAATTACTAAACTTTTAAGACATCTTAGGCATCCAGAAAATACATTGAAACTAATTTTCGAATATACGAATGGCTATTGGTATCTTTGTGCCCGCTAAAGACTGAAAGAAAATACTCTAGTTTCTTTCTTGTTTTTATAGCCGCCCTTTTAAGGCGCATAGCCATCGGGCATGAAAAAAATTATAAATAGTCTTGCCCGCCTAAGGACACTGAAAATAGAAGAAATTAATAAATATCGAAAAGGTATTCTTGAATATATGAAAAAAATTATCATTAAGTCTGTAGGCTTTTTTTTAAACACCACCGCCTTAATTGCTCCTGCATGGAGTGCTAATTATGCTTTTAATTTATTGGGTAAGGTACACCGTGGTGGTATTTCAGAAAAAGGAAAGGCATTTTTTCAACAGGCAACACAGCACAGTATTTCTCTTAAACAACATGCAGGAGTGTTGCATCAATGGGGTGACGGACCCAAAAAAATTCTATTCTTGCACGGCTGGGAGAGTAATAGCCAGCGATGGTTGCCTTATTATAATTTGCTAGAAAAAGAGCGGTATACGGTATATGCTTTGGATGCTCCAGGGCATGGAATGTCTCCTGGAGGTCAATTAAACATAGAAATTTTCAGGCAGGCTATTGAGGCTGCAATCCTTCATATTGGGTCTGTAGACACTGTTATTGGTCATTCGCTAAGCAATACAGCCATGGGCTACTCTTATTTGATGAACAACTCAGTGCCGGTCAACAAGTTTATTGTGATGGGGGCCGCCTCTGGTATGGACGCTGTGTTTTCTTATTTTAAAGAAATTCTTGGGCTTTCTAATGGTTGCGTTCGTAATTTAAGCATGAAGGTTAATACTGTTTTAAAAATCCCGCACAAAGAAGTTACTCTTTCAAATTTTTTAGAAAAAGTAACGCAACCCGTCTTAGTTATTCATGACGAAAATGACGCTGTTACTCCTTTTGAGCCCATAAAAAAAGTCTTGTCAAAGAATCCCAAAATTGCTTCTTTTATTACAACTGGACTAAAGCATGATTTGAAAGACGACACTGTTTACAAAAAGGTAATTGCATTTATTAACACATAGCCTTGTGGCACAAAAGAGTACTTTTACAAAAAATAAATACATGTATTTAAAAGAATTTGAAATTAGGTGGAATGACATCGACGCCAATCGCCATTTAGCAAATAGTGCTTATATTAATTACATGAGCCATACCCGGTTAAGTTATATGCTAGAAAATGGCTTTGGACAGGCCAATATGGTGGCAAATAATATTGGCCCTGTTGTCTTTTATGAGCATATGTTTTATTTTAAAGAGGTTTTTCCCGGAAAGCCAATTACCGTAAGTATAGAACTTAAGGGGATTAGCCAAGATGGTATGTATTTCTCTTTTCAACACAACTTCTTTGACCACACAGGTAGAAATATTGCGCGCTGCGAAATGATGGGCGGATGGATAGATTTAGCAAAGCGCAAACTAAGGTGCTTGCCTGAAGATCTTTTTAGTAGCCTAAACAAGCTAGACAAAACAGAAGATTTTTATATTATTACCAAAGAGCACACCAGAAAACACGGCCAAACCCCTCGAGATTTAAGCTAGTCTATAAAACTTAAAACCCTACCCTTTTATTTTTGATTTATTGCGCGTTGCTAGGTACACGCCTAAAAAGATAAGCGATGCGGCAACTACACGCAAGGTTGTAAGTGTGTCTGACCCTGAAATAACAGCAAATATTGTTGCTATTAAAGGTTGTAAATACATAAACACGCCTAATACAGAGGCTGTTAATTGCTTTAACGCGTATATATTAAACAAATAGGTGAGTACCGTTGTTCCTATAACTACAAAAGCAAGTTGACCTATTGTTTCAAGAGGGAGGCGCAGCCATTCTACTTGAGAAAACTCCTGAAAACCAATAGGAATATTTATGATAACTGCAAACAAGAAGAAAAACTTCATAAGGGTAATTGCGCTATACTTTTGAGTTAAAGGTTTTACAATTATTAGATATACAGAATATGAACCCGCATTAATAAGAAACAGCATGTTGCCTAATGGAATGTTCGAGGCGTTAGCCTGTGTCTTGACGCCAAATAAAATAAGAACCAAGGCGCCCGTAAGTCCTAGTCCAATTCCTAAGGCTTTCACTAATGTGATGCGCTCTTTTAAAAACACTGCAGACATGACTAGCAGCAAAACAGGGGCAATGGTAATAACAACGCTGCTGTTAATAGGGGTAGAAAGGCTTAGTCCTTTAAAGAACATTGTCATGTTAAGCACCATGCCAAAAAAGGCGCAAGCCACAATGCGAATCCAATCTTTGCGATCAATGGCTTCATTTTTATAGAACAGCCCTAGTAACCAAAAAACAATGGCTGCACCACTCACCCTAAGTAATATAAATCCATACGGCTTAATAACCGAAGGCATCAACCCCTTTG
Organism: uncultured Flavobacteriaceae bacterium; assembly: GCA_913048115.1. Taxonomy (GTDB): domain Bacteria; phylum Bacteroidota; class Bacteroidia; order Flavobacteriales; family Flavobacteriaceae; genus Patiriisocius. The sequence continues at coordinate 9,576 of CAJWVI010000017.1, read as the reverse complement.
CTATGGTGTGATTAATCCCGTAGATAAAGCTTGCTGCAAAGGCGGCAATAACGGCTAATACTCTTGGGTTCATGATTATTTTTGAAATGATTGCTTAGCTTGGGCAACAACTTTTTTGCTATTACCAATAAAAATTTGAGTATTGTTAACAAGCACCGGTCTTTTTAAAAACGTATAATGCTCTAAGATAAAACGCTTATAATCTTCTTCAGTAAGCGTTTCGTTTTTAAGATCTCTCTCCTTGTATAGTTTAGCGCGTTTACTAAATAGGGCCTCATAACTCCCCGAGATAAGCCGAAGCGCTTCAAGTTGTGCGATCGTGATTTTTTCTTGTTTTACGTCTTGACTAACAAATGTATTAGGGAGCTCTATCTCCTTTATAATTCTTTTACACGTATCACAAGTGTTGAGGTAATATATTTTTTGCATGACGTTCTTTTTGTTAAAGGGCAGCAGGAAAAACAGAAGCTTCTTTACTTTATCCTTACAGATTTTAAAATAGATTCTAGTTCCAATTGCAGATTTCTTTTGGCAGTCCTTGGGGCATAGGCAAAGCCTTCCAGTACTAGGTAGCGATTGTTTTTTTCGTCTTTAATGGCATAGTTAACAAAAGGACCTGCCATCCATTGGTTTTTAATTTCCCAGGTTCCTTTGGTTTCATATGCAAACTTCGAGTCTATCACCGTGGTTTTTAAATACGGAGCATAAGCTGCTTCTGTTATAAATTGCCCATCGTCTTCTACAGGTAAGTGTTTAATACCAACAGAATCTCTCATCTTTATAATGGCGTCAATTATATTTCCCTTTTCAGGAATGGCGCTTAGGGGCACTTGGTAAACAATAACATTGGTGTTTCCGTACTTTAGTTCTTTGCGTATCCAATAAAAATCTGACGCAGATTTTGCGATGTGATAGGCAGAAGGTATTTCAAGTGTGATGCCAAAGGTAGATGGCAAGGAGTCTAGTTTTAATTTAGATATTTTCGTGCGCCTTTGTCTTTCTTTTATCTCTGAAGATTTGAATGTGCTCAATATTTTTGGTGCATTTTCTTTAATTAAAGCAGCTAGCTTCTCTTGAGATGTTGCGGTTATAAAAACTCCTATTTGAGGAGCTGCGTATGGATTTTTTCTAAATGCTATAGTGTCTGTTTCTCCCAGTGTTATGTGTAAAAACAATCGGTATGTTTTCACGAAACCGCTAAAGACTTTTGGTGGCATTTGGCTCATAGAAAACAAAGGCTCGTCTTGAGGAAGCCCAGGGGTTGGTGAGGCAAAATAAGCTCGTATTGCGCCACCTACTGTGTCGGCCCAAAGCCTGTCTGGTGTTACAACTTGGAGTGTGTTTATGTTTCCTACAGAAGGCCGCTTGTACTTGTTGCTTGTCTTTGTTTTGTCAACACAGGCTAAAAACACGAAGAAAGAAAAGAAGAGGATGTATAAAGGTTTCATATAAAAATATTAACAGATTACTATAAAATTTTAAGTTCCATACCAAGGGTTAATTTGGTACTGCTAAGATCATTCCGCTTTTTAATATCGGCAACAGTAACTCCTGGATATTGTTGTGCAATGCTCCATAAGGAATCTCCTTTTTTAACAATATATATCTTAGTGCTTGAATTGTTTGTTGGAGTGTTTTTCTTGGAAATTTTAGGTATTTTTCTTGGAAAAACCACCAAGCGTTTTCCAATTTTTAGATTGCTGTTTTTTAGACCATTCCATCTTTTTATCTGGCTTACGCGAACCCCAAACCTGTCGGCAATCTTACCTAAATAATCTCCGGTTTTAACCTTATAATATATTTTACTATCAAGATCGTCTAGTGCGGGTAAAGGCTTTTCTCTTTTATTGAAGGCGGTAGCTGCGTACGCATATATAGCCTGCTCATTGGCCACAAAAGCACCTACCAAATCTACAGGTAATCTTAAAGAGTAAGTTTCGTTCTTAACCACGGGTATGATACCCAGCTTATATTGTGGGTTTAAAAACTCCAGCTCTTCCATGTCTATATCAATAAGATCTACCACGTGTTCTAGCGCGATCTGGTTTTTAATATGAATAGTGTCTGTTGCTATGTATGGAATTCTTGGGCCATTACTTTTAAAGCCGTGTTCTTTTGAATACTCAAAAATATACATGGTTGCTAAAAAGGCAGGGACGTATCCAGCAGTTTCGCGTGGAAGGTATGGACGAATATTCCAATAATTTGTATACCCTCCAGATCTTCTAATGGCTTTTGACACATTTCCTGGGCCAGAATTATAGGCCGCTAAAGCCAAGTCCCAATCACCAAGACGCCTGTGAAGTGCCTCTAAATATTTACAGGCAGCTTGGGTTGCTTTTAAAGGGTCGCTTCTGTCGTCTACATAACTATTAACGTCAAGGCCAAACATTTTACCAGTGCTAAACATAAACTGCCAGAGTCCTGTAGCGCCAACCCTAGAGGACGCCGTTGGACGCAGTGCAGATTCTACAATAGCTAAATACTTAAGCTCTAATGGAATGTTGTATTTTGCTAGAGCCTCTTCAAACATAGGAAAGTAATAGTCGCTCAGAGCCATGAGTTTGCCCATCGTCCCGCGACGGTTTTTAAGGTAGTTTTTTATAACGCTCTCCAAAGAGGAATTGTATTCAACATTAAAAGGGGTTCTGCTATTAATTTCAGCAAGGCGTTGTTTTAATAGTTGGGTAGGGAGCTCGATATAATCAACAGGCTCGTAAGTCATCTTGGTAATGCTTCCATAAACCTCTTCAAACATGCTGTTATTGTAAAGCTCCTTTAGCCAAAGGCTATCGTAGCGCCTAGCAGCGGCCATGTCTTCCAATTTAATAGTTGCGCTATCTTTTACTTGTCTAGCAATACTTTTGGGTGAGAAAGCGGTAGCGATATCGTGGGTCTGTATTGTATCTTGTACTTGAATAGACTGCCCTTGCGGAGAGTCTGACGGAACACCCTTAGCAACAGCTGTGTTTTGCAAGACTCCTTTTGGAAAAACCAAAGTGTCTTGGGCTTGTCCAAAAGTGCACAACAGAAAAAAAATAGAACAAAAGACCTGTTTCATATATAATGCAACGAGATTATGTTATCAAAAAAATTATTTAAAAATATTAATCTAATATTGCCTGAATACCCGGCAGTGTTTTACCCTCAAGCATTTCAAGCATCGCGCCTCCTCCTGTAGATACATAGCTTACTTTTTGACTTAGGTTAAATTGTTTTGCCGCGGCTACAGAGTCTCCTCCTCCTACAAGAGAAAAAGCCCCTTGTTGTGTTGCTTCTGCTATAGCGTTTCCTAAAGAAATAGTTCCTCCAGAGAAGAGCTCCATTTCAAAAACACCCACAGGACCATTCCATAAAATTGTTTTTGATTTTAATATCACACTTGCAAAATTGCTGTTTGATTGTGGGCCCGAGTCTAAGCCCATCCAGCCTTCTGCAATCTCGTGTATTGGGCTAATTTCTGTGCTAGCAAATTCAGAAAACTGATCTGCAACAATAACATCAACAGGCAGGTGAATTTCAACACCCTTTTCTTTTGCTGTCTTAAGAATTTGAAGCGCAAGGGCCTGCTTGTCATCCTCAACCAAAGAGCTTCCTATTTGACCTCCTTGAGCTTTTATAAATGTAAAGGCCATGCCTCCTCCAATAATAAGGTGGTCAACTTTATCTAAGATGTTTTCTATCACCGTTATTTTTGAAGACACTTTTGCGCCTCCAATAATTGCGGTTACGGGTTTTTGACTTGCTCCTAATACTTTTTCAAGATTAAATATCTCAGAGGCCAGCAATGCGCCAAAACATTTGTTTTCTGGAAAGTAATCAGCAATAATTGTGGTAGATGCATGCGCCCTATGCGCACTACCAAAAGCGTCGTTTACATACACATCACCAAGGGAGGCTAATTGTTTTGCAAATCCTAAATCTCCAGTAGTTTCTTCTTTGTAATAGCGCAAGTTCTCAAGCAACAAAACCTCACCGGGATTTAGATTTGCAACAGCAGCCTCGGCGCTAGGGCCAACACAGTCATTAACAAATAAGACACTAAGCCCCAATACAGCTGCTGCGGTTTCAACAATATGCTTTAAAGAAAATTCATTTTCTTTGTTTTTGGGTCTTCCTAGGTGAGACATTAAAATACAGCTACCTCCGTCTTCTAATATTTTAACAATTGTTGGCTTTGCGGCCTCAATTCTAGTAGCGTCGGTAACCTTAAAGGCGTTGTCTAGTGGGACATTAAAATCTACTCTGATTAATGCTTTTTTATCTTTAAAATTAATGTCTTGTACTGTTTTCATAACTAGTTTTTAATGAAACAAATATACAGTTTTTGACGGCAAGTAATAGCTCTTTTTCTAGTATGAGTGTTTGTAATATTTGGCTACATTTGCATATGCTTTTTTCTGACATATTAGGCCAAACACATATTAAAAACCATTTGCTTAAAAGCATTGAAAATGGTAGAATTCCTCACGCACAACTTTTTGTTGGTAAAACCGGGAGTGGTTTGCTGCCTATGGCTATTGCCTATGCGCAAGCTATTTTAGCAAGCAATCACGCCCCGGGATCTACTGGCCATGAAAGCTGCATGACCAAGGTTGCAAACCTCGCACACCCTGATTTACATTTTGTCTTTCCTGTAAACACAAATGATGCTGTTAAAAAGCATCCTTATTCGGGGCTTTTCCTAGAAGACTGGAGGTTGTTTGTGGCGAAGAATCCTTATGGCTCATTATATGATTGGTTGGCGTGTTTGGGTATCGAAAAGAAACAAGGAAACATTAATGTAGACGAGGCAAAGCAAATGCTCAAAAGCTTGTCTTTAAAAGCTTATGAAGGCGGGCATAAAATTATGATTATTTGGATGGCCGATAGGATGAACACGGCTTGTGCTAATAAAATTTTAAAACTTATAGAGGAGCCTCCCAAAAACACGGTGCTTTTGTTGTTGACCGAAAAAGAAGAACAAATTTTAGGAACAGTACAATCACGGTGTCAAAAATTACAGTTTCCACTATTACCAGAAGAGACCATCTCTAAACAACTCATCGAAAACAAGGGTGTTTCTAAAAACAAAGCTCTGAAAATCAGTAGTTTGTCAAACGGAGATTTTCACCAAGCGTTGTGTTTATTAAACAATGGAGGTGATGATGCGATTTTTGAAAATTGGTTTGTGGACTGGGTACGAACCGCCTTTAAGGCAAAAGGAAACAAATCTTCTATTAACGCACTAATTTCATGGAGTGAAGAAATTGCAAAAGAAGGAAGAGAGACCCAAAAGAAGTTTTTGAGCTACTGTCAAGAAACCTTTAGGCAAGCATTGCTTAAAAATTACAAAGTAGATAGCTTGCTGTTTTTTGACGCGCCAACCACAAAGTTTTCTATTGAGAAGTTTGCGCCTTTCATTCATCAAAACAATATTTTTGAAATTTCTGAAGCCATAGAGGAAGCATCTTATCATATTGAAAGGAATGGGAATGCTAAAATTATTTTCACAGATCTCTCCATTAAGCTCACTAGGCTTATTCATGCTAAATCATAACAACTACAAATAATAGTTATTTTCTATTGATTACAGAGGCTTCTATTTGATTTGCCTATCGATAACTGCTTCAAATAAAGCGTCCTAAGGGGTTTTTAGGGGTTGCGCAACAAAGAATATGCGCGTTTGTTTTGACTAGAGAAAACTGTGGTTAAAATAGATTCTAAGCTTTTTTAAAGCAGTAAATTAATGAAGAGTATTCTTTTGACCGTATTGCACTAATGTTTGACCAAAGGCCAATAAAAAAAGCTTTTAAAGAAAAAGAATTTCCGGTTTTATACTTTTCAGAAAGTAGGCTAACATAAAAAGAATCAAAAATCATGGGTTTGGTTTTGAGTAGTGTTATGTTTTTAGAAAACAAATGCGTCATGCTTTTTTGAGAAAAATGCCATAAATGTCTTGGGGCGTCATAGGCTGCCCAGAACTGTTTGTAGTATTTTGCGTCAAAAGATTTATAATTTGGAACCGCAATAATTAAAACGCCTTGAGGGCTTAGTAGGTTTTCAATTTTTACGATCGTTTTTTCTAAATCTGGAAGATGTTCTAATACATGCCAAAGCGTTATCACGTCAAATTTTTGACCTTGTACATCCTCTATGTTTTCTAACAGCAAGAGCTGTCTTTGTGCTGCAATTTTTCTTGCCTTATTATTGGGCTCGACGCCAATAGTTTCCCAACCAGCATGTTTTATGATTTCACAAAACGATCCAGTTCCTGCCCCAACATCCAACAACCTTCCTTTTTGTTTTGAAAGGTTACAAACAAGGTTTTTTTTATTTTTTAAAGACCATTTCTGGACCAAGGTATATAGAAAAGCGACCACTCCTTTTTGAGTGTTTGAATGAGAGATATAATCTTCAGTGTCATAATAGCTTGCCAGAGATTCTTTTGGAGGCTGCGGCGTGGTAATTAAAAAATCGTACCGAGAATCATGCACTAAATCAAAAACTTCTCCAGTTTTAAAATAGTCTTTGGTTGAAAGATAAAAAGTGCTGTCTTGTGTGTTCAAAAAAAATTGTTGCTTTGTTAAATATTTGTTCCACGTGAAACATTAATCTATCGCCCCATATAAACAAGCATCACAGAGATGTCGTTTGGTGATACGCCGCTAATACGCGAAGCCTGTGAAACCGTTACGGGTCTTATATTGCTTAACTTTTCTTTTGCCTCATAAGACAAAGACTTTAGTTTTGAGTAATCAAACCCCTCTGGAATTTTAATGCCCTCTAGCCTGTTGAGCTTGTCTGCATTGTTTTTTTCTTTGGCAATATACCCTGCATATTTTATTTGTATCTCTGTTTGCTGAAGCACCTGATGATCTAAATCATGTTTATCAATGTAATTTGACACAAAATCAATTTTTTGCATGTCCTCCATCGTGATGTTAGGCCTAGAGAGTGGTTTAAAAAGTTTATCGCTCTGCTTAACAATTGCAGATTTTTTTATTTCTAGAATAGGATTTATTACCTCGGGAGTAACGCTGCTCTGTTTAAAAAAATGAATAAACGCCTCGCTCTTTTCTTTCTTTTCGTCCATTAGCTTGAGGCGTTGTTCTGATGCCAAACCAATATTATAAGACATCGGCGTAAGTCTAAAATCTGCATTGTCTTGGCGCAATAAGGTTCTATATTCTGCGCGCGATGTAAACATTCTATAAGGCTCCTCTGTTCCCTTAGTTATAAGGTCGTCAATTAGAACACCAATGTATGCCTCATTCCTTTTTATAATAAGGGGCTCTTCTTCTTTTACCTTAAGATGTGCGTTTATTCCAGCCATTAAACCCTGAGATGCGGCTTCTTCGTATCCAGTAGTACCATTGATTTGTCCCGCAAAAAATAAACCCTTTATGTTCTTAGTTTCTAGTGTGTGTCTAAGTTGCGTTGGTGGGAAAAAATCATACTCAATGGCATATCCAGGTCTAAAAAACTTTACATTTTCAAACCCTACAACTTTTCGGAGTGCTTTAAATTGAACATCTTCTGGCAAAGAGGTAGAAAAACCATTTACATAATACTCTACGGTGTCCCATCCCTCAGGCTCAACAAACAATTGATGGCTATTTTTGTCTGCAAATCGATTGATTTTATCCTCAATAGACGGACAATACCTTGGCCCAACGCTATTAATTGCGCCGTTAAACATCGGGGAACGATCAAAGCCCTCGCGAAGCAAATCATGTACCTCTAGACTTGTGTGACTCATGTGGCAATCGCGTTGATGCTCTAGAGGTTTGGTGCTTTTTAGGTAAGAAAACTTTTCTGGAGATACATCTCCTGGTTGCACAATCATTTTTGAAAAGTCAAGCGACCTTCCGTCTACTCTTGGCGGTGTGCCGGTTTTCATTCTACCAGACTCAAAACCCAGATCAACTAATTCTTTTGTAATCCCGTAGGCTGCACCTTCTCCTGCTCTACCACCTCCAAATTGTTTTTCACCAATATGAATTAATCCATTTAAAAAAGTTCCATTAGTGAGTATTACGGTTTTACCACGTACCTCAATACCTAAAGATGTTTTTACTCCTACAATTTTTTCTCCTTCAACAAGAATTCCAGAAACCATTTCTTGATAGAAATCTAAATTTTTAGTTCCCTCTAGCATCAAGCGCCATGCTTCTGCAAACCGCATACGGTCACTCTGCACTCTGGGGCTCCACATAGCGGGACCCTTAGACTTGTTAAGCATCTTAAACTGAATTGCTGTGTTGTCACTTACAATTCCGCTATACCCGCCAAGAGCGTCAATTTCTCTAACAATCTGGCCTTTTGCAATACCCCCCATGGCAGGGTTGCAAGACATCTGCCCAATGTTTTGAAGGCTCATGGTAATAAGCAGTGTTTTAGACCCTAGGTTGGCGGCTGCAGCGGCCGCTTCTGAACCAGCGTGTCCACCACCTACAACAATAACATCGTATTCTTTTTCAAACATTTTACTTATTTTTTTTAAATTGTTCCACGTGGAACAATGAAAGCACATTAAAAGGGGCGCAAAGATAGGTAATTAACTTACAATCAAGTAGTTAAATGTGTAATTTGTTGATATTCAGAGTGCTAGACAAATGTTCGGCACCCTAAGGACTCGTTTTCCTTGCCTGTCATCCTTTGTTGGTCGCCATCAGTCTTGTCTTTATACCCGCAAAAATGAAGAACACCATGTATCATTACTCGGTGAAGTTCCTCCGCAAAGGAAACCCCATAGGTTTTCGCGTTTTCAGTAACACGCTCTAAAGAAATATAAATTTCACCATGAATTTGTGTGCCTAGAGAGTTGTCAAAACTAATAATATCTGTAAGCGTGTCGTGGTCTAAAAATTGAATGTTCAATTTATGAAGATACGCGTCGTCACAAAATATGTACGCAATGTCACCTTGTTCAAAGCTTTCTTTCTCGATAGTTTCAGAAATCCAATCGCATATGGCGTCGGAGTTTTCTAGGGTAAACTCTGTTTGTGAATAAAAATCAATCATTGGTTTTTCTTAAAATACGACTGTACTTTCTCTTTATACTCTTGGCGCAAAGGAAGTGCTTCACGGTTTAAGATTTCAATCGTGTTAAAGTATTTTTTAATCTCTTGTGGAGATCTTTGTGTTGCATTATTATATTTTTTTCTACTACTTATAGATTCTCGCTTAGTGTCTTGCCCTTGCTTAAAATCTGCCTCTTCTAGTTTTAACAGCTCGTATTGAAGGTTGAGCATTTTTTCAAGCGTGCGCTGCTGAAAGCCCTTGTCGAGTAATTGTTGTTCGACGCCTTCCATTTTCTTAATCAAATCTCCGCCAAGGCCCTTAAGGCCTTCTTTACTTAATCTATCTTCAAGCTCTTGGCGTAATTGAACTTGTTGTTTGTATATTTCAAAAAGCTCGCCATCGTTGTTTTCGCTTTGTTGAGCGTCCTTTGAAGAACCCTTTTCCCCAGATTTCATGCTCTTTCCTTTTCCTTTTCCTTTTCCTTCTCCTTTTCCTTCTCCTTCTCCCTCTCCTTTTCCCTCTCCTTTTCCCTCTCCTTTTCCCTCTCCTTCTCCTTTTCCTTTTTCTCCC
>CAJWVI010000016.1 GCA_913048115.1 uncultured Flavobacteriaceae bacterium | reverse complement strand
CAATCATTTATTTGATTGGATCTTTTTTTTTGCAATAAAATCAACCAATATTTTGAGGCTATAAACCAACAAAAAACACATAAAAAAACCACCGCTATAAGGGTGGTATCTAATAACTACGCACAACCAAGGGTTAGAATATTGATTTCATTATAGTGTTTATTCCCTTAAACAGAAGGTATACCGCGCCAATACCAGCAATAAGACCAATTATAAAGAATACATAGAGCATCATAGTTTGCTTATTTAAAAAAGCAATAGTAATTAGATAAGGGCTAAGAAAAAGTAATGGTAACGCGATGGCTAGGTACTTTATCCCTTTTCTAAGCAAATTAACATCTGTATGTTCTTTACTCATGGCTATAGTTTTTAATTGCGTTTCTCACACTTCTGTATTTATTTAATAAAGCAGTAGCTTCAATAGCCGAAATCTTAAGTCTATCTACAAGCATTTTCTCTCCTCTAGCTACAAGTTTGTTGTTGCTAAGGTGCATGTCTACCATTTTGTTTCCCTCTACACGACCTAGTTGTATCATGGTTGCTGTAGAAATCATATTCAAAATAAGTTTTTGTGCAGTACCCGCTTTCATTCTAGAGCTGCCAGTAACAAATTCTGGACCTACTACAGCTACTACAGGATATTTTGCTGTTAATGCCAAAGGGCTTTCTTCATTACAGGTTATACAACCCGTGGCAATATTAAGTGTATTGCATTTTTCTAGTGCGCCAATAACATAAGGGGTTGTTCCAGAAGCAGCTATGCCTATTACAATGTCGTTAATGCCAATTTGATGCTCTTTTAAATCCTTCCATCCTTGTGTTTTGTCATCTTCTGCAAATTCTACTGCCTTGCGTATTGCAGTATCTCCACCTGCTATTAAGCCTATAACAACACCATGATCCATCCCAAAAGTAGGTGGAATCTCGCTAGCATCTACAACACCTAGTCTTCCACTCGTGCCAGCACCCATATAAAACAGTCGACCCCCAAGTTTTAAACAAGCAACAACTTTACTTGTAAGAGCCTCAATTTGTGGAATTGCTTTCTCAACAGCTTGGGGTACTTTACTATCTTCTGCATTTATATTTTTCAATAACTCAACAGGGGTCATCTTTTCTAGATGATCATAATGTGATGTTGCTTCTGTTGTTTTTTTGAAACTCATTTGAGCTGTATTGTTTTTTAATTATTGAACTGTATATACAATTGTTGATTTTTCAGAAATTCTAAAATACCCTAATGGGAAATTATCTCGATTTGTTTGATTTACTATATTACCACGTACAGTTGCAGGCTGGGTCTCAAAAGGACCGCCTCCACCATCATCAGTTTGTTGTAAAATAACAATCATAAAGTCAAAGAAATTCTCGTTCACTCCAAAAAGATTAAAGGTTACGATATCTCCAATTTTTAGTTCATCTACAAGATAGAAATCATTTACTCTGTTTCCATCAAAAAACTCATCATTAAATGTATCTCTTTTATTACCACGTATAGAAAGAGCTTCACTTAAATAATAATTTTGAACTCCAGCAGGATCTGTAAAAAATGCTTTTAGCTCAATTTGATCACCACCAAAACCACTTTCATTATCCTGTACCACCTCTTCAATTTCAGGTACTGTGTAGAGTGCTTCTGTAGCCGTATAAACTTCTTCTTTATAAATAACCTCTAGGCTATAGGTTACTCCTATAACAGGTGTAAGGTCTGCTGTGTAATATCCATTTTCAACATGGTTAAAATCAAATATCTCACCAGCACTCGATGTAATACTTACAAATGCATCTGTAACCGGGGGTATTATATTATTGTAAAAGGGAGCTGTTTCTGAGAGTATTACTACCGCTGTAGAAGCACCATCTTCAAGAACATTAATAGTGGCTTCTATTACTAATTTTGGCTCGCTGTTTTGTAAATCAATATCTATAACATCTTCACAAGAAATTAATAAGAATGATACTAGAAGGATAAGGATGTTGTTTTTCATTGCTTAAAATTTAAAATTGTAAGTAATTGCTGGAATAATACCAAATATAGAAAGCCTAATAGCTTCATTGTTTCCAGTATCTGTGTTTTTTCTAAATGAAACCGAAGCTGCATTTTTTCTATTATACACATTGTATATACTAAAAACTAACTCGTCATTCCAGCGTTTTTTGTTTTTATGATTTAGGTTCCATGTTGCTGAAATATCCAAATGGTGAAAATGTGCTAACCTACTAGCATTTCTTGCTTCATAAACAGGAACGATTTGTCCTTGATATTCATATTGTCCTAGAGGAAATGTGCTAGGCCGCCCTGTTTGATAAATAAAATTAGCTCCTAAAAACCATCTTTTACTTAGTTCATATTGAGTCGTTATTGAGAAATCATGTGTTCTGTCCCAAGCAGTATTATACCATTTTCCACTGTTAATACCTGTTTCTATTGCTGTTCTTCCTGGTGTTCTTTGTTCAGATTTTGAAAGCGTGTATGAAACCCAACCCTTAAGTTTCCCTTTGGTTTTTCTAACTAAGAATTCCAGACCATATGCTCTTGCTTCTCCATTTAAAACTACCTGTTCTATTGCTTCGTTTGCAATTAAATCTGCATCATCAACGTAGTCTATACGGTTTTGGACTTCTTTATAGTAAGCCTCTGCTTCGAGGGAAAAGTTTTCAAAGGCTTTAAAATACCCAACAGCCACTTGATCGCCCAATTGAGGTTCAATAAATTGACCACTAGGTGCATATATATCAAAAGGGGTAGGAGAGGACGTATTGCTTATTAAATGGATATACTGTGCTGTTCTATTATAACTTGCTTTTACAGAAGATGTTTCTGAAATTTGATACGCTGCAGAAATTCTAGGTTCTAGATTAAAGAATGACTTTATAGAAGAACCCCTAGAAATAGATATGGTATCTATAGGGCTTGCTTTTTGATACACATCAATAGCTTCATTATAAATAATAGGGTTGTTATTGGCGTATACATTTATAGATTCTTGTCCTAGCCTGGTAAAGCTCGATAAACGAAGTCCTGCTTGAATGTTTAACTTTTCTGAAACTTTAAAATTTCCGTCGATATAGACTGCATTTTCAAAAGCATACTTGTCAGTGAGTTTTCTGTAGTTAATCCCGCTAGTGCCAGATGTTGGACTTACCTCTCCAGGATTGAATTTATAATAAATACTATTGAAACCAAATTGTAATTTCACCTTGTCTGAAACATAATTGGTAAAATCATACTTTAAGTTGAAATTTCTGATTCCGCTGTCAAATTGAAATTCTGCAAACTTTAATTCCAGGCCGTAGTAATAGTCTGAATATATTAAAGAGAGGTTGCTAAATAATTTGCTATTAAATAAATGGTTCCATCGTAGATTAACTGTCGTGTTTCCAAAAGTGTTTCCAAAAATTTCACCTAGGTTAAAGGTGTCTCTACCAAAATAACCAGATAAGAATAATTTGTTTTCATTGTCTAGATCGTAGCTTAGTTTTGTGTTTAAATCATAGAAATAAGCAACGTTATTATTGCCAGGGTCAACAAGTGGTATAAATAAATGCGCGTAAGTACTTCTACCACCTATTAAAAACGATGCCTTGTCTTTTAAAATGGGTCCTTCTATAAGTAATCTGCTTGCCAATAGCCCAATGCCTCCTGTGGCAACATATTTACGTTTATTACCATCTTTTTGGTAGATATCTAATACAGATGAAATACGGCCACCATACCTGGCAGGAATACCCCCTTTATAAAGGGTTAAATCTTTTATTGCATCTGGATTAAATACAGAGAAAAATCCAAATAAATGAGATGAATTATAAAGTGTAGCTTCATCTAATAATACGAGGTTTTGATCTGATGCTCCACCTCTTACATTAAAGCCACTGGCTCCTTCACCTGCATTTGTAACACCTGGTAGTAATGTAATGGCTTTGATGACATCTGCTTCTCCTAACACTACAGGAATTCTTTTTATTGTATTTGCTTTGAGTGTAGTTGCACTCATTTGAGGGGTTCTAATGTTTGTTTTTTCAACATCCGTTTCAAGGATAACCACGTCTAACAATTCTGTACTTTCAAACAGTGTTACGTTTTTGTTTATTGAGGCCTTGAGCAGTATTGTCTCTTTGAATTCTCCAAAGCCAAGACTTGTATAGATAATCTGGTGACTTCCTTTTGGTAAGGTGATAGAATAAAAACCATATTCATTGGTAATTACTCCAGTTTGTAATGAAGGTATGAGCACATTAACACCAATCATGGTCTCGCCAGATTGTGCTTCAGAAATGGTGCCACTTAATGTAAATTTCTCTTGCGCCATCATTGCAAAGCTTGCAAGCAGAAAGAGTAGGGTAAGTTTGTTTTTCAAAGTTAGATTTTTAACAAAAATAAAGCCTTTAGATTAGGTATCTAAAGGCTTTAACGAAAGTTTAATTATTTTACCTTTTCAAGGATATTATTAAATGTAACACTTGGTCTCATTTGCTTATTAACCAAGTCTTGGGTTGGCTCGTAATATCCTCCAATGTCTACTGCCATTCCTTGGGCAGCCAACAGCTCTTTTAAAATAACATCTTTGTTTGTTTTTAAGGCGTCATACACGGTTTTAAAACGTTCTTGAAGCGATTGATCTTTGTTTTGGTTTGATAACGCCTGTGCCCAGTACATTGCTAAATAGAAATGACTTCCGCGGTTATCTAATTCGTGTACTTTTCTAGATGGTCCTTGATTGTTTTCTAGTAGTTTTTCTGTGGCTGCATCTAAGGTTTCAGATAAAATAATTGCTTTGTTATTATGATGCGTTGACCCTAAGTGTTCTAATGAAACGGCAAGGGCTAAAAACTCACCTAAAGAATCCCAACGCAAATGCCCTTGTTCAACAAATTGTTGCACATGTTTTGGAGCAGATCCACCTGCACCTGTTTCAAAAAGTCCACCACCGTTCATTAAAGGCACTATAGATAGCATTTTTGCACTCGTACCCAGTTCAAGAATAGGGAAGAGGTCTGTTAAGTAATCACGCAATACATTTCCAGTTACAGAAATAGTGTCCTCGCCATTTTTAACTCTAGCAAGGGTGTAGTGTGTTGCTTTTTCTGTAGATAGTATTTTAATGTCTAAACCACTAGTATCATGATCTTTTAAATAGGTGTGCACCTTTTTAATTAATTCGGCATCATGAGCCCTGTCCTCATCTAACCAGAAAATAACGGGCCATTTTGTAGCACGACCTCTTGACACTGCTAATTTTACCCAATCTTGAATTGGTAAATCTTTTACTTGGCACATTCTCCAAATATCACCTTGCTCCACCTCATGAGAGATTAGTGTGTTTCCAGAGGAGTCTATTACCCTAACGGTTCCAGCCCTAGAGATTTCAAAGGTTTTATCATGAGAACCGTATTCTTCTGCTTTTTGAGCCATTAAACCAACATTAGGAACTGTACCCATGGTAGTTGGGTCAAAAGCACCGTTTTCTATACAAAAATCTATGGTAGCTTGGTATAAAGGAGCATAGCTACTATCTGGGATAATAGCTTTGGTATCCTGTTGTTCTCCTTTTGCATTCCACATTTGTCCAGAAGTTCTTATCATAGCTGGCATAGAGGCGTCAATAATAACATCACTAGGCACATGTAGGTTGGTAATTCCTTTATCACTATTTACCATAGCTAGATCTGCTTGGCTGTTCATGATTTTGTTGATGTCTGCTTTAATCTCTAGAGCTTTATTTGCAGGTAATTCGTCTATTTTTCCAGTTAGGTCACCAAATCCATTACGAACATCTACTCCAATTTTTTTAAACTCTGCAGCATGTTTCTCAAATAATTCTGCAAAGTACACTTCTACTGCATGTCCAAAGATGATTGGGTCACTTACTTTCATCATAGTGGCTTTCATGTGTAGCGATAGTAGTACCCCTTTTTCTGTAGCATCTTTTACCTGGTCTTGTAAGAAAGAAAGCAATGCTTTTTTGTTCATCACTGTTGCATCAATGATTTCTCCAGCCAATATAGAAATGTTATCTTTTAAGATATGTTTGTTTCCTGCCGTGTCTGTTAATTCAATGTTAACGCTTGTTGGTTTAGCTATGGTAACAGATTTTTCATTGTTTCTAAAATCACCTTCACTCATAGTGGAAACATGCGTCTTAGAACCCGAAGACCAGGATCCCATACGGTGTGGGTTTTTCTTTGCGTAGTTTTTTACAGCCTTAGGTGCCCGACGATCACTATTTCCTTCTCGTAGAACAGGATTTACAGCACTTCCCTTAATCTTGTTATATGTCGCTATGGTTTGTTTGTCTTGTGGGGTAGTGGCTTCATCTGGGAAGCTAGGAACTGCAAAACCTTTAGCTTGTAATTCTTCAATAGCAGCAATAAGCTGTGGTACCGAAGCGCTAATATTTGGCAGCTTAATAATATTGGCATCAGGGCTTTTAGCCAATTCACCTAATTCTGCTAGTGCGTCATTAACACGTTGGTCCTGGGTTAAATACTGCGGAAAATTTGCTAGTATTCTAGCGGCTAGAGAAATATCTCTAGTTTCTATGACAATGTTTGAAGGTGCAGTAAATGATTTAACAATGGGTAAAAAAGAATGTGTAGCCAAGAAAGGCGCTTCATCTGTTTTTGTATATATGATTTTTGCTGTTTTTGTCATCGAATTACATTTTTTTTAGGATTGCAAATATACAGATTTGACTAGCCTTTTAAAAGGGAGCAGGGCCTTAATGTAGTGATCCTCTCTTGTATTGCTAATGTGCTGTTTTTTACACTAAAATTTTATAAGACTGATATTTTTAGCGCTTCAAATTGATTATATGGTAATGAAAAAGAAAAAAGCCATGTCATTGTATTGCTACATTGGCATGGCTTTGTGTAAAATAAATTATTGCAACATGATTTTTAGGTCTTTATTACAGTTTATTTTACAAATAGTGTTTTGTTTTTTTAAGCAATCAATACATATTGTATTCTATGATACCAGCAAAACAAATACACCTACTGCTTTTTTATATTGTCTCTACCCTTTTTGAAGGGAGTCCTCAACAATTAAGAAGCAGCAATAAGAAAGAACGTTTTTTTATATATAAATAGCAGTTACTATTCTACTATATCAAATATAATAGATAAAAACACGAGAGAACGCTATTTAATAGATTAGTTTTCAACCTGTTATGAACATGGGTTATTAACTTTTGTTCATAAAAAAAGCGGCTCTAATGAGCCGCTTTTGTATGGTTTTTGATTGGAGACTAGTATCTCTTCTCTTTGATTCTTGCTTTTTTACCAGTAAGACCTCTAAAGTAGTAAATACGTTTTCTACGTACAGCACCTTTTTTGTTGATCTCAACTTTCTGTAAAGCTGGCATATTTACTGGGAAGATACGTTCTACACCAACAGTACCAGACATTTTTCTAATGGTAAAGGTTTTTAATAATCCAGTACCTTTTACTTGGATAACTACACCTCTAAAAAACTGCGTTCTTGTTTTTTCACCTTCACGAATTTCGTAGAATACTGTTATAGTATCACCCGCCGAAAAATCTGGGAAGTCTTTTTTTGTAACAAATTCGTCTTGTACAAATTTAATTAACGATTCCATAGTATTAATTTATAATGTTAATATAAAGTAACATTCACGTATATCGCCAGAGGTTAAATTAATTGGCTGCAAAAATACCTCTTTTTTATAATGTAGCAATAATTTAAGCTACTAATTTGATTGAAATTTTAAAATTTCAGGAAAATCCTATTTGCTGCTCGCAATCCAACGATCAATTTTATCTTCAAGCAGTGCTAATGGCACACATCCTGTTTCTAGAATTTGGTTATGAAATTGGCGTATATCAAAGCTATTGCCCATTTCTTTCTTAGCCTTAGCTCTTAATTCCTGTAATTTTAGCTGCCCAATTTTATAAGATAGTGCCTGTCCAGGATTTGCCATGTACCGTTCAATCTCACTAATAATACCTGCCTTAGGTTCTGCTTCATTATCCATAGAGTATTGAATCGCTTTTTCACGACTCCATCCCTTTGTATGCATTCCTGTGTCTACTACCAGTCTTATTGCTCTATGCATCTCTGCACCTAGCATACCAAAGTATTGGTATGGGTCTGTGTAAAGCCCTAATTCTTTTCCTAAAGACTCACAGTACAGCGCCCAACCTTCACCATAGCCGCTGTACCATAGCGTTTTTCTAAAATCTGATAGATCTTCATTTTCCTGGGTCAAGGATATTTGATAATGATGCCCTGGAATTGCCTCGTGTAAAAACAATGATTCATCACTATAGGTATTGTATTTTGTTGCATCTGGTATGGGCGTGTAAAAAATACCTGGCCGTGTACCATCTAGTGATCCTGGGTTGTACTCAGCACTCGCAGAATTCTCTCTAAAAGCTTCTGTTTGTCGTACTTCAAAAGGTGTTTTTGGTGTCATGTCAAATAACTTTTCAAGCTGTGGCTTCATCGTTGAGTGTATGGCATTGAAATTTGCAATTACTTCTTCGGGGCTCTTAAAAGGCATTAGTTTGGGGTTGCTTCTTATATCATTAAAAAAGGCTTTCAAGTCTCCTTTAAAGCCAATCTCATTTTTAACGGTTTCCATTTCAGATAATATTCTTGCAACCTCGCTTAATCCTAGCCTATGAATTTCCTCTGCTGTCATCCTTGTGGTAGTGTAAAGCTTTATTTGATGGTTATAGTACTCCCCGCCATTTGGTATGGCGTCAATACCCGAGCTTTCTCTACCAGCCTTTAAATACTCTCCTGCTACAAAATCATGAACGATTTGGTAGCTAGGGATTACCTTGTTTATAATCATATCACTATACTGTTGTGTTAGCTGTTTTTTGTTTTTTTCAGAAAAAGCAGCAGGCATATTTTTAATTGGGCTATAAAACAGATGCTCTTCTAACACTGGGTTTGTCATCTCTGCCAATTGTGGGATTACTTTTTTTATTAATGCTTTAGGTAAGACATAGCCTTCCTGTATGCCTTCTTGCATATTGCTAGCGGCATTAACCAACCAATTAAGATACCCGTCAACACGTTGCATCCATTTTATGTAATCAGCAACCGTTTCAAAAGGTTGTGCGCTAGCACCACTGGCTAATTGTCCGAAAAATAAATTTGGTGACCACATTTGATCAATAGGGAAATAAGCATGGTTTTTAAAGCCTAAGCGTTCTAGATTTCGTTCACACTCCCACTGTAAAATAGCTTGACTCATTTGTTGCGGCTCTGTGAGTTTTGCCATATCGTAGCTATTTACCTTTTCTAAATATTTGGTGTAATATTCTTTTTGTTTTTTGATATGTGCTATCGATAAAGCATTTGTAAATTGATCATTGTATCTTTTGTCACCACTAGTGGTAGCTTTAATTGGATCTAGCAATAGTCCTTCTTCATAATAGGCTTTTAACATAGGCTCAAAGCCGTCGTCTGCTATGGTTTCTGAAATGTTAAGTACTTTGTTTTTGCATCCTCCACATAATAAAGTAATTAGTAAGATAGATAGGATATGTTTTTTCATCTTAAAAGGGGTTAGATTATTTTATTGATAACGTATTTAAGCATAAGAGAAACAAATGTAGTAAAACTAGCTTGATAGCTTCTTAATAATACTATCTTTAAGAAGGTGTGTTTACAGATTAAAATAGTGTTTTAATAAAGATAGAAAATCATTAAATACCTATCTTGTATCCAACTTTAAACCTAATATATATGTTTAGTTCAAAAATTACAGGAGTTGGTCATTATGTGCCAGAAAATATAGTAACCAATGATGATCTTTCTAAGGTGATGGATACCAATGATGCCTGGATTCAAGAACGTACAGGTATACAAGAACGCAGACACATTAAAAAAGGTGATGGAAACAATACCTCAATTATGGGGGCTAAAGCGGCTAGAGTTGCCTTAAAGCGGGCCGGGGTCTCTGCAGATGATGTAGATATGATTATTTTTGCTACGCTAAGTCCAGATATGTACTTTCCTGGAGGAGGCGTGCAGCTTCAAGAATTATTGGAGATGAAAACGGTTCCTGCACTAGATGTTCGTAATCAATGTAGTGGGTTTGTGTACTCATTATCGGTAGCAGATCAATTTATTAAGACTGGTATGTACTCTAATGTGCTAGTTGTTGGTAGTGAGAACCATAGCGGAGGGCTAGATTTCTCTTCAAGAGGTCGTGGTGTTTCTGTTATTTTTGGAGATGGAGCTGGCGCCGTAGTGGTGTCAAGAAATGAAACAGGTACAGGAGGAATTCTCTCCACACACCTGCACAGTGAGGGAAAACATAAAGATGAACTCATGCTTCAAGGACCTAGTACAGGACATTGGGTGCCAGAATTAATAGCACAAAATCCTCAAGAAAACATTCCTTATTATCCTTACATGAATGGGCAGTTTGTTTTTAAACATGCCGTAGTGCGTTTTAGTGAAGTGATACAAGAGGGCTTAGAGGCTAATAAACTAAGTACAGAAGATATAGACATGTTAATACCACATCAAGCCAATTTGCGTATCTCTCAGTTTATACAAAAAAAAATGCGCTTGCCAGATGAGAAGGTTTTTAATAACATACAGAAATACGGGAATACTACTGCTGCCTCTATTCCTATTGCCTTGTCTGAAGCCTGGGAAGCAGGGAAGATTAACGATGGTGATCTTGTCGTTTTAGCCGCTTTTGGGAGCGGTTTTACTTGGGGAAGTGCTTTAATTAGATGGTAGTTATACTACCCTAATAAAAAAACACCTCTCAAAATGATTTTCGAGAGGCGCTTTCACTTAAACAAACCTAAATATGAACGTTTATATATTTTTGTGAACGGCTAATCCAAATAATTATAACATGTATTAGGTACTACTTTTATTAAAGACGAAAAAATTTGCCAAGTGTTTCAATAAAAAATATTTTTAACGTTTTTGTAACATACCATTTTTTAAAACAGACACTTGGTTTTTAAACATGTTACATTTGCAATTCTTGTAATTACACATAGATTTATAATATGAACAAAACACTAGTCCTTGGTGCAAGTCTTAAAGAAGATAGGTACTCAAACATTGCGATTCATAAATTACGCGAGCATAATCATAAAGTTGTCGCCATTGGCATGCAAGAAGGGCTTGTTGTAGATGTAGCTATAACAAAAGAAAAAGAGATGTTTACGGCGATTCATACTGTAACTTTGTACCTCAGTCCAACACGGCAAGAGGCCTATTATGAGTATGTTTTATCGTTAAAACCTACCCGGGTTATCTTTAATCCAGGAACAGAAAACCCTAATTTTTATTCGCTTTTAGAGGAGCATCAAATTGGCTATGAGGTGGCCTGTACATTAGTTTTGTTGGGCACGAATCAATACGAGTCCTAGAGAGGTGAGTATCCCATTTAATATCAATATAAAGAAACCGAATTCAAAGCCAAACCAAACAGCACTGTAATGGCTAATGGCATAACCAACAAAAGGAGTGAGAATAGCTACAATAGGTACAAAGCGATCTTTTACTCTTTGTTTAGAGAATAATCCAAAGGCGTATAAGCCCAATAATGGCCCATAGGTGTACCCTGTAAACACAAATAGTTTGGTAATTACCGAGGCGTCTCCAATAAGATAGTTAAAACTTACTATAACCAATATTAGCACTATAGACATTGCAATGTGTACCTTTTTGCGCACCTTGATTTGATCATCTGGCGTGCGTTTTTTTTCAATATCTAGAATATCAATACTAAAGGATGTGGTGAGGGCAGTAAGGGCGCTATCTGCACTAGAATAGGCTGCTGCAATGAGTCCAAGAAGGAAGAAAACACCGATGCCCCAACCAAAATTTTCGTTCATGGCTATGGTAGAGAATAACGTGTCTTTATGTGCGTCAATTCCGTTTTGTTGGGCATATACAGTAAGTAATAGGCCTAGCCCTAAGAATATTAAATTTACAAAAGTGAGCACAATTGTAAACCAAAACATATTTTTTTGAGCATCTTTTAAGTTGCGACACGTCAAGTTTTTTTGCATCATATCTTGATCCAACCCTGTCATTACAATGGCAATAAAAATCCCGCTTATAAATTGTTTGAAAAAGTAATTACTGCTCTTGTAGTCATCAAAGAAGAAAATTTGTGAGAGGTCGCTTTGGGCTATCAAACTAATAATGCCATCCTCCCCAACACCTAGTCCATCTGCTATATAATAGATAGCTACACCTACAGCAATTAACATAAATAAAGTTTGTAAGGTGTCTGTCCACACAATGGTTTTTATTCCGCTTTTAAAGGTGTATAGCCAGATAAGTAAAATAGTTATGCTTACTGTTACCCAAAACGGTACTCCCATTGCATTAAATACTAGGTCTTGTAATACAATAGCAACCAAATACAATCTAAAGCTCGCTCCAGTGATTCTAGAGAGCAAGAAAAAGGAGGCTCCTGTTTTATAAGAAGCAGATCCAAACCTTCCTTCTAGATACGTATATATTGAGGTGAGGTTTAATTTATAGTAGAGTGGGAGAAGTACAAGCCCAATTACGGCATATCCAAAAGTATAGCCCAAAACAACTTGAAAATAATTAAAATTGTCTGCCTCAACAGCGCCTGGCACAGAAATAAAAGTAACACCACTTAAAGATGCACCAATCATTCCAAAGGCAACTAAATACCAGGGTGATTGCTTTGCTGCTTTAAAGAAATCTGCATTGCTGCCTCCTCTATTAGTAATGTAAGATATTCCTAATAATATTGAAAAATAACCGCCAATAAGTAAAAGTATGTGAAGTGGTTGCATAAAAGTGTTCCTGAAATTATAGGTTGTGGGTAAAAATATGAAAGTTTAATAGGCAATCCTTTACTATTTCACTTATATTCTTGGTGCTGTGATAAATATCATCGAGATGAATTTTAAAAAATCATTAAAAAATAAGGGATATAATCTTTATTTATAAGCGCTATAATTAATCGATTTTTCGAAGCTTTTTTTTATCTTTCGCACTATGGATTTCTCTTCAAAACTTCTTGAAAACGCAGTGAATGAAATGTCACAATTGCCTGGAATTGGCAAGCGTACTGCACTACGTTTGGTATTGCATATGTTAAAGCAACCAAAACAACAAATAGAGCTCTTAGCCCATAGTTTGGTTGAATTAAGGAGCGAAATTAATTTTTGCGGCAATTGCCATAACCTAAGTGATTCTAAATTATGTGAAATTTGCGCAAGCCAAAACCGAACCGATAGAGTAATTTGTGTTGTTGAGGATATAAGAGACGTAATGGCTATTGAAGCTACGAGTCAATACCGAGGGCATTACCATGTACTGGGCGGTAAAATTTCTCCTATGGATGGTATTGGCCCCTTAGATTTAACAATAAATTCTTTGGTTGAGAAGGTGAAAGATGGACGCGTAGATGAACTTATATTTGCTTTAAGCTCTACAATGGAGGGAGATACAACCAATTTTTATATCTTTAAGCAAATTGAGGATTATCAAGTAACAACAACAACCATTGCAAGAGGAATCTCTGTAGGTGATGAATTAGAATACGCAGACGAGGTAACCCTAGGACGCAGTATTGTTAACAGAATTCCTTTTGAGAATTCTTTGAAAAACAACTAGATTATTGAAACTTTCGGTCATTATTCTTAATTACAATGTTCGCTATTTTTTAGAACAATGTATAATTAGCGTTCAAAAAGCCACTCGTGCCATTGATGCTGAAATTATTATTGTAGATAATAACTCTACAGATGATAGTTGCTCAATGGTTAAAAACACCTTTCCAGGGCTAACCCTTATTGAAAATAAAGAAAATGTAGGTTTTAGTATTGCAAATAACCAAGGTGTTGGGGTTGCAAAGGGAAGCTATGTTTGTATTTTAAATCCAGATACTGCTGTTGCAGAAGATGTTTTTACAAAAGCATTATCCTATGCCGAATCTCTAGATAATTTGGGCGCTCTAGGTTGTTACCTTATGGATGGCACAGGGAGTTTTTTGCCAGAAAGTAAAAGAAACCTACCAACACCAATGGTTTCTGCCTTAAAGTTACTTGGTTTTCCAAACAAATATTATGCTCATGATGTTTCACAAAACAACAAGGGAAGTGTCGCTGTTTTAGTAGGCGCTTTTATGTTATTAAAAAGATCTGTATATGCTGAGGTGCATGGATTTGATGAAGATTATTTTATGTATGGTGAGGATATCGATTTGTCTTATAAACTGCAGAAAGCGGGATATAAGAATTATTATATAGGAACAGCAAAGACTTTACATTATAAAGGTGAGAGCACTACCAAAAACAAGATTTATTTAAAACGGTTTTACGGTGCAATGAATATTTTTTATTCAAAACATTTTACATCCAATTTTTTGTTGGATACTGCTGTGAAAGCAATCGTTCGTTTTAAAATGATTCGTACTTCAAGTGCAAATGCTTTGCCCGAAAAAAATGACAAGGTAAAAGCTGGCTTTATTATGACAGACAATTTAGATTTATTTTCTAAAATTTCTGCAGTACTTGTTACTCCCGTAAAGGCAGCTTCCAAAAGTATATTTCAAGATACATTGTATGATGACACGCTATTTGTTTTTGACGGGGCATATATGTCTTATCTACAGATATTTACTGTCATGCAGCAATTACAGGGTAGGGGTAATCATTTTAGAATACGCCCACCAATGTGTAACTTTATTCTTGGAAGCGACCAAAGTGATCAAAAAGGAAATGTGCTTGTTTTTTAAAAAAAGTAAATCACTTCCTATAAAAATTTCTTAATTTCGCAGTCTATAACGCTAAACGCTATTTACAGCAAACCACTATGGCTAAATTTGAATTAAAACTTCCTAAAATGGGCGAAAGTGTTGCCGAAGCTACGGTAACCAATTGGTTAAAAAATATTGGAGACACTATTGAAGCCGATGAAGCCGTACTAGAAATTGCTACAGATAAAGTAGATAGTGAGGTGCCTAGTGAGGTAGATGGTGTGTTGGTTGAAATTTTATTTAACACAGATGATGTTGTTCAAGTTGGCCAGACAATGGCTATTATTGAAATAAAAGATGATGCCGCCCCTGCTTCTACTGCAACGATTCCAGAGACAACTCCAAGTATAAATGATGTTGCCGCAGTAGCCGCAACCGTTACTGCAGCTAAAGATACAATAGCCACACCAGTTGCTGTTGCTAGTTCAGAAGATAGATTTTACTCACCATTGGTGAAGAAAATGGCGCAAAAAGAAAATATTCCACAAGCAGAGTTAGACACCGTGCAGGGAACAGGTAAAGATGGGCGTGTTACTAAAAATAACATGCTAGTGTATATTAAAAATAGAGGTGCAGTACCAACAACATCAACAACACCTAAAGTAGCTGCTCCAGTAGCAAAAGCTGCTCCTGTTTCAGTAAATGGAGGTGATGAAATTATAGAGATGACACGCATGGGTAAAATTATTGCCCACCACATGGTTGCTAGCGTTCAAACTAGTGCACATGTTCAATCTTTTATAGAAGCAGATGTTACTAATATTTGGAACTGGCGTAAAAAAGTAAAAGCGGCTTTTATGAGTCGTGAAGGAGAGAATTTAACATTCACTCCTATATTTATGGAAGCCGTTGCAAAAGCATTGAAAGATTATCCGATGATGAATATAGCCCTAGACGGTGATACTATTATCAAGCGTAAAAACATAAACCTTGGTATGGCTGCGGCCTTGCCTGGTGGTAATTTAATTGTGCCCGTTATTAAAAATGCAGATCAACTCAACCTAGTTGGAATGACAAAGGCTGTAAATGACTTAGCAGCACGCGCAAGAGACAACAAGCTAAAACCAGACGATATTCAAGGCGGTACTTATACAGTAACAAATGTAGGAACCTTCGGTAGTATTATGGGTACTCCTATTATAAACCAACCTCAAGTAGGTATTTTGGCCTTAGGGGCCATACGTAAAGTGCCTGCTGTTATAGAAACCCCAGAAGGAGATTTTATTGGCATTCGTTACAAGATGTTCTTAAGCCACAGTTATGACCATAGAGTTGTAAATGGCGCCTTAGGAGGTCAATTTGTAAAAGCGGTAGCAGACTATCTAGAGGCTTGGGATATAAATAAAGAAATTTAAGTATACCTACTGCATATAATTGACAGAGAAGCTAAGCTATATTTTTAAGCAACAAAAAACCCGCCATTAATGGCGGGGTTTTTGTTGCTTAAAAAGAATTACTATAACTTATCTGCTGTTATGCGTTGTTCACGGTTAGCAATTTCCCATGCTGTATGAAAAATAAGTCTTGTTCTTTTTTCCATTAAATCATATTCAATTTTGTCTGGTGTGTCAGATATTTTATGATAATCTGCATGCACACCATTAAAGTAAAAAATAACTGGAATGTTGTTTTTTGCAAAATTATAATGGTCGCTTCTATAGTAGAAACGGTTTGGATCATTTTCATCATTGTACGTATAATCTATTAAAAGATCACTGTGTTTTTTTGCAACTGCCTCAGAAACCTCGTGTAGCTCTTGACTTAGTTTATCACTTCCGATAAGGTATATGTAATTAGGAGTGTCTGCTTTGTCTGGATCAATACGTCCAATCATGTCTGTGTTTAGATTACAAACAGTATTTGCTAGCGGGAATAAAGGGTTTTCTGTATAATATCGAGAACCAAACAAGCCAATTTCTTCACCCGTTACGTGTAAAAAAAGAATAGATCTTTTTGGTCCTTTACCTTCTTTTACAGCTCTTTGAAATGCTTCTGCCATTTCTAGCATGGCAACCGTACCGCTTCCATCATCATCAGCTCCATTAAAAACATTTCCATCATCGTCTACACCTACATGATCAAGATGCGCAGATAATATAATGATTTGTTCAGGAAACTCACTTCCTTCAATAAATGCTACAACATTTTCAGAATCAGCAGGTTCTTTTAATCGGGTTAAGTAACTTGCTGGTACATTTTGAAAGTAATTATCGCCTCCAAGAGGAGATTTAATACCTTGGGCTACATAAAAATCTTTTAGATACTGTACTGCCAGTTTCTGTCCTTTAGACCCTGTCATCCTTCCGCGCATGTTGTCACCAGCATATACATACAACATTTCCTTTAACTCATTTGATGTAATAGTAGCAGCATAGTCCTCTACGGTGTTTTGCTTTTTAGAGGTTGTTTTTTGGGCTGAGGTACAGGCCACTGTTGCAATAGCAAGCATGGCAATGATATAAATTTTCATAGGGATAGGTATTATTTTGTAATCTTTGCAAAATATTCATTTTTTGAGACCTATGCTATCCTGATATCTTAAAATTTTGCCAATGAGTCAAAAGCAAAATAAGAGACATGTTGCTTAACAATTATTATATTTGCAGTAAAACTATTTTCATGCAGATTGAACAATTATACACAGAATGTCTTTCGCAAGGCGCTTACTATATCGAGAGTAAAGGAGAGGCTGTGATAATTGACCCTTTAAGAGATACCACACCTTATATAAAAAGAGCCAAGCGGGATAAAGCTGCGATTAAATATGTTTTTGAAACCCATTTCCATGCAGATTTTGTAAGTGGTCATGTAACACTTTCAAAACAGACCGGGGCAACTATTGTTTTTGGACCTAATGCAGCTACTTCTTTTAAGGCTTATATAGCCAAAGATGGTGAGGTGTTTACCGTTGGAGATATCACCATTACTGTATTGCATACTCCCGGTCATACTATGGAAAGCACCACGTATTTATTACACGATGCTTCTGGAAAAGAACATGCTATTTTTACTGGAGACACCTTGTTTTTAGGAGATGTGGGAAGGCCTGATTTAGCCCAAAAATCTGCCAATGTCACCCAAGAACACCTTGCGGGTATTCTATTTGATAGTTTACGAAATAAAATCATGCCGCTCCCAAATAACGTTATAGTATACCCTGCTCATGGCGCCGGTTCTGCCTGCGGAAAGAACATGATGAAAGAAACAGTAGACACCTTAGGTAATCAAAAGCAAATGAATTATGCCCTGCGCGCAGAGATGACCAAGCAAGAATTTATCAAAGAGGTTACAGACGGTTTAATAGCCCCTCCAGCATATTTTCCTTTAAATGTAAAAATGAACAAAGAAGGCTATGAGCATCTTGATGCTATTATAGATAGAGCGGCAATACCACTTTCTCCAGATGTTTTTGAAATGTTAGTCAAACTAAAAGGTGCCATTGTTTTGGATGTAAGACACCAAAGTGATTATATGAAGGCACATATACCAAAATCTATTTTCATTGGTTTAGATGGTGGTTTTGCTCCTTGGGTTGGAGCGATAATTAAAGATGTAAAACAGCCTATCATGTTGGTTGCTCCCCAGGGAGGAGAAGCAGAAGCCATTTCACGATTATCTCGAGTGGGGTTTGATAACACATTAGGTTTTTTAAACGGGGGTATTACTTGTTGGCAAACAGCAGGAAAACAAATTGATAGCATACAGACCATTTCTGCCCAAACATTAAAAGGAGAACTTGTTTTGGGTATGCCTATTTTTGATGTTCGAAAAGAAGGAGAGTTTTCTGCAGCCCATATTCCAGAAGCTACACATGCTTCCCTTGGGTATATAGATGATAATTTGGATTTGTTTCCAGCATCATCCCCATTTTATATTCACTGTGCAGAAGGGTATCGTTCTGTGATTGCTGCTTCTATTTTAAAAAGCAGAGGCATCCACAATGCTATAAACGTGACAGGTGGTTTTACGGCTATCAAGGAGGCTGGAATCACTGTAGTGTAATTCTTTTGGCTGTCAAAAATCTATCTATAATTCTAAGCTTTTAAAGGGTATATTTGCCCCTTACTGATAAAACAACTTCATGTCTTTTATAATTTACGCACTTGTATATCCTCTTATTTGGTTCTTGTCTAAACTTCCTTTTAGATTATTGTACATTTTTAGTGATGGTGTGTATCTTATCCTATACCATATTATTGGCTATCGTAAAGAGGTGGTTCGTTTTAATTTAAAAACAGCATTTCCACAGATGGATGCCGCCACGTTAAAGACTACTGAAAAACGCTTCTACCATCATTTTTGTGATTTGTTTATTGAGGTCATAAAAAGCATTAGCATGACCGAGGAATCCTTTAGAAAGCGCTATGTGTTTACAAACTTTGAAGTGTTACAAGCCTATGTTGATAAAGGGCAACCTATCATCCTTACCCTTGGGCATTATGCTAGTTATGAGTGGATTTTTACATTGGCAATTATCTTAAAAGAGCATCCAGGTTACGCTATTTATAAGAAGATTAAAAACCCGTACTTTGATAAAATGATTCGCGATATACGCAGCAAATGGCATTCTAACTTGGTGCCAAATAAGGAGGCTCGCGAAAAAATAAAAGAAGTTTTAGCAACCCATGAAGGATTCGCTTTGTTTGGTTTTATTATGGATCAATCTCCTTCAAATCCCACAAGAAAGCATTTTGCAAAATTCTTTAATGTAGAGACCCCTTTTTTTACGGGAGTAGAAAAGTTGTCAAAACAGTATGATTTGCCTGTATTGTTTTTAGCCACTACGCGAGTAAAACGCGGGTATTATGCATCTACCTTTAGCGTACTTGCAGACACTCCCAAAGACTACCCAGATTTTTCAATTACCGATGCTTTTGCCAAAAAGTTGGCAGATCAAATTACTGTAGATCCTGCGTATTATTTCTGGACACATAAGCGTTTTAAGTTTTTAAAATAGAACGAAGATATAGCCTGTACTGCACAGCTATAAATTGTATTTTTGCATTTAGAAACAATCCTTGTATGACCTCTGAAATTTTAAAACAACTACACTGGCGTTATGCCTGTAAAAAATTTGACCCTAGCTATATCCTTTCAGAAGAAAAGCTAGCATTATTAAAAGAGTCATTTAATCTTACGGCAACATCTTATGGGCTTCAGCCTTTAAAGATGGTTGTGATTTCTAATCCTAAAATAAAAGAAGACTTAGTCTCTAAAACCATGGGCCAGGCGCAGGTAAAAGACTGTTCTCATTTAATGGTGCTGTGTACAGAAACCAAGTTGGATGCTGCTTTTATTGAAGGTTATTTTCAAAATGTACAGCAAACAAGAAATACGCCAGAAAAAGTATTGGCGCCTTTTAAAGAGTTTTTAAAGGCAGATTTTAAATCTAAATCTCCTGAGTTTATAGATACCTGGATGGCAAAACAAGCCTATATCGCTCTAGGGAATTTGCTTACTGTTTGTGCTTTACAGCAAATAGATGCTTGTCCAATAGAGGGTTTCGATGCCTCGCAATATGACACCTATTTGAATCTTACAGAGTTAGGATTACAATCTGTTTTGGTTTTGGCAGTAGGGCAGCGTGATCAAAGTGATGTCTTTGCTGGTATGCAAAAAGTGCGTCGCGGGGTGGATGAGGTTGTAATTGAGTTGTAGCCCTACCTTGTATATAGCAACACTCACTTTAGTAAAAGACCTTTGTTAAGGGGCTACACCAAAATACTTTCCTAATTACAAAAGCTTGTTGGGCTATTATATCTTAGATTGGTAGGTGTATAAATCATAGTACCTTCCCTCTTTAGCAATAAGGGTGTCATGGTTTCCTTGCTCGGCAATTTGCCCATTTTCAATGACCAATATTTGATCTGCTCTTTTAATAGTACTAAGTCTATGGGCTATAACAATAGTGGTTCTGTTTTGTGTTAGAGTCTCCAGGGATTTTTGTATTAATGATTCGCTTTCTGTGTCTAAATTTGAGGTGGCTTCATCTAGAATAATAATTTTAGGATCAGCCAGTATAGCTCTTGCAATAGCGATACGTTGGCGTTGACCTCCAGATAGTTTTACACCTCGTTCTCCAATTAAGGTATCTAGGCCATCCTCAAAACGATCTGTAAATTCATTTACGTAACCAGCCTTCACGGCTGTTTGTAATTGTGCTTCAGTAGCATTAGGCCTCGGGAACAAGATATTTTCACGTATGGTGCCCTCAAATAAAAACTCGTCTTGTAAAACAACACCTAGATGTTGTCGATAGCTGTTTAGCTTTACATTTGCCAGATTTACACCATCCATAGTTACGCTCCCAGATTGTGGCGTTAAAAAAGTTGCACATAAACCTGCGATAGTAGATTTTCCTGATCCAGAACTTCCTACTAAGGCAATTACATTTCCAGGCTCTACTGTTAAATCTATATTGTGTAATACGTCTTTGCCATGATCATAGGCAAAGGATACATTGCTAAATTCTAGCTTACCTTGTATGTCATCCAAAACAATGGTGCGATTCTCCATTTCATCCTCGGCAGTTAGATTCATGAGTTCTTCTGTACGATCAAGACCTGCAAGGGCTTCTGTGAGTTGGCTTCCTATATTGCTCATTTGCACAATAGGTGCAATCATAAAGCCCAATAATAAAGTGAATAGTAAAAAATCACCCACAGTCATGGTTTCTTGTATCATATAATACCCCCCAATACCCATAATTCCTACAGAAGCTAAACCTAATAGAAAAGTAGATGAACTAGTCATAATTGCCGTGGCTGTTAGACTCTTTTTTACGTTCTGAAATAGTTTGTCAACACCTTCTTCAAAGACTCTGTTTTCTTGCGCTTCTGCATTAAAACCTTTAATGACTCTTACTCCAGCTAGTGTTTCTGTAAGTCTTCCTTTTACTTCGGCGTTAATCTTTCCGCGTACCCGAAATATAGGTCTAATGTATTTAAAAGCTTTTAAAGCAACAAAACCAAAAATTGCTACAGGAAGGAAAACAAAAAGTGTCATCCAGGGATTTATTTGAATTAATAATACCACAGATATTATAGCAGTAATAGTTCCTCCAACCAGTTGCACTAATCCAGTACCAATAAGGTTTCTAACTCCTTCTACATCACTCATAATACGAGATACTAAGGCACCAGATTTATTGTTATCAAAAAAACTAATGGGTAATGAAAGTATCTTTTTTTGTACTTGTGCACGCAGTTCACTAATAAGAAGCTGGGCTTGCACACTTAAAATTCGTGTAAGTAAAAAAGAGGTAATAGCTTGAACCAAAAGGGCAACACCTACCATCCATAACATGTTGTACAGCCCTTGAATGTCTTTGTTTGGAATAATACTATCTAAGAGTTCCTTAGATTTTAAGGGTAATATAAATCCAGCAAGACGCCCTACAACTATTAAAGCTAGGCCAACAAAGACCAAGTTTCTGCGAGGCCAAATAATGGTCTTAAAGGCAGAGGCCATGGTTACTTTGCTTTTTTTATTTTGATCTTTCGGAGAAGCTTCTGCGTATTGTTTCATTGGTGTAAAGATAATTGGTTGTTGATGCTTTAGAGGTTAAAGGCATCCCGAAAAAGCGAATAAATACTATTTGTATGTCTAGTTTATGACCTATATAACTTTGTTATAATATAGACAACAGGTGTGTAGTTGCTAGGTAAATATAGATGTACAAAAAGGTTTTAGAAAACAGGAATTAGTTTGGTCTGGTTATTAAAAAGGGTTCCTTTAATTTCTAGTAAGGAACATAATCAATAATTTCTAGCCCATACCCAATCATACCTACACGTTTTTCTTGTTTACTGTTAGAAACCAAACGTATTTTATGTATGCCTAAATCGTGAAGTATTTGTGCTCCAATACCAAAGTCTCTTGTGTCCATTTTAATGCTAGGAGCTTTAGTGATTTCATCTCCTTTTTGGATTTCTTTTAAGGTTTTAAGTCTATTTAAAAGATTAAAAGATTGGCTTTGCTGGTTGATAAAGACCATAGCTCCTTTTCCTTGCTTCTCGATGACTTTAAACATGTCATCTAGTTTTTTGTCTACATTACTTGTTAATGCTCCTAGAATATCATTGTTTACTAAGGTGGAATTCATACGTACAACAATTGGTTCGTTGTTTTTCCAGTCACCTTTTGTTAGGGCAATGTGCACTTGGTCATTTGTGGTTTGTTTATATGCTCTTAGGCGATAGGCTCCAAAATTTGTATTAATAGTAAAATCTTCTTCCTTTTCTATTAAAGAATCATGTTCCATTCTATAGGCCACCAAATCTTCAATAGACACCAATTTTAAATCAAACTTTTTGGCTACTTCAGCAAGTTCTGGTAAGCGCGCCATGGTTCCATCTTCATTCATGATTTCAACGATGGCTCCAGCAGGGTTTAATCCTGCCAATCTAGCAAAGTCTATAGCAGCCTCTGTATGTCCTGTTCTGCGCAGCACGCCTCCCTCTTTAGCCTTTAGCGGGAATATATGTCCTGGTCTACTTAAATCAAAGGGTTTTATGGTAGGGTCTACCAAAGATTTTACTGTTTTGGCTCTATCTGCAGCAGAAATACCGGTGGTTACCCCATGTCCTTTTAAATCTATAGAAATAGTAAAAGCTGTTTCCATTGGGTCTGTATTATTACCCACCATCATATCAAGGTGTAATTCTTTACAACGGCTTTCGGTAATAGGGGTGCATATAAGTCCACGGCCATGGGTTGCCATAAAGTTGATGATTTCTGGTGTAATGTTTTCTGCAGCCGCTACAAAATCACCTTCATTTTCTCGACCTTCATCATCTACTACAATTATCACCTTTCCTTGTTTGATGTCAGCAATAGCCTCTTCAATAGTGTTTAATTGTATTTTGATTCCATTTTTTGTAGTACTCATAGTCCTCAATTTTGCTTGCAAATATAAACAATGCTTGTGATACGTTATGCCGAAATTTTAAATCCATGTCATATTTTAAGCCATAGATATTTAAGATGTAAAGATACAGACTGTATCCTGTTGAATATCAATACAACGTATAGTAACTAACAATATGACTATTAGGTTTCTTAATAACTTTTTACGTCCCTTTTTGTGAAAATGTTTACTTTTGAATTCCTATAAAAATTCTGAAAAAAATAGCCATGAGCGATACCATAGAAAGAATAAAATGTTTAATAATTGGTAGTGGTCCTGCGGGATATACTGCTGCAATATATGCTGCACGTGCAGATCTAAGCCCTATTATGTATACAGGTATGGAGCCTGGAGGACAGTTAACAACAACAACAGAGGTTGATAACTTCCCTGGATATCCAGATGGAATAGACGGCCCTACAATGATGGTGCAATTACAACAACAAGCAGAACGTTTCGGGACGCAGGTGAGAATAGGTATGATTACCGCTGTTGAATTTAGTACTGAAGTTGGAGGAATTCATAAAGCTACGGTTGATGGTAAAACACAAATAGAAGCAGAATCTGTTGTTATTTCTACGGGAGCAACAGCAAAGTATCTTGGCTTGCCAAGCGAGCAAAAATTACGTGGCGGAGGTGTTTCTGCCTGTGCTGTTTGTGACGGGTTCTTTTATAAAGGTCAAGACGTTGCTATTGTAGGAGCTGGAGATACGGCTGCAGAAGAAGCTACCTATCTTGCTAACATCTGTAATAAAGTAACCATGTTGGTTCGTAAAGATTACATGAAAGCCAGTAAGGCGATGCAACATAGAGTTACCTCTACACCAAATATTGATTTACGTTACAACACCGAAGTTGATGAGGTGTTAGGTGACATGGTAGTAGAGGGATTGCGTATGAAAAATAGCAACACAGGAACTACAGAAGATATTGCGATTACTGGATTGTTTATTGCCATTGGACATAAACCCAATACAGAAATCTTTAAAGGGCAGCTGGATATGGATGACACTGGATATTTAATTACCCAGGGAAAGTCTACCAAAACAAACCTACCAGGGGTGTTTGCTAGTGGAGATGTACAAGATAAAGAATACCGCCAAGCTGTTACAGCTGCGGGTACTGGTTGTATGGCTGCTTTGGATGCAGAGCGGTATTTAGCTACTGTTGAGACTGCTGTAGAAGCATAAGATTTAATACATAATGTGAAAAGGCTGCAATACTTAGTATTGCAGCTTTTTTTGTTCTCTACTGTTTTTGTAGTGTATGGTATTAATCTTGATTCTTATTTACAGGCACAGCAGGTTTGTTAGGAGTTATTGGCGGTGTTGGTATTACGGCTGTTTTAGATGCTGTAGTACAGTCTAAACATTGAGTTCCTGAAGCGGTAATTAATAATACCTTACCCTCGTCTCCTGCATTAAGAATATCTCTATACCTTGATTCATTTCTATGGAAAGATTTCGTGTTTTGTGCGGCTATTAGTCTTGTGTTTACTGGTAAATACAAGATGATTTCCATTTCTTGATCTCTATATTTATTAGCAATATCTGTCAAGAAGTAACCATCCAAGAGTAACTCATTAGTGTTAAAATTATACTCGTACTTAAATCTAATAGCTTCTGCTCTGGCTTTAGCTTCTTTATAATCTTTGCCGCTTGCAGATTTTTCTATGATTATTTTTCCAACAGCATCATTGGTGCTTCTTACAACTAACCTAATGTCACTAGAGTATAAGATTTTGTTTCCATATTCATCTGGCTTAACTTCTAGACCTCCATCTTTTCGCGCTTCATAATTATACTTTTCATTATTGCGCATACTTAACCTTAGCGGTGTTTCTGTATTTACCTCTATTGATGTCTCTGTGCTCGTTGTGTCCTCATATGCTCTATCTGTAGCCTGCCTGATACCTAAAATTATTAGTGTGCTAAGTGCCGCTACCCAAAGCACAAGCAGGGTGATTTTCCCGGGTGTGCCAATAGACTTAATGTTAGGGGCAATGATTTTTAAGCCTAAAATAAATAACACTAATAATGGAATCCCTATAGCAAGTGTGAGTATCATAGATGCAAGCCATATAGGAGTATTTGTTGTATCAATTAACTGGTACATATCCATTCCTGCACCTGTATTATAGATGCCAAAAGTTCCAAAAGCAACCATCCCTATAATTATAGAAATGAGCCCTATGAGACCAGAAGCTAAAATAATAAGCCCAAATAATTTTACAAATATTTTGAGTATCGATAACATAGTACTGCCAAGAGAGTCAAAGAAGGTGGCTGATCCCTTTTTAATTTTCTTTCCATATTTATCAAACTCTGCATTTTTTATACTCTCTGATACCGTTTGGTACCCCTCGTTAAACTTTTTTTCAATATTGGATATGTTAATCGCTTCTCCGGTCATTTTAAGTTTTTCACTTGTAGTTTCTGCGGCACGAACCAAAATCCAAAAGAGGATGTAGGCAAACACACCAAACCCACTAGTGAAACCAGTAAGTAAAATCCAGAACAAACGAACCCATACTGCATCTAGCCCTAAGTAATGTCCTAGACCAGAACATACACCCGCTACAAACTTATTGTCTATATCTCTAAATAATTGTTTGTGGTTAGAAGGTTTGTTTTTGGAAACATCACTTTTTGAAGCTTCTTCTTCAAAGCTGTTCTCGTCCATGATGTAGTCTTCTGGTTGCCCCATGATCGTGATAATAACATCCAATTCTTTGATAGAAACAACCTGTGTGTTACGTTCTAGCTTTTCTGAAAAAAGTTCTGCAATTCTCGCTTCTATATCTCTAATGATTTCATCTCCCCCAATAGGGTCACTTATTGACTTTTTGATAGCATCTAGGTAGCGTGATAATTTTCCAAAAGCATCTTCGTCGATGTGGAAAAAAGTTCCGGCTAGATTTATATTGACTGTCTTTTTCATTTTTTGTTGCTTGTATTGGTTACTTTAGAGACTGCTTTTTGAAGGTTGCTCCAAGTGCTTGTTAATTCTATTAAAAATATAGTGCCTGATTGAGTGAGTGCATAGTATTTTCTTGGTGGACCACTGGTTGATTCTTCCCATCGATACGAGAGTAAGCCAGCATTTTTCAACCTTGTTAAAAGAGGATAAATAGTACCCTCTACTACCAGTAATTTTGCGTCTTTAAGGCTTGTTAGAATATCACTAGTATAGGCCTCTCCATCTCTTAAAACAGAAAGGATACAGTATTCTAATACTCCTTTACGCATTTGCGCTTTTGTGTTTTCAATATTCATTGTTGCGTACTTTTATATAAGGCTGGTTGCAATTTTAATTGGCAGTTATTTTTATAACTTGATTTAATAGTTTTTTTTATCTCTAAGGCTGTGTCTTGTTGTTTTTCTAAAACGTTTGCTCCTGTAATGGTTAATACAAGGGCAAGGATTATATTAATTATTGTGTTCATTAGGTTGGTTTTTCTAAATATATATATTTTGATTTAATAGTTTCTTATACAAGTATATGTCTAAAAGAAGGT
The DNA here is from genome assembly GCA_913048115.1 of uncultured Flavobacteriaceae bacterium. Classification (GTDB taxonomy): domain Bacteria; phylum Bacteroidota; class Bacteroidia; order Flavobacteriales; family Flavobacteriaceae; genus Patiriisocius. The sequence continues at coordinate 14,880 of CAJWVI010000016.1, read as the reverse complement.
ATTATGTTACACCTAGTACTATAATTAACATAAAGTTAACGCTAAATCAATACAGTATCGTTTTTAAACAATTGTTTTTCAATACTTAACATTTTTTAAATATTATTTTAAATTGTGAAATACTTTTAAGAATAATACTATAAAATGTAATGTGCTATGCTTTTGTCTTTCTGCGATTTTGTCTTTTTACTGCTACATTATAAAAATAGGAGTGCTATTTAATTTTCTTCAATTATCTTCGTTAAAAATCACAATACATGAATTTGACTCCTTTTGCACTTAATAGCTACATATTTTTTAAGTTACCTTCTTGTTATTTTACAGGAGTGCGTGTAAAAACTATTGAAACTTCTCATTGTGTAACATCGGTAAAGCACAGGTGGATTAATCAAAATCCATTTAATTCTATGTTTTGGGCAATACAAGGCATGGCCGCAGAGTTAGCAACTGGTGCTTTAGTAATGACTAGTATTGCCCAAAGTGGCGCTAAAATATCTATGCTTGTTACCACAAATAATGCGCGGTTTGATAAAAAAGCGAAAGGTCGAATATCCTTTACCTGTTTAGACGGGCTTCTTGTAAAAGAGGCTATTGCTGCTGCTATAGAAACAAACGAAGGTCAAGTTTGCTGGATGAAAGCCATTGGAACAGATAGTAAAGGCAATGTGGTTTCTGAATTTAATTTCCAATGGTCACTTAAGGTAAAGTTTTGATAATCTAGAGTCAATCCTCATTTTAAGCTTTTTCAGGTGCGTATAGTTGTTAACAAATTCTATTTTTTATAATTTTTTCATTATATTTATTTAAATTAATAAACCCAGCTTTATAGGATAAAAAACTACATAACCTTATTATAATTATTCAATATGCCTAGAGCAATGTTTGACTACACCAAAGCAGTCTTGTCTAAAGTAAGTTTTGATGTTCAACTTTTTAGCAAGGAGCTTAAAAAAGCAATTACACGGTTATTACCTTATGAAATTGAGGAACTAATGATTTGGGTTGATTCTTTAGTAAAGCAACACCCGCAACTTAATCAATGTTTAACACTATTAAAACCATAAAAAAAGCACTCTTTGGAGTGCTTTTTTTATGAGTTTGTGTTAGACTTACTTTAGTGGACTTATAATTTTTACATCGTTAAAGCGTATAGCACCTCTTATTACACCAGCAATAACATCATGCAAAGCATTTACAAGTTGCATTTTTAATTCACTTTTACCATAAATAATACTCACTTCTCTCGCGGGAGTAGGATCTGTGAAGTGCCGTAGTTTTTTTGCTTGTTTTTCTGAAAGATCAAGGGTGTGTAAATACGGTAAGAGTGTCATGCCTAATCCCTCATTAGATAATTTTATGAGTGTTTCAAAACTTCCACTTTGTAGTTGAAAATGATCTTCTAGTTGTGCCTGTTGTGATTTACATAGATTTATGACACTATCTTTAAAGCAATGTCCATCTTCTAGCAATAACAGGTCATCTAAGTCTAAATCATCACTATTAATTTTTTTGTTTTCTGAAAGTCTATGATTCTCTGGCACATAGGCAACAAAAGGTTCATGATATAATACCCGTTCTTTAATATTGTCTTGTAGTAATGGTGTAGCTGCAATTGCGGCATCCAGATGCCCATCACGAAGCTTCTTTATAATGTCATCTGTAGTAAGCTCTTCTATTTTGAGCTGTACTTTAGGGTATTTATTTGTAAAGTTTTTAAGAAACATAGGTAATAAAGTAGGCATGACCGTTGGTATAATTCCTATTTTAAATTCACCCCCAATAAATCCCTTTTCTTGATCAACCACATCCTGCATACGTTCACTCTCAGTTACAATATTGCGAGCTTGACTTACTATCTTTTGCCCAACAGGTGTGAGCTCAATAGGCTTTTTACTTCTGTCAAAAATTAAAATTTCAAGCTCTTCTTCAAGCTTTTGTATTTGCATGCTTAAGGTGGGTTGTGTGACGAAAGTCTTTTGTGCTGCTTTGGTGAAGTTCTTGTTTTCAGCAACAGCCAAGACGTATTTTAGTTGTGTAATAGTCATAGTTAGTGTGTTTGTTGCAAATATAAGAAAAACTGATAGTTTTTATGTGATATTTAGTTTTTGTCTATTATCTATATGTGGTACAACATTATGCTGTTATTTAAGAAGAATAACAAGAGATACCTTCAATAAAGTAGCGGTTTTTTAGTTTATTTGTAGAAGCACGTTTGCTATACTTAAAAACAATGTTATGATTTTTTTATATTTTGATCCAGGTCTAGGAGCTATGATAGTTCAAGCCGTTGTCGCGGCTGCAGCAGGCGTTTTATTATTCTCTAAAGGTGTAATGTATAAGGTTAAAGGCTTTCTTGGTTTACTTAAGCAAGACGATGACACCTATGATTCTATAGACCTTGATGAGAAAGATGATGCAGATGAAACAAAATAATACTCATCCGCATCAAGCTTCTTTTAGAGATCCCTCAGGATACATGTTTCATGATGGGGACGTCTTAAGGCGTGCTATCAATCCTATTTACTTCAAACAATACAATGCTTTAAAAGACAGTGCTTTTTTTAAGACATTAATAAAAAACAGATTGTTAATAGCTCATCAGGAAACTTCTGTGTCTGAAGATCAAATAGTACTTACACCAGAGCCTATTGCTTTTATAACTAACCCATATGAGTGGAGTTTTGAGCAGTATAAGCACGCTGCTTTGCATACCTTGAAAATTCAAAAATATGCATTGTCAAAAGGCTTTATCTTAAAAGATGCATCAGCCTATAATGTTACTTTTCATAAAGGAAGTCCTATTTTTATTGACACCTTATCCTTTGATTTTTATGAGCAGGATACTCCCTGGCGAGCCTACAAACAATTTATCACACATTTTTTTGGTCCTTTAGTTTTAGCGAGTTACCACGGCACCGAGATTTTTAAAATGCTACAATCTCATATTGACGGTATTCCTGTAAAATTAATCTCATCATTACTGCCAGGAAAAACAAAATTGAGTTCTACCATTTTCACAAACATACATTTGTTGGCTAAAATGGAAAGTAAACACAGTGAAGACTATAAGGCTGAAACTAAAATCGCAAAACTTTCTTTCAAAGCACAAAATAATATCATCGACAACCTTTTTGATTTTATTAAAAAGTTGTCAATTAAAGAAGAGACAGAATGGGGAGATTATTATGATAAGACCAATTATAATGATGCTGCATTTCAAGGTAAAAAAACATTAATTGAAGATTGGGTAACATCATTAAATCCTCAAAGGCTTATTGATATTGGGGGTAATGATGGCACCTTTGCTCGTACAGTGGTTCATAAAGTACCTCATGTAATTGTTACCGATATTGATAGCAATGCTGTAGCGCATAATTACAAGCAGGCACAACAAAATAAAGAAACCAACATGCTGGCTTTTGTCTGTGATGTCTTACAACCAGCCCCTGGTATAGGTTTAAATAATACAGAGCGTAATTCTCTTGTAGAGAGGTTACAAAACTATAGCCCAGATGTAACTATGGCATTGGCTCTTATCCACCATATTACTTTAAGTGGTAATGTGCCTTTTGATAGATCTGCTCAATTTTTCGCTTCTTTTTCAAAATATTTAGTAATTGAGTTTCCGACCAGAGAAGATTCTTGGGTAACATCTTTACTTGTGAGAAAGCGTGAGTTTATTAATCATTTTGATTTTTATAATCAAGCCTCATTTGAAACTGGCTACCAACACTATTTTGATATTGAGAAAAAAGAGGTTGTTCCTGGAACCAAAAGGGTTTTATATTTATTAAAAAACAAAGGATAGATGTCTGCAAAGAACATACCTTCTGTTTTTAGTTCTTTTTTAAAGTCTAGGAAGGACGCTATTTTGCTTACTTCAGTAGCAGCAGGACTTTATCCAATATTATTTTATTACAGTAACAACTTCTCCTTGGTTAACTCCTGGGAGCATTTAGGTTTTTTTATCGGGAGTTTTATGATACTTCCAGCGGCAGTTTTTTTTCTTGCTAATAAATTATTCTCTACAGTTTCTTTTTTGAAAAAATGGCAGCAGTACGTACTTCCTTTTTTGGGTATGTTCACTTTTTTATTTTTAATGAAAGTATGTCTGTATGCAGGAATTCAAAGAAAAATAACGGTTGGCATCATCCTGGTAGCCGCTTTGACTACTTTCTTTTTGTGGAAAGAGTATAAAAAAATAATAGTGCTGCAGTTGCTTCTAGCCATTATGGGCCTCTTTACATTAATACCGGTAGTAAGCAACCAGGTATTTTATAATAGCGCTTGGACACAACAACCAGACAATATTCAAGGAGCTATCTTTGTTAAAAAGCCTAATGTGTATTTCATTCAACCAGATGGCTATGTTAATTTCTCAGAAATTGATAAGGGCTATTATACCCTAGATAATGATGCGTTTAAGCACTATTTGGATACAAATAATTTCAAGACTTACCAGGATTTTCGGAGTAATTATGCTTCTACATTAACATCAAATAGTGCCACCTTTATGATGAAGCATCACTATTATGGAGAAGGCAAAAGCTTTACAGAAAACACCAATGCTAGAGATATGATTGTCTCAAAGAATACGACGCTTTCTATTTTTAAAAAAAATGGGTATAAAAGTTATTTTTTGGCAGAAATGCCATATTTATTACTCAATAAACCTGCCTTAGGGTATGATGTTTGCAATTTTAAATCTAGTGATGTTGGGTATATTGGCACTGGTTTAGGCACCTATTATGATATAATCACACCTCTTGAGAGCTATACAAAAGAAGTGGTTGAGCAACCTAAATTTTTCTTTATTGAGATTTTTAATCCAGGACACATTCATGGTGAAAAAATAAAATCTTTAGGTGTTAAAGGAGAACGAGAACTTTGGCAAGAAACACTCGCCAAGGCCAATGAGACTCTTATAAAGACACTGGATGTAATACAAAAAAATGATCCTAAAGCCCTAATCGTGATTATGGCAGACCACGGCGGATTTGTAGGGATGCAATACACCCAACAAACCTATACCAAGACACAAGATAGAGATCTCATTTATTCTATGTTTAGTAGTAATTTATCCATTCGTTGGCCGCAAGGTAATATACCGGCATTTGATATAAATTTTAAAAGTGCTGTAAACGTTTTCAGGATTTTGGTATCTTACTTGTCAGAAGATACATCATACCTTGAGCACCTTCAAGATGACAGTAGCTATGTTATTTTAAATAAAGATGCTCCACAGGGAGTATACAAGTACATCGATACAGATGGAAAGATCGTTTTTGAGGCAGTTCCAGAATAATACTATTTTGAAACTGTAGTACGCAAAAAAAATAATAATTTTATGTCCAATTATCGTGTAGAAAAATATACTCAAGAACATCGCACAGCCTGGGATGCTTTTGTTTGTGAGGCAAAAAATGCTACTTTTTTGTTTGCTCGTGATTTCATGGACTATCACAGAGAGAGGTTTACAGATTGTTCTTTACTGGTATACAAGGATGATTGTTTATATGCTGTGTTACCCGCCAATATTAAAGGCGGGAAACTCTACTCACACCAAGGACTTACCTATGGTGGTTTTGTATTACAAAAAACGGCCAAACTGCTCTATGCTTTTGAAGCTTTTAAAGCATTATTGAAATACCTGCACTCCAATGATATTAATGCTATGGAAATCCGTAACATACCAGCGTTTTACAATACCATTCCTTCAGATGAGTTATCGTATTTTTTATTCAAAGCTGGTGCAACTCTCATTAAAAGAGATGCATTAATGGTCATAGATACTACCAATAAAATAAAATTTCAGAAAAACAGAAGAGAAGGCATTAACAAAGCCAAACGTAATGGTCTTACCATACAAGTAGATACAAATTTTGAAGGTTTTTGGAATGAAATATTAATTCCAAATCTTCAAAAAAAGCATGGCATTGCACCTGTGCATAGCCTAAAGGAAATACAAATGCTTGCCACAAAATTTCCTGGAAACATCAAGCAAGTAAGTGTATATAAAGACAATGTTATAGTAGCTGGTACCACAGTGTTTGTAACCAAAACGACAATTCATCCTCAGTATGTTTCTGGAAACAGTGATAAAAATGCCTTTGGTTCTTTAGACTTGGCCTATGATTATATCATAAATCATTTTGATAGCAGTAAGCGATACTTCGATTTTAATATATCAAGTGAGGAAAATGGTGCCTCCTTAAACAAGGGTCTCATTTTTTGGAAAGAAAGTTGTGGCGCACGTACCTTTGTGGCAGATAACTACCTTGTAGATACTGCAGTTTATAAAACCCTAGATTTGCAGATACTATGATACCATTTATAGACATACACGCAATTAATTCACGTTTTGAAGCTTCATTTAAAAATCAGTTCCAAGATTTTTTAGATAGCGGCTATTATATTTTAGGGAATCAAGTTAGTGCCTTTGAGAGCAGGTTTGCAGATTACTGTGAAACCCAATATTGCGTTGGTGTTGGTAATGGCCTAGATGCATTGCGTCTTATTTTAGAAGGGTACAAAGTACTCGGTAAACTTCAAGAGGGAGATGAGGTAATCGTAGCCTCTAATACCTATATCGCAACTATTTTAGCGATAAAACAAGCCGGTTTAAAACCGGTATTAGTAGAAGCAGAAAAAGAAACATTCAACTTTAATATTAAGGCATTAAAAGAAGCTATTTCATCCTCAACAAAAGCCATTATGCCAGTACATTTGTATGGGCAAATTGCACCTATGGATGAAATAAATAACCTTGCAGTTTACAACAAGCTATTAATTATTGAAGATGCTGCACAAGCCCATGGAGCCGTTTACCAAAATGGAAAACGTGCCGGAAACTTGGGGCATGCTGCAGGTTTTAGTTTTTACCCTAGCAAAAACTTAGGCGCTCTTGGTGATGGTGGCGCTGTAACGACAAATGACGCTTCCTTAGCTGGGGTTATAAAAAAGTTGCGCAATTATGGGTCTTCATCAAAATATGTTAATGAGCTGCTAGGAGTTAACTCTAGGCTTGATGAAATACAGGCTAGTTTTCTATCTGTTAAGTTGCCTTTTTTAGATGCAGATAATGATGCAAGAAGAAAAATAGCAGGTGTTTATATACAAGGAATTACCAATCCAAAAATCACTTTACCGCGTTACGATGGTACCAAAAATCATGTATTCCACTTATTTGTGGTTCAAGTAGAGGCTAGAGGTGGATTTCAAGACTATCTCAAAGAGGCAGCAATTGGTACTTTAATACATTATCCTATTGCTCCCCATCATCAAGAGGCATTAAAAGAATTTAAAGCATTAGAATTTCCTGTTTCAGAAAGACTACACCAACACGTTATTAGCTTGCCGATGAGCCCGGTGATGACTCCTGCGCAAGTTCAAAAAGTAATCAACGTTGTAAATGCATACTAATTGAAAATACCGCACTTTATAAAAAGTAATATACTGCTAAAGATGACCTCTTTAAATGCTGTCGTGGTATCTATTAGGTTATTAGTATCTGCTGTTGTACAGCGACTACTATTTGATCTAGTTGGTGCAGAAGGACTTTTTAAAATAGGCCAATTACGCAGTCTCACACAGTTACTTACGTCTCTAACTTCTTTAGGGGTTTTCAACGGTGTTGTTAAGTACCTCTCTGAGTATAAAGAAGACAAACCCAAACTCCAAGAGCTTTTTTCTACTGCTTTTGTTTTTATGATTATTGGAACATTGCTTTCTAGTGTGCTGCTGTTTTTCTTTGCAAGCCCAATAAGCAATTACCTCTTTACAGATAGTATAGACTATAGTTTTGTCATCAAATTTGTTGCTGTATTAGCACCAACGATAGCCATACAACGCGTTTTTATTGGTGTTGTAAATGGCTTGTCTGAATATAAAAAGTTTGCTAAGATCGAGCTTATTAGCTACCTCTTTAGTATTGTATTACTTGTCGTATGTCTTTATCAATACAATCTTTCTGGAGCTTTGCTTGCTATAGTATTAGCGCCTGCAATACAGGTGCTTGTTGTTCTTGTGATTTTTTATAAACTACTTAATGAGTATGTGCAGTTTTCTAAATTAAAATTTAAAACTCCCTTTTTAAAGAACCTATTGGCCTTTACACTCATGTCTTTTGTAGCTACGATCTTACTCCATTTTGTTGAGATAGATATTCGTTCTATGCTTGCAGAAAAAATGAGCGAAAAAGATGCTGGTGTCTGGACAAACATTACATTTATTTCAAGAAATTATATGGTTTTTTCTGGGTCTTTGTTTTCTTTGTATGTGCTTCCAAAGTTCGCAGGAATCTATACTGGAAAGGCTTTTAAAAAAGAAGTTCTATCTATCTATAAAACATTGTTGCCTATTTTTGGACTGGGAATGATGCTCGTTTTTTTTGGAAAATCTATCATCGTACATCTTTTATATCCTGGATTAGACGAGATGTTACCGCTGTTTAAATGGCAATTGTTAGGAGATTTTATTAGACTAGCATCCTTGGTTTTAGCCCATCAGTTTTTAGCAAAAAAAATGGTGCGTAACTTTATCTTTTCAGAGCTTTTGTCTCTAGGGTTGTTTTATGGTTTTGCAAACTATTTGGTTGCCCAGTATGGTTTAGAAGGCATCGTTATTGGTCACTTTTTGCGGTATATTATTTATTTTATAGTTGTAGTTTTCTTGGTGTGGCGTTATTTTAAAAATCAAAAAACACAAGATTTAGACCCCGCTATTGTAGTGTAGTTTATTTCCAAAGATCAATATACTGCTGAGCTACTTTTTTGTAATCATGATGCAAAGCAACAAAGCGTTGTGCTGCCATTCCAATTTCTGCGATTTTTTCTGGGTTTTTGATGAGGTCTTCTAGCGCTAAAACGATGCTATGTTCTTCAGGTATTGTATTTATTGCAACTGGATGGTTAAGATTATAATGTTGCATAAAAGCCGTTTCTGCGCCCGTAAAAACCACTTTCCCTTTTGCCATAGCCTCTAGTGCATTGTAGCCTTGGTCATAGGCAAATACTTGATCTAAGATGATATGCGCATTGTTGTATTTTTCTATGTATTGTTCATAGGGCAAATTCTCGACAATTTCTATTTGTACCTCCTTCGGAAATTTTTGTTGAATAATTGTTATTGCTTTTTCAAAGTAAGAAATCCCTTTACTGTGGTAATTTGTTCTGTTAATCCCCATAAAAATAACAATTGGGCCTTTTGTGTCTATCTCACAAACACTAAGTTTTGATGTGTTTACAGGGTTTGGTATCAACCCCAAGTACTTTTGGTTTCCCGCTAATGGCATGTGATAATCATAATCACTAGCAATGCAGCCATCTATGTTTTTAAATACAAAATCATGTAGTTTTTTAAAGGGTGGTGTTTGGTATTTTAAGATGTTTTTAAAAGATTCTTTGGAGACGCTACCGTCCTTATAATTACTTAATATAGAGTAGGGGTTTGCGTCGCTTAATTGGTGTTTCACACTCAAATAGTCTGTACCGCAGCTTAATAAAAATAGTTTTTTATTGTTTTGTTTCAAGAACGAAATCATTTTCATTTCATCCTTAACAGTGGCTCCAAAAGGGCTTTCATTGATGAGTTGTACTACATCAAAACCCTTTAGTTTTTCTGAAGTATTAAAAAACTGCTTGGTCATACCCCAAGAGGTAAGCTCTATATTAAAAAGCTGAAACAGCGCTATTTTAATTTTTCGAGCTAAACCTGCATCAAAGCTTCTTTTTATTTTAATATCACTTGGATACTTTTTAAAGTAATCACCCGTTGAAATAAGGATGACATCGTGCCCCAAAGCGCGCAGTCCTTCTTGCAACGAATTGTGCAATCTGCTATATTCACCAACGAGAAGGATCTTCATATTTATGGTATCTTTGGGTTTTGGTATGCATCAAAAATAACATTAATTGATGACGCAAACAGCGCATAAAAAGAAATTTAAAATTTGCCTAGTTTCTATTTCTTTGGCAAAAGGTGGAGCAGAGCGTTCTGTAGCTATGCTTTCACAGATGCTTTCTAGCTTAGGGCATCAGGTTCATATTGTTGTTTTAAATAATGAAATTGACTTTAAACACTCCGCCACGGTCTTTAATCTAGGTGTTCTTAAATCAAATAAGGACCATTTTTTGGCCAGATTATTTCGGTTTAAAAAACTACGAAAGTATTTAACATCTCAATCTTTTGATGTTGTAATTGATCACAGACCTAAAAACGATTATTTTAGAGAGTTATTTTACAGCAAGTACGTTTACAGAAATATGCCATTTATTTATGTAGTTCATAGTTCAAATAAAGAAGAATATTTCACGAAGGAAGTATCTAAAATGGCTACCATCTACGCAGAAGCAATTGCTACTGTTTCTGTCTCAAACTATATTGATAAACATATTGTTTTTGCAAATGGGATTTCTAAGGGTGTTACGATACATAATGCCTACAATCCAGCTTGGCAAGAGAAGCAATCACTAGAAGTACAACTTCCTGCCAATTATATACTTAGTTATGGAAGGATCCATGATGCGATAAAGGATTTTTCTTTTTTAATAAAATCGTTTAATGCTTCTCAAATCTGGAAAGATGGTGTGTCTTTAGTAATTATGGGAGATGGTCCAGATAAAGAGATGTTGCAAAATCTTGCTAATGCTCAAGGTTGTAAAAAACATATTATCTTTTTACCTTATATAAAAGAACCTTTTGGAGTAATTAAAAATGCTAGATGTGTTACTTTAACGAGTGTTTATGAGGGTTTTCCAATGGTGTTGGTAGAGTCTTTATCATTAGGAGTTCCGGTTGTTTCTTTGGATATTGTCTCGGGTCCCCGGGAAATAATAAAACACGAGCACAATGGGCTTTTGATTAAAGAAAGAAGCTTAGAGAATTTTGCAGAAGCCCTTGCTGTTATTTGTAAAGACGAAGTGTTATATTTGAAATTGAAAGCACAAGCCCAAGGATCTGTAACACAATTTTCGATGCAGGAAATCTCAGAGAAGTGGAATAAATTATTACACCATGTCATACGTTGATTTAACTAAAATATCCTTACAAGAAATTCCTAAAATAAGTGATCCAGACGGTCGTGGAAATTTGTCTGTCATAGAAAAACAGGTCTTGCCTTTTGATATAAAACGCGTATACTATTTGTATGATGTACCAAGTGATAGTAGTAGAGGAGGACATGCTCACAAAGAACTGCGTCAATTTTTAATAGCCCTTAGTGGTAGTTTTGATGTGGTGCTCGATTCTGGAACAGCGCGAAGAACAATTACCTTAAATAGGCCAAACAAAGGTCTTTTGATTCCTTGTGGTGTTTGGCGTGAGTTAGAAAATTTTTCTGCAGGCGCCGTTTGTTTATCACTGGTGAGTGAGGTCTATGATGAAGAAGATTACATTCGTAATTACGATGCCTTTACATCATTTGTAGGTGCTTAGTTGAAGCCCAACTTTTTCTAAACCGCCTTTTACACTTACTAAACTCCTTAAAACAAAACTAGGTGCGTTTATTAAAAAACGTTGTTTTTTGTTTAGGCTTTTTTGGTCTATACCTTTTTTATATTTTAAATAATTCTTCTTGTTTCCTGTTCTTTTTGCAAAAAGAGCTAATGAATACCTGTTTAAGTCCAATAATTTTTTAAGCCCTGTGTGGTTTGCTATGTGTTTTTCATAACAATCTAGATCTAGTGTGTTTTTTACTTGTTTTGGAGAATTTGACAAGCTTGAAGGTTCAAAGCGGTATGTTGCTAAAGGAGTATTCAAAAAAACTACGTTATAACCTAAGCCAACCCTAATCCATAAATCGGTGTCTTCTCCACTGCGCAGCACTGGGTTGTAGTATCCAATTGTTTCAAGAACACTTTTATGTAAAACAGTACTACTACTAGTAAGTATTGTATTTACAAAGCTTGATGTAAAGTAAGATAGTGTATAGGTGTTATTAGGTACTATATTTTTTATGCTGTAGATAGGGCTGTGTGTCGCGCCGCTAGATTCAATAGTGCATGCACAGGCAAATACATGCTGTTTTGGGTGGCTATCTATAAGTGTGTTTATTGATTCAAGGTATTGATGATCCCAAATATCATCTGCATCTAATAATGCAATATAGTTTGCGTTTGCTGCCTTTATACCCGTGTTTCTGGCTACAGAAACCCCTTGATTTTCTTGTTTTATATAATGAAATCTAGGATCTTTAAATGTCTTGATTATCTTCTCACTACTATCTGTGGAGCCGTCATTTACTATAATAACCTCAAAGTCTGCATGGCTTTGTTGAAGTACACTTTCTAGGGTTTTAGAAAGATGCTTTTCTTTGTTATAGACGGGTATGATTACAGAAAACCTAGGCATTTTTCTTTAGTTTACAATAATAAAAAAGTTTGTACACATCAAACAAAAAGATGGAGGGGTTTTTTGAGTTTAAATTGTGGAGGATGTTCTTGTCAAGAAAACCACAAATAAAAATAAACATTTTTGTTACACCAGTATTATTTAATTGATTGTATTTTTTTTGGAGTGGTCGTGAAGTAGCATCTATCTTTTGTTCATTTTCAAGATTAAATGTTGTTTCTATTGCACCTAATGATTTTTTGATGAATGTAGAACTGCTCTCTAGACCTAAGTGTATCGTTGGGTTGTCTATATGTAATATCTCTGGCTTTAGCATTCTTATTTTGTATGAGAAATAGATGTCCAGGCCATACTTATTTGTCTCAAAATTATTTGCTTTTAAAAATAGCTCTTTATCAATAAGTAGATTAGCCGAGATTAAATTGTGCGGGTTTTTATTTCTCACTGCAATACTTTTTGATTCTCTTTTATTACCATACACCCAGCGAAGCAATTGTTCCTTTTTTGGTTTTTCTTTATGATATACAATACCACCACTTATAACAGTGTATTTTTTGTTTAGCTGCTCTGAGTATTGCTTTATAAAGTCCATAGCTAAGGGTATTACATCTGCATCTAGATACAGCAGCCATTTAAATTTTGCTTTGAGAGCTAATTTATTTCGTGTCGCTGTTCTACCCAGGTTTTCTTTGTTTTCTATAAACTGGCAATGTTCAAGAGTGTTTATTTTTTTATTTTCAGTAATACTATCTTGATCAGTAGATGCGTCATCAAGTACTATTATTTCAAAAATAATAGTGCTTTCTATAGTTTGTTGCTGAAGCGTTTTTACGAGCGCTACGGTATCATAATTATATGTAGGTATAAGAATTGAAAGCATCCCGCTAAGGTACAAAACTGTTTAAAAGTATAGTATCTATAGTTTGTAAGATTTCTGTTTATTGTCCTTTTGTAGTGTTTTTCATTTCGCTTTTCACGGCCTTTACATATCTACTATAGAGCGTGTTATTACACCCCCTAAAAGTGTTTAAGTTGTTGTATATCAATATATTATTATAGTTTTAGCTGCTGGTTTTGAGTATTAGATTAAATGTTATATGTTTGCACGCTGAAATTTTGTGAGGCAACATCCTTGCTGTAATTTTAAAAATCATGAAAAAAAGTATCATTATATCTACTGTAATGCTTTGTGTTGCCGTGTTTTTGGTCTCAGGTTTTTCTCCCAAAGAAAACACTACAGACCTCTCTCACTATAAGATTACAGATAAAATCTATGTCTATCATGTACCTACCCAACAAGAGGCGTTACATGGAGCTACTATCGTAAAAAAGCCTTTTTTCAATCTTTTCTTAGGTAAAACATTTATTGGTTTTAAAGAAGCGCTCGGTTTTAACGAATCTACAGGAAATTACGCCAGCATTAACAAGTATGGCTATTTGGGAAAATATCAATTTGCTGCAGCTACACTTTCTTTAATTGGGGTGCATAACCCAAGTGCATTTTTGCAAAATGCCGCATTACAAGAGCGTGCTTTTATTGCTCACACGGCAAGAAATAAATGGATTTTGCGTCGAGATATTAAGCGTTTTGTTGGTAAAAGAATTCAGGGTGTATTGATTACAGAGTCTGGTATTCTCGCTGCTGCACATTTAGCAGGAGCTGGTAATGTTAAAAAATATTTAAGAAGTGACGGTGTGTTTCTGTTCGAAGATGCCTTTGGTACTACCATACATGTCTATTTAAAAAAATTCTCTGGCTATGACACCTCTTATATCAAGCCAAATAAAAAAGCAAAAGCAGTTTAGTTTTTAAACTACTAAGCTTGAATGATAAACAGTGTGGGTCTTTTGTGAAGATCAACCTTAATATGCTTCCAATCTTGAGCAGACGCAGTCTTTATATACTCTGTGGATAATGTAATATCACAAGCAACACATATTTCTGTACTTTTCTGCAAAGCTGTGGTTAGGCTCTCTAACATTTGGTTATTTCTATAGGGTGTTTCTATAAATAATTGACTTTGGTTTTCTTGACTAGATCTTTTTTCTAATTGTTTAATCTTAGCTTTACGCTCTGCTTTGTCTATAGGGAGGTAGCCGTTAAATGCAAAATTCTGACCGTTAAAACCACTAGACATCATTGCCAATAGTATAGAAGAGGGGCCAACCAGAGGTACTACTTTGATTCCGTTTTTGTGTGCTTGTGCAACTACAGCCGCACCAGGGTCTGCAATTCCTGGACATCCAGCATCAGAGATTACGCCAATATCAAATCCTTTAAGGCAGGGTGCTAACATTTCTGGAATATCATCTTGATTGGTAAACTTGTTTATCTCTTCAATTTTTAAATTGGTTTGTGATTTTTTACCATCAATAGCCTTTATAAACCTTCGAGCGCTCTTTTCATGCTCAACAATATAATAATCTATGCTTTCTACCGCTTTTTTAACCAAAAGAGGGAGTACCTCAAGTGGTGAGGTTTCTCCAAGGGTACAGGGTATAAGGTATAGGTTTCCTTTCTTGTTTTTCATT
>CAJWVI010000015.1 GCA_913048115.1 uncultured Flavobacteriaceae bacterium | reverse complement strand
TTGTTTGCTTTGAGTTGTAGCCTTAACTACGATTTCTTAGCGGCTGCAAATATACATCTGTTTCTTTAAGCGCTCCAAACAAAAACTTACTTTTTTTTTGTTTTTTTTTAATCTTTTTTTTAAATCATTGAAACACTATTATTTAACAGTAAAAATAATTTAAAGGCACTTTATACCTTAATATATGTATACACTTAATCACCCTTGAGGCAAAACAAGCAAAACGGTTGACAGCAGTACTTAATAAAGGGATAACAACACCTTTGTTTTGGATCAACATGACCAAAAATAGCACTACAAAAAGCCAGTTATGTTATTCATGTATTGAAAACACCTAAAAACATGTATCGAAAATAGCAAAACCTAGAGTAAGCAAGTATTGTTCTTGTCTTAATAAATTAAGAACAAAGACCCTCCTTAGCTTTACCAATAGAGATTATAACAACAGAAAGAGTCTATTAAAAAAGTACACATAAATCGATAAAATGATACTGTGTATTATAACAACAGTAGTATATTTGCTGTTTAAATTTTGTAAACTATGATAGCAATTACGTTACCAGATGGAAGTGTAAAGCAACTAGAAAAAGGTGTAACACCAATGGATGTTGCTTTAAGCATAAGCGAAGGCTTGGCTAGAAATGTAATTTCTGCAGCATATAATGGTGAAACCATAGAAAGCAGCACTCCCCTAACCCATGATGGTAGCCTAGTTCTATATACATGGAGAGATGATGCCGGTAAAAAAGCATTCTGGCATTCTTCAGCTCATATTTTAGCACAAGCGCTGGAACAACTCTATCCTGGTATAAAATTAACTATTGGGCCTGCAATTGATGCTGGATTTTATTATGACGTAGATTTTGGAGACCGTAGCTTTATAGAAAAGGACTTGGCGGCTGTAGAACAAAAAATGCTTGAAATTGCGCGTGGAAAACACGTATTTTCTTTACGTTCTAGCACAAAGGACGAAGCTCTTAATTATTATAAAAAACAAGGAAACGAATATAAAGTAGAACTTATTGAAAATCTTGAAGACGGAACCATAACATTTTGCGACCACGATGACTTTACAGATTTATGTAGAGGAGGGCACTTGCCTCATACTGGATTTGTAAAAGCTGTCAAGCTTATGAGTATTGCTGGCGCATACTGGAGAGGAGACGAAAAAAACAAACAACTTACCCGTATTTACGGTGTTACGTACCCTAAACAAAAGGAACTAAAAGAATATTTAGCCCTATTGGAAGAGGCTAAGAAAAGGGACCATAGGAAGCTAGGAAAAGAACTAGAGCTTTTTACCTTTTCACAAAAAGTTGGTCAAGGACTACCTCTATGGTTGCCAAAAGGAGCCGCTTTGCGTGAAAGACTTGAGAATTTTTTGAAAAAAGCACAAAAGAAAGCAGGTTATGAAATGGTCATGACTCCACACATAGGTAGCAAAGAGCTGTACGTCACCTCTGGACACTATGAAAAATACGGGGAAGATAGTTTTCAAGTAATAAAAACACCCAACGATGGTGAAGAGTTTATGTTAAAGCCCATGAACTGCCCACATCATTGCGAGATTTACAATACAAAACCATTTTCATACAAAGATTTACCAAAACGCTTTGCTGAATTTGGAACCGTATACCGCTATGAACAAAGTGGAGAACTTCATGGATTAACTCGTGTAAGAGGTTTTACACAAGATGATGCGCACATATTTTGTACTCCAGACCAATTGGATCAAGAATTCAAAAATGTTATAGACCTAGTGCTATATGTATTTGGATCTTTAGGATTTGAAAATTTTACCACACAAGTGTCAGTAAGAGATTTAACAAAGCCAGAAAAATATATTGGAGATGTAGAAACTTGGGAAAAAGCAGAAAAGGCAATTTTAAGTGCTGTTAAAGATAAAGGTTTGGATTATGTTGTAGAATCTGGCGAAGCTGCCTTCTATGGGCCTAAACTTGATTTTATGGTGAAAGATGCTCTTGGAAGAAGCTGGCAACTAGGTACTATTCAAGTAGATTACAATCTTCCTGAGCGCTTTGATTTAACCTATAAAGGTAGTGACAATGAGCTTCACAGACCTGTTATGATACACCGAGCACCCTTTGGTAGTATGGAGCGTTTTGTAGCTATTTTGTTGGAGCACACCGGAGGAAATTTCCCTCTGTGGTTAATGCCTGAACAGGTTACAATATTATCATTGAGTGAAAAATATGAGAAATACGCTCAAAAAGTTTTAAATTCGCTTGAAAATCACGAAATTCGCGCCCTCGTGGACAATAGAAATGAAACTATTGGAAAGAAAATTCGCGAAGCAGAACTCAATAAACTCCCGTACATGTTAATTGTAGGGGAACAAGAAGAAAAAGACGGCACGATATCAGTAAGAAAGCATAGCGAAGGAGATCAAGGATCAATGAGTGTTGAAGGGTTCGCAGCAATGATAAACGCGGCAGTAAAAGCAGAAATTAAAGAATTTAACGTGGACTAGCTCCATATTTATTAAACAGGTATTCACATATTTGTGAATATTCAAAAAGAATAAAGCCATAGCAATAAGAAGAAAAAGAAGTAGGGGTCCTGCAAGGATCATTAAAGAAGACCAACACAATATTAACCGTAGAATACGTGCTGAAGAAGTACGTCTTGTTGGAGATAATGTTGAGATTGGTGTTTATCCTACTCGCAAAGCATTAGCCATTGCGGAAGAACAAGAGTTGGATCTTGTAGAAATTTCTCCAAATGCAAACCCACCAGTTTGTAAAGTTATGGACTACAAAAAATTTGTCTACGAGCAGAAGAAGCGCGAGAAGTCAATGAAGTCTAAAGCTACCAAAGTGATTATCAAAGAAATTAGGTTTGGCCCTAACACAGATGATCATGATTATGAGTTTAAAAAGAAACATGCAGAAAAGTTCTTGAAAGATGGAGCTAAATTAAAAGCCTATGTATTTTTTAAAGGACGTTCTATTATCTATAAAGATCAAGGAGAAATTTTATTATTAAAATTAGCTCAAGAACTGGAAGAACTAGGTAAAGTAGAACAAATGCCAAAATTAGAAGGAAAGCGTATGATTATGTTCATCGCTCCAAAAAAGAAATAGTTTAACAACTATTAAAACTGAAATCTGATCCCCTGGGGACATATTTATATACCCTCTCACTAGGTACGTGTGCCAAAAGAGAAACAACGAAATAATATATAAAAGAAGGAATAATGCCTAAACAAAAAACAAAATCTAGTGCTAAGAAGCGTTTTAAGCTTACAGGTACTGGTAAAATCAAAAGAAAGCATGCGTTTAAGAGTCACATCTTAACAAAGAAGTCTAAGAAACGTAAGCTTAAATTAACTCACGATGGTTTGGTTGACAAATCTGATGAGAGTAATGTAAAACAAATGCTTCGAATGAAGTAATTGCTTTGCGGTTAACTAAATTTTATAACCCTGGAGTTAGGCTATTATAAAAGAACTTATACACATGAGTCGCCTACTACAAAAAACAATTAAATTATGCCAAGATCAGTAAACAGCGTTGCTAAGAGAGCACGTAGAAAAAAAGTATTAAAACAAGCCAAAGGGTACTTTGGAAGAAGAAAGAACGTTTGGACGGTAGCTAAAAATGCAGTAGACAAAGCAATGTCTTACTCATACAGAGACCGTAGAAACAAAAAGAGAACTTTTAGAGCATTGTGGATTACGCGTATCAACGCAGGTGCACGCGAACACGGAATGTCTTACTCTCAATTTATGGGAGGAATGAAAATAGCTGGAATTGAATTGAATCGTAAGGTTCTTGCAGATTTAGCTATGAATCATCCAGAAGCTTTTGAAGCGATTGTAAAGAAAGTAAAATAAGACAATTCAATAATCATATTATTTCGTAGTAAAAATCCCGTTCTAAACAGAACGGGATTTTTTTATTTTACACACTAGATAATATACAGGTATAAAAAAACTCCATTACTAAACAGTAATGGAGTTTTGTTTAAAATCAATACAATGTATTACATTTTATTAATTCTGTCAATTAGGGCTCTTCCTTTAGCCTCAAGCTCTTGGTTTACACCTTTGAAGTGATCTTTTGCATTCTCAACATCTCTTTGGTTTACCTTTACAATCAATTCATCAAATCCTTTGATGGCATCATCAATGATAGATTGAGAATCAGTAGTTTCTTTTGCTGGGTTTGTTAACTCCCAGATGTATACAGCTTCAATGATATCTCCCATTACATAATTGATATCTTTTTTTAAATCTCTCTTATTTGCCATAATGTGGTCCGCTACGTGCAGTTTTTAAATTACTAATTAATAAGCTGCAAAGTTACAAACTCTTAGGGAATATACACTTCCAAAATAGCAGCAGATTTTCTTTTAATTTTTAGGGCTCTCAAGGCTTTATAAACAAACACAAACACCCTTAGGCTAAGACATTAAAACCTATAAACTAGGCCACTAAAACAATGCTTATACTGGACCCGTATAGATTACAAAATTACGCGGGGTTTCATACAATGTAACTGAAATCTGAAAAGCAGCGCCTACTCTTTTTTTAATTCTATTATAAATTTCAATAGCAATATTTTCTACAGTAGGATTTAAGTCTTTAAAAACAGCAACTTCTTTGTTAAGATTTTTGTGATCAAATGGATCTTCTACCTCTTGTTTGATAATGTCCTTTAAGATTTTTAAATCTATTAGAAAACCAGTTTCTTTATCTATTTCTCCTGTTACGCCAACTTCTAGTTCATAATTATGACCGTGGAAGTTTGGATTGCTACACTTTCCAAAAACAGCAGCATTTTTTTCATCACTCCAATCTTTCCTGTATAAGCGATGTGCAGCGTTAAAATGTGCTTTTCTGTAGACTGTTAGACTCATAAGCTTATGTGCTTGTAAAATTTTTCAAAAATTATTTTAAACCAAACCGTATATTGGTCTGGATGGTCTTCTATATCTTTTTTTACAGCCTCTAAAGGCATCCATTTCCAGGCAGCTACCTCATCTTCATTAATAGCTGGAACTCCATTATAGTTTCCAATCATGATATGATCCAACTCATGCTCTGTTAATCCATTATCAAAAGGCGCTTTATAAATAAAGGAAGTCGTCTCCTTTAGGGATGCCAAAAAACCCATTTCTTCTTGCAACCTTCTTGTTCCTGCTTCAAGGTTAGACTCACCATCACGTTGGTGACTACAACAAGTATTGGTCCATAATCCAGGAGAATGGTATTTATGCAATGCTCTTTGCTGAAGCATTAGTTCATTACCATCATTTAATATAAACACAGAAAAAGCTCTGTGTAACACCCCTTTTTCATGAGCTTCCATTTTTGGCATAAGCCCTATTTGCTTATCTTTTTCATCTACCAATACTACAAATTCTTCAACCATATGCTTCTAAAATCCTTTTTCTCAAAACTACAAAAACATCATGTAAGATAAAAGCTTAAATAATGTTACTTAATACATTGATATACAAATATTTAAAATAATAATAGCAATTAAACAATTTAACAACAACATCGGTTTAACACAAAAACAGCACACAGAAATTTTATAAGAAATGATAAGACTCAAATAAAATAAAATCCTGCTACACAAGCCCATACAAAAGCATATCTTTGCGGCTTGAAAAATAACAAGGTATGCTACTACAAAAAACCATTAAAAATTTCACTCAAAACCCTAAGAATGATATCCTATCTGGGCTAACAGTTGCATTGGCCTTAGTGCCAGAAGCTGTAGCTTTTGCTTTTGTGGCAGGTATAGATCCACTAGTAGGACTCTATGGTGCTTTTATGATGGGTATTGTTACTGCTCTTTTTGGAGGTAGACCTGGAATGGTAAGTGGAGCAACTGGCGCCATGGCTGTTGTAATGGTTTTCCTTATCCAAAAAGGAAATGAAGTAGGAGATGCATTAGCAATTCCAGTAGAGAATTTAGGATTGCAATGGTTATTTATAACCTTATTATTTGTTGGAGGAATTCAAATTTTAGCTGGTGTTTTTAAACTAGGAAAATTTGTGCGTTTGATACCTCATCCTGTTATGATGGGTTTTGTTAATGGACTAGCTATAGTTATCTTCTTATCACAACTAGGTTTATTTAAAGAAAATATTGGTGGAGAAATGCAGTGGATGTCTGGCAAGAGTTTATGGATGATGCTGGCCCTGGTTGCTTTAACCATGGGTATTATGTACGGACTCCCTAAACTTACCAAAAAAATTCCTGCTGCACTTATAGCCATCGTAGTTGTTGCCGCTATTGTTATTTTCGGAAATGTTGACGTATCAACCGTTGGCTCTTTTATTAAAGATGGAGGTGGTCAAGGCCTTCAGGGTGGCCTTCCAACCTTCCAGGATCAAATATTTACGTTATTCTATACGCTAAAAGGAAATTGGGGACTCATAGGGTCAACCGCACTTATACTTGCCGCTGTTGGGCTTATTGAAAGCCTGATGACCTTGAACCTCATCGATGACATGACAGAAACTCGTGGAAGTGGTAATCGAGAGTGTGTCGCTCAAGGGGGTGCTAATATTTTAAACGGCCTCTTTGGAGGTATGGGTGGTTGTGCTATGATTGGGCAATCTATCATCAATATTAACTCTGGTGGACGTGGACGCTTATCTGGAGCTACTGCAGCCGTAGCCTTATTGTGCTTTGTGTTATTTGGTGCTCCTCTTATAGAGCAAATTCCAATTGCAGCACTAGTGGGAGTTATGTTTATGGTGGTCATAGGTACGTTTGCTTGGAGTAGTTTTAGGATTTTACATAAGATACCTCGTACAGATGCAATTGTACTCATTGCTGTTTCTGCCATTACAGTTTGGCAAGATCTAGCCATTGCTGTTATTGCAGGGGTTATTATGAGCGCATTATCTTTTGCCTGGAAAAGCGCAACGATGATTAGAGCTAGAAAACGTATTAAAGAAGACGGCACCAAAGTTTATGAAATTTGGGGACCTCTTTTCTTTGGCTCTACAACAGGTTTTAATAGTAAGTTTGATGTTGGAACAGACCCTAAGCATATTGAAATAGATTTTATTGAATCTAAAGTAGGAGATCATTCTGGGGTTGAAGCCTTGCGCAGCATTTCAAACAAATACATCGACGCGGGTAAAAAAGTAACCTTGACACACTTAAGCCCAGATTGTAAAGCCATGTTACTAAAATGGAATCCAGAATTTAAAAACATTATCAAAGACGCAATTGATGATCCTCGCTACCATGTTGTAACAGATATGATGGATGCAGAGGTATAGAGCCTTTTATTGTATACCCCTCAAAGCGTAAACCATAGCATAGCCTTAAAAACTTACCCAATACCTAAGCCGTTTTCAACTTTTACATCTGGATGTAAAAGTGTTACCTCTTTACCTGAGACTGCACCTAAAACTAAGCATTCACTCATCATAGAGCCTATTTGTTTTTTAGGGAAATTGACTACTGCAACGATCTGTCTCCCTATTAGAGTTTCTTTGGTGTATAGGCTGGTAATTTGTGCAGCTGTTTTTTTAACCCCTATTAAAACACCAAAATCAACAAATAATTGATACGATGGGTTTAAGGCCTCTGGAAAATCTCTTACACTTAAAATGGTGCCTATTCGTATTTCTATTTTTTCAAAATCATTCCAGGTAATTTCCATAGGGATATTTTATATCTAAGATAGTATATTAAGACCTATGTTGTATCTTAGTGTACTACAAAAAAAACAAAACAATGTCATTAACTCCATCTACAATGTTGCCTTTAGGCACCAAGGCTCCAAACTTCAAATTAATTGATACCGTATCCAATACCTTGACTTCTCTAAAGAATGTAAGAGGTAAAAAAGGGACTGTGGTACTATTTATTTGTAATCACTGCCCTTTTGTAAAACATGTTAATCAAGAGTTGGTACGCCTGTGTAACGATTATAGAGTGACTGGCTTTGGCTTTGTGGCCATAAGTAGCAATGATGCAGAAAACTACCCCCAAGATAGCCCAGAGCAAATGCGTAAAACAGCTAGAGAACAAGGCTATCCTTTTGCTTATTTGTATGACCCTAGCCAAGAAGTTGCAAGGGCCTATCAAGCAGCGTGTACTCCAGATTTTTACTTGTTTGACGAGAATATGAACCTTGTATACCGTGGGCAACTAGATAACTCTAGACCTGGTAACGGCATTGCTGTAAATGGAAGAGATTTACGTGAAGCTATGGATCATATCCTAAATAACAAAGCACAGCTACAGGATCAAAAACCAAGCATTGGCTGTAATATTAAATGGAAGAAATAAAAAATAGAAATATCCTCTCTAAGCTGTCATTAAAAAAAACCAGAACAACAAATTATTATTAAGAGATTAATTAATTGTTATTTAGGTGTAATAATTTTATCACTTACTCTTTAAAAACTTATCTTGCATCATCAAATTAAATAAATATTATGAAGAAGATATTAAATTACACCAGTTTTAGAAAAACTGTTAGTTTTATAGCACTTGTTTGTTTTACCCAAATAGGGTTTGGGCAAACTACTATTTCCATCGATTTTGAAACTTTAAATGATGGATATACGCCTTCTACCACTTTTGGAAGTGGTTATACTGATGTATTCAACAGGTCTGCTCCCAATATTGGTGGTAACTCAACAAACCTTTGGGCCGTAGAAGATATAGACGGATCACCTACAATTGACTTAGATCAAATTGATGTTTCAGGAGCAAGTGAATTCATTTTTTCAATCGATTGGATTGCACATCACTATAATGATTGGGATGGTAATACAGAGTTTTCAATTACATACTCTTTAGATAATGGTACTTATCAAAATTTAATATGGGTAAGAAACATTTGTAGTTGTACAAATGCACCCGCTGCAGTTGATCTAGGTTTTGATGGAATGGGAGATTGTGGTCCAACTACAACAATACCTAGTTTATCAACAGGTACTGCCGATGGGTGTACTGTTGACTCTTCAAGAAATGAATTTGAAAATTATATTACAAGTGCAATTGCTTTAACTAGTAATAGTACTCTAGATATAAGATTGTCATTTGCAAATTTTAGTCAATCAGATCAAGGTATCTATTTAGATAATATTGAAATAGAACATAATGGTACTGCTTCATCTTCTCCAACTATTGGTTTTGATAGTGCATCAAGTTCTCAAACTGAAACCGATGATACTTTCAATGTTTCTATCCCAGTCACAGTTTCTAATTACGGTACAGACCAAATAGATGTTTCTATTGCTGTAAGTGGTTCAGCAGAAGGTGCTGATTATACATTAGACCCAGCTTCTGCTTCACTTTCTTTTACATCAGATGGTTCTCAAGACATATCCTTAGATATTAACCCAGATATTGATGATTATGATGATGAAGAAATTATTTTAACTATTACAGAAACTAGTTCAGTTACAGGTTTAATTATCTCACAAGCGACACACACAGTTACTGTTACTGATGATGAAATTGCACCTTCAGTTGGTTTTGATTCTGCTACAAGCTCAGAAACTGAGACTGACATCACATTTACGAGCAATAATATACCAATAACGGCAAGTAATTATAGCGATACGCCTGTACAGATAAACATTTCTGTGACAGGAGGCTCTGCTGAGCCAACAGATTACGTGTTTACAACGCCAACTACACTTTTGTTTGAACAAAATCAAACTCAAAACATTACCGTAGAGATTAATGATGATGATGATACAGATGAAGAAACTATTGTATTTACATTAGAAGAAGTTAGCGCAGTAAATGGTTTAATAATTTCACAAAGCACCCATACACTTACAATAATTGACGATGAATTACCTCCAGTCCCAAGTGCTGGAACAGTTTTTATAACAGAGTTTTCTGATGATAAAGGAGGTGATTTTAATGCAGAATTTATAGAGCTTTTTAACAATTCAAATGAAATAATCAATTTAAGTACTAGTAAACTAATAAGAGTGAATGCAGATAATAATTCACAATATGTTTATGATTTTGGAACAGATGAAAGTACCGCGAATTTTGATTTAACAATACCTGCGTATGGTTTCATAATTGTAACAAGAGGAGCTACAAGAGCTGAATTTGACACTGATCAAGGGACTACATTAAATGCTGCTGTCAATTACAACATTGGTAATTCTCAATTATATTTTGGAAGTTCAACAAGAAGATGGAGATTAATGACTGGAGGAACTGCCAATACCGATGATGGAACTTTAATTGATGATACAGACACTGTGCTTACTGGAACTAGAGAGTATCAAAACATCTTCACTGACACATTTGTGAGTGATTCAGATGCAAATGGTACCCCCGGGGAGTTAGAATATCTTGTTTATAGTGGAGGCTCATGGGTAAACTCTGTTGCCATGGATGCCACAACTGCATCAGAAAATGTCTATTTTTATGATAATTACACGATAACCTCTGATGATTTTGCTAATGATTTAGGTGTTACTTCAGCCAACACCCTTACTATAGATCAAAGCTCTTCTTTAACAGTTTCTGGAGATTTTACCAATGACGGCAGCGTTACTTTAAACTCTACTGCAGCTAATTTCTCTTCTTTAATTGTAGAAGGAACAGCCACGGGAGATATCACCTACAATAGATTTGTTAATTCCTATAACGACGGCCTTGGTGGTGGTTGGGATTTAGTAGGATCTCCAACTGTTATGACCATTACAGATTTTATAGCGGCAAACGGAGCTAATATTGAGATACTTGGAACTGAGTATGCCTTTAGCCAGTATAACAATGTACTTGACCAATGGGAAAGATACGCAACAGATGCGCAATCTGGAAGCTTTACCACTGCCCAAGGATATTCTATGGCAACTGTTACACAAGATCCTCCACCACCAGGTGCAGCAGGAACTGCAGTAGCCTTTACAGGAGCTATGCAGACAACAGATCAAAGCATTAATATTATAAATAATAATGGCTTAAACAATGTTGGAAGACGATGGAACTTGGTATCAAACCCGTTCCCATCTTATATTAACGGTAATACTACAGCAGGTGCTACCAACTTTATTGATTCAAATAGCGCTGTGATTGACGGTAATTATGGAGCTGTTTATGGTTGGAATGGCGCTAGTTATACCATGTATAACCTGCTAGATGAGGCCTTTTCAATAGCTCCTGGCCAAGGATTTTGGGTAGCGGCATTAAACGAAACAAACACATTTCTTAATTTCACGGCAGCTATGCGTACCACTACCGGTACTGGAGATTTTGTTTTAGGGCCTGAGCCTCTTACCTACCATGTAGCCTTAAAGCTATACAATGGTGAGACGCAAAAGGCAAACACTGATTTCTACTTTAGAGATGGACTCTCTTTAGATCTTGACCCTTGGTATGATGCAGGAGCCTTTAACCAGTCAACAAAATTAAGCACAAGACTCCCCGGGGGAAGTCAAGAAACAGCTTTTGCAAGAAACGCTATGGGCATGGAGGCTATACAAAACACGAGAGTGCCTCTAGAGATACGCCAAAATGCAGGACAGGCCTTTAGCCTTAGTATGGAAGAGATGGAATTACCAGAAGACATCTACGTGTATCTAGAAGATACATTAAACGGCACCCTCACCTCATTAAAAGACCAGGACTTTGAGCTAGTAGCGCAAAGTGATCTTAGCGGGGCAGATAGGTTCTTTGTTGTCTTTAAAGAAAACAGCGTGCTCTCTAGTGGAGATACCCTTGGTATAAACGCTTTAAGTGTATACAAAGCAAACAAGGATAACTTTGTAACTATAGCAGGCATTACTCCATATCTAGGACAACTAGATGTTAGGCTGTATTCTATGCTAGGACAAATAGTGCGTGAAAAAGCATTAAACCCAACAACACCCAAACAAGCTGTCTCTACCCAAGGCTTGGCAAGCGGCCTGTATATTGTCCAGATAAATTCTGGTAACCAGGTATTTGTTGAAAAAATAATTGTAAAATAATTAACTTAGAATCGTAATTATATCTAAAAAATAAAAGCCCAGAATAACACGTTGTTATTCTGGGCTTTTGCTTGATATCCTTAAGGGTTACAAAGCATTCTTTATATGCATAAAGTGATGCATACTGTGCCATGCATATGTTAATGCCATTTCTTTAATACTTAACTCTAGGTTTTTCTCTGGAAGCACATAAGATCTATTCCATTGCTTACCGCCCAAGCGTTGTAAAATATATACAATTTTATGATGCAACATCTCTATATGAGTTAACGACCATGCTGTAGATGCTGTCTTGTAATCGTCCATGGCGGCAAATAAGTCTTGATCATAAGACTTAATAACAGGTGTATCTTCTGTTAAAGCCCAACGTAATCTATTATAACATTGACTGTGTGAATCTGAAATATGATGAATTAATTGACGTAGCGTCCAACTACCATCTCGATATGAAGTATCTAATTTCGCTTCAGACACATCAAGTAATGTCATCTTTAATTGTTGCGGGAAAATACGCAACACCTCAATGGCTTCTGTAACTTGAGCGGGTGAAATGGTCTTAGGTAGTTTAAGTTTTCCTATTGGATGTTGTATTGAAGTCTGTGTCATAATTTTAAATTTTAGCATAAAAAAAACGCCCCAATATTTTTGAGGCGTTTTTTGTATAGTTATAAAGAGGTTACTAACCTTTGATATCCATTAACTCTACATCAAATACTAGTGTAGCATTTGGAGGAATTACTCCTCCTGCACCTTGTGCACCGTATCCTAAATCACTTGGTATAACAAAACGTGCTTTATCCCCTTTGTTTAACAACATAATACCTTCATCCCACCCCGCAATAACGTGGCCCATACCTATTGGAAACTCAATTGGAGTTCCTCTATCATAAGAAGAGTCAAAGGTTGTGCCTTCTGGTAACATTCCTTTATAGTGTACCGCTACTGTCTGTCCTGAAGTTGGCTTAACACCATCTCCTTTTTGGATTATTTTATAATAAAGACCGCTGTCTGTTTTATCAAAACCAGCAACTAAATCTTTCATTCCAGCTTCTTGCTCCTTTTTTGCCGCAGCTTCACGGTCTGCTTTGGCTCCTGTAAAATTTCTAAAAACCTCAACAGCATTAAAGGCTTCTGCTTCTTTACCTACACGAATAATTTCCATATTCATAGTATCTCCCTGCGCAATTGTATTTACCACATCTTGCCCTTCTACTACATAGCCAAAAACAGAATGCTTGTTGTCTAACCAATCTGTAGGGATGTGGGTGATAAAGAACTGACTACCATTGGTTGCTGGACCAGAATTTGCCATAGAAAAAACACCCGGCTTATCATGTTTCAGTTCTGGATGAAACTCATCATCAAATTGATATCCTGGGCCACCAGATCCAGTTCCTGCAGGATCTCCTCCTTGAACCATAAAGTCTGAAATAACACGGTGAAACGTCAATCCATCATAATAAGGGGTTCCTTGAGGGGCTGCACTATTTTCAAGATTACCCTCGGCTAATGCCACAAAGTTTGCTACTGTTCCAGGAGTTCTCTTATAAGTTAATTGACCTAGGATTGTTCCTTTTTCTGTTGTTATTTTAACGTAAATACCGTCTTGCATAATCGTTTTTTAAATGATTGTTTATCAAAGCGTCTGCCATGAATTTTCAAAGCGCAAAGTTACTCTTTATCACTGCATAAATCAAAACTTATTTTTTAAAATTTAAGAAGTTTCCATGGCTTTAAAAAACAAGCCCCACTGCTTAATGCAGTAGGGCTTACCTTAGTATATTTTAATAAAAGAGTAAATTAAAACTAGTTTGCTACCTCACTAATAAACTTGATTCTATAAACACGAAGTTCTTCATCATCATAATCTCCATCAAACTCTTCCATGGCATCATCAATTTTATCTGTCTCAGACTCTAAGAAATACTCATGAATTTCTTCTTGCTGGTCTTCATCCAGCATTTCATCTACCCAATAACTAATATCTAATTTAGTACCGCTGTAAACAATTGCCTCCATTTGCTTGATGAGTTCATCCATGGGCAATCCCTTGGAGTTTGCAATATCTGTGAGAGGTAATTTTCTGTCTACGTTTTGAATAATATATAATTTGTTTGCACTATTACTCCCTGTAGATTTCACCACCAGATCATCTGGGCGCTCTATCTCGTTTTGAGTCACGTATTTTTTAATGAGTGCTACGAAGTTCTTACCGTATTTATTGGCTTTCCCCTCTCCTACTCCATGAACATTAGAGAGCTCCTCTATTGTAATTGGGTATTTTAAGGCCATGTCTTCAAGAGATGGCTCTTGAAAAATAACGTAAGGTGGTAGGCTTAATTTATCTGCTGTGCTTTTAAGTTCTGCTTTAAGTAATTTAAAAAGATTTTCGTCTGCTACCAAACCGCCGCCCTTATTGGCTAGAATGACTGTATCATCATTGGCTTGTTTAAAAGAATGATCTTCTGTCATCATAAAAGAGGTTGGACTTTCTATAAAGTCTGTACCCTTTTGAGTAAGTTTTATAACGCCATAGGTCTCAATATCTTTTCTTACATACTTAGCCACTAAGAGTTGGCGTAATAATGCCATCCAGTAATGATCTTCATAAGCAACCCCTATACCAAAAAAGGCAAGTTTGTCTGTTCTATGAGATTTTATAAGTGCATTTGCATTTCCTATAGTAACATTAACAACATCCTTGCTCTTATACTGCTCATTAGTTTCATTAATAATACGCAATAGTTTTTGAGCTTGGTTTTGAGCCTCCTGCTTGGTTTTTGGATTACGCATATTATCATCCATCTGTCCTCCATCACCTGTGTCTGTGTCAAATTCTTCTCCGAAGTAGTGAAGAATAAATTTTCTTCTAGACATAGAGGTTTCTGCAAAAGCAACTACTTCTTGCAATAAGGCATGACCTATTTCCTGTTCTGCAACAGGTTTGCCGCTCATAAATTTTTCAAGTTTTTCAATATCTTTGTAGCTATAATAAGCCAAGCAATGACCCTCTCCTCCATCACGACCAGCACGACCAGTTTCTTGATAATAGCTTTCTATACTTTTAGGGATATCATTATGAATTACAAAACGAACATCTGGTTTGTCTATACCCATACCAAAGGCAATGGTGGCAACAACAACATCTGCATCTTCCATGAGAAACATATCTTGATGTTTTACCCTGGTCTTAGCATCTAGGCCTGCATGATAAGGTACCGCCTTTACACCGTTTACCTGAAGTATTTGAGCCAACTCCTCTACTCGTTTTCTACTCAAACAATACACAATACCACTTTTACCCTCATGTTGTTTTACAAAACGAATGACATCTGCATCAACATTTTTAGTTTTTGGACGAATTTCATAGTATAAATTAGGTCTATTAAATGATGCTTTAAATGTATTTGCATCACTCATGCCTAAATTTTTGAGAATATCTTCCTGAACTTTAGGAGTAGCAGTTGCCGTTAATCCTATAATTGGGATATTATCTCCAATTCTTTTTATAATAGCTCTAAGGTTTCTGTATTCTGGTCTAAAATCATGACCCCACTCACTAATGCAGTGTGCTTCATCTATAGCAACAAATGAAACTTTTTCTTGCTGAAGAAAATCAACATACTCATCTTTAGTTAAAGATTCTGGCGCTACATATAATAGTTTAGTAACACCATTGCTAATATCTTCTTTTACCTGTTTTACTTCTGTCTTATTAAGTGAAGAGTTTAATACATGAGCAATACCCTCTTCTGAAGACAATGCACGAAGTGCGTCTACCTGGTTTTTCATCAAGGCAATTAAAGGAGAAACAACAATAGCTGTACCTTCTTGCATTAATGCTGGCAATTGGAAGCATAAGGACTTACCACCACCTGTAGGCATGATAACAAACGTATTCTTCTTAGCAAGAATACTCTTAACTACAGTTTCTTGCAGACCTTTGAATTTAGAAAATCCAAAAAAATGTTTCAGTGCAGCGTATAATTCAGTGTCACTCACGAGACTTAATTGTTTTTATTATTTCAGTCTTACCACAAAATAATTGTTTTTACTTAGGAACAATCGTAATTTTGTATGTTGTAGATCGTATTTGTATGGTAAGGTATGCATTTATTACATCAAGACTTACTATATTTAGTATGTAAAAATAAAAATAGTTATTTCTTATAAAGTGACAAACTTTAAAAAGCAAAAAAAATTGGATAACGATAGAATTATTTCAGTAGCAAAACAGACCATTGAAACAGAAAGCAAAGCAATTTTAAACTTGGTTTCATTGGTAAACGAAGAATTTGCAGAAGCAGTAAAGTACATCTATAAAAGCAATGGGCGTGTCATTGTTACAGGTATTGGCAAAAGCGCAAACATTGCCACTAAAATTGTTGCCACTTTAAACTCTACAGGAACTCCTGCTATATTTATGCATGCAGCAGACGCCATTCATGGTGATCTTGGAACGGTGCAAGAAAATGATAGCGTGATTTGTATTTCAAAAAGTGGAAACACACCAGAGATTAAAGTATTGGTTCCTCTTATTAAGGCTATTGGAAATAAGTTAATTGCCATTACCTCTAATAAAGATAGTTTCCTGGGTCTTCAAGCAGACTATATTTTAAACGCATATGTAGAAAAAGAAGCTTGCCCAAACAATCTTGCTCCTACCTCCAGCACAACTGCTCAATTAGTTATTGGTGATGCTCTAGCAATGGCACTGTTGGACCTAAGAGGATTTTCAAGCAGTGATTTTGCAAAGTTTCATCCAGGAGGATCTCTTGGTAAACAGCTATACCTGCGCGTTAGTAATCTAACAGAGCTTAATGAAAAACCCCAGGTAGCACCAGATACAAATGTAAAAGATGTTATTATGGAAATATCTAAAAAAATGCTAGGGGTTACTGCCGTTATTCAGGGTACAGATATCGTTGGCATTATTACAGATGGAGATTTAAGACGTATGATGACTACCAATGATAGTTTTGCAGGCCTAACAGCACGAGACATCATGAGTGAAAATCCAAAAACAATAGACAATAATGCAATGGCAGTAGCAGCCATGGAACTAATGGAAACCAACGGTATTACACAAATACTAGCACAAGAAAATGGTATTTATTGTGGTGTTGTTCACATCCATAACTTGACCAAAGAAGGAATTATATGATTGTAGCTAGTAAAAACTTATAATTAATGACAAAACAAATAGGCACACCCACCCAAGGTAAAGAAATGTCTTTTATCAATCACCTTGAAGAATTAAGGTGGCATTTAATACGCGTTAGTATTGCTGTAGTAGTTGTGGCGTTAGCTGCTTTTTTAGCAAAGAATTTTGTATTTGATGTGTTGCTACTTGGTCCAAAGAATCAAGATTTCCCTACCTATAGACTGTTATGTAAACTCTCAAACATGATTGGCATAGAAGAAAGCTTCTGCTTTAATGAAGAGTCCTTTAGAATACAAAGCAGAACAGTAGCAGGGCAATTTTCTGCACATATCTGGACGTCAATCACCCTAGGTTTTGTAGTTTCGTTTCCATACATATTATTTGAATTCTGGCGTTTTATAAGTCCTGGACTACGCATCAATGAACGTAGAAATAGTCGAGGCTTTATCATCATTGCGTCTTTATTGTTTTTCACTGGAGTTCTTTTTGGATATTACGTGGTGACCCCTTTATCAATAAATTTTTTGGGGAGCTATCAAGTAAGCGATCAAGTTTTTAATGATTTTGACTTAAGTAGCTATACGGGGCTTGTACGCACTTCTGTGCTCGCTAGTGGTCTTATTTTTGAATTGCCTATTTTGATATATTTCTTGACCAAAATTGGTGTTGTAAACCCACAGTATTTAAGAAAATATAGAAAGTTTGCTTTGGTTATTGTTTTAGTTTTATCTGCTATTATAACACCTCCAGATATTGCTAGCCAGGTCATTGTATCTGTTCCAATAATTATACTCTATGAAATAAGTATCACCATATCAAAAAGGGTGCTTCGACGAGAGGCTAAAAGGAAGGCAAAAGGGTGATTTTGAAGATGCATTTAATACTTAGACTATCTTTAAAAAAATAAATACATTTGTAATTAACTAAAATTTCCATCCAAAAAAATTCTATATGAAATTAAAAGCTGAAAATTTAATGAAGCAGTACAAGGGCCGAAAGGTCGTAAAAGGTATTACTGTAGAGGTAAATCAAGGCGAAATTGTTGGATTACTAGGACCAAACGGTGCTGGAAAGACAACTTCATTTTATATGATTGTTGGACTTATTAAGCCTAACGGAGGAAACATCTATCTTGATGGTAGAGAAATCACCAAATACCCTATGTACAAGCGTGCACAAAATGGGATTGGTTATTTAGCACAAGAAGCTTCCGTGTTTAGAAAATTAAGCATAGAGGATAACATACTAAGTGTATTACAGCTCACTAAACTATCTAAAAAAGAGCAACTCATGAAAATGGAGTCTCTTATCGAAGAGTTTAGTCTAGGACATATACGTAAAAGCCGAGGAGATTTATTGAGTGGTGGAGAGCGTAGACGTACTGAAATTGCTAGAGCGCTGGCTACAGATCCAAATTTTATTTTACTTGATGAGCCCTTTGCTGGTGTTGATCCTGTAGCGGTAGAGGATATCCAACGCATTATAGCTCAACTCAAGGACAAGAATATTGGTATATTAATTACAGATCACAACGTACAAGAAACCCTTGCCATTACAGACCGTACTTATTTAATGTTTGAAGGAAGTATCTTAAAGCATGGCGTTCCAGAAGAGCTTGCTGCAGATGAAATGGTACGTAAAGTCTACCTAGGGCAAAACTTCGAGCTTCGTAAGAAAAAATTAAACTTCCAATAATAGGGTATCTAAAGAGCTTGCTACTTAGCGCTTATCTTTCCAAAAAACCGAAATCAAAATATACAAAAGGATACTTAAAGGTATTGCTATAAACTTAAGCAACACCAAAGATATAATACTGGCTAACAAGAAAATATAGCGCTTAGCATTGGTTTTAAAATCCCATGTTTTAAACTTTAAAGCAAAAAGAGGTATCTCAGCATTTAACATCACACAACTTAAAAGTGTAAGAGATATCAAAAACCAAGGTGTTAAAATTAATGCTGTAAGTTCTTGAGATTCTTGAAAAGTTAAAATTAAAGGCAAACTTAAAATTAAAAGTGTGTTGGCAGGGGTTGGCAATCCAATAAAGCTAGAACTCTGTCTGGTATCAACATTAAACTTTGCCAATCTATAAGCAGAAGCTACCGTAACAAACAGGCCTATAAACGGCAGATACCTCATCATAGCGTTATTCCAACCATCATAAGAAAATACAGTAGTGATATCTAAAGTATGTCCCGTAAAAGCCTCACTAAGTAACTGCACCATAACAATACCGGGAACCACTCCGCTAGTTACAACATCTGCTAGACTATCTAGCTCCAACCCTACTTGGCTTTGAGCATTAAGTAGTCTCGCCGCAAGACCATCAAAAAAATCGAAAAATATACCTACAAAAGCAAAAAAAGAGGCAGAAACCAAATCGCCAGAAACTGCAAACAAAATAGCCACACAGCCACATAACAAATTCAAGGAGGTAATGATATTAGGTATTTGCTTGATCATTAGAAGTATTGATTTAATGGGTTAGAACCTTTCAAAGATTCAAAGATACTGTCTTTATTTATGTGACAATGTGCTTAGTTTTTCAATTTTGACACCTTACTAGTACGCAAATAGAGAGTTCAATACTACTAAAATAGTTTCACGAATGAAAATTTACGTAGTACTTTTGTAAAAGTAGCAAAGTATTTATCTCTAGCTCCACATAGGTACAATATGTTACCAAAATAACAGTTTATTAGAGTAAGTAAAAAACCATAATTGCACAAAAACAATACATTGAAAAAAACATTGCTTGTTTGCATACTGCTAGTATCTTCATTACTCTCTGCCCAAACGGTGCGTAAATACTCTAATGAGTTTTTAAACATTGGTGTAGACGCAGGCGCCTTTGGCATGGCTAATGCCGTGGTAGCATCCACTAATGACGTAAACGCTAGCTACTGGAATCCTGCAGGGCTAGTAGATATTGAAACTAGCGAGCTGTCCCTAATGCATGCGTCATACTTTGCCAATATAGCTAATTATGATTATGCTGCCTTTGCTATGCCATTAGACAATGAAAGCGCAATTGGCTTATCTATTATTAGGTTTGGCGTAGATGATATTTTAAACACCACCCAACTTATAGACAATCAAGGACAAATTAATTATGATCGTATTAGTTTATTTTCCACGGCAGACTATGCCTTTACTGTAAGTTATGCTAAAAGATTACCTCTAGATGGATTAAATGTAGGGGTAAATGCAAAAGTAGTACGTCGAATTATTGGAGACTTTGCTTCCTCTTGGGGCTTTGGTTTTGATGCAGCAATACAATTTAAAAGTAAAAAATGGCAGGTTGGATTAATGGCTAGAGACATTACAACTAGCTTCAATGCTTGGTCTATCGACCAGGAAAAGTTTTCTGAAATTCAGGGAGCTGTAGATGGCCAAAACCAAGAATTACCAGAAACTACAGAGATCACTATTCCAAAATTACAAATGGGTGTGGCGCGAAGATTTATCTACCACCATGACTTTTCATTTCTAACTGAGATTGACCTCAATGTGCGCTTTACACAAACTAACGACCTTATTTCAAGCTCTTCTGTAAGCATTACGCCATCTTTTGGTTTTGAATTTGGGTACATAGACATGATATATTTGCGTGGTGGTATGGGTAACTTCCAGACCATACAACAACTAGATGGTCTAGAGTCAACAGGGTTTCAACCAAACATTGGCGTGGGCTTTGCCTATAAGGGAATCCAAATTGATTATGCTTTAACAGATATTGGAGATCAAAGTGCAGCATTATACAGCAATGTATTTTCTTTAAAATTGGATTTGAGTATCTTTAAAAATTAACTTCTGAAATTTTACTGCGTGTATAAATCGTTCGTCACCTTAGTATTACTACTTTCTTATTTTGTAGGTCAAACACAAATAAACACCCTTGCTGAAGATGCCCAAATAAGCATCATCACCATAGGCCCTGG
The DNA here is from genome assembly GCA_913048115.1 of uncultured Flavobacteriaceae bacterium. Lineage (GTDB taxonomy): Bacteria > Bacteroidota > Bacteroidia > Flavobacteriales > Flavobacteriaceae > Patiriisocius. The sequence goes on along the minus strand of CAJWVI010000015.1, from coordinate 22,172 downwards.
AGATGAACTCTACGATTCTTTTGGTCATAACGCCATTAGAGTCTCTGACCCTAGTAATGGGAAGGACTTGGCCTTTAACTATGGAACATTTGATTTTACAACACCCAATTTTTACTTAAAGTTTGGTAGAGGGCAATTGCCTTATGCCTTATCTGTAAGACCCTACAAAAGTTTTCTTAAAAACTATATCGCCGAGAAGCGCTGGGTTAAAGAGCAAATACTCGATTTAAGCTATGGTGAAAAAGTGACTATTTTTGACTATTTATTAAACAACGCACAGCCTCAAAACAGAGCTTATCAATATGATTTTTTCTTTGATAATTGTGCTACTAGAATACGTGATGTATTGGTTGCAAACTTAGGAGATAAACTAGCCTATAAAGATGATGCATACGCACCTAGGTGGTTCACCTTTAGGCAACTCATACGGCAACGACTAGACTGGAACTCTTGGGGTAGCTTGGGGATAGATATTGCCTTAGGCGCAGTTATAGACAGGACTGCCACTCCTTGGGAACATCAATTTTTACCAGACTACACCTTTGACAGTTTAAAGACAGCTACCCTTACTAAAAATGGTAAAACTACAGCATTATTAAAACAAACAACAACACTCAATGAAGCTGGAAGCAGAAACAAAAAAACTAATTTCTTCTTGAGTCCATTTTTTGTTTTCTTGTTAATAGGCATAAGCATTGTGTATATTACGGTAAAAGACAGTAAAGTTCAAAAACGCAGCAGATGGCTAGATGGCCTAATATTTTTAGTAACTGGTGTTGTAGGTATGTTGCTCTTAGTACTCTGGCTTGGAACAGATCATACTGCCACTGCAAATAATTATAATATCCTTTGGGGCTTTCCACTCAATCTATTTTTCTGTTCGCTTATTTGGAGCAGCGCACCAAAAAAATGGCTACGCAGGTATGTGTTCTTTTTAATTATCACACTAGCATTACTCACGCTACACTGGAGTACGGGTGTTCAAGTGTTTGCTCCCGCGCTGCTGCCACTTTTAATAGCCTTGTTTATAAGGTATTTCTATCTAGCTAGATATCTGAAAGATTAAAGCAAAGGCAAGGCTTTATAAACAATAGGATCAAATAACAAGTATTCATACCATTGTAATAGCAAAACATAGAAGTATGCTTTTTATTGAGAGTCTCTTTTTAAGGATATTCTATCTCTAAAATACACCATCACCACATAAACTTAAGACAGCTAGAGCAATTATAAAATATATTTGATTTTAAGTAATCTAAAACCCTTTAATTTGCAAAAAAAACAAACTGTGAATTACCTTTCTGTCGAACATGTTGCAAAATCATACGGAGAACGTATCTTATTTAAGGATATCTCTTTTGGTATAAACCAAGGACAAAAAATAGGCTTTGTGGCCAAAAATGGTACCGGAAAAACATCGCTACTCAACATTCTTTCTGGCCTAGATACTCCAGATGAGGGATCTGTGGTGTATAGAAAAAACTTGAAAGTAGCATTTCTATCTCAAGAACCTAATTTGGACACAAGTCTTTCTATAGAGCAAACCATTTTCGCGAGTGATAATCCTATCCTAGCGGTTATTGACTCTTATGAAAAGGCAATTCTAAAACCAGAAGAAACAGAAAACTACCAAGCGGCTTTTGATGCTATGGATGCCTATAGTGCCTGGGATTTTGAAACACGATACAAACAAATTCTCTTTAAGTTAAAGTTAGAGAACCTTGATAAAAAAGTAGGAGATTTAAGTGGAGGACAAAAAAAGAGACTTGCCCTTGCCAATGCGTTACTTACCCAGCCAGACTTATTGGTTATGGATGAGCCAACCAACCACTTAGACCTTGAGATGATTGAATGGCTAGAGGCATTATTCGCCAAAGAGAATTTCACCTTATTTATGGTTACCCACGACCGCTATTTCTTAGAACGTGTTTGCAATGAAATTGTAGAGCTTGATGAAGGAAACCTATACAGCTATAAAGGAAACTACAGTTATTATCTTGACAAAAGAGACGCGAGAATAGAAACACAAACCACAGAAACTGGCAAAGCAAAACAACTCTACAAAAAAGAGTTAGAATGGATGCGTCGTCAACCCAAAGCACGTACCACAAAGAGTAAATCTAGAATCGATGATTTTAGTGAAATTAAAGATAAGGCTCACCAACGACGCAACGACCATGAGGTACAATTGGAGCTCAACATGGAGCGCCTAGGAACCAAAGTAGTTGAAATTCATAAAATATCTAAGAGTTATGACAACAATACCCTGTTTAATGGCTTTGAATATAATTTTTTGCGGGGCGAGCGTATTGGTATTATAGGTAAAAACGGTACAGGAAAATCTACGTTTTTAAACATACTCACAGGATCACTTCAACCAGATTCTGGTAAAGTAGTTATTGGAGACACCGTAAAATTTGGATATTATACCCAACGAGGCATCAATATTAAGGAAGGTCAAAAAGTAATTGATGTTATTAGAGAATTTGGTGACTATATACCCTTAAAAAAAGGACGTCAGATAAGTGCGCAAGGCCTTTTAGAGCGTTTTCTATTTGACAGAAAAAAGCAATATGATTTTGTAGACAAACTTAGTGGGGGAGAACGAAAAAGACTGTACTTGTGTACGGTGCTTATTCAAAATCCAAACTTTCTTATTCTGGATGAACCTACCAATGATCTAGATATTGTCACCCTTAATGTCCTTGAGAGCTTTTTACTAGATTTTCCAGGATGCCTTATTGTAGTTAGTCATGATCGATACTTTATGGACAAGGTTGTTGATCATCTTTTTGTATTTCAAGGTGGTGGTGAGGTATTAGATTTTCCAGGAAACTATAGTGATTTTAGAACCTATGAGGATAGTAAAATTTCAGAAAAAAGAAATAAAGACACTCCAAAAACAGAAAAGAAAAACTGGAAAGCCACAGAAACAACAACCAAACTAAGCTACCAGCAACAAAAAGAATACAACCGTTTAGAAAAAGACATTGCTAGGATAGAGCGCGAACGTGACGAACTTCAACAAAAATTTGCGACAGAGGAGTGGGACAATGAAGAAATAAACAAACAATCTAAAAAATTGCAAAACATGATTGACAGCCTTGGGGAAAAAGAAATGCGCTGGTTTGAGTTATCTGAAAAAATAGAAGACTAAAGACAATACTGTGCTGTATCAAATAAGATCTTATATTACGTTTTTACTAAAATCAACCAATCAACACGGTGTGCACTCTCCTTTTGTGTATGACCTGCTCGCCAAATGTATCTATAAAAAACAGCCGATTGCTGAAGCATTAATTACCCACAAGAAGGAACAACCTACAAGAATTTTAAAAAAAAGAGACAACACACTCTATAAAATAGCGGGTTATTTAAGCCCCACAGAAATGCTAGTGGTAGAAACCTCATGTGGTAAGGCAAGCACTTCCCTATCCTTAGCGAAGCCAAATAGCGGCCTTACAAGCATTGAACAGTGTGTAAACACAAATAATACCAAAAAAACTCTTACCACGTTTCAACTTAAAAACACAGTAGAGAGTACAAGTACTTTTGAGGCCTTTTGTAGTGTGCAAAAATTTAAAAAAAAGTTTAATTTGGTATATATAGGGTCACAAAGCAAACATAACATACTGCCCTACTTTAAGCAACTACTCCCTCACGCACATCAAAACTGTGTCTTTATTTTTAACGACATTTATCATAACAAAGCAGTGAGAGAAGCTTGGCAAGAAATCATAGCAGATCCAAAAGTAACTGTGAGTATTGATGGATTTTATATAGGATTGGCTTTTTTGAGAACAACACAAGAAAAGCAACATTTTACACTACGCTTGTAACATAGTTAAACTCCTAGCGACTTATTGATGTATCGTATTTTCAAAATATACATTGTGCCATTTTTAACACAAACACCTGCAAGTACAGCAATAACATTACTAAAATTTCAGCTATATTTATAGCATAAGCAACAAGACATATGGGTTTAGTTATAGACATCAAAGCAATACGTAGAGATTTCCCTTTAGGACAAGAAATAGTTAAAGTATTAAAAGGAATCGATCTTCAAATTGAAAAAGGAGAATATGTTGCCCTAATGGGGCCGTCAGGTTCTGGAAAGTCTACCTTAATGAACTTACTTGGATGCCTAGATACTCCTACAGAAGGTTCTTACCTATTGAGTGGCCAAGATGTGAGTAACATGAGTGATGATGAATTGGCAGAAATACGCAACAAAGAAATAGGGTTTGTATTTCAAACCTTTAACCTTCTACCCCGTACCACAGCATTAGACAATGTAGCACTCCCTATGGTGTATGCAGGGGCTACAAAAGCACAAAGAACAAAACGCGCACAAGAAGTATTAACAGACGTAGGCCTAGCAGACCGTATGGATCACAGACCAAACCAACTCTCTGGAGGTCAAAGGCAACGCGTAGCCGTAGGTAGAGCTTTGGTAAATAAACCTTCTATTATTTTGGCAGATGAACCAACAGGAAACTTAGACACCAAAACATCCTTAGAAATTATGGCACTATTTGACGCCATACACGCACAAGGAAATACAGTTATACTAGTTACCCATGAAGAGGAGGTTGCAAAACATGCACACCGAGTAATTAGACTTCGTGATGGTTTAGTAGAAAGTGATGAAAAAATAAAATCATAAGCAGCAGCAATAATAACAAATTGGCTTATCCTATAAATGCCAAACTAATAAAAACGCAATACGCTACTACTAAGATTAGTCCTTTAATACGGCCTATTTCAAACTTCTTTGGCAAAAAAGCCAGTGGAATAAGCACTAAGGCAAATCCTAGCATCCACCAAATATCATTGGTAAAGAGTTCTTGACTCTTTACAGTTATGGGTTGTATAATAGCAGTAATACCAAGGACAGAGGCTATATTAAAAATATTGGAGCCAATTAAAGTACCTAAAGACAAGGCTTTCTCCTTTTTTAAAGCAGCAATCACAGAAGCTGCTAATTCTGGTACACTTGTACCAACGGCTATAATTGTTATAGAAATTATACGCTCACTAACCCCTAGGGTTTTAGCCATACCTATAGCACCCTCTACCAGCCACTCACTACCAAAATAAAGAGCAACACCGCCAATGAGCAACCACGTAATTATTTTAAAATTAGAAACAATAGCTAATGCTTCATCTACAATATCATTGCTATTATTGGCAGGATACCTCTTTGCTCTACCAATTAAAAGTGCTAAGTAAACAATTAATATGGCAACTAAAGCAAGCCCCTCTAAACTAGATAATTCATTACCACTCTGCAGTATAAAAAACAAACCAACAGACAGCAACATCATCACCGGCCAATTAAATTTATAGAAGTCTTTGTCTATCGTTAGTGGTGAAACAATAGCAGTAACCCCCAGGACCAAACCTATATTGGCAATATTAGAACCTATTACATTTCCTAAAGAAATATCGCTAAAGCCATCCATAGCGGCTTGAACACTTACCAATAATTCTGGCGCAGATGTTGCAAAAGAAACGACCGTTAGCCCGATAATCATCTTAGAGATATTTAGCTTTAGAGACAAACCAACAGCAGCTCGAACCAAAAAATCTCCACCAACAACCAATAGCGCAAAGCCAAGAAAAACAAACAATATACTCATACAAATATAATAAGCTACGAAGATAAATAATTACCCTTTAGTAGACTTCGGAAATACAAAAACAACTGAAAATTTAAAAAAAAGCCAAAAAGAATTTAAAATGGAAGTCAATTTCTAAAACTAATAAACTAGTAGGCAAAGCGCTCTTTTTATTTTGTATGTTTACAGCGTGAAAAAATCAATATTTAAAACCCTAGCCAAATTTAACAAAGCAGTACTTCCTAGCTTTACAAAAAAAAGGCTAGATTTAGCTAAAGTTTCTAAAATACAAATGGCCCTCTTTGGGTATCGTTTGTGGGTTACAAAAAATGCGCTGGATTAGTAATGAAGTAGGGAAGTAACGGGATATTCTTTAATTCTATTGGCACCCTCTAAGAAATCTAGTTCCATCAAAAAGTTACACTGCACTATTACACCTCCTAAATCCTCTACCAGGTTGCATACAGCCCTTGCAGTACCGCCTGTGGCAAGTACATCATCATGAATTAAAACACGATCACCCTTAAGTATAGCATCTTTATGCATTTCTAGGGTATCGCTACCGTATTCAAGATCATAGGTTTGAGAAATAGTATGAGAAGGTAATTTTCCTGGTTTACGCACAGGTACAAAACCAGCGTTTAAAGATTGTGCTAGGGTATTTCCGAAGAAAAAACCACGCGCTTCTATACCTACTACTTTGTCTATTTTTTGAGTTCCAACAAGTTTTAGTAAGCCATCAAGGCAAGCTTTGGAGGCTTTTGGACTGGACAATAAAGGTGTTATATCCTTGAATACAATTCCCTTCTTTGGAAAGTCTTTAATATCGCGAATGTAGTCTTCAAGATGTATCATAACCGTATTGAGTAAAACCAATAAAGGCTTACCAAAGTAAGCCGAAATATAAAAAATATATGGAGAAACTGTTACTTAAAGCTCTCTCTAACCATCGCTATAATAGCTAAAACCAAACATACTGCTGCAGTACCAATTACAAGTCCACCTACTCCCATATTATAAAATTTAATGTATTATTAAACAACAAAAATAATTGATTCTATGGAACTCTCAACAACTTGCCGACGTTTTATTTTTAAAACATCTATTGGTAATTAATCAATAGCCGCTAACAAGGCAAAAAAAGTAAGTACCTCATAGTCATGGAAACACAACAATCAAGTGCTATGAAATAGAACCAGTAAACAGCCGGATGTAGAATATTATTTATTTATTTTTACCAGTATAATGCGTGCTGAACAATACAAATATCTAGCATTAAGTAATGCAATCACGGAATTTAAAAAATAGACACAAGTTCTACTATGAAAGAGGCATACTTTTACTCAAAAGCTTAGAACAAGAATTACATGGAATTATTAGAGATTTTTGGATATATAAGTGCCCTAGCAATTGGGATCTCTCTCGGGCTTATTGGCGGCGGTGGGTCTATACTCGCAGTACCTGTGTTAGCCTATTTATTTTCTGTTAATGAAAAAATAGCTACGGGATATTCCTTATTTATTGTTGGCGCTTGCGCCCTTGTTGGCGGGTTTAAACAACACCTAAAAGGATATGTAGATTGGAAAACAGCCTTTGTTTTTGGTATGCCAGCAATATTAGGAGTCTCCTTAGTAAGGCACTATGTAGTACCTATTTTACCAGACATTTTATTTATAGTTGCAGATTTTGAGTTTACTAGAAGAATGGCACTGTTTGGTTTGTTTGCTGTATTAATGATTCCAGCTGCTTTTTTTATGCTTAAAAAACGTAATGAAAAAAAAGCAGATGGCACCATTTCTTATAACTACCCCTTGATTTTAATTGAAGGGCTACTAGTTGGAGCAGTTACTGGTTTAATTGGGGCAGGTGGTGGATTTCTCATCATTCCAGCCCTTGTTATTTTAGCCAATATAGAGATGAAAGTTGCTGTTGGAACCTCACTTATGATAATTGCCTTTAAATCGTTGCTTGGCTTTTTCTTAGGGGACGCCTTGAAAATGGAGATAGATTGGGGATTCCTTTTCGTTTTTACGGGAATATCTCTCGTTGGAATTTTTATAGGAAGTTATCTAAGTAATTTTATTGATGGCAATAAACTAAAAAAAGTTTTTGGGTATTTAATCTTTGTAATGGCTGTTTTTATTTTCTATATGGAGTTTTTTATCAAACTATAAAATAATTCAACAAAATCTTACACTAACTATACAAGCTTTACTTTAAAGATTATTCTATCTCTTTCACACTGTTTTTAATCAAGATATTCCATCTGTAACCAACGTTAAAATTGACTGGAGAACCAATTGAGATGTTTCTTGAAGTTAACGGGCTAAATTCAATAGAAGCAATCCAAGATCTATTTTTGTTGGTAGAGAAACTAGTTTGAGCGTACAAATTAAGTGGCCAAGGTCTTAGCCCTACAACAACATTTGTATTATTGAACCGCTTCCCTACTCCTATTTTTCCAGTAACAAGGGTTGGAAATGCGAAGCCAACTTCATACTCAATGATAAGGTTATCTTGATTGATAAAGGTGGTACCCCATAGTGCTGAACTACCTGGAAAATAAAAATTGTGGTTTGTATCAAAAGACACAAACGCAACACCAAAATTCCATTCAAAAAAAGAAGTTTTTGTTATCCCATTAATAGGGTCCGTGTTTGAGAATGAAGTAGATTCTTGGGCTTTAGAAATAGGTGTAAAAAACAAAAAACAGAACAAGGAGAATAAAATTATTTTTTTCATAATACGGTAGTGATTAAAATAATAATTACAAATAACAACTAAAAAATTTTAACAAACATTAATAAAAAATAAAAAGGGAACTAGATTTCTCCAGTTCCCTTGTAAATAGTAGTGACCTCGACTGGATTCAAACCAGTAACCTCTTGAGCCGTAATCAAGTGCGCTATTCAGTTGCGCCACGAGGCCGTTTTGAAACAATAAACACCTTTGTTTCGGGGTGTAAATATAGAAAAATAGAAGCTACCAAACCAAGTGTTTTATATAAAAATTTGTCCTTGATGTAATTAAAAAAAAACCACAAGAAGAAGCAACAACAAGCCATTTATTTTTTATACAACAACTGCATTACCACTGTATCATAGTTTTATTGAATTTCTGCACTTAAACCAGCCTCCAAGAGCATAGTACACTGTGTTTTTAACTCCTCATACGGCCCAGTTTTAACGGTACACTTTCCTTTGTAATGCACCAGAAGAGAGCATTGTTCTGCTTGCTCTGGAGTATGATCACAGGCGTATATTAGCATATCAATAACATGATCAAAGGTATTGACCTCATCATTAAATAAAACAATTTGATTTTCGAAGACTTCTTCTTCAAGTATGTCAAGGTCTTCTTGTATTTTTTCTCTGGTATTAATCACGATATAAAATAAATTGAAATAATGTAAAAAAGGCTAGCCTACTGCTCAGCACCCTATTTATAATGTAAACTTTGCAGCAACCCAATTGTTTCGTTCTTTATTTCCAACGAAAGTAAAACCCAATGTTTTGCAAGCCGCTATAATAATAGGCAAATCTTGGGTATAAAAACCACTGAGATACAACTCCCCTTTGGGTAGTAAACTATCTCTGTAAATCGCCATATCGTTTAATAAAATATTTCTGTTGATATTGGCTATTACTGTATGATACGTGTCTTTAGGTATTGCTGTTGCATCTCCAAGAGAAACGTTGATATGAGCACAGTTATTTCTAGTGACGTTTTCCTGGCTATTTTCTAAACACCAAGGATCAATATCTATTGCATCGAGCTTCTTTGCACCTCGCATCTCTGCTAAAATGGCAAGAACCGCGGTACCGCAGCCCATATCTAAAACTGTTTTTCCTTGATACTCATTTTCAAGAATATGTTGCATCATCATAAAGGTTGTTTCATGATGGCCCGTTCCAAAAGACATTTTAGGCTCTATAATAATTTCATATTTGCAATGATATGGCGCATGAAAAGGAGCTCTAACAGCACAGCTTTCATCTACTACAATTGGGTCAAAATTCTTTTCCCACTCTGCATTCCAATTTACCTGTGCAATCTCTTTTTTCTGAAATGTTATCTCAAATTCTGAGGAAGCTAATACCTGGATGTCTTCTAAAATCTCTAAACTACACACATCTTTCTGTATGTAGGCCAACACACCTGTTTCATTTTCTACAAAACTCTCGAAACCAGCATAGCCTAATTCGGCAATTAATATTTCGGTGCCTGGTTGAAGGGGTGACACGTTAAAATGATACTCTATATAAATAGACATAATTTAAAATTTGAATGCTTTTAAAACTTACTCAAATGCATTAACAATAGCCATAAAATCTGCTGCATTTAGTGCTGCACCTCCTATAAGACCTCCATCAACATCTTCTTTACTAAATATTTCTTTAGCATTTCCAGGCTTTACACTACCTCCATAAACGATAGAAACACCCTCTGAAACATCTGTATCAAAAACCTCTGCAAGTGTATTTCTTACAAACCCATGCATCTCTTGAGCCTGCTGTGGGCTTGCCGTCTCTCCAGTTCCAATAGCCCAAACTGGCTCATAGGCTAGAATAACATTGTTCCAGTTTTCTTTTTCAATATGAAAAATACCCTCTTGTAGTTGTTGTTTTACAACATTAAAATGAGTCCCAGCTTTTCTATCTTTTAATTCTTCTCCAAAACAAAAGATAACCGTCATTTCATTGTCTAAGGCAATGTTTACCTTAGATGCTAAAAGAGCATTTGTTTCAAGAAAAATAGCGCGACGCTCACTGTGCCCTAGAATAACAGTATCAACTCCTACACTCTTTAGCATAGCCGCAGAAACCTCTCCTGTATAGGCTCCAGTTGCTTCTTGATGCATGTTTTGTGCTGCTACTAAGATATCTGTATCTAGTAGGGCTTGATTTGCGCTTTGTAAACTTGTAAATGGTGGCGCTACAATAACAGATACATCATCAGATATTTGTTGCTCTTTTAAAGCATCTAAAAGGAGATATGTTTGTGAAATATCACAATTCATTTTCCAGTTTCCAGCTACGATATTCTTTCTCATACTCATCATTATTTATGGTGTAATTATTTGTTTTTTAAAACCTCTTGTATTCTATAATCATCCAAAGAAATGGCTCTGTAAAGACTTATGATTCCTGCTTTATCTACAATCATATACCTGGGTATCCAGTCTAAATCTATGGCCTTACCAAAGGCTCCTTTCCAGCCAGATGAGATAAAATAATGACTTCCTACTAGCTTGTATTTTTTAATTGCTTTTTTCCAGCTTTCTATATTTTTATCTAATGATAAAAATAAAAAAGTAGCCTCTGGAAACTCTGTTTGCATCTTTTTAAGTTTAGGCATCCCTTTTATACAATCTCTGCACCAAGCTGCCCATACATCAATTAAAATAGTTTCTCCCTTATGACTCTCTAAAATACTCGCAAAGCTCTTTTGTTCACCCTCTACAGATAGAAAAACATCTTCTAATGCCTCCTGCGGAAATACAACAAGGTCTTGCCCTTGGGCGCAACTAAAGAAAGTAAAAAAAACAAACATCAAAATATATTTCATAACTATTAGTTTTAACGGTTAAAAGGTAAAGACAAACCTATGCCTTTTAGGCTCTAATTTTTGGGTCTAACCATCCATATAAAATATCTACAAAGATATTAATTACTATAAACAAGCTAGCAATAACGATAACGGTTCCCATAATAACGGGGAGGTCACTTTTATTTAATGCGTCTACAATTTCTTTGCCAATTCCATTCCATCCAAAAATAAACTCAACAAAAACAGCTCCTGCAAGCATAGAGGCAAACCATCCAGAGATAGCTGTTACAACTGGGTTTAAAGCGTTTTTTAAGGCATGTACACGTATCACTGCGCCCATAGAAAGCCCTTTTGCTTTGGCTGTAATTATATAGTCTTGATTTAGCACCTCTAGCAAAGAATTACGCATTAATTGACTTACCACAGCAAGAGGTCTAATTCCTAAAACAATGGCCGGTAAAAGTAAGTTTTTCCATTGTATGTAGGTGCCATTTCCAAAATCATCTACTTCATACAAACTACCTGTCATTTGAAGCCCCGTATACTCATGCCATAAAAAACCGAAGACCCAAGCAAACAATATGGCGCTAAAAAAGGATGGTACACTCATCCCTAGGGTACTGACCAACTGTATAGCTTTATCAACCCAAAGATCTTTATAAAGTACAGATACCACACCAAGCAACACTCCTAAAAACATGGCAATAACAATAGAGCAAACTGCCAAAATAACAGTATTTGGAAGTGTTTCTGCAATAACAGCGCTTACTTTCTTACCGCTCTTTTGAAAAGATTCTCTCAAATAAGGAAGTTTTAAAACAACACCAACATCGCCTAGATTAAACAGTGAAACGCTGCTATATTTTCTTGGGGCTAAGAAAGTGTAATCTAAGGGGTTTTTACTATGAAAAGATATAGGCGAAAGATCATTTAAGTATAATACGTATTGCGTAAAAACAGGCTTATCAAGACCATACTTTTTTTGAACTGCTGCCACTTGCTCTTTATTTTGATTTTGACCTAACATCATTTTTGCAGGATCATCAGGCAGCATAGTAAAGAGCATAAAAATAACAGTAACCACACCAAAAAGTGTGACAACGGCATAGCCAATTTTTTTAAATGTGTATTGTATCACAAGCTATTGTTTTATACTGTCTAACTCCCGCTGTATTATGGGTTCTTGAGAGGTAGTATCTCTTTTTAATTCTTTAAGCTGCAGTTGATCAAGATCATTATAATGCAATTTTTGAATAATCGTACCTTTCTCAAGAGTCATCAAACTTGGGTTACTACGTATAATTGTTTTTAAAGCAGTCATGTCACAAAAGTAAAACTTGAAATCAAGATCGTATTTGGCTACAATTTTTTCAGTTTCTTCTGTAGATGATGCAGACATACCTATGACTTTATAGCCATTTTTAAGTGCCTTATTTGTAGCTTTTTTAATGGCTATAAAACCGTCATTTTCTGCAACATCAAGATTATATGCAATCACTATTATTAGGTTTTCTTCTTCAAGCATTTGAGTAGTGTAATCATTCCCATCTCGCTCTATACTAAAATCATGAATGGGTGGTTCGTATCCTTTCTGTATGACATGGGTATCAACACTTAGCAATACCCCTGCTACCTTAGGATCTTCTCCCATATTTGTTACTATTTTTTCTGTGCCAGCCACATCAAACTTCCAGTTGTATTGATAAACCGCCTTAGGGGCATTTGGAGGTGTCTCCATACCTTCTTTAATGTTTTCACCCACTTTATAGGCTCTAAAATCTATCACTGGCAGGTGTTCTAATACATGAAACCCAAGCCACAAACACATAATTAATGAAACAAAAACAACAATGCTTCTCAAACCTGATGTAAAAAAGGGGCGCATAAGCTTATGGTTTATAAACAAGAACACAATAAGAATAAGCAGCACAACATCTTTAAAAAATGACTCCCAGGGAGTTAACTTTAAAGCATCACCAAAACAACCACAATCTGTAACTTTATTAAAATATGCAGAGTAAAAAGTAAGAAAGGTGAAAAATACAATCATGAGCAATAAGCTCCACAGGGTAAATTTCTTAGCATAACCAACAATAAGCATCACCCCTAACACTACTTCAAAGATTACTACCAATACAGCAATAGCTAAAGCAAATGGCTCCAAAAAAGGAAGGTTTAATACCTCTGGAGCAAAATAATCTCCAAGTTTAAATGAAAACCCTACAGGGTCGTTTAATTTTATTAAACCGCTTACAATAAATAAAACCCCTACAAATATTCTAGAAACCCCTAATAATATTTTCATGTACTTTAAATTTCAGTGATTATATATGTTAAGACAAACTCTTGCTTAGGGTACAGCTTTATGCTTTGACACCTAAATGAATCATTGCAAAAACAGCATAATTAATCATGTCCTGGTAGTTAGCGTCAATACCTTCACTAACTAATGTTTTGCCTTGATTGTCTTCAATTTGTTTTACGCGCAAGAGCTTTTGTATAATTAAATCTGTCAAACTAGTAACACGCATGTCACGCCAAGCCTCCCCATAATCATGGTTTTTATCCATCATGAGTTGCTTTGTAGTGGCAATATTTTGGTCATACAGCAGCAAAGCTTCCTCTAAAATTAAATCTGGCTGTTCAACTACTCCTTTTTCTAATTGAACCAAGGCCATAATAGAATAGTTGATAATCCCTATAAACTCACTTACCTGACCCTCATCTACACGTTGTTCTTTATTTTGCTGTAAGCCCCGTATACGCTGTGCTTTTATAAAAATTTGATCAGTCAAAGATGGCAGTCTTAAAATACGCCATGCGCTTCCATAATCTTTCATTTTATTTTCAAAGAGGGTTCTACAGCTTTGTATTACGTCATTATATTGTTTGGAAGTATCTGGCATATTATGTGTAAGATTTTGCGTAAATTTCGGGTAAATAAATTAAAATAAAAAATTGCAAACAATCAACTGTAAAGGTACATTAATTGACTTGGCTAAGCCAAGGGTGATGGGTATTATTAATATCACGCCAGACAGCTTTTATGATGGCGGTGTTACCACCTCAAAACCATTAGTACTCCAACAAGCATCTCGCATGCTGGAAGATGGAGCAACTTTTCTAGATCTAGGAGGATATAGCTCAAGACCTGATGCCACAGATGTTTCTGAAGAAGAAGAAATAACGCGCGTTGTTCCTGCTATTAAAGCTATTATTAAAGAATTTCCAGATGCCTTGATAAGCATAGACACCTTTAGAGCCAACGTGGCTAAAAAGGCAATACATGCTGGGGCCTGTATTGTTAATGACATAAGCGCTGGAAACATAGACAAAAGCATGTTAGCCCTTATAGGGGCTGCTCAGGTTCCATACATTATGATGCACATGCGCGGCACCCCGCAAACCATGAAAACACTTACAGAATATCAAGATATCACTAAAGAAGTTCTTTTTTATTTTTCTGAACGTCTAGCAGCAGCTCGAAGCCATAATATCAATGATATTGTTGTGGACCCTGGCTTTGGTTTTGCAAAAACAACAGCTCAAAGTTTTGAATTACTGAATCATTTAGAGCTTTTTGAAACACTACAGACGCCCATGCTAGCAGGAATTTCAAGAAAATCAATGATATACAAAACACTTGATATTTCTGCCAAAGAAGCACTTAATGGTACAACAGCACTACACATGATTGCCCTTCAAAAAGGGGCCAACATTCTAAGGGTTCATGATGTAAAACAAGCCGTAGAGTGCATTAAACTATTTGAGCAAGTTAATACCTATGACTAACTAAAAATTTAATTATACATTTACACAACAAACAAAACAAAACCATTTGGATTTTTTTGAAATAACAGATTTTAGAATCATTGACGCCATAGATATTTTATTGGTGGCTGGATTGCTATACTATCTATATAGACTAATAAAAGGAACCGTAGCCATTAATATCTTTATTGGTATTGTAATAATCTATGGTATTTGGTGGCTTACCGATCTGCTAGAAATGGAGCTATTAAGCAAAATACTTGGAGGCTTTTTGGGTGTTGGAATGTTTGCCTTAATTGTAGTATTCCAGCAAGAAATAAGAAAATTCTTACTAATGCTAGGATCTACTAATTTTAAAGCCAACCGTATTTTTAGGCAATTTAAATCTATTTCTAGCGATGCCATAGCTACCACGAACATAGCGCCAGTAATAGCAGCTTGTGAAAAAATGAGCGTGAGTAAAACCGGTGCACTTATCGTAATAAAACGAAATAATAGCCTAGAATTTGTAAAGTCTAGCGGTGATGCCATGAATGTTGCTGTAAATCAACCCATTTTAGAAAGTATCTTCTACAAAAACAGCCCCCTACATGATGGAGCTATGCTTATTGAAGGAAATACCATCACTGCCACTCGTGTTATATTGCCGATCTCTGATGACAAGAAAATACCTCTACGTTTTGGCCTTCGCCATAGGGCTGCTGTTGGTGTAAGTGAAAAGAGTGATGCTGTATGTTTAGTGGTGAGTGAAGAAAATGGACAGATTTCCTACCTTAAAGATGGTGATTTTATACTGTATGAAACCCTGGAAGAACTCACAAAAATTATCAATAAAGACTTGCGTTAAATTCACAATGCCTCTTCTGAAGCAAATTGAACATCATAAAGCGTGCGGTAATAACCATCTAGGCGCAACAATTCTTGATGCGTGCCAGATTCCATAATCTTACCTGCATCCATTACCAATATCTTATCGGCTTTTTTAATGGTAGCTAATCTATGGGCAATGACAATAGAGGTACGTCCTTTGGTTACTTTCTCTGTAGCAATTTGTATCATCTCCTCAGAATAAGAATCTACAGAAGAAGTAGCCTCATCTAAAATTAATATCCCAGGATTGCTAACATAAGCCCGCAAAAAGGCAATTAATTGTCGCTGCCCAGAAGACAACATTACACCACGCTCTTTTACATTGTATTGAAACTTCCCAGGCAGTGAATCGATAAACTTAGAAACACCTATTTGAGTTGCTGCTTCTTCTATTTGTTGTGCAGAAATAGCAGCATCATTTAAACTTATATTATTATGTATGGTATCTGCAAAAAGAAAAACGTCTTGTAAAACAACCCCAATTTGTTCCCGTAAAGAAGACAAGGTGTATTCTTTTATAGAAACCCCATCTATGAGTATTTCTCCACTATTAATTTCATAAAAACGATTAAGTAAATTAATAATGGTAGATTTTCCAGCCCCAGTTGCTCCAACAATAGCAACAGTATCTCCTGGATTGACCGTAAAAGAAATATCCTTGATTACTTCTTCACCTTCTATGTAACCAAAACTAACATTTTTAAATGCAATTGCACCTTTAGGGTTTTTTAAAACTTGTGTCCCTTCATTAGCAATATGAGATGACGTGTCTAGAATTTCAAAGACACGTTTTGCAGCTACCATACCCATTTGCAGGGTATTAAACTTGTCTGCAATTTGTCGCAAAGGCCTAAATAGCATCTGTGCTAATTCAATAAAAGCAACAATTAGTCCAAGGGTAATAACACCATTTTGTGCAGCGTTCAAGCCACCAAACCAAACCAATAATCCTATCGCAACAGAAGAGGCCATCTCTGCAATAGGGAAAAATATAGAGTTATACCATACTGTTTTAATCCACGCTTTTTTATGTTTTTCATTAATAGCATGAAACTGCTTATACTCTGTGTCTTCTCTTGCAAATATTTGTACAATCTTCATCCCCGTAATGCGCTCTTGAACAAAAGAATTTAAATTTGCCACTTGAGCCCTTACCTCTTCAAAAGCAACTTTCATAGCGCGTTGAAAAATACGAGTTGCAATAAGAATAACAGGTAAAATAGCAAACACTATAAGCGACAATAGCCAGCTTTGGTATAGCATAAAAGCTGCAATAGCAACCATTTTAAGTAAATCTGCAATAATCATGAAGAGTCCTTGACTAAAAATACTTGAGATAGTTTCTATATCATTTACGGCACGCGTTGTGAGTCTTCCCACAGAGCTAGTATCATAATACTTCATCTTAAAGCGCATCATTAAGCTAAAAAGCTTAATACGCATGTCCTTGATAATATGTTGCCCTAACCAATTGGCATAAAAAATAAACGAAAATTGAAAAACCACCTCCAAAAGTAAAACCCCAAGCATTATAGATATAAAGAAAACAAGCCCCGAAGAATCTTGAGGCACAATAGACTCATCTATAGTACGCTGCAAAAAATAGGGACGTAGAATAGCTAACACAGACATTACAACTGCCGTAAAAGCAACAAAATAATAAACCAAACGATATGCATTGGTGAATGCCAACAACCGTTTAAATAGTTTAAAATCAAATGCTTTTCCTGATGCCATATTTTTGTTCTAAAATTTTATGTGGTAAAAATAGCTTCTGGATATGCCACTTTTGTTAAATATAAACCTTGAGCTGGTGCAGAAGCCCCAGCATTACTTCTATCTTTTGATATTAAAATTTGTTTAAAGTCATCAAGGCTTGTTTTCTCAAAGCCAACCTCTAATAAGGTTCCTACAATAGCACGAACCATATTTCGTAAAAATCGATCTGCAACAATTGTAAAGAGCAAAGAATTATCTTGTGAGACCCATGTCGCTTTTTTTACATCACAATAGTAGGTTTTTACATCTGTATTTGATCTTGAAAAACATTGAAAATCTTGATGCCCTAGCAACAAATTAGCAGCCTGATTCATAAGTTCAATACTAGGCCTTTTATGTATTTGGTGCACGAGCCCTATAGTGAAGGGATTTTTCGCGAGTGCTATGTGGTACTCATAAGCTCGCTGTGTAGCATGAAATCGAGCATGGGCGTCATCCACCACAGAGCAAATATTGGTTACCGAGATATCATTAGGCAAAAGTGCATTAATTCTATATATAGCCTCAGGAATATTTTTTATTTCATTGAAATCAAAATGCGCAAACAATTGTTTGGCATGAACGCCCGCATCGGTTCTTCCAGCTCCTACTACTGTAATAGATGTTCTTAAAAAAACAGTCATTGCCTCTTCAACAACCTGCTGTACACTTAATGCATTAGGCTGTCGCTGCCAACCGCAATAAGAGGCTCCGTAATATGCTATTTCTATAAAATATCTCACGACGCTATTTTTTTTTACAAAGGTACACTTTAGCAAAAAGTAATTGCCTTGAGAATTCATAATTTTTGTTAGGTTTCTTAACCTATCAATACCCAAATCTCAATAGAATAACCGTATTTTTGAGACTCTAAAATCTACAATACGTGACTAAAATACTGCTACTTAGTGATACCCATAGCCATATGGATGATACCATCCTAAAATATGTAAAACTGGCAGACCAAGTATGGCATGCTGGAGATATTGGTGATTTAATGGTGACCGACACCATTGCCGCCTTAAAACCCTTACGCGCCGTATTTGGTAACATCGATGCTGCAGACGCTAGAGCAACATACCCACTAGACTTGCATTTTATGTGTGAAGAAGTAGCAGTCTTTATTACTCATATTGGTGGTTATCCCGGTAGATACAATCCTCGAATTAGAGAATCAATATATGCAAATCCACCAAAGTTATTTATTACCGGTCATTCGCATATTTTAAAAGTAATGCATTGTAAAAAAACAGGGCTACTGCACATGAATCCTGGCGCAATTGGAAAACATGGTTTCCACAATGTACGCACTATGCTAAGATTTGAAATAGATGGAGCTACTATTAAGAACTTAGAAGTCATAGAATTAAAACGATAAAAAAAACCTCAAAGTTGGCATACTTTGAGGTTTCGCACTAATAATACTAAGCTTGTGTTAACGTAAACGATCTACAGATTTTACGAGATCTTCATCCTTTTTGATGGCTTTATTGGCCATCGCTAAAAAAACGATAGATATGATAGGAAGTAACACCCCAATACCCTTCTCTGAGACCAAGGTCTCTCCGGATATGTTTAGCGACCTGTAAACGAAAACTCCCAGTAATACAAAGTTTAATATGATATTTAAACGGTTCAACACAAATTGTGTTTGTCGTTTTTTAAAAGTCAATATAGCAATAATTGTTAAAGCAATAGAACCAAATATTAATCCAAAAACCAAAGGTTCTTGGTTGCTAATAATTGTTTGTCCTTCTGTATTTGTAACTACAGGAAACCAAATATACAATCCCGCTACTATAACAGCAGTAAGGGTTAGATAAATGGTTTGTATGCGTTGTAACATAGAAATAAATCTAATTTTATATAGCAAAAATAAGGTTTCTTTTTAAAAATTGTGTCCAAGAGTTTAATTTATTGTTGTATTATTGCACTAATAATATGTAACCATTTCAATCTAGGTTACTTATCTTCAAATTAATTTTCAAACACAAATCTTTTTCTAAAGATTTCCCTCACTTTAATCAAATTATCACACTTTACATGTTAGAAATTTCAGAATTAAAAGCTAAAAAATTACCTGAATTACAGGAATTAGCAAACACTTTAAAAGTTCCAAAATATAGAACTTTAAAAAAATTAGATCTGGTGTATCAAATTCTTGATTACCAAGCGGCAAACCCTAACGCAGTAAAGGCTATCGTTTCAGAAACACCAAAAGAGGCGGTTAGTACACCTGCAGATACTAAAACAGAAGAACGAGCACCTCGCCCTCCTAGACACAAGCCAATTCCTAGAGCAAAACAAACTCCAAGAGAAAAACCAAACCCTCCAGAGAAAAAGGAAATACAGAAACAAGAAGGTACACTAGAAAAAAAGAACGACACGGCAGAACCCACTCCAGAAAAACGCCCTCAAGAAAACCGTTCTAAAGAGAACAAGCCGCAACATAAAAACAAAAATACAGACAATAGTCAACAAAACGACAACCGTCAAAAAGGTGGAAACGACACCAAAAAACCACATCGCGATAACAAGCCCAAGCAAGATAACCGTAACAACGGTAATAAAGACAGCCGAAACAGATATAAGCAACCAGATTTTGAGTTTGATGGTATTATAGAAAGTGAAGGAGTTCTTGATATCATGCAAGATGGATATGGTTTTCTACGCTCTAGTGATTACAACTACCTGTCATCTCCAGATGATATTTATGTATCACAATCACAAATTAGACTCTTTGGTTTAAAAAGTGGTGATACCGTTTTAGGAGTTGTGCGCCCTCCAAAAGAAGGAGAAAAGTACTTCCCTTTAATTAAGGTGAATAAAATTAATGGGCAAAACCCAAATGTAGTTCGAGACAGAATTGCTTTTGAACACTTAACTCCATTATTTCCTCAAGAAAAGTTTAATATCTCTGAAAAACAACCAACACTCTCTACCCGTATTATTGATTTGTTCTCACCCATAGGTAAAGGACAGCGTGGTATGATTGTGGCACAGCCAAAAACGGGTAAAACAATGTTATTAAAAGACATTGCCAATGGTATTGCAGCCAATCACCCAGAGGTGTACCAAATGATTCTTTTAATTGATGAACGTCCAGAAGAAGTTACAGACATGCAACGTAATGTTCAAGGTGAGGTAATTGCCTCAACCTTTGACAAAGAACCATCTGAGCATGTACGTATTGCAAATCTAGTAATAGATAAAGCTAAGCGCTTAGTAGAATGCGGTCATGATGTAGTGATTCTATTAGATTCTATTACACGTTTGGCAAGAGCATACAACACAGTGCAACCAGCCAGTGGTAAAATTCTATCTGGTGGTGTAGATGCAGCTGCCCTTAACAAACCAAAACGTTTCTTTGGAGCCGCTCGTAATATTGAAAATGGTGGATCTCTAACTATTATTGCTACTGCATTAACAGAAACCGGCTCAAAAATGGACGAGGTAATCTTTGAAGAATTTAAAGGTACTGGAAACATGGAATTACAATTGGATAGAAAAATATCTAACCGCCGTATCTTCCCTGCTGTTGACCTAACCTCTTCAAGTACCCGTAGAGACGATCTACTGCTGGATGAGAAAACAATACAACGTATGTGGGTATTGCGTAAATATCTTGCAGATATGAACCCTGTTGAAGCCATGGAGTTTATTAATGATCGTATTAAAAACACAAAAAACAACGATGAGTTTTTAATCTCTATGAATAGTTAATACATCCTAGAGAAACAAACAAATCTGTATTCTAAAAAACCATTAATGCTAGTTCGCATTAATGGTTTTTTTATTTAAAACAGATAGCTCTTAAGGATCACAAAATAGACATACTTATTTAATAAAAACTAACGTACAAATAAAAGGATACTAATCGCTCTGGTAATACTCTAAGAAAGCATCTATTTTAAGACACATTACAGCCTTTAAAAACATAGTTCTATAATAGCGTAAGAAGCACTCTATAGACTTAGTAGCATATGCTATGGAGAGCTGTAACATTTTTTAGCCTAGATATAAGTTATAAAACTAAAGAATGTGTAAAGCAAAACTTAGCAATGACTCAAAACAAAACCAGAAGCTGAGCAAGAACCTTGCATAATTTTTCATTAAAAAAAAGCAAAAAAAAACCTCGCAAATTGCGAGGTTTTTATAAAGTATGTTGTTAAGCTTATTGCTTGATAACTTTTTGTGTTAAAGAACCATTGTTAGTCTCAACATTTAAGATGTAAACACCAGCAGCAAGATCAGCAATGTTCATAGAACCATTTACTAAAGTTGCACCTGTGTTTTTTCCTAATACGTCAAATAATACAGCACTCTTTAATTCTACGTTAGAAGAAACAGCGATATTAAGAACATCAGTTGCAGGGTTAGGGAAAATAGTAGCACCTACTAAATCGTTATCACCAAGACCTAAAGCTTCTTCATCAAGAAGTGTCCAAGCGAAAGAAGGGAAATCAGCTCCAATCAATCCAGAAATACCAGTCCAGTCTGTTGCACCAGCTCCAAATAAATCGCTAGGGTCAATTAATACAGATTCGTTGTCAGGAGTAGCACTTAAAGAACCAGTCCAGTTCCAACGTCCATTTCCAG
>CAJWVI010000014.1 GCA_913048115.1 uncultured Flavobacteriaceae bacterium | reverse complement strand
AAATATAAAAAATAAATCTTAATGTGTTGATACAACCTTGATACAGAAAAAACCCCTACTAAATAATTAGTAAGGGCATCACACTATTGGGAGTTATTAAAATTATTTAGATAAGGTCGCGTTTGGTGAGCTTCTGTTTATTCATTTTCATCACAAATACCATCCCCGTCGGTATCGTTATAACATTCACAGTAACAGTCTTCTAAAACCTCACAGTTTTCTTTATCAACAGTTGTAAAAAAAACAGTGTAGGTATTTATATCAAAAGAAGAACACTCGCAATCAAAAACTATCGTGGTCATCACTTCACAATTATCATCATCACTTGAACAAGCAACCATTAATACAGTTAAAAATAAATAGACACCTTTTTTCATAATTTAAATTATCCCCCAAATGTAAGGAATTAAAGAACTCTTAGAACAATTATACCAGATATTTCAGGGAGTTATTAAAATGCCTAAGATCATAAACACTACAAGAATTTAAGAGCACCACACAAATTAACAACCAAAGCATAGCCATAAGAAGCTAGTATTTTATAAAAACCATATTCTAATAATGCTAAGGCCATTATCTGTTTTAAATAGAGGTAATAATTAACTACATTTGGGGGATAATTAAAATTATGAAGACTTTTATGCGGTTTTTAGCCATCTCAGGGATACTTTTATTTATTTCTTGTGGAGAATTAACATGTGGCTATTATGAGGGAAACCAATTGTTTCAAGGAGCAGAAGACAGCTGTTATTTTACCAATAGTATCGGCATTCAAACATACGTTGATAGAGAAGAGTGTGACTGCTAGGGACTCTCTGTTTCATAAATATAAGTAGTCTCAAACACAATACCCAAGCACCTTAAAGGGGTGTCTCAATGCGTTGTCTCAAGCTCTTGTTTTAATTCAAAGACCATTTGTGTGTCATTTATGTACCACAGTATAGTGTATAATTTTCCAGTAATAAGCAAACAATAGTTTAAGTGCTTTGATAATGTAAAATAAATGCGCCCATTACAATTATACTTATGGAAAGAACATTTTTAAAAGATATTTTTTCTTTAAAAAATAAAGCACCAAACACGATGGTCGTTAAAGGAATTGCCAAAAATAATAAACTTGTAATAATAGGGCTGGTCTGTTTAAGTCCTAAAAAATTTAATAAAATAGCTGTAAAAATAACAAGACTCATTAACACAACTCTACTAAAATAAGATTTCAATTGGCTCTTATAAAGTGTGCCGCTCCCTTTTTTAAACGTTAAGAATACGCCCACTAGAAAAACAAGAAATTCTTGATTTGCGATAATTAATAAAGGCGGGACATTAGCAGTTAGGTTTTTCCAATGCAGTATTGCAGAGCAACTAAAACTAAAGGTCATTAATAGCAGTAATAGATGGTGTTTAATCGTAATTTTTAAATGGCTCTCTTTATTTGCGTGCATGTAGCTAATAAATCCTAAAACAATCACAAACAATCCTAATAGTGATTTTTGTATTTCTATTGTTTCAAACAACCAGAGATATAAAACAGTAAAAGTAACCCCTATTAAATTATAAACACCAAGCCACTGTAGCGACACTTTTCTTATAACAGATAGCATACTAAACAAGCCTATAACCCCAAATATTGAGCCTGCTGTGATTTTCATAAAAGTAATGTGTGAAATAGCCTCAAAATCAAAAAATATAAACAGAATTAACAATGATACACTACTTGTAAAAAAAGAACGATATGAAACCAAAAAGGGTATAGAGATAGACGTTAAGTTCTTTTTCCACAAGACATTATTATAAGAAAACAATAAAACAGAGAGTAAGATAAATAGCATGTGGCGTGGTTAATTTAATACATATTTTTGCGTGACTTCCAAGAATTTTATAAAGCCTGTTTTTAATACTAATTCCTTTAGGGAGATGTAAGCCTCTGTGTTTGTTTTTAAATCATTGCCTGAATGGCTTATTTTTAACTTCGTATGATAGTAAAAGAGTGAAATGTAATGATAATAACTCAACTCTGCCTTTTCTATTTCTACCAGCTCTAAATTCTTTTTTGCTGTGTGTATGTTATTACCATGCCAATTAATGTTGGATAATGCAATTAAGAAAAATGAATTTGTGGTTTTGGTAGACCAATTGTCCTCATTAAAAATATCTTCATAAAATATCTCAGAGATCTCAGAGAGTACCTTGTACTCTTGCTTGATTATTAGAGCAGGGATAATTTCTTCTATCAACAAATGAACATTCTTTTTTTTACACTCTATAATAAGACGTCTTTTAAGTGCCGGCTCAATGGGTGTTGAATTCATTATTTTATATGCGAAATATCTTCCTCTTAATACTGGAGGGAATTTATTAAAATTTTCTGGAGGTGTTATGTATCTAATCTCTAGGGTTTTGATGGTATAAAACTGTTTGTAAAAGCTCATTAAAGAAACAAAAAATAAATCTGAATCCCTAGTGCTGTTCTTTTTGACTAATTCCAAGACATTAAAATAAATTCCATTTAAGGTACTATAGTCTATATACAAAAGCACTACAGTGTCTCTAAAGGTTTGATTTTTAGTCAAATCATTATAGATGGCCATTGCCTTTTTTTTTGGGACTCTATAAAAGGCATGCGTAATGATTGTAGCAAACTGTAATAAATCACTACTAGTTAATGTGTCTACTACAATGTTTTTGAAAACTTTATTTAAAATAGCGGTGTTGTTTTCTTGTATTAAATTGGCAATAAAATACCCTAGATACACAATGTTTTTATTGTTTAGAACCCCAGTATTAATTGTTATAATATCCTTATCAGTTAATGTTTTTGATGTTTGAATTAGTAATAATTGTTGTTGAAAATGCCACTCATCAAAATTTAGCTTGCTAGTAGAGTAACTATCAAAAGACTTAAAATTTAAATACTTAGAAAGCGTGTTTAACGTAGCTATATTTGGGGTTGTTTCTTTTAAAAACCCAAACAAACGGCGAAGTGTAT
The DNA here is from genome assembly GCA_913048115.1 of uncultured Flavobacteriaceae bacterium. Taxonomy (GTDB): domain Bacteria; phylum Bacteroidota; class Bacteroidia; order Flavobacteriales; family Flavobacteriaceae; genus Patiriisocius. The sequence goes on along the minus strand of CAJWVI010000014.1, from coordinate 41,235 downwards.
TAAAGCCAATGATTAAGCCTTTAGTAGACTCTATTTCTTCCTTTAAGTATTTAACATCCCTAACAGATGAGACAATCTTCTTAGACTTTTTTTGAACATCTATTAGTAATTGCTCGTGGTTGTTATACATACAGTAAACTTATGGGCTAAACTTGGGCTAAAAATAGTCATTGTTAACGGGATATTTACAAAAAAACATGAAAGTCTCCACTCTTGATTTTGTAGACCAACCAAAAATTACTGCTTTAAAAAATCGAGCACATAATTATTTTGGAGATAGCTTTTCTTCTAAATTTATTTTAGGAGGAAGTTTGTTAACTCCAACAAGACTAGTGTTAAATAATGAAGGAGTTACCATCTTAAAAAGAAAATATTTTTCTACTAAGTTTGACACACTGTTTTTGACTTATGATGAGGTCTCTTATATAAAAACATACAAAAGGCTATTTAGTGCAACCATTATTATTTCCAGCCTAGGATCATAGAGATTAAGAATAGCAAACTTGACCTTTTCTGACGCTTTATGTGTTGAAAAAGCAATAAAAGACGAAATTTAAGTGCTTTTAAAGTGCCTTTATCGGCAGTGATTTTTAACTTTGAACCATTTTTTCTCACAAATCACCCATAATAATCTCTATACCACCAGGAACATTTCTTACCACAATAGTTGTTTCTACTTCCATTGGGTTTGGAAAAATAGCTATCTCTAATACAATAGTATCTTCAACTCCAAGCTCACAGTTTGGATTGTTAACCCCGCCTGGTGTACCGCATAAAAAAACTGCATACCAATATGTTAGCATGCAGTTTTTATTAGCTATTTAAATGTTTTACGCCTTTGCAAGGCGAGCATTTACAGCGTCCCAGTTAATTACATTAAAAAATGCACTAACGTAATCTGGACGTCTGTTTTGGTAGTTTAAGTAGTATGCATGTTCCCACACATCAATTCCTAAAATTGGAGTTCCACCACATCCAACACCTGGCATGAGTGGATTGTCTTGATTTGGGCACCCACAAACATCAAGCGATCCATCTTTATGAACACATAAAAATGCCCATCCAGAACCAAACTGAGTCTTGGCGGCTGTAGCAAACGTTTCTTTAAAAGCATCAAAACTCCCAAAAGAAGCTGTAATAGCATCTGCAACGGCTCCACTTGGAGTGCCGCCACCCTTTGGCGTCATTACCTCCCAAAACAAACAGTGGTTGTAAAAACCACCACCATTGTTACGTACAGCCTTATTGTCCATATCTAGGTTTAGTAGGATGTTTTCAATATTTTTTCCTTCCATATCGGTACCTTCAATTGCAGCGTTGAGGTTGTTGGTATATCCTTGGTGATGCTTTGTGTGATGAATTTGCATCGTTCTTTCGTCGATATTTGGTTCTAATGCGTTGTGAGCATATGGTAGTTGTGGTAATTCAAAAGCCATAATAAGTTTTTTTAAAAATTATTGTTTTTTGTTCTTACGCAAAGTTACGCATTCAACCTCACATATACTGTTATAGAAATATTAAGGTTTTAATACCACCTTAGAAAGCTTTTATACCCATCTTCTTTTGTTTAATTTAGTACAAAATATTTCTTTTTGAAAAACAACACCCCCTTTTTAATTTATGATGCCGCAGCGGGCAGTGGAAAAACATATACCCTTGTAAAAGAGTATCTCTCTTTTTTGTTGGCACAGCAAAAAAACAACTATTACCAATCTCTGTTGGCACTTACCTTTACCAATAAAGCGGTTGCCGAGATGAAAGAGCGTATTATTGAAAATTTGGTTGCTTTTTCCGAAATTTCATCACTCCAAGATCCGCCCCAAATGATGCAAGATCTTGCAGAAGAATTGCAGTTAGCCTTGCCAAAGGTGCAAAAAAGAGCAGAAGCAATACTCACCCATCTGTTGCATAATTATGCCGCCTTTAGTGTAGAAACTATTGACAGATTTAACCATCGATTAATACGCACTTTTGCAAAAGACCTTTCTTTGCCTAGTAATTTTGAGGTAGTGCTAGACACCACTGCATTGCTTGCAGAGGCTGTAGATAAGCTTATTGATAAAACGGGGGTTGATGATGCTATTACCAAAGTTTTAGTAGCCTTCGCCTTAGAAAAAGCAGATGATGACAAATCCTGGGACATCTCTAAGGACATATTTAAAGCAGCTAATCTATTAAATAATGAAGATGATGCCGCTCATATTGCTCACTTTAAAGACAAAACACTTGTAGACTTTGGGGTATTTAAAAAAGAATTACAACAACAAAAAAGAGTGCTTGAAACTACTGTTTCACAAAAAGTGAATGCGGTAACTCAAATCTTGAATGCTCATGGTTTAGATAAAAACGCATTCTCTAGAGGTTCTTTCACCACCTTTATAGGTAGACTAACACATAAAGAGTATAAGGCTATAGATTATAATGCCGCTTGGATAAAATCTATAGGAGAAAAACCAATGTATACCGCTGCTTGGGCAAAAACAAATGCAGGTCTTGCAAGTATTGTAGATGAGAATGCCCTGTTTTTTAAAGCCTTCGTCTTTGAAACACAAGAGGTCTTAAATTCCCTTAGGTTCATAATAGCTATTTTAAAAAACATCACGCCACTCTCTGTTGTCAACTTGGTGAGCAAAGAATTAGCAACCCTACAAGAAGAACAAAGCCTTGTGCCCATCGCACAATTTAATGCCTTAATCCACAAAGAAATAAAAGACCAGCCGGCCCCTTTTATTTATGAACGACTTGGAGATCGATACCGTCATTTTTTTATAGATGAGTTTCAAGACACCTCTGTAATGCAGTGGGAAAATATGATACCGCTGCTAGACAACACACTATCCCAAGCGCAAACAAGTCAAGAGGGATCTTTGCTATTAGTGGGTGATGTAAAACAAGCTATTTATCGCTGGAGAGGAGGAAACCCAGAACAATTTTTGTCACTCATACATACAAAATCTGCCTTTAATACCGCCAAACCCTCTGTAGAGAATCTCTCAAGGAATTACCGAAGCTTGGAAGAAATTATTGATTTTAATAATGAGTTTTTCACCTATGCGTCAAAGTATCTTGAGGATGCATTGCATGAAAAATTATATGTAGATGGCAATCATCAAGCATCCAATCAAAAAACAGGAGGTTATGTTAACTTAGAGTTTATTACCGCAGAGAATAAGGAAGAAAAAGATGGGGTATACGCCGCTAAAACCCTTGCTATTGTGCAAGAGCTTTCCCGGCAAGGGTTTGCATATAATGACATTTGTGTTTTAACCCGCAAGAAAAAAGATGGAGTGCTATTAAGCACCTATTTGATGGAGCACGACATAGGAGTTATTTCTTCAGAGACCTTGTTGTTGCAAAACTCAGGGGTAGTGGGGTGTATTGTCAATACCATTTTATTGAGTGTACAGCCTGGGGATGCAGAAACCAAAATACGCCTTCTAGATTTTCTGCATGCACATTTTGAAATTGCAGTTGATAAACATTCGTTTTTCTCATCGTTTTTAGAAGAAAACACTCTTTTTTCTGAAACATTAAAAAAATATAATATTGTTTTTGACCTGCAAAAAGTAGCACAAACATCCCTCTACCAGGCAGCAGAATATATTGTAAAACAGTTTGGCTTAGACAAGGATGCAGATGCCTATGTTTTTGGTTTTATGGATTTGGTGTTTGAATACCAACAAAAACCACAAGCAGATACGCAAGGGTTTTTAGATTTTTGGGAAACCAAGCGTGAATCTGCTTCAATTGCTTCTGGAGAAAACACAAATGGCGTTCAGTTTATGACCATTCATAAAGCAAAAGGACTCGAGTTTCCAGCAGTTATTTTTCCGTATGCCTCTGTAGAGCTTTACTATGAGAGAGAGCCTAAAACCTGGATTTCTGTTCCAGATGCATGGAGCCAAAACTTTGACAAAACACTTATAAACTACAGCAATAACATCTCACAGTATAACCAAGAGGGTGCTGCTATTGATCAAAAAAGAAGACAAACAGTAGCCTTAGATAATTATAACCTATTGTACGTAACCCTAACGCGCGCCGTTGAACAGTTGTATATCATAACAGAAGATCCAAAACCCATTAAAGATTCTATACAAACCTATCAGCAGTTATTTGCAGAGTTTTTAAGAGAACAAGGACGGTGGAATGAAAATCAAGCGGTGTATACCTTTGGAGATATTGCCAGTCAAGCCCATGGCTTAAAAAAAGAAACAAGTATCCCTGTTTCACCAAGGTATATAGCCAGTACTCCAGAGGCACATAACATACATATTATCACCAATCGAGGGTCTGTGGTTGCCACAAACACACAAGAGGCTATTACAGATGGAAATCTTTTTCATGACACGATGGAGGAAATTAAATATCATGGAGATGAGGCATTCGTTTTTGAGAAGCTAAGACGGCTTGCTATAATTTCTAAAGAAAAAATTACAGCCCTGCAAGTACAGGTACAAACACTCTTACAAGACCCGGCACTATATCATTTGTTTGACCCCCAGGCACATGTTGAAAATGAACGAGATATTATAACCAAAGAAGGCTATTTGTTGAGGCCAGACAGGTTAAATTTTCATTCACAAACAAACTCTGTAACGATTGTTGATTACAAAACAGGTGTCCCTAGTTATGAACATGAAGACCAGATTAATGGCTACGCAACCGCCCTTATAGACATGGGGTATTGCATTGAAGACAAAATTTTGGTCTACACAAATGAAGCAATACTGATAAATAAAATTTAACTTTGCACCTTTTATAAAACCACAGTAAACTACCCTTATGTACGGAAATATTAAAGCCCATCTACAGCAAGAAATTCAAGATATAAAGGACAATGGTCTTTTTAAAACAGAACGTATTATTACCTCACCACAAGGAGCCGAAATAACAATTAATACTGGTGAAACCGTATTAAATTTTTGCTCTAATAATTATTTAGGTCTTTCTTCTCATCCAGAAGTGGTGAAGGCTGCAAAAGATGCCATGGATACCCACGGTTTTGGTATGTCGTCGGTGCGTTTTATTTGCGGCACACAAGATATACACAAAGAATTGGAGTCTAAAATTGCACATTTTTATGGTACAGAAGACACCATATTGTATGCGGCTGCCTTTGATGCTAATGGAGGTGTTTTTGAACCCCTATTGGGTAAAGAAGATGCAATTATTAGCGACTCTTTAAATCATGCTTCTATAATTGATGGTGTGCGCCTTTGTAAAGCAGCTCGCTACCGATATGCAAACAACAACATGGTAGAGCTTGAGGCTAGACTTAAAGAGGCAAATGATAATGGAGCTCGATTTAAAATTATTGTAACAGACGGTGTCTTTTCTATGGACGGGGTTGTTGCTTCTCTAGACAAAATTTGTGATCTAGCAGATGCCTATGACGCCCTGGTAATGATTGATGAGTGCCATGCCACTGGATTTATTGGAGAGACAGGTAGAGGGACCCTAGAAGATAAGGGTGTAATGGGACGTATTGATATTATCACAGGAACACTCGGGAAGGCCATGGGTGGTGCTATGGGAGGATATACTACTGGTAAAAAAGAGATTGTTGAGTTATTGCGCCAGCGCTCACGCCCGTATTTGTTTTCAAATTCATTAGCGCCCGCTATTGTAGGTGCCTCCATTAAGGTTTTTGAAATGCTAGAGAGTGATACCACACTAAGAGATACTTTAGAGTCAAACACCAATTATTTTAAAAAAGCAATGAAAAATGCCGGCTTCGATATTGTTGATGGTGATTCGGCCATCGTTCCTGTAATGCTCTATGACGCCAAGCTCTCCCAGACTATGGCCAACATGCTTTTAGAAGAAGGGATCTATGTGATAGGCTTCTTTTATCCAGTGGTGCCAAAGGATAAAGCTAGAATTAGAGTACAATTATCTGCCGCTCATACTAAAGAACATCTAGACAAAGCCATTCAAGCTTTTATAACTGTTGGTAAAAAACTAGCCGTGATATAGTATTTCTTGTGATATAAATTCTTAGAAACCCCATGAAGTTATTAAAATTTTAATAGATTTGTTTTTGTTAATTAATATTAACAACCTATTTTTGCATTAAATAATACATATAACTAAACAAATAATTATGAAACATCTTAAAAGTATCTTAGTTGCTGCCCTAATTCTTTTAGTAGTAGGAGCAACAAATGCTCAAGATCAAAACAATCCTTGGGCTATTGAGGTTGGTGTAAACGCAGTTGACACATTCCCAGTAGGTCTTAGAGACGGACAAATAGATAAAGACGCCCAAAACGGTACTCTTTTCTCTGAATATTTTAATGTAGAAGATCACTATAACATTCTTCCATCTGTATCTAGATTGGCTGTTGGGTACTACCTAGGAGACGGATTTACAATGGGCGCAGTAGGTACTGTGAACAGAATTGAAAGAACTGGTGCAGTTTCAATAGAAAGTATTGCTTATTATGGTTTAGATGGAGAAATCAAGTACAGTTTAAGAGATATGCTAGGAAACGGTTGGGTAGATCCATCTATTGGTATTGGTGGTGGTTACACATGGCTTGGTGATGCAAGATTTGGTACTGCTAACGCAGTGGCAGGAGTAAAGTTTTGGATTGCTGAAAATATGGCAGTAAACTTCCAGTCTACTTACAAGCACTCTTTCGAAGACTATGGAGCCAAGCACTTCCAACACTCTGTTGGTGTATTGTTTAAGTTTGGTGGAAAAGATACTGATGGTGATGGTGTTTATGATAATGATGATGAATGTCCAGAAACTGCAGGTTTAGTAGAATATAACGGTTGTCCTGATACTGACGCTGATGGTGTTGAAGACAGACAAGATACATGTCCTAACACACCAGGTCTTGCAGAATTTGCAGGCTGTCCTGATACTGATGGTGATGGTGTTGCAGACCCACAAGATGCTTGTCCTACAGTAGTTGGTCTTGCTTCTATGAACGGTTGTCCTGATGCAGATGCAGATGGCGTGACTGATGCTGATGATGCATGTGCAGACCAAGCGGGTCCTGAAGCTAACAAAGGATGCCCATGGCCTGATAGTGATAATGACGGTGTTTTAGACAAAGATGATGAATGTCCTGCAGAAGTTGGTACAGTTGCCAACAAGGGATGTCCAGAAGTTCCAGTATTAACAATAGAGATTATGAAAGAATTAAATGATATGTCAAAAACCATCTTGTTTGATGTTGGCGAATCTACAGTTCATACAGATTCTAATGAAGTTCTTCAAAATATTCTTGATATCATGAATGAGTATACAGATGCTTCTTTTGTGATTACTGGTTACACAGATAACACTGGTAGCGACGCAAGCAATCAAATACTTTCTGAAGAAAGAGCTTCTGCGGTTAAAGATTACTTAGAGGCTAAAGGACTAACAGCTGGAAGATTAACTACAGCAGGTTCTTCAGAGTCTAATCCAGTTGCTGCAAACGACTCAAGAGCTGGTAGAAAACAAAACAGACGTGTTGAGATTTCTTTGAATGAGTAAATCCACAACAAATAAATAATAAAAAACGCCTCCTTTTTAGGGGGCGTTTCTTATTTTTATAACATGCATACTTTTCTAGAAGAAACCATTCAATACCTTTCAAAAAAGCACGGGTCTCTCTCGGGCCTAACCATCGTGCTTCCAAGCAAAAGAGCCGGAGGATTTTTGTTAAACTACTTAAAGAATGATGCCCAGGCAACTTCTTTTGCGCCAAAAATAATTAGTATAGAAACATTTATTGAAAATGTTTCTGACCTTACTATTATTGATACCACAGCACTCTTATTTAAAAGCTATGAGACGTATCTGCAACTAGACGCCATTGCTGAAAAAGAAAGTTTTGACACCTACAGTACTTGGGCAACAACATTGCTGGGAGATTTCAACGAGATTGATAGGTATTTGCTTGACACCCATAGCTTTTTTAATTACTTAAATGATATTCAAGATTTAAATCATTGGTACCTAAGAGATGACAAAACACCACTGATTGAAAAATACCTTGCCTTTTGGAATAGCCTTGAAGAATTTTATGAGGCCCTAAAAAACACACTACTTAAAGACCATCTAGGTTATCAAGGACTTGTCTATAGAAAAGCAGCAGAAGATATCTCTCACTACATTAATGCTAATAAAACAGAAAAACATGTTTTTATAGGTTTTAACGCCCTTAATACTGCCGAGCAGAATATTGTGCAAGAACTATTAGAACTCGACCACAATGAAGTTATTTGGGACACAGACGCCTATTTCTTCGACAATCCAGCACACAGCGCATCATTGTTTTTGAGGGAGTATAAAAAAAATTGGAAGTATTACCAAACAAATCCATTTAGCACAATAGCCGCTAATTTTAATAAACCCAAAGAGTTTTCATTTGTTGGGGTTCAAAAAAACATTGGTCAAGTAAAATATGTAGGGAATCTATTGGCCAACTACACCAAAGAAGATTTAGACAATACAGCTATTGTTTTGGCAGATGAAAATTTATTGTTGCCACTGCTGCACTCTCTTCCCCAAAATGTAGGCAATGTAAATATCACTATGGGAGTGCCTCTCAAAACAATGCCGTATGCAACCTTTTTTGAAATTCTATTTCATGTAAAGGCAAAAGCTACAGCGAGCTATTATTATAAAGATGTGATTTCTATTTTAAATCATCCATTTATAACCCGTATGATGCCTGGAGCTGCTGCCATTCTAGCCCAAATTAAAAAGGAAAATATTACACATAGCACCTATGATTATTTAAGTTCAATTATAAACCCTGAAGAACAACTAGTGTTACAACTATTATTTCAAGACTGGGGCCTTAAGAGCGCTTCTGCAATACAGTCTTGTATTAGTTTGTTGCAGTTTAGCACAAAACAATCTCTTAGTGCTATAGAGGAAGTTTCAGTTTCTTATTTACAGGAGGTCTTTTTAAAGATTGAAGCTCTAGATAACACCTATGGATACCTAACAACATTAAAAACAGTGCAACAACTATATAGAGAACTAATTGGCAACACAACCCTAGACTTTAAGGGGGAGGCTTATGAGGGCCTTCAAATCATGGGTGTGCTAGAGTCTAGAGTATTAGACTTTAAGAACATCATAATGACCTCTGTAAATGAAGGAACTTTGCCCTCTGGAAAGTCTAACACATCGTTTATAACCTATGATTTAAAACAACAATTTAACTTGCCAAAGTTCACAGAAAAAGATGCTATCTATACTTACCATTTCACGCATTTATTACAACGTGTAGAGACCGCTACGCTTCTTTATAATACCCACTCAGAGGGTTTAAATACCGGAGAAAAAAGCAGGTTCCTCTTACAGCTTGAAGTTGCTAATGAACCCAATCACACTATCACCCACAGCACGGTGAGCCCTACCGTTACAATGGGGAACAAAACCCTTGCAAGTATTAACAAAACCCCTGCAGTTTTAGAGCGTTTACAGCAAATTGCATCTCGTGGTTTTTCTCCATCCTCGCTCACAAGTTATATTAGAAACCCAATTGATTTTTATTTTCAGAAAGTCTTAAAAATAAAAGAATACCAAGAAGTAGAAGAAACAGTAGCCGCCAACACCCTTGGAACCATTGTGCATGACACACTAGAGGCATTGTATACTCCTTTTATTTGTAAAACGCTATCTCTTGAAATCTTAAAAAGCATCTATCCCAAAATTGCAGCCGAGATAACAAAACAATTTAAGATAACCTTTAAGGGAGGAGATTTCAGCACGGGAAAAAATTTGCTCATTTTTGAGGTGGCAAAAAAATATGTGTCCAATTTTATTGATTTTGAAATAAAAGAAGTTCAAGCAGGTCATGAAATTATTATCCAACATCTAGAGGCAGACTTAAGTGTCTCTATTGATATAAGTGAAGTGCCATTTCCAGTACGTATAGGTGGAAAGGTAGACCGTATAGATCATTATAATGGCCAACTACGCATTATAGATTACAAAACTGGAAAAGTAGAACAGAAGGATGTCACCATTTTTGAATGGGAAAAACTTCGAGAAGACTACGCCTACAGTAAAGCATTTCAAGTACTTGCCTACGCCACGATGTTAAACGCTACAAAACCTATTACACAAGCACAAGCGGGAATTATTTCTTTTAAAAATCTAGCAAGTGGGTTCTTGAAATTTGGGCTTAAAGAAAAAGCAAAAGGAAATAAAAAAGATCATGTAATCACCCAAGAAACACTCACACTTTTTAGAGAAGAGTTGGTGCAGCTTATTGTAGAAATATGCACCCCTAGTATTCCATTTACAGAAAAAGAGGTATAACAATGCACATCAATAAAAATCAAGTACTCACAGCCTTTGACGACTCAAAAAAGCCGATTGTATATGACACCTATTATAAAAATAAAGGTAAGGCTAAACCTGTCGTAATTTTTTGTCATGGCTATAAAGGTTTTAAAGATTGGGGAGCTTGGCATCTAGTTGCACAGGCCTTTGCACGGGAAGGATTCTTTTTTCTGAAATTTAATTTTTCACACAATGGCGGTACTGTAAACCAACCCATCGATTTTCCAGATTTAGAGGCTTTTGCACAAAATAATTATACCAAAGAGCTAGATGATGTGGGCAGGGTTTTAGATTTAATTACCGCAAAAAGCAGTTTTAAAAACGAGATAGATGTCTCAAAAGTTCATTTAATTGGGCACAGTAGAGGTGGCGGTATTGTGCTCATTAGAGCAGAGGAAGACCCTAGGGTTCATAGCGTTGTTACTTGGGCAGGAGTGTGTGATTATAAAGTGCGCTTTCAAGAGGGCAGCTCTGCTTTTGAAAACTTTAAAAAGCAAGGAAGGTTTCATGTGGAAAACGCAAGAACAAAGCAACAAATGCCCCACAATTGGCAGTTTTATACCAATTTCATAAAGCATCAAGAACGTCTTACGATTAAAAGAGCGGCAAAAGATTTAAAAAAACCACTGCTTATTATACATGGGGATCAAGATACAACTGTACAGCTCAATGAAGCAAAACAACTACACAGCTGGTGTAGTGGGAGCGAGCTTTTTATCATTAAAAAAGCAAATCATGTTTTTAATGCCAGCCATCCTTATAAAGAAATAGAATTACCTAAATCACTCGCGAGTGTTGTTTCAAAAACCACTTCTTTTTTAATACCATAGCTTAAAAAAAGTGGGGATAATATATTACAGTATCCATTCTGTCTTTTCGTCTATGTTTGTTCTTGTCTTAATATCTAGAAGGCTGTGATTGAATTTCCCCAAATACATAAACCCCAAAGATCTTTCGTTTTCTTTAAGGTTGAAGTAATTTCTCATCTTAATGCTGTATTTAGGAGTACTCCAATAACAGCCAATGTTATTTGCGGTGCAAGAGAGCCATATATTTTGAACAGCCATTGATACAGCGGCTATTTCTTCCCATTCGGGTATCGAAACAGTCTCTGTTCTATTCATAAAAACCCCAATAATACAATTAGATTTCTCACACTTATCTATTATTTTACGCTCTTTAAAACTGCTGACGGAATTATTTTCATCCCAGCTTTTCATTGCCTTAACCATCTCTTGCCCCAACGCATCTTTTCCGGTATTCTTAAATACTTTAAAAAACCAAGGCTGTGTCATTTTGTGCGTAGGCGCCATGTTAGCATTTTGCAGTAATTCCTTAATAGTGTCCTCGCTAATATTCCCTCTTTCAAACTGGTTAGGGTACACGGCTCTGCGGCTGTTAATGATTCTATTTATTTCCATGATTTAAAAAATTAATCTTTGTAAAATTAAAAAAAAAGCAACACCAATTAAGGTATTGCTTTTGGTGGAGAATATCGGATTCGAACCGATGACCCTTTGACTGCCAGCCAAATGCTCTAGCCAACTGAGCTAATCCCCCCTTTTTATAAAACTACTGGTTTTCTTTTAAAATTAATAGTGGTTTGGTCGTAAAAAACTGTTCTTTAAAGATCACTTCGTTTTGACGCAGTAATTTTTTAAAGAATCCTCCCGTGTCTCTTCTTCTCAAGACACACAGCATTTCTGGATGTAGCGCATTAAAATGCTCTACAATACCTTGAAAAACAGTCGCGTTTTCTGAGGTAATACCACGATTCATTAATGCTTTTAATTCTGGTTTTATTTCACGATCATTTTTAGCCGTGTCTGGTGTTACCACTTGTAGCAAGTCTAGTTTTGTATGAAACATATCAATAAGTGCTTTTAGTGTTTTAGAGGCGCGTGTTGTTTCTATCTTAGAATTTTTAAACGCAAACAAGACGGCATCTATTTTCCTAAAAAGATAATTTGGCGGTACAATTAAAAGCGGAATATCTGTTTGTCTTATAATTTTTGTAGTTGCCTTGCCTAGATATACCTCATCTTGAATCTCTATACTTTGAGGTGATAAAATAATTAAATCTATTTTTAGACTTTTTGAAAGCTGCGATACTCCCTCAAAAATATCACCCCTTATGGTCTTAGAAACCACTTGAACATCTTTGGTGCTTACACTCTCTAAGACTTCTTTTAAAATAAGCTCTGTCGTTAATGTTTTGATACACGTAACATAAATGCGTGCATTTGTCATAGCAGCAAAACTAGTAGCATACCTTAGATTATTAATGCCATTTTCAATAGACCCAATAGGGACAAGTATGTTTTTCATTGCAAATTTTTAAGTGTACAAAAGTACAATTAATCTAATGATTACTTAAGCGTTTAGTGTTTCATAAATACTATTGGGTAGAAAGAATTAGCAAAGGTTTTGATGTGTAAAACTCCTTTTTAAGAACCACATTCTTTTCCCACAATTTTTTAAAGAATCCTCGCTCACGTCTCACCACACACAAGATGTCTGGATTATGACTCTGAAAATGTTCTAAAACTCCTTGAAATGTTGTTGCGTTTTCACTCTCCATATAAGAAGACTGGAGTCTTTGTAGTTTCTTGCTAACCCGTTTCATTTCTTCTGTTGTCTCCGGAGTTGTGACGTGTAATAATTGTATCTCAGCGCCAAAATGAATTGAAAACTGTTTTAACGGCTCTAAAATGCTTTTTTCTTTAAAACTTCCATTTTTAAATGCCATAAGAATACTCTTTGGCCCCTTAAATACAGCCCCTTCTGGCACAACTAGAACAGGGATGTTGGTGTTTTTCACTAATTTTCCGGTAGTTTTTCCAAGATACACTTCCTCTCTTATACTATTGCTCCTTGGAGAAAGCACCATTAAGTCTATAGGCACGTGTTTGTTAAAACGCGCAACGGTCTCTAGCACTCCTCCTTTCACGGGGTGATCTATTACTGTAACATCTTTTTTATCTACTTGACCCAGGACCTCTAGTAGCCTGTTTTCGCAATCTTCTTTGATAATAGCATTTACTTTTGCAAGACCCCCTACTTTAGAGAGTTCTTTAAAGACTGAAAAAACATATACATATGCATCCATTTCATGTGCTAAGTCTATTGCATATTGTAAATTACCTACTGCATTGTCATTGGATCCAATGGGGACTAATATATTTTTCATAGAATACTTATATTTAAAAAATGGGAACAAAATTACGTTATAAATATGATTAGAAAAGCCAAAGCATCAGAAATTGTTCAACTTATTTCTATAACCCAATTATGTGCCGCGCATATGATAGCCAATGAGATCTATCAATGGAATGAAGACTACCCAAATATAGCAGCCTTTGAGAATGATTACACCCGTGGAGAACTTTATGTCTTGTATGTCTGTGAAAAACTAGTTGGATGCATTACAATCTCTAGCTTTAAAGACAGCGAATATGACGCGGTATCTTGGCTAACACAAGATGCAAAGCAGTATTACATTCATAGACTAGCAGTAGCCCCGGATTTTCAAAAGCAAGGACACGCCAAAAAACTTATGGATTTTGCTGAAGCCTTTGCAAGATCAAAGGCTGCGGTGTCTTTACGCTTAGACACCTTTAGCCAAAATAAACCCAACCAAAGGTTTTATGAAAATAGAGGCTACCAAAAACTAGGAAATATCTACTTCCCACACCAAAGTGAGCATCCCTTTTATTGCTATGAATTTGTTTTATAATGTATTTTTGTAGCCACAATGACTAATATTTCTTTTAAACGCATCCAACAACTTGCCATTCCTGCGATCATTGCAGGCATTGCAGAACCTGTGTTATCTAGCACAGATGCTGCGGTTGTAGGTAATATTCCAGAATTTGGAACAGAGTCTTTAGCGGCCGTAGGCATTGTAGGGGTTCTTTTATCTGCACTTATCTGGATTTTAGGCCAAACCCGTAGCGCCATTAGCGCCATAGTATCTCAAAATGTAGGCGCAGGAACCCTTGAAGAGTTAAAAAGTTTTCCAGCCCAAGCCATTTTTTTTAATATTATTTTGAGCCTTATAGTCTTGGCGTCTACCTATTTTTTTGTGGAAGAGATTTTTACATTCTTAAATGCCAAGGGCATGATTTTAGACCTAAGCATAGATTATTATAACATTAGAGTATGGGGTTTTCCCTTGAGCCTATTCACCTTTGCTATTTTTGGCTTATTTAGAGGTCTTCAAAACACCTTTTGGCCTATGGTTATTGCAGCTATTGGCGCAAGTGTTAACATTGGTCTTGACTTTTTGCTTGTCTATGGCGTAGAAGGTTTAATAGCTCCCATGGGCGTTGTAGGAGCTGCTTGGGCAAGTTTAATGGCACAGGCACTAATGGCTATCTTATCGTTGATATTGGTGTTAAAAAAAACCCAGGTGTCTTTGAAATTACAATTTCCACTACATCCAGAAATGAAACGATTGGTACAGATGTGTGCCAACTTATTTCTGCGTTCTGTAGCCCTTAATATTGCACTTATACTCTCTACAAGAGAGGCTGCTGGACTTGGAAAAGAATATGTTGCTGCTCATACCATTGCAATGAATATTTGGTTGTTTACGGCCTTTTTTCTTGACGGCTACGGTGCTGCCGGAAATATCCTAGGAGGAAGACTTCTTGGTGAAAAAAATTACAAATCTTTATGGACATTGACCAAAAGAGTTACTAGTTATAACATCGTTGTAGCGACCCTTTTAGTATTAGCGGGCATAATTTCATACCACTATGTAGGGTTTATTTTTAATAAAGACCCTTTGGTATTATCCTTGTTTACAGGCATGTTTTTTATGGTGTTAATAAGCCTGCCTTTTAATGCATTAGCATTTACACTAGATGCTATTTTTAAAGGCTTAGGAGAAATGGCCTACTTGCGCAATATACTATTGGCTTCTACTTTTTTAGGATTCCTCCCTGTTTTATTCCTCTCAAACTATATGGGTTGGGGGCTCACAGGTATTTGGGGAGCTATAATTGTTTGGGTAGCATGGAGAGGGATCGCGTTAATTGTCAAGTACTATAAAAAGTATTTGCCGCTGGCATCATAATTATAAAGGGGTTTATTTAACACAACATTAAGTCGGTTTAGGAAACAGACTTGTTTACTTTTGTAGAAAACTAAACTATATGAGCGATTTTCATTCTTTAAAAATCTCAGAAATAAAACAAGAGACTCCTACATCTGTTACTGTAACATTTGAGGTTCCAGAAGCTCTTAAAGCTTCTTTTAGTTTTCAAGCAGGACAATACATCACCTTAAAACATACCATAAACGGCACAGAAGTAAGACGCGCCTACTCTATTTGTAGCGCTCCTTCAAGTGGCTTACTAACCGTAGGGATTAAAAAAGTAGAAGCAGGTGTTTTTTCTGGGTACGCAAACGATCAATTAGCGGTAGGAGATATCATAGAGGTTATGGTTCCACAAGGATCATTTAGCTTTATACCTAGTGTTAAAAACACGCAACATGTTGCTGCTTTTGCAGCAGGTAGTGGAATTACACCTATTCTCTCTATTGCTCAAACTGCAATGCAAGAAGAAACAGATAGCACATTTTTATTGGTCTATGGAAACCAAACCAAAGAGGAGGCTATGTTCCATAACACTATTGAGCAATTACGTGCTGATTTCCCAGAGCGATTTTTTGTAGAATACATTTATAGTCGTGCTCAAGAAACCAATGCTGCTCGTGGCCGCATTGATAAAAGTGTTGTAACCTACTATCTTAAAAATAAATACAAACAAACAACTTTTGAGAACTTTTATCTTTGTGGCCCAGAAGCAATGATTGGTGAAGTTTCAAACACATTGGTAGCTTCTGGAGTTGTAAAAGAGCACATTCATTTTGAGTTATTTACCACCTCAGAAGCATCGGTTCCAGTAACAGTGCAAGATGGAGATACTCAAATATCTATTATTGTTGATGAGGTAAGAGAGACCTTTACCATGCCGCAAAACAAAACAATCCTAGAGGCCGCTTTAGAAAAACAATTGGACGCCCCATATTCTTGTCAAGGAGGTATTTGTAGTTCTTGTATAGGAAGGGTTATTGAAGGAAAAGCGGAGATGCGTCAAAACCAAATCTTAACAGATAGCGAGGTTGCAGAAGGACTTGTTCTTACTTGTCAAGCCCACCCAGTTACGCCAACTCTGGTACTGGATTATGATGACATCTAGTAAAACAGCACTATAATACGGCACGTACTTTTTCAACCACTAGGCTTGAAGAGATACTCTCTATGGCTTTTTCATATCCATCAGGATATGTGTTTCCATATACAGAGCTAGGCACCAATGGGTACTTTGTTCTGTCTACCAAGAGTTGGTTTTCAATGGGCTGGTTAAAGGGGGCAAATCCTAAATATGGATGCGTAACTCCCCATACTGTAATTACTGGGGTATCATACAAAGCAGCAAGATGGCCATTTCCACTATCCATAGCCAGCATAACATCCAAGTTTGAGATCAAAGCAATTTCTTCGGCAAATGATAGCTTTCCTGCCACGCTAGTAACCTCTGTAAATGAGTTGGCTAGGGTCTCGAGTTGTTTTATTTCTACCTCACCACCTCCAAATAAAAATATAGAATAATTTCCAGAGATACTCAATTTTTCTAGGACCTCTTTCATTAAGTGTAGTGGGTACATTTTACCTTTATGAGCCGCAAAAGGAGCAACGCCTATAAACTTTTTGTTACTAGGCTCTGCAAGTCTCTGTGTCTTTGGCGAGAGTGCTTTTCTTCTTGGAAATTGATGTGTTTTTAAGTCAATAGGATAGCCTAGTTTGGCAAAAACATCGGCATACCGTTCTTGTGTTTTTTTAAGGGGCTTTATCTCGCCCCCTTTAGCCCGTATAAGTTGTTTTTTCTTGGCCCTCCCTTTGTCAATACCTGCCGTTTCTATTCCTTGAAACCACAGAAGCGTTCTTATTATCTTAGACCGTAACACATTGTGGGTGTCTGCAAGGCAAGTAATCCCCAAGTTTTTGGCTTCTTGAGATAAGCGCAACAACCCAAAAATTCCTTTATGAATTCCTTTGACCTCTGCACTTAGGGTGGTAACGTTTGTAATGTCTTCAAATAATGGTCTAAGAAAAGCTTTTGTAAGCACCGTTATTTTGACTTCTGGATATGCTGCTGTAACTACCCGTAAAACAGGCACCAGCATAGCCACATCCCCCAAAGCCGAAAGCCGAATAACAAGAATATGTGCTGAGGTTTTCAATAGAATTAGCTTAGGTCACTAGACATTATTTTTGCCCCCTCAATACAGGGTTTAGTTCATCGTCATTATACATCTTCATTTGCTTGTAGACTTTCATGTACTTGTCTCCTGTTTTGATGTCTTGCAGTAATTGGTCGATGGCAGTGCTTAAATCTACACGCTGTTCTAGCAATATATTTAGTTTTATTTGGCATCCATCATGGTGTTTTTCAGAAGCATCTAGTCGTGTTGCTTCTTCGTGCATGTGGTATACTTTTAAGGCTAAGATAGAGAGCCTATCCACTCCCCAAGCCGGGCTTTCTGTATTAATTGTAGCATTTGCTTTTGTTGCTACTCCTTTGTTTTCTTCTAAGAAGTAACTATCTATGTACTCTACCATATCAGTGCGATCTTGATTACTTGCATCAATTTGGCGTTTTAATGTCAATGCAGCTACAGGGTCAATTTGCGGATCACGAATGATATCTTCATAATGCCATTGTACTGTGTCAATCCAACACTTACGGTACAATAAGTGTTCTAATAAATGAGCCTCTTTAGTGTATATATTATTAAAAGGCTGGTCTACCGTATTTAGAGTGTGATAGGTGTCTATCACTTCTTTAAAAACGGTGTTGGCAATCTCGCTGAAATTCATGATGGTTAGTGTATGTATTATTAGTGTTTGCTGTACAAAGATATCATATTTTTTTCATAGCAGGCGCGCTATAATATTGGGTTTAACCAGAAGAAATTTTAGAAGTCTACACCGGTTATAAAATACCCAAGAGAAGCACTATGATCACTAAAGCCCATAATAATAATTCATTAAAGACACGACGCTCTTTACCCACTCCCGCCTCTATATAATTTGAAGTAACAGTTGCTATAGGCGCAAAAAGGAATAACAATTCACTTCCATTTTTGCTTGAGTTAGCCAAAACAATACCAACGCTAATCACGGCAATAAGCAACATAGTAACGGCAGATGGTTTTTCTTTTTTAGGCAAGGATGGTAGGCTCATAATTCGAGCACCTCCCATAAAGAGTAACAGGGCTAGTAACAGCATTGTTGGAATTAAAAGCGCTGTTGTTGTGTAGCCGCTAATGTCAAAATCTTTTCCAGGAAACCACTCATATAGCCAGGTATAAGAATCTTCAACAAGGAGCTGGTAACTAACCCCAAGTGTTGTTATGCCTAAAAACCCAACCACTGGAATGCATAGGTATTTTATAGTAGGGGTGGTTTTGTTTATAATGGCAGGGTATAAGACAATAAAAAATAAAATAGCCCATCCATAACAAAAAGAAGCCAATGTGATGTACATGGTGGCGTCAAATATTTTTTTCTCTGTATTTTTTTCGGTAGTCAAACTCAACATTCTTCTAGTTGCAAGTAAAACGAAGATATTCGCTAGTATAAATCTCGGCGAGGCGTAAACCTGAGGAACCAATAGGGTGAAAAGCACAAATAACAGGATAGCAAAGGTGTTATTTTTGGTGACATTGTTCTTTCTAATGATAAAGTCTAGTAATAAAACAGCAAACACCATTAAAAAAACAGAGACCCCATGAACTGCCAAAGAACCTGGGTCTAGCGTCACTTCCTGTGCCATTATAAGGCTAAAAAAATAGCCCATTACAATGGCAATACTTAGCAGTATATAATTTATGGGCTTAGATTTACCGAAAAAGCTTGTGAGCATATAGGGTATTTTATACTTTTGCGTTTTAAATATAAAGATATGGCTTTAAGAGATATTTTCTACGCAATTCAAGAGTTTACAGAAGAAGTTTTATTCGCTCCTTTTAATGCATTACGTGCATTAGAGCTTGAAAATTGGACTGCAGCAAACGTTATGAACTGGTTCTTTATGTTAATTGGTGCTGTAGCTTTTATATACTGGATGCTTCAATTAAAGAAATTTAACGACAACAATGAAGAAGATACATCTTCTACATCGCACGCATATTTAGGGGACGACAAATATCAGTAGTCCTAGGGTTTTACAAATCAAAACCAATATCGGTTCTGAAATTCATCCTGTCAAAAGATAGTTTCGCTATACTTTGGTAGGATTTTTTTATAGCTTTTTTGTAATCTGCATCCATAGAAGTAACAGCGATAACTCTACCGCCATTAGTAACCACATTGTTTTCTTTTAGGGCAGTTCCTGCATGAAAAACAATAGATTCTGAAACATCCTCAAGACCAGTAATTGTTTTCCCTTTTTCATAAGCCTCTGGATAACCACCCGAAACAAGCATAATTGTTGCCGCTGCCTTGGGGTCTATTTCAAAATGCAGTGCATCTAGGTTTTGCTTAAAGGTAGCCTCTAATACAGCTACCAAATCTGTTTTAATTCTTGGCAAGACCACTTCGGTTTCTGGATCTCCCATACGCACATTGTATTCTATTACAAAAGGCTCATCACCTACTTTTATCAAGCCTATAAAAATAAACCCTTTGTAGTCTATGTTTTCTTTTTGCAGACCGCTCACTGTTGGCTTTACGATGCGCTGCTCAATTTTTTGCATCAAAACATCATCTACAAAAGGCACCGGTGAAATAGCCCCCATCCCTCCTGTGTTTAATCCTTTATCCCCTTCGTCAATGCGCTTATAGTCTTTTGCCGTTGGCAATACTTTGTAGTTTTTACCGTCGGTAAGTACAAAGACACTTAATTCTATTCCGTCCAAAAACTCTTCTATAACAACGGTGTTGCTGGCTGCGCCAAATTTACCGCCTACCATTTCTGCTAAAGCTTCTTTTGCCTCTTCTAGGTCTTGGATGATTAAAACACCTTTTCCTGCAGCTAGCCCATCGGCTTTTAAAACGTATGGTGCTTTTAAAGTTTCTAAAAATAGTCTTCCAGCCGCTAATGTTTCACTTGTAAAACTAGCATAGCCTGCCGTTGGGATGGCATGCGCCAACATAAATTCTTTGGCGCGCTGTTTACTACCTTCTAGATGAGCCCCTTTTTTTGATGGTCCAATAATTTGTACATCTTTTAAGCTAGCGGTTTCTGCAAAATAATCTACAATACCAAGTACAAGGGGGTCTTCCGGGCCCACCACCACCATATGTATTTTATGGTCAAGAACACATTTTTCAATGGCTGCAAAATCTGTGACAGACAGGTTTATGTTTGTTGCAATTGCAGCTGTTCCTGCGTTTCCAGGAGCAACAAAAAGGTTTTCACAACGCTTACTTTTTGCCAATTGATATGCAAAGGTGTGTTCGCGACCTCCAGAACCTAAGATTAATATATTCATGAAATATGATTTTAATGCATCGCAAAAATAGGCTCTTTTTTAAGGCTTGGCAATACATCTTTTGTTTTTCTAAAGGGTTTTTGTGCTAAAATTTCAGAAGAAATTCAAGAAAGTGCACACATCGATAGTATCTCCCTTGTTATCTGCCCCAACAAAGAAGGTTGTCAAACTAGGCTTAACACGAAGTTATATACTCTTGTAGAGAATTCATTTTTTAACAAGGCGCCTGCAGGTCTAACTGTAGTTATTTCTCTGATGCATAATCCATTAATTTTTTAGTTAAAATTGATTAAATTTGCACCCTTAAACTATTCATAGTATTACTAACAAGATTCCTGCGTTTACGGAAACTTAATCACTCGCTATCGCGATTTTGCAAGATGAGCACAAAATTTAAAGAATATAAAGGCTTAGACCTCCCAAAACTAGGAGAAGAAATACTCGATTTTTGGAAAGAAGAACAAATTTTCGAGCAGAGTATTGCTATTCGCGAAGGCGCTAAGCCGTTCGTGTTTTTTGAAGGGCCTCCTTCTGCAAATGGCTTGCCTGGCATACATCATGTAATGGCTCGTGCAATCAAGGATATTTTTTGTCGCTACAAAACTCAAAAAGGATTTAAGGTAGACCGCAAAGCGGGTTGGGACACTCATGGATTGCCTATTGAACTGGGTGTGGAAAAACAACTAGGAATTACCAAAGAAGATATTGGGAATAAAATTTCTGTAGAAGACTATAACAAGGCCTGTCGTAAAGCGGTCATGAAGTACACAGATGTGTGGAACAAAGTAACCGAAAGTTACGGGTATTGGGTAGACATGGAAGATCCTTATGTTACCTATAAGTCAAAATACATGGAAACTGTGTGGTGGCTATTAAAGCAGATCTATAATAAAGATTTATTATACAAAGGGTATACCATCCAACCATATTCGCCAAAAGCTGGAACCGGTTTAAGTAGCCACGAGTTAAACCAGCCGGGAACCTATCAAGATGTTACAGACACAACGGTAGTGGCACAGTTTAAAGCCGTAGAAAGTTCTTTGCCAGAGTCTCTAAAGGCCTTTGATAACCTTTATTTTATTGCCTGGACAACCACACCCTGGACATTACCAAGTAATACAGCGCTAACTGTTGGCCCTAAGATTGATTATGTAATAGTATCTACCTATAACCAATATACCTTTGACCCAATCCACGTGATTCTTGCAAAGAATTTGGTGGCAAAACAATTTGCAGGAAAATATGAGCAAACCCATGATACTGCGCTACTTTCTAGTTACTCCAAAGAAGACAAGAAAATTCCATTTTTAATAGCTGCAGCATGTAAAGGCGCAGACCTATTGGAGTGCAGGTATGAGCAATTACTTGACTACGCAACCCCTGATGCAGGAGTAGAAAACGCCTTTAGAGTTATTGCAGGAGATTTTGTAACTACAGAAGACGGTACTGGTATTGTTCATACCGCCCCTACTTTTGGCGCAGATGATGCTCTGGTTGCCAAACAAGCAGTTCCAGAAATACCACCAATGTTGGTAAAAGACGCCCATGAAAATCTAGTGCCATTGGTAGACTTGCAAGGAAAGTTTAGACAAGAAATGCGAGAATTTGCCGGGAAATACGTAAAAAACGAATATTATAATGACGGTGAAGCTCCAGATAAATCTGTAGATGTAGAACTTGCCATTAAGTTAAAAATTGAAAACAAAGCCTTTAAAGTCGAGAAATATGTGCACAGTTATCCTAACTGCTGGCGCACAGACAAACCTATTTTGTATTACCCACTAGACTCTTGGTTTATTAAAGTGACGAGTTTTAAAGACCGTATGCACGCCTTAAATAAAACCATAAACTGGAAGCCAAAGTCAACAGGAGAAGGGCGTTTTGGAAACTGGTTAGCCAATGCTAACGACTGGAATTTATCGCGATCTCGTTATTGGGGAATCCCTTTGCCACTATGGCGTACAGAGGATGGTACAGAAGAGATAATAGTTGGTAGTATACAAGAGCTTAAAGCCGAAATGTTAAAAGCAGTTACTGCAGGGGTTCTAGAAAGTGATATTTATGAAGACTTTGTTGTGGGTGATTTTTCTGAAGAAAATTACAACAAAGTAGATCTTCATAAAAATATTGTAGATAAAATTACATTGGTCTCTGCTAGCGGAAAACCAATGCAGCGAGAAGCAGATTTAATTGATGTTTGGTTTGACTCTGGAAGTATGCCTTATGCGCAATGGCATTACCCATTTGAAAACAAAGAAAAAGTAGAACAAACTTGGCGTAAAGCAGATTTTATTGCAGAAGGCGTAGATCAAACTCGTGGATGGTTTTACACACTACACGCTATTGCTACCATGATCTTTGATGATGTAGCTTATAAAAATGTAGTTAGTAATGGCTTGGTACTAGACAAAAACGGACAAAAAATGTCTAAGCGTCTAGGAAATGCTACAGACCCATTTGAAACCTTAAAAAAATATGGCCCAGATGCAACGCGCTGGTACATGATAAGCAACGCCAACCCCTGGGACAATCTTAAGTTTGATGTCGCCGGTATTGGTGAGGTGCGCAACAAGTTTTTTGGCACCCTATATAACACCTATAACTTCTTTGCATTGTACGCTAACCTTGATGGGTTTACTTACAGTGAACAAGACATTCCCTCAGAAAAACGCCCAGAGATTGATCGTTGGGTGTTAAGTGAGCTTAACACCCTTATTATAACGGTAGACGAGGCCTTCACAAGTTATGAGCCCACCAAGGCCGCAAGAGCTATACAAAATTTTGTGGGTGAAAACTTAAGCAACTGGTTTGTTCGTTTGAGTAGAAGACGTTACTGGAAAGGAAGCTATGCAGAAGATAAGATCTCTGCCTACCAAACGTTGTATACCTGCTTGGAGACTGTCGCCAAATTGGGCGCACCAATAGCACCTTTCTTTATGGATAGGTTGTATAAGGATTTAGTGGCTGTTGTAGCAAAACAGGACGCTAAAAACTCGGTGCATTTAACCGATTTCCCTTTAGCAGACAAGACTTTAATTGATAGCGCTTTGGAGGCTAGAATGCAAAAAGCTCAAACTATATCTTCTTTGGTTCTATCATTAAGACAAAGAGAGAAAATTAAAGTACGCCAACCACTACAAAAAATAATGGTACCTGTTTTAGATGAAATGGCTAGAAAAGAAATTGAAGCCGTAAGCAATTTAATTAAGAGCGAGGTAAACGTGAAGGAAATTGAACTTATTGATGAAGGCTCGGGGATATTGGTAAAACAAATCAAGCCAGACTTTAAAAAGTTAGGCCCTCGCTTTGGAAAAGATATGAAGGCGGTAGCGGCTGTTATTCAACAGTTCGGTCAACAAGAGATTAATTTGTTAGAAAAAGAAGGTGCGATGCCTATTAACATTTCAGAAAAAAGCACTACATTGACATTGGATGACGTAATTATTAGTTCTCAAGATATTGAGGGGTGGTTAGTCGCCAATAGCGATGGAATTACTGTTGCTTTGGATGTAACTATTTCTGAAACATTAAAAAATGAAGGAATAGCAAGAGAGCTCGTTAACCGTATTCAAAACCTGCGCAAAGATTCAGGTTTTGAAGTAACAGATAGAATTCATGTAAGCTTATTGGTTTCTGAAATATTAGAAACAGCAGTACAGCAAAATTTAGAATACATTAAAGAAGAAACCTTAACAGATACCCTTGAGTTTGAAACCCAAATGAATCACGGTATTGAAATTTCTTTTGATGGTATTGAAACAAAATTGAATATTAACAAATAAACCAAATCCTTATGGCAACTGATGTTAAACATAGATATAATGATGCAGAGTTAGAAGAGTTTAGAGCGCTGATTAAACAAAAAATTGTAGCAGCGCAAGAACAATTAGAACTTATGAAAAGTGCCTATAGAAATGACAGTAATAATGGTACAGATGATACCTCTCCAACATTCAAGGCCTTTGATGAAGGGAGTGAGGTGATGAGCAAAGAAACCTCATCTCAACTAGCAATTCGTCAAGAGAAATTTATTCGTGACCTTAAAAATGCCTTGATTCGTATTGAAAATAAAACCTTCGGTATTTGCCGTGTTACAAAAAAACTAATCAATCCAGAGCGCTTAAAACTAGTGCCGCATGCTACTTTAAGTATAGAAGCAAAGAACATGCAGTAATGCCGTACATATTTTATTATTTAAGAAAGACTTTACGCATCGTAAAGTCTTTTTTTTTGGCGCCTTTAACAGTATTATAGTAGCTGCTCTCTTTTAATGAGCTCCAGTGTAATGGGTCAAATAATAATGTTATTTTTGCGGATGTTATAAAACAACTATGACCTTAAAAAAATCCATACTTCTGATTGTTTTGATCTTATTGCTTGATCAAATTTCAAAAATTTATATCAAAACTACATTTCAACTTCATGAAGAAGTGGGCGTGTTTTCTTGGTTTAGAATCCTATTTGTTGAAAATGACGGTATGGCTTGGGGCGCTAAAATACCAGGGACCTACGGCAAACTAATTCTCACACTATTTAGGCTATTTGCTATTGTTGGTATAGGGTATTGGCTTTGGGATAGCGCTAGAAAAAAGAGCTCAGGAATTTTACTTGCTGCCGTTGCCTTAATTTTTGCTGGTGCCATGGGTAATATTATAGATTCTGTTTTTTATGGAATTATTTTTGACGGTAGTTATGGGAATGTTGCCACTGCGTTTTCTAAAGAACCTTACGGCACCTTATTTCACGGAAAAGTAGTAGATATGTTGTCATTTCCTTTATACAACGGGGTGCTGCCCAGCTGGATGCCTGTTTTTGGGGGTGAGCGCTTCACTTTTTTTGATCCTGTTTTCAATGTAGCTGATGTTGCTATAAGCACAGGTGTTGGGATGCTTGTTGTATTTAATAAAAAAACGTTTCCGAAGTAGTTATTTTAAAGATGCTGTTGTTTTTATAAACCCTAAAAGCTATACACTTTTTTAGGAGTAATACAAAAATGAAGCGGGATATCATGTGCGGTATGAGCAACCGTTTGTTCTGCCTCAAAGAAGGAGACTCCTACAAAACGTGTATTTGGTTTGCACCCTTTCAAAAACCTGTCATAAAAACCTTTTCCATAGCCAATTCTATGCCCCTTTTTATCAAAAGCAAGTAAGGGCACAAACACAACATCTATGCTTGACGCTGTAACCTCTATGCCTTCTTGTGGCTCTGGAATACCAAATTTTGAAACACTAATGTGAGTGTTTTCTTGCAGTAGTATATGCTGCATTATGGTTGTCTTAAAATTTGATTTTGATAAGATGATGCTTTTGTCTTTTCCCTGTAATACATGAAGCAGATAAGAGGTGTCCACCTCTGCTTTGTTTTCTATAGGTAAAAAGATGTGGTAGTTGGTGTGGCCCCAGATGGGTAGCTTTAAGGCCTGGTTTGCAATGGCTAGACTTTGGTCTGCAATAGTAGCCTCGTCAAGGGATGCTCTAAGGGCTCTATAGTGTTTTCTAAGGGCTTGTTTTGTTATCATTGCTGGTGTTTTTATGGGGCTACTTGAGAGGTGTTGCTTTGGGTAGAGATATGGAAAATAGCATCTCCTTGATTTGTAATTGGGGCTTGGTTTATGTTTATAATATACCCATCATTTGGGGCTAATACTTTAAAGCGCATCGTGCCATATGGGTCTGTAATGGTGGCTAAAAACTCACCCTTTTCTACATGTTTATTACAAGGAATTTTAACGTGTAACAAACCGCTTTTTTGCGCTCTAATCCATCTGCTGCTATTTATAAAGATAGGGTTTGAGTCTTTTTTAGGCAATTCAAAGCCTATTGTTAACATATTTAAATGGTCTAAAACACGAAGCACACCATCTACGGCTTCTTTGACAATATGCTTGTTGCTGTTAAGTGATTTTCCTCCTTCAAAAAGCAATACCGGAATCCCCATCTTGTGGCAGGTTGATCTGTATGATTTTGAAATATTTCCAGAGAACACCGTAAAAGGGGCGTTAAACACAGAAGACAATTTTAAAAGTAGAAGATTGTTTGGCACTATACGTATTTGCGCAGCATTAAAACGCTGTGCCCCTCCCGTATGAAAATCTAAACAATAGTCTGCAAAAGGCAGGATCTCTTTGGTGAAATGATAGGCTACTCTGCTTGCCAAAGATCCAGTTTTTGTTCCAGGAAAAACACGATTAAGATCGCGTCCATCTGGAAAAGCTCTGTCTGCGTTTAAAAACCCAAAGATGTTCAAAATTGGAATACAAATAGTAGTTCCTGTTTTTGGTTTGTTGATTTTTCTGGCAATAACTTGGCGCACAATCTCTACACCATTAATTTCATCTCCGTGAATACCTCCTGTGATAAGCACCGTAGGACCTGGAGTTTTAGCGCGCTCTATAATTACTGGAATCTCTATTTTAGTTGTTGTATAAAGTTTTGCAAAGCTAAAATTGATGGTTTTGCTTTGGCCCAAGGCTATTTTTTCACCTAGAATAATCATATCTTCATTATGGCTGCTCATTACGTTACATTACGTTCTATAGACTGTATTATTTTTGTTGAAACATCAACACCAGAGGTAGTTTCAATACCCTCTAGTCCTGGGGTTGAGTTTACCTCTAGAACCAGAGGCCCTCTTTTTGAAGTTAATATATCTACGCCACACACATGTAGGCCTATTGTTTTTGCTGTAGCAATGGCGAGTTCTTTTTCTTGTTGAGATAACTGCAAGCTCACCGCACTTCCACCACGATGTAAATTAGACCTAAAATCTCCATCTTTAGATTGCCGTTTCATGGCGGCAACTACCTGCCCATCGATAACAATGGCTCTCAAATCTGTGCCTTGAGATTCTGCGATAAATTCTTGAATTATAAATTTAACATTAGCAGCCTGTAAAGTCTCTGCTGTTGACAAAGCATTTTTAAAGCTTTCACATAAAATAACTCCCTGGCCGTGCGTTCCTTCTAGTATTTTAATGATTACAGGGTTGTTTCCAAAATCTTTTACAAAAGAGCTTAGATATTGCTCAGAGCCTAAGGTGGTTTTAGGCATGGGTATGCCTGCCCCCGCAAGTATTTGAAAACAGGTCCATTTATCTCTAGAGTCTATAATACCTTGTGAACAGGCAACACTATAAACACCCATAGATTCAAAGTGCCTTACAATAGAAGCTCCTTGGTAGGTGTTTGATGCCCCAATTCTTGGAATAATAGCGTCAAGATCATCGACAATTTGATCGTGGTATTGTACAATGGGCTTATTGTTTTGAATCATTAAATTACAAAAAGCAGGATCGATTACTTCTATATCATGATCTTTAGCTTCGCCTGCTTTTAATAGGCTTTGTGTGGAGTATAATAATTCTGCACGGGAAAGAATGGCAATATTCATGTGTCTTAACTTGGTTATTGCAATGTACTAAAAAAAGCGCTTTTTAGACTGATAATTTTTGCAGTCTCCTTGATGTTGTGCCTTAGAGGTGTTCTCAGAAAAGGGTTTTCTTTTTGGTTTTAAATGTGCTTAAAATAATACACTACCTACTGTTTTAGAAAAACCACCTAATTTCACACCACAATACCTACCAATATCACAAAATGCTTTTATCTTTACGGCATGGCACTAGCACCTGTACCTCTTCAAGTTTCTACACTACCAGACACCCCTGGGGTGTACCAGTATTATGATAAAGATGGCGCTTTGTTATACATAGGAAAGGCAAAAAACTTAAAGAAACGCGTTGCCTCCTATTTTAACAAAACACATGAAAATGCGCGTACGCGCATGTTGGTAAAGCGTATTAATGACATAAAGCACATTGTGGTTGCCACTGAGACTGATGCGCTATTGCTTGAAAATAACCTTATAAAAAAATACCAGCCTAAGTATAACGTTTTGCTGAAAGACGATAAAACCTACCCTTGGATTTGTATTAAAAATGAACGCTACCCTCGTGTGTTTTCTACCCGAAGGCTTATCAAGGATGGGAGTGAGTATTTTGGCCCCTACACTAACTTTAAGACAGTACACACCCTATTAGACCTAATAAAGGGACTCTATCCACTGAGAACATGCACCTATGATCTTGCTCATGAAAAAATAAACAATGACAAATACAAAGTGTGCCTAGAATATCATTTAGGAAATTGTCTAGGTCCTTGTGAGAATTTACATTCTGAAATATCCTACAACCAAGCTATTGATGCCATTAGAAACCTTTTAAAAGGGAACTTTAAAGAATCTTTGGGGGGGTTTAAAAACCAAATGAATGAGTATGCGACAGCGCTATTGTTTGAAGATGCTCACCGCGTGAAGGAGAAAATTGAAACGCTAGAGAATTATCAAAGCAAGTCTACAGTGGTTAATCCAAATATTAATAATGTAGATGTGTTTAGTGTTATTAGCGATGAGAGTTATGGCTATGTTAATTTTTTACAACTCTCTTTTGGGTCTATCATTAGGAGCCACACTCTAGAGATAAAGAAAAAACTAGACGAGACAGACGCTCAGCTCTTAGAGCTTTCTGTAGTAGAGTTGCGGCAACGCTTTAACTCTCAGTCTAAAGAGGTGTATGTTCCATTTTCTATTGGTATAGAAGCGGGCGTGAAGCTTCACATTCCAAAATTAGGAGACAAAAAGAAAATTTTGGACCTCTCTACACGTAACGCCAAATATTTTAGGATGGAGCGTTTCAAGCAGGCTAAAATTGTAGACCCTGCTAGACACGCAAATAGAGTTATGGCGCAAATGAAAAAAGATTTACGCCTTACCGAAGAACCACGCCATATAGAATGTTTTGATAATAGTAATATTCAAGGAACAAATCCAGTGGCCGCTTGTGTGGTTTTTAAAGACGGTAAACCAAGTAAAAAAGACTACCGTAAATTCAATATTAAAACGGTTGTGGGTCCCGATGATTTTGCTTCTATGGAAGAAGTGGTTTTTAGAAGATACAAGCGGTTAAAAGAAGAAAACCTACCACTACCCCAGCTCATTATTATAGATGGAGGGAAAGGACAATTATCTTCTTCTTTAAAAGCATTAGATGATTTGGGCTTGAGAGGTAAAATAGCGATCGTAGGAATTGCAAAGAGGCTAGAAGAGTTGTTCTATCCAGATGATCCCATACCTTTGTATTTGGATAAAAAATCTGAAACATTAAAGATTATTCAACAATTAAGAAACGAGGCGCACCGTTTTGGTATTACCTTTCATAGGCAGAAAAGAAGTAAAGAGGCGCTAAACACAGCCTTAGAGACTATTGCTGGTATTGGTGAAAAAACAGTTGTTGACTTATTGCGTGTTTTTAAAAGCACTAAACGAATAGGCGAGGCATCTTTTGAAGATTTAGCCAAGGTAGTAGGCGCAAATAGGGCCAAAAAAATCAGAATACATTTTAACACCACACAGAGCCAAGAAAAAAATTAGTACGTACCTATGAGGCAATTAACACTTTTATTGTTCATCCTTTTTTTTACTCTTGGCCACTCCCAAGGTGTTGACTCTTTGGTAGGAAACAATAAAGACCTCTCTGTAGGTTTGGTGCTTAGTGGTGGTGGCGCAAAAGGCCTTGCTCACATAGGAGTATTAAAAGCTATTGAACAGGCCGGGGTTAGGATAGACTATATTGGGGGCACAAGTACAGGGGCTATCGTAGGGGCGCTTTACGCCTCTGGCTATACAGCCACTCAGCTAGATGAGATGTTTAAAGCGGTAGACTTTAGCAAATTAATACAAGATGAGGTTCCTAGAAGAGCAAAAACCTTTTATGAAAAAGACGAAAGTATAAAATACGCCTTAACGCTCCCCTTTGATGGTTTTAAAATTGCCTTTCCTACAGGGCTCTCTAAAGGACAAAATATATACAACCTCTTTTCAAAATTAACCATGCACGTTAATGACTTTAGAGATTTTAGCAAGCTGCCTATTCCATTTTTTTGTGTAGCAACCAACGCAGAAAACGGTGAAATGGTTTTACTAGAAAATGGCTACTTACCCAGAGCTGTTTCTGCAAGTGGAGCGCTCCCTACTTTGTTTAGCCCTGTGGTTATTGATGACATGATTTTAATAGATGGCGGTGTGGTAAATAACTACCCTGTAGATGAGTTAAGAGCCAAAGGCATTGATATTATTATTGGTGTAGATGTTCAAGATGACATTAAGAAAAAGAAAGACCTTACCTCTGCCTTGGACGTTGTTTTGCAAATAAATAATTACAATACCTACAAGCAAATGGAGGCAAAGAAGAAAAAGACTGACATTTATATAAAACCTAATATAGATATGTTCTCTGTGGTGTCTTTTGATGATGCTAATACTATTGTTCAATCTGGTTTAGAGGCTGCGCTTAAGGTTAAAGAAAAACTAGATAGTGTTGCGCAGCAACAGCATAGGCCAATTAAAAGAAAGCCAGTACCCCAAAACAAAGAAGAAATCTTTATCAAACAAATTGTTATTCAAGGAAATAAGCAATACACAGATGCTTATATTTTAGGGAAGTTAAAAATAAAAACTCCAGCAACTGTTCATTTTTCTTCTTTTAATGAAGGTGTAAACAACCTGTCTGCTACAGAGAATTTTGATGATATAGATTATCGTTTCATAAAAGATGCGAGCAATCAATTTACAGTTTCCTTTAAGGTGAGAGAAAGTAGTTCAAACACATTGTTGCGTCTTGGGGTTCATTATGACCCTTTATATAAAACAGCGGCCCTATTAAACGTAACTAGAAAACGGGTGTTAACAAATAATGATATTGCATCCTTAGACGTTATTGTTGGAGATAATTTGAGATATAACTTTAACTACTATATAGATAAAGGGTTTTATTGGAGCCTAGGGTTTAATTCTTCTTATAATTTCTTTGATAAAAACGTATCTCTAGATTTTGTAGAAAATGACCTCAATACCATATCTGGTTTTCCAGTTAATAAAATCGATCTTCAATACAGTGATTTTACCAACCAACTTTATGCAGAGACCTTATTTAATCGTGATTTTTTATTTGGTGCTGGAATAGAGCATAAGTATTTGAAGTATTTATCTGAGACCATTGGTACCGATGTGAATAATGTTCCTAGAACAGTTTTTGAAAACACCAACTATTATAGCGCCCTAGGGTATTTAAAATATGACACCTTTGATAATGTATTTTTTCCTAAAGAGGGTTTTGTGTTTCATGGAGATGCTCAATTCTATTTGTTTTCGGATGGAAGTAATAGAGACTTTGAACCCTTTACAATTTTTAAAGTTAAAGTAGGGCACGCTAAAACCATCTTTGAAAATTTCACTGGGGTCTTTGCATCAGAGGCTGGGTTTAAAATAGGAAGCACAATAACGAAGTCTTTAGATTTTTTCCTTGGCGGGTATGGGTTTAAAGAAATAAACAACATCCTTCCTTTTTATGGTTATGAAGCTCTTAGTTTAAGAGGGAACACCTACTTAAAGGTAAGTTATACACTAGATTATGAAGTTGTAAAGAATCACCACATTAGCTTGTTTACAAATATTGCTAATGTAGATGATGCTCTTTTTGAAAGTGATCAATGGTTAAAAAGAATTCCACACAGTGGTGTTGGAGTAGGTTATGGAATGGATACATTCTTGGGTCCTCTTGAGCTTAAATACGCCTATTCTCCAGAG
Source organism: uncultured Flavobacteriaceae bacterium (assembly GCA_913048115.1). GTDB lineage: Bacteria > Bacteroidota > Bacteroidia > Flavobacteriales > Flavobacteriaceae > Patiriisocius. The sequence goes on along the minus strand of CAJWVI010000014.1, from coordinate 8,781 downwards.
CGTGAAGTGGGAGAATTATACGTTCGGGTTGGGTTTATATTTTAATAGCTATTCTACAAAGGTTGCTTGCTCAATTTTTACGATATTTGTGTAACACCAAAAATGCATCTATGCCACGTTATCATACTTTAGGTAAAATACCTCATAAAAGACATACGCAATTTCGCAAACCAGATGGATCACTTTACAGTGAACAATTATTTGGCACCATTGGTTTTGATGGCATGTATAGCAACAGTTATCATGTCCATAGACCCACTATGGTAAAGGCTATAAAAAAACAATACAGTGTTGCGCCAAAGATTGCCAAAGAAAACAACATTCAATCATATCGATTTAAAGGCTTCCAGGTTGCGCCAGAAAACGACTATTTAGAAAGCCGTAAAGCAGTATTGACCAATAGTGATTGTACTATTATTTTGGCTGCGCCAAAAGATTCTTTAAAAGATTATTTTTATAAAAACACAGATGCAGATGAGTTGCTTTTTGTTCATAAAGGCTCTGGAAAACTACGCACACATCTAGGAAATTTAGATTTTAAATATGGAGATTATTTGTTAATCCCAAGAGGGATTATCTATCAAATAGATTTTGACACCACAGACAATAGGCTTTTTATAGTGGAGTCTCGCAGGCCAATTTATACCCCTAAGAGATACCGTAATTGGTTTGGGCAGCATCTAGAACACTCGCCATTTTGTGAGCGGGACATTAGGGTGCCTTATGAGTTAGAAACCAATGACGAGAAGGGTGATTTTTTAATTAAAGTTAAAAAGAAAGACGAAATTATAGAAATGGTATATGCCTCACACCCCTTTGATGTAGTGGGGTATGATGGGTATAATTATCCATATGCTTTTTCTATTCATGATTTTGAACCTATAACAGGACGTATTCACCAACCCCCACCAGTACATCAAACCTTCGAGACTGACGCTTTTGTAGTCTGTTCTTTTTGTCCTCGCTTGTATGATTACCACCCACTAAGCATACCAGCTCCTTATAACCACAGCAATATAGATAGTGATGAGGTGCTGTATTATGTCGACGGTGATTTTATGAGTAGAAATGATATTGATGCAGGACACATTTCACTACATCCAGCGGGAATTCCTCATGGACCCCACCCAGGTGCGGCAGAACGAAGTATCGGTAAAAAAGGCAGCAATGAGCTAGCGGTAATGGTAGATACTTTCAAACCATTAATGGTAACACAGGAGGCTATGAAAATTGCCGACGAAGACTATTTTAAAAGTTGGCTTTAAGGTTTTTTCCGTACAAAGCCACACACTAAATATGTTTAAAACAGATTTAAAATTTCAGAAATAAAAATGGAACAACTTTTGTGTTTAACTAGGTATACCTCTTAAGTATACTTTATGAAAAAGACGATATTATTAATAGCATTGCTGCTGTCAAGCTTTGCCTCTGCTCAAATAAAAGCCTATGGCGATGGAGAGTGGTTTAAGTTTAGGATACATTATGGGCCCATCACAGCAGGATATGCTACATTAAAAGTAGAGGATGCTGTGCTTTATGACAAACAAGTATATCATGTGCAAGGAGAAGGTCACACCACAGGCATCACAAAATTGCTTTTTAATGTAGACGACTATTATCAGTCTTACATAGATAAAGAACTAAATATTCCATACCGTTTTATTCGTAAGATTGATGAGGGTGGATATACAAAAGATCTAGAAATAGATTTTAATCATGACTCCCAAAAAGCTACGATTACCAATCATAAATACAATACCGTAAAAGAGGTTTTTCTTGAAGAGAATGTACAAGACATGGTTTCTTCTTTTTATTCTTTGCGCAACACGCTAGACACCCAAAATATTCAAGAAGGGGACGTGTTTGATATGAATATGTTTTTTGATCGGGGCAATTATAAATTCAGGCTTAAATTTTTGGGTAGAGAAACCTTAAAAACTACCTTTGGCAAAGTCCCTACCATGATTTTTAGACCTTATGTAGAGGCGGGGCGTGTTTTTGAAGAAGAGGAAAGCTTAACCGTTTGGGTTACAGATGACGATAATAAAATGCCTATTGTTATAAAAGCAGATTTAGCCATAGGCTCTTTAAAAGCAACATTAATAGAATACAAGGGGCTTAAACACCAGTTTAAAATTATTAGAGAATAACACGCACATACTTATGGAGCTAACATCATCTACCAAAGAATTGTTACAACAACTTGAAGTAAAGTTTGGAGCAATAGGTCAAAAGCTAGACACTCACCTTGAAGGGCTTTTGCATAACACCCCAATTACATATTGGGATTACATACAAACAGATGCACTATTAGCACTACAAACACAGCGCACCAACCTGCCAGATGAAATGGTGTTTATCATGTATCATCAAGTAAATGAACTTTTGTTTAAGATGATTCTTTGGGAAATTGAGCAGGTTTCTAAAAACACAGAACTCACCGCTGCCTTCTTTTCTGAAAAGTTAATGCGCGTGAGCCGTTACTTTGATATGCTTACCTCTTCTTTCAATATCATGCGTGAAGGAATGGATAGAGCTCAATACATGAAATTTAGAACCACACTTACACCTGCAAGTGGTTTTCAAAGCGCACAGTATAGAAAAATAGAATTTGCATCTACAGATTTAATAAATCTAATAGATGCCAGGTTTAGAGACACGATAGACAGAAACACTTCTTATGAGCATGCGCTGGACCACTTATACTGGCAGGCTGCTGGTAAAGATTTCAAGACAGGAGAGAAGTCGTATTTATTATCTTCCTTTGAAGAAAGATATCGCTCAGAATTTATAGATTTCACCCAAGAGTATAACACTATAAATTTATATGCAAAATTTAAGGGGCTACCTCAAGATGTTAAACAAGACCCGGCCTTAATAAAAGCATTACGCCATTTTGATTACACCGTAAACATTACATGGGTGATGGCTCATTACAACGCTGCAAGGTATTATATTGGAGGCAGTGATGATCAAGAAGCCCTAGAGGCTACTGGAGGCAGTGACTGGACAAAATACATGCTTCCAAAATATCAACGCCGCATCTTTTTTCCTGAAGTATGGAGCGAGCAAGAATTAGCAGATTGGGGAAAGAATGTTTAACATACATAACGTAAAAACCGTGTCATTGAAAACAGCACCCTACTATCTTGCGCTTCTATTGATTTGTTTTGCTTGTGCCGACCAAGACAACAAGCAAGGTTCAAATCAACAAACAGAGATCGTCAAAGACACCATAGCATATGGCTATAATTTAAACCAGTTTAATGTCTTGCGAGACACCATTAAAAATGGAGATACCTTTGGAGCTATTCTAAACGATCATGGTATTACTAATAAAAAAATATTTACGGTAGCTACCAAATTTAGAGACAGTTTTGATGTGCGACGCATGGTGGTTGGAAAGCCTTATCTATTGCTGAAATCAAGAGATACGCTTAACACTACGCAAGTTTTTATTTATCAAAAAAATAAAATAGACTACGCTGTTGTAGATTTTCGAGACACGTTAACCGTCTTCACTAAAAGTAAACCTGTTACTTATCTAGAAAAGCAAGCATCTGGAATTATACAGAGTTCACTTTATCTCACCATGGAAGAAAACAACCTAAGCCCTGTAATGACAGACAAGCTGGCAAATATTTATGCATGGACGGTTAACTTCTTTAAAATTCAAAAGGGAGATCGTTTCAAAGTGATTTATACTGAAAAATTTATTGACGACACTATTTCTGCAGGTATTCATAGAATTAAAGCTTCTTTCTTTGAGCACAAAGGTGTGCCTCTTTATGCCTTTGGGTATGAAAATGAAAAGCTACCGGCATTAGATTTTTACGATGAAAAAGCTCAAAATCTTAGACGTGCATTTTTAAAAGCACCTGTAAAGTTTAGCCGCATCTCCTCAAAGTATAATCTTAAAAGAAGGATAAAATACTATGGGTATAAACTACGCCCCCATAAAGGAACAGACTTCTCTGCCAACATTGGGGCTCCAATTTTAGCAACAGCAGATGGAACCGTTACCAAAGCAGAACGAAAAGGCGGCAATGGCATTTATGTAAAAATTAGGCACAACAGCACCTATGAGACACAGTATTTACACATGAAGAAATACAACGTGCGTGTTGGAGACTTTGTAAGACAAGGAGACGTAATAGGTTGGGTAGGAATGACAGGTAATTCTGGCGGCCCACATGTTTGTTATCGTTTTTGGAAGAACGGGACGCAAGTAGACCCTTTTAAACAAGATTTGCCTGCGTCAAAACCACTTTCTAGTGCATTTCATGAAGATTACTTCTCTCAGATAAAATCTATTAAAGCACAAATAGATAGAATAGAATACTAACATAAAGTGTTGATAACCTTGTTATTAATTATTCTCAATTCCATGATTTACATACTGTAATTAAACGTACTTTTATTTTAAAGTTGCCTGATCGTTTTCTTAACTCTAGAAATAGGAGAATTATACAATTTGGCGTACTTTTGGAAAAAAATTTTATTCATTAAAAACAAACACATGAAAAAACTTTTACTTTTATTAGTATTACTAGGCGGGTTTACTGCCTTTGGACAGGGTACCGTTTCTGGGACTCTAATGGATACCGATCTTGGCGGCCCGCTTCCCGGAGCGAACGTTATTGAAGCAGGTACAAGCAACGGAGTTGTTACAGACTTTGATGGTAACTTTAGTATTACGGTAGCTAGAAACCAAGGATCACTTGAGCTTAGTTATGTTGGATACGAAACAAAAATAATTTCTTACACATTATCTGGAGAAACTCTTGTATTGGGATCTATTTCAGTAAACCAAGCAGCTGCACCTTTAGATGAGGTAATTCTTATTGGTTCTGGTGTAATTCAAGTAGCAGAGGGAAGAAGAACTCCTGTTGCAGTTTCTACCATTAGAGCTGAAGAGATTTCTACAAAAGCATCTGGTAATGTTGAATTTACTGAGGCAATGAAAAACACACCATCTGTGTATGTAGCAAACCAGGGTTCTGGTTTTGGAGATAGCCAAATATTTTTACGTGGTTTTGACGATACAAACACAGCGTTCTTATTAAATGGTCAGCCAATTAATGGTCAGGAAGATGGAAAAATGTACTGGTCAAACTGGTCTGGTATGAGTGATGTTGCAAATGCAGTACAAGTACAAAGAGGTTTAGGAGCATCAAAGCTTGCTATTTCTTCTGTTGGTGGTACGGTAAACATTGTTTCAAAAACTACAGATAGAAAAGAAGGTGGTTTTGTGCGTTTCTTAGGAGGTAACGATAGTTACGTTAAAGGGACAATGAACTATAACTCTGGAATGAGTGAAAGTGGATGGGGATTCTCAGTATTATTAGACCACTGGCAAGGATACAGAAAATTTGCTGAAGGTACAGCAGGTGGTGGACAAACCTACATGATCTCTGTTGGGTACAAAGCAAGTGATAAAAGTGTATTTAACTTCTTACTTACAGGAGCACCACAATTTCATGATCAAAACTTCTCTCAAAACAGAAGTGTTTATGAGCAATACGGAAATAAGTACAATCCAAATTCTGGATTCTTAGACGGAGAGCGTTACACAGAAAGACGTAACTATTACCATAAGCCAGTTGCTAACTTAAACTGGGATTATGAAATCAATGACAAAGTAGATCTTTCTGCAGTATTATATGCTTCTTGGGGCCGCGGTGGTGGTACAGGAGGTTTAGGAAGTGGGTCAAATAGAGTTCGTTTTAGTGATGGTACTGATAATGCTAGATCAGAGATTGACTTTGAGTCTATTCGCAGAAACAACCTTGCTAATGCAGATGCAAATGGTAATGGTAACTACGGTGATTCTTACATTAGAAGAGCTTCTGTAAACAACCACAACTGGTATGGTTTCTTAGGGAACTTAAACTATGATGCTAATGAAAATTGGGATTTAAGTGTAGGAGTTGATGCTAGAATGTATAGAGGAGATCACTTTAGACAAGTAAATGACTTATTAGGTCTTAATGGATGGGTTGATAACTTTAGAACAGACAGACCAGATGATTATACTTTTACAGAAGAGTTTGAAGCAGACCCATGGGCTGCCTTATTTAACTCTGCAGATGAAGATAACCGTACACAGTATGACTACAGCGAAAACATAAACTATGTTGGTGCTTTTGGTCAAGCTGAATATGCTACAGATCATTTCTCTACATTCTTCCAAGGAGCTGTTTCAACGCAGTCTTTCCAAAGAACAGGACGTTTTACAGGTGCAGAACGTGATGGTGGTGATGGTATTGCTCTTGATGGTCTTGGCGAGTCTGAGAAAATTAGCAAGCTAGGATACAACCTTAAAGGGGGATTAGGATATTCTCCTAATGATGCAAGTACATTCTTCGTTAACGGAGGGTTTTACTCACGTCAACCATACTTAGATAATATTTTTGCAGACATTAGAAATTCAAACGCTATTGTATCTCCAGATATTGAAAACGAGGAAGTATTAAGTTATGAAGCTGGATACCGTTACAATAGAGGAAACCTTCGTATCAATGTAGATGTTTACAGAACAGACTGGGGTAACCGTTTTGTTTCAACTGGAGGACAAACTACAGATGAGAACGGAGCTGATGTTTTCTTTACAGACCGTTTTACAGATGTAACACAAATTCACCAAGGATTAGAGTTTGATTTTGAATACCGTATGGATTCAGATGTTCTAAGATGGAGAGGATATGGATCTATCGGAAACTGGAAGTATGATGGAGAAACTCCTTTTACACGTCAAAACAATGAAACACTTGACTTTATTGAGTTAGAGAATAATACATTAACACTATCTGGCGTAAAAGTAGGTAGAGCTCCTCAAACATCATTTGGTGGTGGAGTTGTTTGGAACATTTGTACAGGACTTAGTTTTGACGCAGATTACAACATCTACACAGATTTATATGCTGCTATTAATGCAGATGATGTTGTTGAGAGCGCTCAAGCAGGAGAAAGAGCTCAGTCTGACAGAATAGATGGATACGGATTGTTTGATCTTGGTGTAACATACAAGTTTACATTTGGAGGGAACAAGCTTACCCTAAGAACAAACCTTTATAATGCTACTAACGAAAAATACATCACTAGACAAGATAACTATGGTGTAGGTTTAGGAAATGGAAGAACATATAACGCAAGTGTACGTTACAATTTCTAATTCATAGTACCATACAGTACTTTAAAGAGCCATTACATTTGTGATGGCTCTTTTGTTTTTAGTACTTTTACATTTCTATTTTAAACCACTATTACATGTATCAAGCTATTCAATATTTACATTCTTATTGGGCCTACTTAGTAGTGCTTGTTGTTATTTTTGCAACATTTAATGCCTTGTTTGGCTTTTTTTCAGGGAAAGAATACAGTTATAAAGATTTTAGACTTTCTCTATTTGCTTTAATTGTCACACACTTACAGTTTTTAATTGGGCTTATTTTATTGTTTGTATCTCCCTTGGGCTTGCAATCTATTTTAAATAACGGTATTGGAGTTGTCATGAAAGATAGCACCTTACGGCTGTATGCTATAGAGCACCCAACGGTAATGCTGCTTACTGCAGTTTTCATAACCATAGGCTATTCTAAGCATAAAAAGAAACGAACCTCAGATCCAAAATTTAAAATGCTCGCATTATTTTACACGATTGCACTAATATTGTTGTTGAGTAGAATTCCTTGGTCAAGTTGGTTGTAAGAGGCCATAGAAGCATAAAAAAAGCCACTATAGTTATATAGTGGCTTTTTTTATGCTTCTTAAATAATTAATTTAACAGAGCTGTTTCTATAACAAACAACAAATGTTATTGCTCCTTGACAAGATATATAAATACTGGAAAGTGATCACTATAGCCGCCGGTAAAAGAGCCATTGGCAAAACTTCTGTATGGGTATCCTTTATACTGTCCTTTTGGGTTTGCCAAATAAGATTTATTGAAAATTCCTGCCTTGAAAAAGCGATAGCTTGTGTAGTCTTTCTTTGTTAGCTCCGATGAGATAACCATTTGGTCAAACAAGTTCCAACCATCTCTCCAGGCTAGGGTTCCTAGGCCATCCTTAAACATTTGCTCCATTGGGTTGAAGAGTTGTTTTGTACCTACGTTTTCTCTTTTCTTTTTAGGCTGTAACACCTCTTTTACACTAGGGCTTGTTGGGTCATCATTAAAGTCTCCCATTGTAATTATTTTTGCATAAGGCTCCTTCACAAAAATGGAGTCAATAATATGCTTATTTAGCTTTGCGGCACTAATTCTTTTTTGACGAGATCTTGCTTCACCACCGCTTCTAGATGGCCAGTGGTTTACAATAAAATGCATCTTCTCACCGTCTAGCATACCGCTAACCACTAGCTGATCTCTTGTAAAAACACGTTTGGTTGGGTCTTTACTGTCATAAATTAGAAGCTCATGGGCTTTGTAATTTGTTGGAGTAAATAACCTTTTTTGATACAGCAGCGCTACATCAATACCTCTTCTATCTGGAGAGTCAAACTGTATGATACCATATTCTTTATCCAGTAGCGACTTTTCATTTACAAGGTCTTCTAATACTTTTCTATTTTCGGTTTCACATAGCCCAATTATAGCAGGTGAAGTTCCAGTAACATCTGCTCCAATTTCACTAATAACTTTGGCCATGTTTTTAAGCTTAGCCTGATAGATTTCTTCTGTCCAGTGATCCTTTCCATCTGGCGTTCTGTCATCATCATAGGTTATAGGGTCATTTTCTGTATCAAATAAGTTCTCAACATTATAAAAGGCTATTGTAT
>CAJWVI010000013.1 GCA_913048115.1 uncultured Flavobacteriaceae bacterium | reverse complement strand
TTTAACTAAAATAAATCAAAATGTAGTTTTTTACTGCTGTTTGTCTTTCTGCTTGTTGCCCAAAAGCTATATACAGCCACATTGCCCACAAGCTTTGTTATCTCAAAAAGGGGTGCTATTATTTTAAAAAAAAACCGGTGTTGCAGTTTGGGGTGGTGCCCCGATGTATGATGTTCTTAACATCTTATTAAAAGAGTAATATGGTGCTTTTCCAGCTCTTTTTATTTATTTTTGTTTTAAATATATACCTACTATCGCATCCTACACATACCTTCTTGAAACTTCTGTTCATGCTATAAATACCAATCTTTGGAACAGGGTACAGCAGGATAAAAATTGTTTTTTGTCTTTGCCTTATTTAACCGCCATTTCGCAAAGTTTTTCTAGTGAGTTAGACTTTTGCTATCTCACTGTTTTGGATACCCAAACATCAAAACCGGTATTAATAGCTTCTTACCAGCTGGTTGCTTTTGTATTTAAAGCAGATACACAGCCCCCTAAAATAGTACGTCATTGCTCCCAAAAAAGTGATGGCTTTTTTATGCTCTATATGCTGGTTTGCGGAAATGTTTTTATGTCTGGTGAACACGGTTTTGTGAAAAGTAATGACATTGATGATAAGACAGCCTTTGGCCTTGTTGAAAAAGGAATGGCAAAGGCTTGTAAAATATTAAGAAGGCAAACAGGAAAGAAGATTTCCGTACAACTTTTTAAAGAATTTGCTCCCCAAACACTCTCTAGCAGTTCTTGTTTAGAAGAAAAAGGATACCAAGACTTTGAAATTGATGTGTATATGTCTTTACCTATAGACTCTGCTTGGGATTCTATAGAGACTTATTTTGATGCCTACAAAGCAAAATTCAGGACCAAGGCTAGAAGTGTGTTTGCAAAGGCATCTGCTCTTTCCATACGTTCTTTTTCTGAAGCTGAAATTTTACACCATCATGTAGCGATAGATGTTTTGTTTTTACAGGTTTTAGGGAAGTCTGAGTATCAATTTGGGGTTATGAATGCTAGTGGTTTTGCATCACTAAAGCAGCATTTAGGAGCTCAATTTATTTTTAGAGCAGTATTCCTTAAAGATGCTCTTATTGGTTTTAGCACATCATTTATAAATGGTCTTTCCCTAGAAGCTAATTTTGTAGGGATCGATTATGATCAAAACGTCCAATACGCTGTCTACCAGAGGTTATTGTATGATTATGTCTATTTGGCAATAGACAATAGGGTAGCTATGTTGCACTATGGAAGAACTAGTGAGCTGCTTAAAAGCTCTCTAGGTGCCGTTGCTACTCCCATGAAGTTATATGCTAAGCATACCTCAAAAATCACCCATTTACTTATGTCTTCTATTTTAAAAAAGCAGTCTCCAAGCGCTTTTGAGCTCAGAAAGCCTTTTAAAGCTTCTTATTACGTAGAGTAAAGAACTGTGCTTTTAGTTGGTATTTTTTGTTTGCTTTTTAGCCTCAAAATATTCAAGCAATACAAAAACAGTAAGTAACATGCCTAGGGCATATATGCTATCTTCAATAGGTATGGTAAACATCCTGATGTTTAGGTTTTCTGCATTGTTGTACCATACAACTTCATTTTCAATAAAGCTACCCGTAAGTACACCATTAACAACAAAAAAGGGAATAAAAGTAATAAAGAAACTTGGTAAGAACCTGCTAAGAATCTTTGGGTTTTTATTGTACACAAGCCCTAACAAAATAATTGCATACCCGAAGCATACAAGAGTATACCACCTATCATAGTGATACCAAAGTGTTATTATTAGTACACACAGTAGTGCTACATAAAATACAGAGGTTGCTTTTTGAGAAAGCGTAAAATTTGGAAAGAAATAGTTTAATGAATAATGGGTAAATAAACAGGCATACGGAATACATATAAAAAATAGCCATTCCTCTATAGGGAGGTTTAATAATTTAAATCCATTGATGTATTGGTCGTTAAACCCCCAAATACCATTGTTGGTGAAAATCACATCCCAGGAAATGAAAAACCCCATCATAATAAAGATGGCTAGAAATAGCGACTTCCATTTTTTATAAAACTGAAATTTAGGGTAAAAACTAAAAATAAAAGGTATGAGAAAAGATCCTATATTTAAATATAAATAAAGATTTTTCATAGCTTATTTTTTAAAATATTTAAGTGGTGGAAATAACATACCATAACATTCTCCTTCTCCTTTTCCAAGGTGCTTGTGATGTATTTTGTGTGCTCTTCTAATTCCTTTTGCATACCAACTATTGGCATTTCTAAATAGCTTAAAGCGTTGGTGTATGAAGATGTCATGTACCATAAAGTAAGCCAAGCCATAGGCAAATATACCTAATCCTATTGGTAAGCCTGCCCAGAAGCCATAATATTGCCACCCCACAAAGCAACCAATACTCACTGCTGCGTAAAAAATAAAAAAGAAGTCATTGCGTTCCCACCAGCTTTTGTGGTCTTTGTGGTGATGGTCTTTATGCACACTCCATAAAAAACCGTGCATAACGTACTTATGGGTCGCCCATGCCATAAATTCCATGGTGCAAAAAGTTCCTAAAAGTATTATGATCCAAAGCAATGTTGTCATCTTTTCTTGTTTAAATAATTGGCATTTTAAAATTTACCGTACTAACTTTAATTGATATTTTACATAGCTCCTTGTAAGTAGTCCAAGTTTTTCATAATCAGGAACTCGTATTCTAGTATTTTTTATTTCTAGAGCTGGAGTCTTGTGTAATTTCTTGAGCAATCTTCTATAATAGCGGTATGCCATAAAAACACCAAATTTAGCTTCTGCAGGAAGTTTTAATATGCCTTCATAGCCTCTTTGGAAATCTCCTTCGATGTCTTCTATGATTTTTTGTTTTGATGCCTCGTCTAGAGCCTCTAAGTTTGTGTTTGGGAAGTAGGTTCTACTTAGCCCCTCAAAATCTGCCTTTAGATCACGTAAAAAATTAACCTTTTGGAATGCAGACCCTAAGGCCATAGCAGATTCCTTAAGTAAATTATATTTCTCAGTATCTCCTTTCACAAAAACATGCAAACACATAAGCCCTACTACATCTGCAGATCCATAAATATATTCTTTGTATTCTTGTTCTGTAAGGTAATCTGTTTTTGATAGATCTAAGCGCATACTTTTCATGAACGACGCAATTAGCCCTCTTTCTATATTGTATTTATGAACTGTTTCCTGAAAAGAATTTAAAATTGGGTTTAAACTAATCTTATCCAGCAGTGCATACTCAAGATCTTTTTCAAAGCGGTTAAACAACGTTTCTTTATCATAGTTATGAAACGTGTCTACAATTTCATCAGCAAACCTTACAAAACCATAAATATTATAGATGTCTTGACGTATGGTTGGCGATAGCATTTTTGTAGCTAAGGAGAAAGAAGTACTGTATGCGTTTGTAACCTTCATGCTACAATCTCTAGATACTATGTCAAAAAGTTCTTTCATTGTTTGTTCTTTTTTGCGATGAGCCCTGCTACTAGTTTTCCAGAAATAAGCGCTGGAGGTACTCCGGGCCCGGGAACAGTTAGTTGTCCTGTAAAGAATAAGTTTTCTACTTTTTTACTTTTTAGTTTAGGTCTTAAAAAGGCAGTTTGTAATAATGTATTTGCCAATCCATATGCATTACCCTTGTAAGAGTTGTACTCAGAGACAAAATCATTCACACAAAATGACTCTTTAAATATAACATGTTTTTTAATTTCTTGCCCCGTTAGTGCTTCAAAACGAGTCATAATCTTTTCATAATATTCTTCTCGCAATTCTTCTGTGTCCTCAAGTCCTGGCGCTATAGGGACTAGAAAAAACCCAGTTTCTTTCCCTTGTGGTGCAAGCTCTGGCTGTGTTATTGAAGTAAAATTAGCATAAAAAAGCGGGCTTGTTGGCCACACCGGTGTGTCGTAAATTTCTTTGGCATGCTGCTCAAAGTCTACATCAAAAAATAAGGTGTGATGTGCTACGTTTTTGATCTTCTTGTCAAAGCCTATGTAAAATAATAAAGAGGAGGGAGCAAAGGTTCTTTTTTCCCAATATGCCTCAGTGTATTGTCTGTATTTTTTCGGCAATAGTGTTTCTGTGTGGTGGTAATCTGCGCCGCTTAGAAGCGTGTCTGTGGTATGAAATGTACCATTAGATACAATCCCTTTAACTTTGTTGTTTTCTACAACAATTTCTTCTACATTTTGGCTGGTCTTAATAATCACTCCCAAAGACTGGGCGAGTGTTTTCATGCCAAGAATAACATTGTACATACCACCCTTGGGTTGGAAAGTTCCTAGACCAAAATCTGCATAGTTCATAAAACTATAAAAAGAAGGGGTTTTGGATGGTTTTGCACCTAAAAACAATACAGGAAATTCTAAGATAGATACAAGTCTTGGATTTTTAAATTCTTTGCGAACATCTCTACTAATATTGCTAAAAAATTGACCAACTCTTTTTGCCGTGGCAGGGGTGATTAACTCAAGAGGAGAAACCCCTGGTCTGTACACCAAATCTTTAATTGCTATATTATAGTTTTGTTGTGCAGATGCAATAAAGCTTTGAAGTTTTTTCGAGCTTCCTGGCTCTTCCTTTTCAAAGGTTTCGCAAATTTTCTCTAAGGTGTCTTCAATGGTGATAAAATCATTCTCACCAAAGTACACACTGTAGGCTGGGCTTAGTTTGTTGAGGGTATAAAAATCTGAAGTTTTTTTTCCAAAATCATTAAAAAACCGATCAAAGACATCAGGCATCCAGTACCAAGAAGGCCCCATATCAAAAGTAAAACCTTTTTTTGTAAATTGTCTAGCGCGTCCTCCTATAGTGTCGTTTTTTTCAAATACAGTTACGTCAAAGCCATCTTTTGCTAAGTATGCAGCAGCAGCTAATGAGGAGAAACCAGAACCAATAATAGTAATTTTTTTATGTGTCATTTTGTTAAGCAAAAATAGGTTTTATTTAAACAAAACAATAGTTAAAAATTTCTAAAAGTTAATCAACCAAGGTTTTTACTTTTTCTAAGAAACTTTTTACCCCATCAAAACACTCAATATTAGAATATGTGTTTTCTTTTTGAACCTCATTGTGCTTTTGTCCCAATATCCAGAGTGGGTATTGTTCATGCTTACACACAATATCCTGGTAGGAGTCCAGGTATGATTTTATACTATCTATATCAGGTTTTATCGTGAAAAATGTCAGGAAAATTAATTCTCCGCCCTTGTAAAATTGTTTTGTTAAACTTTCTAAAGGAATATTTGGGCCTAAGTATGTCGTTTTAATTCCAGATTTTTCTAGAAGAAAATTTGCATAAATCAATCCTATGTCATGAATTTCATCGTAAGGAAGAAATAAGCATACTTTAGTCTTAGTGCTATATTTAGGTATTTTGGAAGCATATATCTCTATATGTTCAATGGTTTTTCTTTTAATAAGTTCAGACATAAAACGCTCATGAGAAACATCGATAGTGCCTAGATGCCATAGCGTACCAATCTCTTGTAAGAAGGGTATGAAAATAGTTTCAAAAATTTCTTCAAAAGTTTTGGTTTTTAAAAGTGTTGAGAATATTTTATTAAAACCATTTGTATTAAAGTTAATCATTGACTTTTTAAGACTATCAATAGCGTAATGTTCTTTGTGCTCTAGGGCATTTTCAAGTATAACTTCTTTTATTTGTGTTGGAGTGAATGCAGCAATTTTAGAAATTTTTACACCATGATTGTAGATAAATTTAACGTCAAGTAACTTCTTAAAACTATCAAGATTGTATTGCCTAATATTTGTGTCTGATCTTTGGGGTGCAAGAAGACCATATCGTTTTTCCCAAATACGAATGGTGTGGGCTTTCACGCCACTTAAATTTTCTAAATCTTTTATACTGAATTGCGTTTTTACGCTCATTATATGTTTTCTAAATCGTACTTGCTAAGTTACACAAAATAAAATGATTTTTTGAAAACCTGGATAGCCTAGGTAGTGCAACTTTATTTACTAAAAAAAAGTCATCTCAGAAAAGATGACTTAGTACCCGGAATGGGACTTGAACCCACACGCAACAAGTGCACACGGCCCTCAACCGTGCCTGTCTACCAATTCCAGCACCCGGGTGTTTTTTATCCAAAAACGGAGTGTATACAAACAAAAAAAAGTTAAACCTAAAGGCTTAACTTTTTTGTGACCAGTCTGGGGCTCGAACCCAGGACCACCTCCTTAAAAGGGAGGTGCTCTACCAACTGAGCTAACTGGTCAAAATGTCAAAAACATTTTTGTACTTTACAAACAAATAGTTTTGCTAAGCGGATGCAAATATACTATCAATATATTTATCTTTCAAAGCATTTTAAAATAAATTTAAACTTTATTTGTAAACCTTTAATTTACAATAAAAAAGAAAGAAATTTTTTATGAAAATAGTGCTTTTAGGATACATGGGTTGTGGTAAATCTGCTGTTGGTAAACAACTGGCAAGGCTATTAAAACGTTCTTTTGTCGATTTGGATCAAGCCATTGAAGAAGATCAAAAGATGACAATCGCTCAATTGTTTGATGTTAAAGGAGAAATTTATTTTAGAAAGAAAGAGCAGGTATTGTTTACCTCTCTTCTTAGAGCAAAGCAAGATGTTGTTTTATCTTTAGGTGGAGGCACTCCTTGTTATGGTAATTTGATGGAACAATTAACAAATACGCCCGATGTTGTTTCAATATATCTTTCTGCATCGGTAGATACTTTGACAGCGCGATTATTTCTTGAAAAAGAGACAAGACCTATGATATCTCATATTTCAGAAAAACAGGTGCTCAATGATTTTTTACGCAAGCATCTTTTTGAGCGTAGTTTTTATTACAATCAAGCCCATCACAAAGTAGCTGTCGACAAAAAGTCTTTAGAAGAGATTGTAGCATCAATTGTGGCATTGTTATTCTAAAATCGCACGATTATTTCCAGGTTCAAAAACAACAATAACATTTTCGTTGATAGAGGTAGATAAAGAGATTCCTTTATAATCAGCCTTGATGGGATATTTTTTATGATTCCTATCGACGAGTACTGCTGTTTTAAACTGCTTTAAAGGCACGTTTAAAAAATGTTTTACAGCATAAATTAACGTAGTTCCAGAATGTAATACATCATCTACTAGTACTAGTGATTTGTTTTGGTATGCTTGAGGATTTATGGAGGTTGTAATAGGTGCTATTGGGTTCTTCTTGTCTATTGTAACTTGGCAAAGTGATATTTTAATTGGAGAAATTTTCTCTACAGCAGTTTTTAATTTTTTAGCAAAGATGTATCCGTTTTCTTTAATGCCTGCAATGATCACTTCTTCTTCTGAAATATTAGCTTCATAAATTTGATATGCAATACGCTTTAGCTTATGTGCTATTTCTTTTTTGTTAAGGATTACTGTTTCTGTTGATGCCATGATAACAATGTATGTGTTTTATTTTCAAAGATAGTGAAAGATGTTTTGGTTTATTCTTCTTCACTAGTATACTCATCGATGTCTCTTCTGTCTTTTTTTGTAGGTCTTCCGGTTCCTCTTTTTCGGTAATAATCTTTGGAATACTTTAATAACTCTTGATGATCAAAGGCTTCTTTGGGTGTTGTATCTATTCTATATAAATCTACGAGTTTAGGTCCTAGTCTGCTTTTTGGAACATCAATAACATCTAAGGTGTAGTTTACTTGATTTTTTCTAACTGTAACATTGTCTCCGGGATATACGTCTCTAGAGGGCTTGACAGTGGCATTGTTAACACGCACAGCTCCCTTTTTGCAAGCTTGTGTTGCAATGCTTCTTGTTTTGTAGTATCTAATACACCATAAATATTTATCAACCCTCATACATTTTTACTTAAATTGTCTAATAAAGAATACAACAAAAATAACTGAAAATTGTATCTTGTAGCCCTAAAATAACCAACTGTGAAAAATTTAAAATTTCTATTACCAATTGTTGCTTTAGTATTGCTTTTTGCAACAGCTTGTGATTCTGATGATAATCCAGAAGATAACTTCATCCCTGCGCGTGATAGAGCCGAGGAAAATATCGCTTCAACACTTGAGGTTGAGCGTTATTTAACTACTCATTTTTATAATTATGAAGAATTTCAAAGTCCACCTGCAGATTTCGATTTTAAAATTAAGTTTGATACCATAGCTGGTGATAATATCGACAAAATAGCTTTAATGAATCAAGTAGATTTTAAAATGGTTCAAGATAGAGTTGATCAAGACGTTCAATACAAGTTGTATTATTTGAAAGCAATTGAGGGTGATGGGGAACAACCTAGTTTTCCAGATATTGTTAGAATCAATTATGAAGGAACCTATCTTGTTGATGAAGATGGCCAAAATGGAAATGAGTTATTTGATAGTTCTGTGACACCGATACGTTTTGACTTAACATTTATTGTAAACGGTCTTCAGGACGCTCTTATTGAGTTTAAAACATCTACTGGTTTTATTGACAATCCAGATGGAACCGTAAGCTATGAAGGTTTTGGTGTAGGCGCTGTGTTTATGCAAAGTGGGTTAGGGTATTATGTAAACCCACCTCCTAGTGGTGGAGTTTCTATACCTGTTTATGCGCAACTTATTTTTACATTTCAATTATTTGAAACCGAAATTGGTGATCAAGACAATGATGGTATTCCCTCTGTGTTGGAAGATATTAATGGTAATGGATTAGAAGAGGATGATGATACAGACTCAGACAACCGAAGCAACTACATTGACCCAGACGATGATGGAGATTTAAGACCAACTAGAGATGAAATAGAGATTGACCAAGACGGTAACATTACCTTTCCTGATACAGATGGAGATGGTGTTGTTGATTATCTAGATGCAGATAGTTAATCTTCTTTAAATACGGGCATTAAAAAAGCCGCTTTAAGGCATATCCTTAAAGCGGCTTTTTTGTATTTTAAAACGTATTGTTATTTTCTTCCAACAACCTTTGTTGCAGCCTTAACAATTGCAGCAGCGTTTAAGCCATATTTTTCCATTAATTGATCTGGAGTTCCAGATTCTCCAAAGGTGTCTTGGGTTGCTACAAATTCTTGAGGTGCAGGATGATTCTCTGCTAAAATTCTAGAAACACTTTCTCCCAAACCACCTAGATAGTTATGTTCCTCTGCTGTTACAACACATCCGGTAGTTGCAACACTCTTTAATATTGCATTTGCATCAAGTGGTTTGATGGTATGAATGTTTATAACCGCAGCGCTAATACCTTGTTCATTTAATGTTTTACATGCCTCAAGTGCTTCCCAAACTAAGTGTCCTGTAGCGACAATTGTCACATCAGTTCCTTCTTGTAAATTAACGGCTTGGCCGATAGTAAAAGTTCCATTTTCTGGAGTAAAGTTAGCTACTTTAGGTCTTCCAAAGCGCAAGTATACTGGCCCGTCATAATTTGCAATAGCAATGGTGGCAGCTTTGGTTTGATTGTAGTCACAGGTGTTAATTACAGTCATGCCAGGAAGCATTTTCATCAAACCTATGTCTTCTAATATTTGATGTGTTGCACCGTCCTCTCCAAGAGTGACTCCTGCGTGAGATGCGCAAACTTTTACATTTTTACCGCTATAGGCAATGCTTTGGCGTATTTGGTCATACACACGTCCTGTAGAGAAATTTGCAAAGGTTCCTGTAAATGGTATTTTACCGCCAATGGTCATACCTGCAGCCATGCCCATCATGTTTGCTTCGGCAATTCCTACTTGGTAAAAGCGTTCTGGATGGTTGGCTTTGAATTCGTCCATCTTTAAAGAACCCGTTAAATCTGCACAAAGTGCTACCACATTTTCATTGGTTTTTCCTAGCTGGGTTAGACCTGCGCCAAAACCAGATCGTGTGTCCTTTTTTCCTGTGTCTATATATGTTTTCATAGGTATGAATGTGTTTTCATATTCGCCATCGCGAATATCTCTTTAAATTGTTGTTGATATGTGTTGCTTAGGCTGGATCATTAATAATCGCCTAAAGTTTCTGGATTTTGAGCTAATGCCAATGCTAGTTGTTCATCATTGGGTGCTTTTCCATGCCAAGCATGTGTATGCATCATAAAATCTACACCGTTACCCATTACTGTCTGTAGTAACACGCAGATAGGTTTTCCTTGACCTGTTTTTGCTTTAGCTTCCTGCATGCCGTCTAAAATAGACTGAATATCATTTCCTTTTTCAACACTTATAACATCCCAGCCAAAGGCTTCAAACTTTCCTTTTACATTTCCTAAGGGTAATACAGTATCTGTAGACCCATCAATTTGCTGTCCATTTAAATCAATAGAGACAATTAAGTTGTCTATTTTGTTTCCGGCAGCATACATTATAGCCTCCCAGTTTTGACCTTCTTGTAATTCTCCATCACCACACAAAACATACACATGGTGTGTGTCTTTATTTAATTTTTTTGCTGCTGCTGCACCAATAGCTACTGAAATTCCCTGACCTAAAGATCCAGAAGCTATACGAATACCAGGTAATCCCTCATGTGTAGTTGGATGTCCTTGGAGTCTTGAGTTAAGGAGCCTAAAGGTGTTTAGCTCTTCTACTGGGAAATATCCAGAACGTGCCAATACACTATAAAAAACAGGAGATATATGACCGTTTGATAAGAAGAAAAGATCTTCATCACTTCCGTTCATGTCAAAACCATCTTTGCGTTGCATCACTTCTTGGTAGAGTGCAACAATAAATTCTGCACATCCTAAAGAGCCCCCTGGATGACCAGAATTCACTTTGTGTACTTGTCTTACAATGTCTCTGCGCACCTGGGTAACAAATGCTTCTAATTGGGTAATATCTGCCATATTGTTGTTTAGTTTCTGGCTCAAAAATACTTCTTTAAACCCCTAAGAAAAAGCAGAGGCAAATGAGGTTATTAACCATTTTTATGTTTTAGTTAACATTGTTCAGATCTTTTAAAATTTATACAGTAGTGACCCTATTAATAGAATGGTTTTTCCTTTTTAAAGGCTCAAAAAAACTTGTCTTTCGTCATTCGTACTTCACCGAGCAAACGTATCTTTGTCTATTCATCAAAACTTCCTCATGGATTTTAAACTCGAAGCCACAGACATACAAGGGCAGGCCCGCGCTGGAACCATTACCCTAGACCACGGAATAATTGAAACTCCTATTTTTATGCCTGTGGGCACTGTAGGTAGTGTTAAGGGGGTGCATCAAAAAGAATTACGCGATGAGATTAATCCTGATGTTATTTTAGGTAATACCTACCATTTATACTTGCGTCCGGGAACAAACATTCTCGAGAAAGCAGGTGGTCTTCATAAATTTATGAATTGGGATCGAAACATCCTAACCGATAGTGGTGGGTATCAAGTATATTCTTTGTCTGACAACAGAAAGATTAAAGAAGAAGGCGTAAAGTTTAAATCGCACATCGATGGAAGTTACCACGTATTTACTCCAGAGAATGTGATGGAGGTACAGCGAAGTATTGGTGCTGATATTATTATGGCCTTTGACGAATGCACACCATACCCTTGTGATTATAATTATGCTAAACGTTCTATGCATATGACACATCGTTGGCTGGAGCGTTGTTTGACCCACCTAGATAAGACGCCCTTTATGTATGATTATAGTCAAACATTTTTCCCTATAGTACAGGGTAGTACCTATAAAGATCTGCGCAAACAATCTGCAGAGTATATTGCTGGAGTAGGGGCAGAAGGGAATGCTATTGGCGGCTTATCTGTTGGGGAGCCTGCAGATGAAATGTACGAGATGACCGAGGTAGTAACTGCAATTTTACCCAAGGATAAGCCGCGGTATTTAATGGGTGTTGGTACACCAATTAACTTACTAGAGAATATAGCCCTTGGTATTGATATGTTTGATTGTGTAATGCCTACTAGAAATGGTCGAAATGGAATGTTGTTTACTGCACATGGAACAATTAATATAAAAAACAAAAAGTGGGAAGCAGATTTTAGCGCTATTGATGAAATGGCAATAACGTGGGTAGATACAGAATATAGTAAGGCTTATTTACGCCATTTATTTACTGTTAATGAAATGTTAGGCAGACAAATTGCAACCATACACAACCTTGGTTTTTATTTATGGTTGGTGCGTGAGGCAAGAAAACATATCTTAGCAGGAGATTACACCCCATGGAAAAACATGATGGTAAAACAAATGGATAAAAGACTTTAGGGCTAGGTATATGTTAAGCATTCTCGATAAGTATATTATAAAACGCTATTTAGGAACATTCTTGCTCCTATTGCTTCTATTTATACCTATTGGTATTATTGTTAATCTTGCAGAGAAGATTGATAAAATCTTAGATAATGAAGTTCCTTTTTTAGAAGTGGTCTTTTATTATATAGATTTCACCATTTACTTTGCAAATTTATTATTTCCTCTGTTTTTGTTTTTATCTGTAATATGGTTTACATCCAAATTGGCAAACAATACAGAGGTTATTGCTTTTTTGAGTAGTGGAGTGTCCTATTACAGGTTCTTACGTCCTTATATGATTGGTGCAACTATGGTGTGTATTGGAGCCTTCTTTTTAGGAATGTTTATAGCACCAAAAGCCAGCCTTGGCTTTAATGAATTTTCTTTCAAATACTTAAAACGAGGTAAGCAAGATCGCGAAAAATCTAATGTGTACAGACAGATTAATGATAACGACTATATCTATGTTAGCTATTTTAATGTTAAAGAAAAAAGTGGAAGTAACTTCACACTAGAGCATTTTGAAAATAAAAAATTAACTTATAAATTGGCTGCCAACCGTATAAAATTTAACGAAAAAGACAGCACCTACACTTTGTTTAATTACACAAAACGAAAGGTAGGCCTGGATGATGATATTATTGAACGTAAAAAGCGTTTAGACACCGTGTTTAGTTTTGATCTAGATGACTTAACACCAGTAAAATATATAGCTGAAACATTAAACCTTCCAGAACTTAATGATTTTATTAACAGAGAAAAACAAAAGGGGTCTTCTTTTATAAGCTCCTATGAGGTGGTTAGGCATAAACGCTGGAGCTCACCAGTTTCTGCTTATATATTAACCATTATAGCGGTAGCCGTTTCTTCTGTAAAACGTCGGGGAGGTATGGGCGTTAATCTAGCCATTGGTATTGCTATAGGAATGGTATTTATCTTCTTTGACAAGGTTTTTGGAACCTTAGCCGCTCAAAGTGATTTCTCACCCTTTGTAGCGTCTTGGGCACCTAATATTGTATTTGCTATTTTAGCCATTTATTTATTACGAAATGCCAAACGCTAAACTCCTTAATTACCTTCATTTACACTTTATAGTCTTTATATGGGGCTTTACAGCAGTATTGGGTGCGCTTATTAGTATCGATGCTATTGCTTTGGTTTGGTTTAGAATGAGTATTGCCTCTGTATTGATATTGGGCTGGATTGCTTACAAAAAAACACCCTTGAAGTTTAGTCCAAAAACAATGACAGTGTTTTTGTTAGCAGGAGCTATCATTGCGGTGCATTGGCTTACTTTTTTTGGTGCTATTAAAATTGCTAATGTTTCTATAACTCTGGCAATTATGTCTACGGGTTCTTTTTTCACCGCCTTTTTAGAGCCTATTTTCTACAAGCGAAAAATTATTTGGTATGAAGTGGTTTTTGGTCTTATTGTGGTGTTGGGTTTGTATGTTATATTTCAGGTAGAGGGAGATTATACTTGGGGTATTATCTTGGCCTTGATTTCCTCTTTTTTGGGTGCGCTATTCTCAGTGATAAATGGAAAGCTGGCTAAAGAATATAATGCTAGCGCTATTTCTTTTTACGAACTTTTCTTTGGCGTTTGTTGCATCTCTTTGTATTTGTTGTTTAGTGGTAGTTTTGATGCTTCATTCTTCTCTTTATCACAAGCAGACTGGGGCTATTTATTTATACTCGCTTCAGCATGTACAGCATATGCTTTTATAGCATCTGTTCATGTTATGAAGTGGATTAGCCCCTACACAGTTATGTTGACCATTAACATGGAGCCTGTTTATGGTATTGTATTAGCGCTCTTTATTCTTGGAGATTCAGAAAACATGGGGCCACAGTTTTATTACGGCGCAGCCATCATTGTTTTAACGGTAGTTGCTAACGGAATTATTAAAAACAGGCGTAAAAAGAAATCAAAAAATTAAAGGAGTTCAAGACATAGCTCAAAACAAAATTTTATCTTTGTGAATTAGAAGTAAAATAATATATTCAAAAACCATTATGGAATACCTAGATTTTGAATTACCTATTAAAGACTTGCAAGAGCAATACGAAAAGGCCTGCCAAATTGGTGAGGACAATGATGTAGATGTTACTAATACCTGCAAGCAAATTGAACTAAAGTTAGAAGAAACTAAAAAAGATATATATAAAAACATAACTCCTTGGCAGCGTGTACAGTTATCACGTCACCCAAATAGACCATATACTATGGACTATATAAATGCAATTTGTGGAGAAAGCTTTGTTGAGTTGCATGGAGATCGTGGTTTCAAAGACGATAAAGCTATGGTAGGTGGTCTTGGTAAGATTGGTGACCAGAGTTATATGTTTATTGGACAACAAAAAGGATATAATACCAAAACACGTCAATTTCGTAATTTTGGTATGGCTAATCCAGAAGGCTACAGAAAAGCACTACGCTTGATGAAATCTGCTGAGAAATTTGGAGTACCTGTAGTGTGTCTAATTGATACTCCTGGTGCTTATCCAGGTTTAGAAGCAGAAGAACGCGGCCAAGGAGAGGCTATTGCAAGAAATATTTTAGAAATGACCCGCCTTAAAGTACCTATTATTGTTTTAATAATAGGAGAAGGAGCCAGTGGTGGGGCCCTAGGAATTGGTGTTGGAGACCGTGTGCTGATGCTAGAAAACACGTGGTATTCTGTAATTTCTCCAGAAAGTTGCTCATCAATTTTGTGGCGTAGTTGGGAGTATAAAGAGCAAGCTGCAGAAGCATTAAAACTTACCGCTACAGACATGAAAAGGCAAAAGCTTATTGATCTTATTGTAAAAGAACCTCTTGGAGGTGCCCATGCAAATAGAGCAAAAACATTTAGTACAGTAGCAAATGTTATTACCAAAGAATACAATCAATTAAAAGACTTATCACCAAAAGATTTAGTTGCCCAGCGCATGAATAAATATTCAGAGATGGGAGTCTTTAACGAATAAACCTAGTCATAGCAATACATTATAAAATCTGGAGTAGTTGCTTCAGATTTTTTTTATGCTTATTAACAATATTTTCAAGTTTTCAACAATTAAAATGTTAATGATTGGTGGATAGAAGTGCTGCCAAATTAACCATCACATCTTAACATTTTCTTTACATTCGTTCTATGGAAAAAGCACAACCTAACTCCCCTTATAAAAAGCGTCCTGGACAAGTAATAAACTTAGAGAAAGGCAAGATTCCACCTCAAGCCACTGATTTAGAAGAGGTTGTTCTTGGTGCCATGATGATTGACAAAAAAGGAGTTGATGAGGTTATAGATATTTTAAACCCAGACGTTTTCTACAAAGAATCCCACCAACACATATTTGAGGCTATCAATACTCTTTTTGTAGAAAGCCAGCCCGTAGACTTATTAACTGTTTCACAGCAGTTAAAGAAGATGCAAAAACTAGAAATGGCTGGAGGAGAATTTTACTTGATTCAACTTACTCAAAAAGTATCTTCTTCGGCGCATATAGAGTTTCATGCTCGTATTATTCTTCAAAAATACATTCAAAGAAGTTTAATTAAAATTTCTAATGAGATTATTCAAGATTCTTATGATGAAACAACAGATGTTTTTGATTTACTAGATACTGCCGAGAGTAAATTATATGAAATTACTCAAGGAAACATAAAGCGCTCTAGTGAAACGGCTCAAGATTTAGTAATTCAAGCCAAAAAGAAGATTGAAGAAATAGCCAACAAAGAAGGCCTTTCTGGTATCCCTTCTGGCTTTACTGAATTAGATAAACTAACCTCTGGATGGCAGCCAAGTGATTTAATTATTATTGCTGCGCGTCCTGGTATGGGTAAAACCGCATTAACCTTATCTATGGCACGTAACATGGCGGTAGATCATAATGTTCCGGTAGCATTTTTCTCTTGTGAAATGTCATCTGTTCAGTTAATCACTCGTTTAATATCTAGTGAGACAGGACTTTCTTCAGAAAAACTAAGAACTGGAAACCTAGAGAAACATGAATGGGAGCAGTTAAACGTTAAAGTAAAAGGACTTGAAAAAGCACCATTATTTATTGATGACACACCTTCTCTTTCCATCTTTGATTTACGTGCAAAGGCAAGACGTCTAGCCTCCCAGCATGGGGTTAAAATGATTATGATTGATTACTTACAGTTAATGACT
Source organism: uncultured Flavobacteriaceae bacterium (assembly GCA_913048115.1). Taxonomy (GTDB): domain Bacteria; phylum Bacteroidota; class Bacteroidia; order Flavobacteriales; family Flavobacteriaceae; genus Patiriisocius. The sequence continues at coordinate 28,721 of CAJWVI010000013.1, read as the reverse complement.
GCTGGAGGTGGTAAAAATGGAGGAAATCGTGAACAGGAAATATCCACAATTTCTAGAAATTTAAAAGCTTTAGCCAAAGAATTAAATGTACCAGTTATAGCACTGTCTCAACTATCTCGTGCGGTAGAAACTCGTGGAGGAAGTAAGCGCCCATTATTGAGTGACCTTCGTGAATCTGGTGCCATTGAGCAAGATGCAGATATCGTTTCTTTTATTTACCGTCCAGAATATTACAAGATTGATGAATGGGATGATGATGATCATTCACCAACTGCAGGACAAGGAGAATTTATTGTAGCAAAACACCGTAATGGTGGATTGGATGAAATAAGGCTTAAGTTCGTAGGACATTTAGGTAAGTTTGAAAACCTAGATACTTTTCCGTTTAACAACGAAATTGCATCTAGTATGAATGCCGCTGCAAATGATGACACCTTTAAAACCCCTAATTTTCCATCTGTAGAAGATGCCTTTGGTAGTTCTTCTAACAACGATGCATTGCCTTCTAATGATGACGTTCCTTATTAAAAGTTTGCGCTAAAAATTAATTTTAACACGCCTTATAGAGTAAGAAATCTATTTTGGCGCTTATTTTGTGGACTATTAAAATTCTTTCGGTGTTCCAATTCTTTGGCTTAGATTTTGTCGTTATATTTACACTATGACGAAGTTATGCACCTTACTATTTTTGTGTCTTTTTAGTGTACAGAGTTACGGCTCTTACATTCTCATTCCTATGGATGAAACCTCTCAAAAAGAGCATCTAAAAGCCTATGGAATTACCTATTGGATTCTTGAAAATAATGTAAAAGCCAAATGGTTGCTTAACTATAGAGGTGGTTCATTTTTAGTGCCAGATACTGAGCAGATACGTAAGGAATGCCAAATACGCGGTGTCTCTTTTGAAATTATTAGTAATTCTAAAGCCTCAAAGGTTCTTGAACAAATAAGCAGCCCATCACAAAATATGGAGGCTGTTGTGCTAGAAAAAGCCCCGAGAATTGCAGTCTATTCTCCCAAAGGTAATCAACCTTGGGATGACGCAGTGACCATGGTGTTGACCTATGCAGAAATACCTTATAAAATTATATATGATCAAGAAGTACTAAGAGATGAACTTCTCTTGTATGATTGGCTGCATTTGCATCATGAAGATTTTACAGGACAATATGGTAAGTTTTACAGAGCCTATCGCTCTGCACCTTGGTATATTGAAGTAAAAAGGAATTCTGAAGCCTTGGCAGCTAAATTAGGTTATACTAAAGTTTCCGAAGAGAAAAGAGACGTTGCTTTAAAAATTAGAGACTATGTAGTTGGTGGCGGTTTTATGTTTGCGATGTGCAGTGCCACCGATAGTTTTGATATAGCGCTCTCTGCAGAGGGTGTTGATATTTGTGAGCCTATGTTTGATGGAGATGCTAGTGATGCTAATTATCAAAGTAACATAAACTTTAAAAGGACATTTGCTTTTAAAAACTATTTATTAGAAAGAAGTCCAATGGTGTATGAATTTTCTTCTATTGACATGACCTCAAAACGTAAAATTTCAAAAGAGACAGATTACTTTTCATTAATGGATTATTCTGCCAAATGGGATCCAATTCCATCGATGCTTGTTCAAAATCACACCTCTTTAGTAAAGGGCTTTATGGGGCAGACAACAAGTTATAAAAGAGATTTAATAAAATCTAACGTATTGGTAATGGGAGCGCACTCGGCAAGTGGAGAGGCACGCTATATTCATGGTATTAAAGGAAAAGGCTTCTTTACATTCTATGGAGGGCATGATCCAGAAGACTATCAGCATAGAGTAGGGGACGCTAAGACAGAATTGGCATTGCATCCAAAATCTCCAGGATATCGTTTGATTTTAAACAATGTATTGTTTCCAGCCGCAAAAAAGAAGAAACAAAAGACGTAGTCTATTTGTGCAAAGACAATAAGTAGGCAGCAGCCTCAAAAGGACTTGTTTTTCCTTTTGCTAGTTTTTCGAGTTGCTTTTTTAATTCCTTTTTGATGCTTGGGTTGTTGTAGAAATCACTTTTCAATCTATTTTCTATAGTTTGTAACATCCAGAAATGCTGTTGCTCATCTCGTTTACTTGCAAAATAACCAGCCTTTTTCATTTGTGCTACATAGTCTTCTATAAGTTGAAGGGCTTGGTCTATGCCTTCATTTTTAATTGCACTGCATGTAATAGTTTTTGCAAGCCAGCCATTATCTTTAGGAGGATATAGATGTAAGGCACGGTTAAACTCGGTCTTAGCTAATTTTGCAGCCTTGATGTTTTCTCCATCTGCTTTATTTATAATAATAGCATCAGCCATTTCCATGATACCGCGTTTGATGCCTTGTAATTCATCCCCAGCACCTGCTAATTTTAGCAATAAAAAGAAATCGGTCATGGAGTGAACCACTGTTTCGCTTTGGCCAACTCCTACGGTTTCTATAATAATATGAGTATAACCAGCAGCCTCACACAAGATAATAGCTTCTCTTGTTTTTCTTGCAACTCCTCCCAGAGAATCCCCACTCGCAGATGGTCTAATAAATGCATGTTTATTTTTAACCAACTCCTCCATTCTAGTTTTGTCTCCCAAGATGCTTCCTTTACTTAAGCTACTGCTTGGATCTACCGCTAGCACCGCTACTTTATGGCCTTGTTGTGTGAGAAGTGTGCCAAACTGTTCAATAAATGTACTTTTTCCTACGCCAGGCACACCAGTAATACCAATGCGTATAGATTTATTAGCATAAGGCAAACAGCCGTCAATTAATAGTTTGGCTTGTTGTTGATCTTTTGTGGCTGTGCTTTCAATAATCGTGATTGCTCTACTTAAGGCAGTTTTGTTACTTAAAATAATTTGAGCGATAAGTTCTGGAATTACTAACCTTTGCTTTCGAGCTATTTTTAATTTTGAAGCAATAACTGTGCTTAGGGTATTAGGTCGTTGGACCCCTTCAAGTTCATTTAATGCGCTGGTATGTTTTGCCTTTTTGTTCACTATGTGAATTTATGACAAATTTATGACATTTGATTTTTCAAAACTTGTTTTGAACTGTATATTGATCATAATAAATAAAAATAGATATTATGAATACATTATATGAAGCAACAACCAATGCCACGGGAGGAAGATCTGGACATGTTCAAAGCGAAGGGGGGCCAATCGATATGCCTTTATCCCTACCAAAGGCTATGGGAGGAGATGGCGGCAATGGCACTAACCCAGAGCAGCTTTTTGGTGCTGGCTATGCAGCTTGTTTTGGAGGCGCTTTACAAGCCGTTGTGGGTATCGGGAAACTAGATATAGATGTAAGTCAAATAAGTGTAGATGCTACCATTGGGTTTTGTAAGGATGAGGACGGCTTTTTTTTAGAAGCTACACTAGATTGTTACATACCAGAGGTGGATCATCAAACCGGAGAACAATTAGTCAATGATGCGCATGAAATGTGTCCATTCTCGAAGGCTACTCGAGATAACATTACAGTTACCCTTAACTTGTTGTTAGACGAGTAATTTTATTTAACACCATATAAAAACCCCAAACTTGAAACATCGAGTTTGGGGTTTTTTATTTTTTTTATTGAAAGAAATCTAGCTTTTTATTCTTTTAATATGTAATGCTGTGAGCTTATGCCATCAGCAAATACAGATAATATATAAACCCCCGTTGCAAATAGTTTTGTATCAATGGTTGCTTGTGTGGCATTTATTTCTGATTCCAAAACAATTGCGCCAAGCATATCTCTAAGAACTACTTTTTCAATGGTCTTTGTGTTTTTAAGTGTTACGACTCCTGAAGTTGGATTTGGGAAAAAAGTAAAGTTTTCAAAAACAGTATCTTCTGTGTTAAGTATTACATCTGTATCTATGAGTATGTCTGTCGGGCTTCCAGAATTTGTAACTAAGACAAAATAGTGCTTTTCTGGCATAAGATTAATGGAAGCCTGAGTCCCTGTAAAACATGGGTTTTCGGCATCCTCAACACGTATTAGTTCTTCTATAGTAGGGCTGTCGGTAGTTGCCTCAAAATAGATAACACCACTAACACCATTTGGCGTTAAAATAGTTGTTGTTGAACTTCCTAATTCAGCACTATAAAAAGAATACCAAACACCGTTAAAACCATCAACAGTACAATTGTTTGGGTTACCTCCTTCTTCTGTTGCAAATTGTGTGTCTACATCTTGGTCTAAATAATCTTCAGTTCCTGTGTCGATTGCATTAACAATAAGATCATTTGCCGGTGGCATTGGTGGCGCTGCGCAGTCTACTGTAAGTGTGAACGTTCCAATATCTCCATTATAGCCTTCTATGGCAATGTAATAGGTTGTTGCAGGCATAGTTGTTAATGTAATTTCTGAACCTAAGCCACATGCATCGTCATTTTCACTTACCAATGTCCCGTTGCAATCTATATAAATGCGGATAAAAGGATCGTAATCAAAAGCTGTACAAAGAGAAAATGCAACATCTCTTGCCCCAGCAGATGTTTCTGTAAACCTATAAAATGCATCAGCTCCACCAACACCATTAGTGTCGGTTTTGTCTATTGTTGTTCCTTCAGTACTACTATTGCAAGTGATTTCTATTGCTGTTTGGCAAGTGTCATTAAAATCTATATTTACAAAACTTAAACCCCAATCAAAAGGGTCTTCATTCCATCTGTCATCCCATTGGATGTAATAATCTTCATTAGCCATTACTTCAAAGCCAGCAATTTCAGAAGCATATTCAGCCCCAGAACCATCTGGTGCAAATGGGCATTGATCATCATTAGTGACTACTGCTATTGCATCTGTGCAATTACTCCAAATAGATACACGCGTGTCAGAACCTCCCAAACAAGAAGAAATGTCTAGATATCCGTTTTCTGAGGGTGTGTAAACAAACCATGCTGAGTCTCCTCCATTTGCCCCACCACTCAAATCATTAATTTGTGTCTGGCTTATCACTCCAGGTAATACACTAACGGCATTTATGCAATCATCCGCACCATTTTGAGCGTTAGCTTGCCAACTAGTAATTGTTACTAAAATCGATAAAATTAAAATATAATATATTTTCATTGCTTTTTGTTTTAGGATCTTATTTCAAATATAGTATTATTTTTTTTTAAAAAAGTGACTCATTTTTGAAACAGCGTTCCTAAATTGTCGTCTTTTAAATGATTTATAACAAACCAGCAACCCACGTGTCAAATTCTTTACTTGTAGAACAGTGTAGAACACAAAACGCTAGAGCTCAAACGGCACTCTATACACAATACTGTGACGGTATGTTTATAGTGGCTAGCAGGTACCTAAAAGACACTGCAGAGGCAGAAGATGCCATGCAGGTTGCGTTTATCAAAGCATTTAAGAAAATAGACCAGTTTAAAGCAGATGTTAGTTTTGGAGCTTGGTTAAAGCGCATTGTTATCAACACATGTTTGGATGCTCTAAAAAAGAAGAAGGCACATTTTGAAGAAATTAATGAGAAAACGCTTCGTATTCAAGAAGATGAAGATTCAAATTGGTCTGTAGCTGACGGTACCACCATGGCAGTCATACAAGACGCAATTGCAAAGTTGCCCCCTAATTATAAATCTGTCGTACAGTTGTTTTTGCTAGAGGGATATGATCATCAAGAAATTTCACAAGTTCTAGATATTACACAAAGCGCTTCAAGAACTAATTTGCATCGAGGGAAAATACAATTACAGCACCATTTAAAACAGTTACAACATGGCACAGGATATTAGAGAGATAATGAAAGTAAAAGCATCTCAAGAGCCTATCTTACCGGTAGGTCATAAGACTCGCTTTAAAGCTAGATTACAAGCTAATTTTGGTTCAAATAAAAACGCAATACAGTTAAAGAAGCCAGCACTTTTTTGGATGAAGATTGCAGCCTTAGCGATAGCATTTATTGCGGTAAGTATGTTTGGGTATCATCAATTATCCAAAAATAACGAGAATGACTCATTCGTAGAAAGTAGTCCAGCAACCCAGCCACAAGAAAATGAAAAGTTAATGCGTTTAGCAGATATTTCTCCAGACCTGAAACGTGTAGAGGAATATTATATGACAGGGATTAACAAGCGGTTAGCATCTTTAAAAATTACCACAGATAATAAAGATGTTATTGATGGGTATATGCAACAGTTAATGGTCCTTGACCTGGAGTATGAAAGTTTGAACATCGAGCTTAGTGAAGTAGGTCCATCAGAAGAGACCATCACGGCACTAGTAGATAACCTTAAGATGAGGTTAGAATTATTAATGAAATTAAAAACAAAATTAAAAGAACTAAAAAATCACACAAATGAAAACATTAGTAGCATTGAAGTATAATCTGTTTTTGGCCCTTGTGCTCATTATAGTTGCTCCAGGTTTTGCTCAAGAAAAATTTGTAGCCTCTTATAATGCAGGTAATGATATGATGGTAACGTTAAAAACATCTCACACCAGCGTTATTTTTGAAACCTGGAACAAAAACAAGGTAGAAGTAGAAGCTTTTATAGATGCAGAGGCGCTAAGCAAAGAGCAAAAGCAAGTCCTTTTTGATGCTTGGAACTTTGAGGTGTTAGGGAATTCTAAAAATGTAGTGATTAGTTCTAATGCAATAGGAAGCTGGAACGGTAATAGCCTCTCTAGTCTAGAGGCTCAAATGGGTAAAGATTTTGTGACAGCGGTAGATGTCTCGTCTGAAAAACGTGAAGACGATAATGAAGTGAAGACACAAGCGCTTGGAAAAATTATTGAGCGTAGTGTTAAAATAGCCAATGGTATATCGTATTCAAAGACCACTGTGATAGATGAAAATGGAATTTTAAAGACCATTATTAAAACCAATAAAGTAAAAAAAATACCAGCCGCAAAGCGAACTATTGTTATTAAAATGCCCAAAAGTACTAAGACAGATATTAACGTTCGCTATGGAGAAATGAAAATGGCAGATGCATTTAATGTAAAAGCAGTACTAAATCACACTCCTTTTACCGCAGAGCGTATTGATGGAGCACAAACACTTATCAACGCTTCTTATGCTCCTGTGGTAGTTAAAGACTGGCAGTACGGGACCTTGTATGTTAAGTTTGTAGATACTTGTGATATTCAAACCCTAACAAGTATACAGCTTAACGCAAACTCTAGTGATGTACGTCTAGGTAGCGTTTTAAAAGAAGCTTTTGTTACAGGATCTTTTGGAACCTTAATTATTGATAGCGTAGCGAGTGAGTTTAAACAATTAGAAATTGTACTTCGTAACACAGATGCTTCTGTATCATTACCAAATAACTCTTTTTCATTTTTATTTAACGGAAAAAAATCAAGCCTACAATACCCAAAATCACTACAGATTAACACTTCTAATGAAGGGCAACGAGTATTAGCAAGAGGGTTTTATAAGAGTGATACGCCAAGCAGAAAATTTCTAGTTAATGCAGATTATAGTACCTTGATTTTAAAATAAGTCTCTTTATTTAACACCGTTTCAAAAGACATTCTTTGAGCCTTTTAAGCGCCCTTGTAACATAAGTTTGTTTAATTGGGTAGATATCCTGTAAATGTTTCCATATAAAAAAACCCCAAGAGCATTTGCTCTTGGGGTTTTTTACAAAAGGAGTTTTACTGTTATTCTGTAAGAACCCATTCTCCTTTTGTAATTAAAGGAATAGCTTGTTTGTATTTCACCTCTTTACTTTCACCACTCATTACGTGCTTTATAGTAACTTTATCATTACGCCCGATTTTTGGCATTTCACGGGTAATAGTTTCTGTTACTTGTTGTTGAGCTTGTGTTTGTCCAGCTGCCCTAGATTGAACAGAGCGTTCATCTAGATTTTTAATTTCATCTTTCTGCTCGTTAAGTTTTTGTTTACTTTTTACTTCGTGAGCTTCTTGAATTTGTTGTTGGTTTTCTTTAGGCAACTCTCCTTTAAATAAGAATGATAACACATCCTTATTTACGTTTTCTACCATCTTTTTAAACAGTTCAAATGCTTCAAACTTATAAATTAACAATGGATCTTTTTGTTCGTGTACGGCTAGCTGTACAGATTGTTTTAATTCATCCATTTTACGTAAATGTGTCTTCCAGGAATCGTCAATGATGGCCAATGAGATGTTTTTCTCAAAATCTCTCACTAATTCTGCCCCTCTTGTTTGGTAGGCTTTTTCAAGATCTGTTGCAACGTTTAATGTTTTTACTCCATCTGTGAAAGGCACTAATATACGCTTGTATTGATCTTTGTGATTCTCATATACATTTTGAATTACCGGAAAGGCAATCTCTGCATTAAGTTTCATTTTTTCTTGGTAATGCCCATAGGCAACTTTGTATACTTTTCCTGCAATTTCTTGGAATCCTAATTTTTCAAATTCATTTTGATCAATAGGTGCGTTTATAGAAAAATAACGAATCAATTCAAAACCAAAATTCTTAAAATCTTGATTTTCTTTATTATTTTCTGCTATAATCTCTGCGGTGTCGTAAATCATGTTAGCAATATCAACACGAAGTCTATCTCCAAAAAGAGCATTATATCTACGCTTGTATATTACCTCCCGCTGTGCGTTCATGATATCATCATACTCTAACAAACGCTTACGAATACCAAAGTTATTTTCTTCTACCTTTTTTTGAGCACGCTCAATAGATTTAGAAATCATAGAGTGTTGTATCACTTCTCCTTCTTCTAAGCCCATTCTGTCCATCATCTTAGCAATACGTTCACTACCAAAAAGGCGCATTAGGTTGTCTTCTAATGAAACATAGAATTGTGAGCTTCCTGGATCTCCTTGACGCCCAGATCGACCTCTTAATTGCCTATCTACACGCCTAGAGTCATGGCGTTCTGTACCAACAATTGCAAGTCCACCTGAGGCCTTCACGGCATCACTTAATTTAATATCGGTTCCACGACCTGCCATGTTTGTTGCAATGGTTACCACACCAGCATCACCAGCCTCAGCAACAATGTCTGCCTCACTTTTGTGCATTTTAGCATTTAAGGTGTTGTGTTTTACTTTTCTAATGCTAAGCATGCGGCTCAACAGTTCAGATATTTCTACAGACGTTGTACCAATTAATACAGGTCTTCCTTGTTTTGACAGTTCTGTTACTTCGTCAATAACAGCGTTGTATTTTTCTCTTTTGGTTTTGTAAATTTTATCATCACGATCATCGCGTACAATAGGGCGGTTGGTTGGTATTTCTACCACATCTAGTTTGTAAATTTCCCAAAGTTCACCTGCTTCTGTAACAGCTGTACCTGTCATACCGGAAAGTTTTCGGTACATACGGAAGTAGTTTTGCAATGTAACCGTTGCAAAGGTTTGAGTCATGGCCTCAATCTTTACATTTTCTTTAGCTTCAATAGCCTGGTGTAATCCATCACTGTATCGACGCCCATCCATAATACGGCCAGTCTGCTCGTCTACAATCATTACCTTGTTTTCCATCACTACATACTGCGTGTCTTTTTCAAACAATGAATATGCTTTTAGTAATTGACTTAGAGTATGAATACGCTCACTTTTTACACCAAAATCTCTAAATAATTCTTCTTTAAGATTTGCCTCCTGTTCACTTGACAGTTCTTGTTCTTCAATTTTTGCAATTTCGGTTCCTATTTCTGGCATCACAAAGAAATCTGGATTGTCTGGACCAGATAGGTAATCTACTCCTTTGTCTGAAAGTTCAATTTGGTTGTTTTTTTCTTCGATAACATAGTACAACTCTGCGTCTACCTTTGGCATTTCACGGTTGTTGTCTGCCATGTAGGTGTTTTCTGTTTTTTGTAGAATTTGTTTTACACCTTCTTCAGATAAAAATTTAATTAATGCTTTGTTTTTTGGAATACCACGGTATACTCTTAAAAGTTTAAAACCACCTTCTTTAACATCACCTTCTTTAATTAATTTTTTTGCTTCTGCTAAAACACCTGTAAGGTACTTTTGTTGTACTGCAACAATGTCTGCAATTTTTGGTTTTAATTCATTAAACTCATGGCGATCTCCTTGTGGTACCGGACCAGATATTATTAAAGGAGTTCTTGCATCATCAATCAATACACTATCTACTTCATCAACAATAGCGTAATGATGCGGTCGTTGCACAAGATCTTCTGGCTTATGGGCCATGTTATCACGCAGGTAATCAAAACCAAATTCATTGTTAGTACCGTAGGTAATGTCGCTGTTGTAGGCCTTCCTTCTAGCTTCACTATTTGGCTGGTGGTTGTCAACACAGTCTATGGTCATTCCATGAAATTGGAAGATAGGGGCCATCCATGCGCTATCACGCTTTGCTAAATAATCGTTTACAGTAACTACATGTACACCGTTTTGAGCCAAAGCATTTAAGTACACAGGTAATGTTGCTACCAATGTTTTTCCTTCTCCTGTTTGCATTTCTGCAACCTTTCCTTGGTGAAGGGCAACCCCTCCAATAAGTTGTACATCATAGTGCACCATGTCCCAGGTAATTTGTTTTCCTGCTGCATCCCAAGAGTTTTTCCAGATAGCATGTTCTCCATCAAGGGTTACATAATCTTTATCTGCAGAGAGTTCACGGTCATATGCAGTTGCAGTAACACGTAATGTTTCGTTGTTTTTAAAACGCTTAGCCGTTTCTTTTATAACTGCAAATGCTTCTCCTAAAATTTTATTTAGAGATTCTTTCTCTACCTCATAGCGTTCATCTTTTAAGGTGTCAATTTTATTGTAGATGTCTTCTTTTTTATCAATATCCTCTTCATTGTCTGCATCTATTTTAAGTGCATCTATTTTGTCTTGTATGTCTTTTTGATCTGCTTTGATGATGGATCTAAAAACATTACTCTTTGCGCGCAACTCATCAATGCTTAATTTTTCTATAGCAGCCTGATGAGACTTTACTTGGTCTACATATGGTTGTATGTCTCCAAGGTCCTTTTTGGACTTGTCTCCCACAAATACTTTTAATACGTTATCTAAAAATCCCATGTGTCTTAATATTGTATAGCGCCTAACGCTGTATGTTTTATTTTATTAAATAATAATATGTAGTATGAGTAGTTATAGCTTTACGCTATAACAAAAAAAGCCCCTGTAAACAGAGACTTATTTTAATAGCGCATCACTTACAGTATGCCTATATTATACGAACGTTTAATTAAACGCTTATATTAATATTCGTCTTCGTTCCACAGATAGTCTTCGTCTGTAGGGTAGTCTGGCCAAATTTCTTCAATAGAATCATAAGAGTCTCCCTCATCTTCTATTGCTTGTAAATTTTCTACAACCTCTAGGGGTGCTCCCGTTCTAATGGCGTAGTCAATTAATTCGTCTTTTGTTGCCGGCCAAGGCGCATCACTTAAATAGGATGCCAATTCTAATGTCCAGTACATTTATAAATATGTTTTAATTTTGTGCAAAAATAATTTTTTAGTCGAAAGAGACAAGGAAAAAACAATTTATTTAAATTATATTTCCAATATCGTTTCTAACTACCTACAATACAATTAGTTGCTAATAATTAATTTACCCGTTCAATGTTACGTAAAGCTAAGATTTTAAAACCAATTTTAAATACTGCTAGCCTCTTTATTTTAATTCATTTATAACTTCTCAGGCATCCACTTTACTTCGTCTACTTTTAAGTCATAAGACAACTTTCGTGCCAGCACAAAAAGGTAGTCAGATAGTCTGTTAAGATATTTTAAAACGCAGGGATCAATGGTTTGTTCTTCGTTTAAAAGTGTTGTTATTCTTTCTGCTCTTCGACATACGCACCGGGCAATATGACAATATGACACCGTAGTATGCCCGCCAGGAAGTACAAAGTGTGTCATAGGGGGAAGTACTTCATTAATGAGATCCATCTCGGTTTCTAATAGTGTAATCTCTTGTTCGGAAATTTTAGAGATGTTTAATCTTTCTTTTCCATTTTTAAGAATTTCTTTGTCTGGTGGTGTTGCTAGAATCGCTCCAACAGTAAATAATTTATTTTGAATGTGAGTTAGTATTTCTGTGGTATGGGTATCTATTTTCTGGTCTCTTATAAGCCCTATGTGAGAGTTCAGCTCATCAACGGTACCGTAACTTTCAATACGAATGTGGTGCTTAGCCACACGTGTGCCTCCAAAAAGAGCGGTAGTTCCTGTATCACCAGTTTTTGTATATATCTTCATAGCTTACCGTTTATCTTGTTGTTCTTTCTTGCGTTCTTGATAGCGTTCTTTAAATGTTTTGTTTTTCCACTTTTTTGAGCTTGCTTGATTTTGTTTGTTCCAAAAATAGAGGACAACCAATAAAATAAGCCCGCAGAAAACAAGCATAAAAGGATTGCTAATTTCTAGTGATTCCATACTGTGAAAATACAAGGTTTTTTGTGAGAAACAATCAATATTGATAATTCAATGCAAAGCGTGTTTAACGTTGTTAACTACCACCTTTTAAAACACATTGACTTCTGGTTCAATTAAAATTCCAAAGTCTGTACGTACTTTTTCTTGAATTTTTAATGCGAGTTCCCAAATTTGTGCACCAGTAGCATCTCCGTAGTTAACCAAGACCAATGCTTGGTTTTTATGCACGCCAGCATCTCCATAGCGAGACCCTTTAAATCCTGCTTGCTCAATGAGCCATCCTGCAGGAATTTTAAATTCCCTGTCAGAAACCTCATAATAAGGAGCCTCTGGAAACTTAGCATTAAAAGTATTAAAGGTTTTAATGTCAACCACAGGGTTTTTAAAAAAACTACCACTGTTTCCTAATTCTTTAGGATCTGGTAATTTAGACTGCCGTATAGCAATAACTGCGTCACTTATGTCTTTTATCGTTGGGTCTTCAATATTATTGCTCGTTAATTGTTCTTGAATAGCGCCATATTGTGTTTGTATGTTATGCTTGACTTTGGTAAGCCTAAAGGTTACCCTAGTGATTACATACTTGCCTTTATGGGTACTTTTAAAAATAGAATTACGATAGCCAAAATCACACTCTGAGTGTGAAAATGAAACTTCTTTTGCTGTAGCTATTTCAATAGCGCTACATTTCAAAAAAATATCTTTTAATTCTACGCCATAGGCGCCAATATTTTGAATAGGGGCAGTACCTACATTTCCAGGAATGAGTGACATATTTTCCATGCCGCCATAGTTGTTTTTTATACAATAGCGTACAAGTTCATGCCAGTTCTCACCGGCCATACAGCTAATGTGAATCTGGTGCTCACGCTCATGTTCTATTGAAATACCCTTTAGGTTAACATGAATAACTAGCGCGTCAATGGCACCAGTAAGCAGGATATTACTTCCACCACCTAGTAAGAATTTTTTTAGATAGTTTGGCATAGCCAATGCTTCTTGAAGTTCCTCAATAGTATTTACTGACACAAAATATCGTGCAGAACTTTCAATACCAAATGTATTGTAAGGCTTTAAGGATATGTGTTCTTGGATATGCATTATTGCGTATAGACTGCTAGTGCTTGTTTTAATATGTTAACGGCTTTAATAAGACTTTCTTTATTAAGCACGTATGCAATGCGTATTTGGTTTAGCCCCATGCCAGGGGATGAATAAAAACCTGCCGCTGGAGCAACCATAATAGTCTCTCCCTCTACATCAAATTCTTCGAGTAGCCACTGTGCAAAGGCATCACTGTTTTTTATTGGAAGTTGTGCAATACAGTAAAAAGCTCCTTTTGGATGTCCTACTTGTACTCCAGGAATTTCTTCTAGTTTTTCAATTAAAATATCTCGACGTTCCCTGTATTGATCAATCACTTCATCAAAATAAGATTGCGGTGTATTAAGGGCAGCTTCACTAGCTATTTGCGCAAATGTTGGTGGGCTTAATCTGGCCTGAGCAAATTTTAAGGCAGTGCTCATGACATCTTTATTTTTGCTTACCAAGCATCCAATGCGAGCGCCACACATGCTGTATCGTTTTGAAACAGAATCTATAATGATACCATATTGCTCCATGCCTGGCTCTTCAAGAATAGAATAATGCTTTAAATTATCATAAGTAAACTCTCTGTATACTTCATCTGCCACTAAAAATAAATCGTGTTTCTTTACAATTGCCGCTAGTGTTTGGATTTCTTCCTTAGAGTATAGGTATCCCGTTGGGTTTCCTGGATTGCAAATAAGAATTGCTTTGGTTTTTGGCGTAATAAGTTTTTCAAATTCTGAAATATTAGGCAATGCAAAGTTATCTTCTATTTTTGAATTTACAGGAACAATCGTTACTCCAGATGCTATTGCAAAACCGTTATAATTGGCATAAAAAGGTTCGGGAATGATAATTTCATCTCCTGCATCTGCGATGCTTCCCATCGCAAATAGTAAGGCTTCGCTTCCTCCTGTTGTTACAATAAGTTCATTGTGATTTACGGGAATATTATTTTGTTGGTAATAGGCTGCTATTTTAACGCGATAGGGCTCAGAGCCTTCAGATCTCGTATAGGCAAGGATCTCTAAAGAATGGGCCGCTACTGCTTCCATAGCTGCTTTTGGACTCTTGATATCTGGCTGACCGATATTAAGGTGGTATACTTTTTTATTTGCTTTATAAGCTTTTTCGGCAAATGGAACCAGCTTTCTAATTGGTGATTCTGGCATCATCTGCCCTTTTGTTGAAATTATCGGCATAATAGTAATAATAATAATAATTGAATAACAAAGTTGCAAAAAAAAGTTTAAAAATATACTATGCAAATAGGCAGTTTATCTTTTTTTTATGATTATTAAAAGCAGACATTCTTAAGTGTCCATTCAGATAGCCATTAGAGTGATTATAACCTAAAGTATACATTAGGTTGGGGTGAATTTGCCCTAAAAAGATAAAAAAACCCGATTTACATCTGTAAATCGGGTTCTTGATATATTGAGAGGTGGTATTACTTTTTTGTTTTCTCTAGAATACTACTGCCAGACTGTAGTACTTCTCCCTTTATCTTCAGGGCTTTAATAGGCTCGTCTGCGTTAGAATATACTGTCACGGTTTTTCTTATAGGTCCAACTCTATTTGTGTCATACTTAACTTCAATAGTTCCTGTGTCACCTGGCGCAATAGCTCCTTTAGGTTTTTTTGGTACAGTACAACCACAGCTAGATTTTACATCTGTTACAATTAGTGCTGTGTCGCCAATATTGGTAAACTCAAAGACACGAGTTCCATCGCTTCCTTTTACAATTTTACCATAATCAACGGTTTCGCTTTTAAAACTGATTTTTGCTTGAGCATTTACGCCATATCCAAAAAGACTTATCAATGCAACTACTATTAATTTTTTCATGTTGTTTAAATTTAAAGGATTGCTAAATTAGGGAACTTTAGTATGCTATGCAAGTTAACTTATAGACATTAAACATTTCATAATACTTTAGATATCCCTATTTTTACATTCTTATTTCAAAAATGATACCAAAATGACCCAAGCAGGAACCTATAACGCACAAAATGTAGAAGATAAGTGGTACCAGTATTGGATGGAGCACAACTATTTCCATAGTGAAATAGATGATCGTGAGCCTTACACTATTGTAATACCGCCTCCAAACGTTACAGGAATACTGCACATGGGGCATATGCTAAACAATACCATACAGGATGTTTTGATCCGCCGTGCGCGTTTAAAAGGCTTTAATGCTTGTTGGGTTCCAGGTACAGATCATGCAAGTATAGCTACAGAAGCAAAGGTAGTTGCAAGGCTTAAAGAACAAGGTATTGAAAAAGCAGACCTTACTCGGGAGCAGTTTTTAAAACACGCCTGGGATTGGACGGAACAATACGGTGGTGTTATCTTAGATCAACTTAAAAAACTTGGCGCCTCTTGTGATTGGGAGCGAACCAAGTTTACCTTAGACCCTGCTATGTCAAGCCAGGTAATAAAGAGTTTTGTAGATCTGTATAACAAAGGCCTTATTTATCGCGGATACCGCATGGTAAATTGGGATCCAGAAGCGAAAACCACTTTGAGTGATGAAGAGGTTAATTATGTAGAAAAACAAGGAGATTTATTTTATATTTCTTACAAAATACAGGGGAGTGATGAGACCTTAACTATAGCCACCACACGTCCAGAGACCATATTTGGAGACACTGCTATTTGTATTAACCCAGAAGATGAGCGTTTTGCGCATTTAAAAGGTAAAAAAGCAATAGTTCCTATTTGTAATAGAGTGATTCCTATTGTTGAGGATGCTTATGTAGATATTGCCTTTGGAACAGGGTGTTTGAAAGTAACACCTGCACATGATCAGAATGATAAAATGTTGGGAGACACCCACAAACTTGAGGTAATAGATATCTTTAATGAAGATGCAACACTCAATAGTTTTGGTTTACACTACCAGGGTAAAGATCGTTTTGTGGTGCGTAAAGAGGTTTCTGAAGAACTAAAGCAAATGGGTGCTTTAATAAAAACAGAGCAACATCTTAATAAGGTGGGTACAAGTGAGAGAACCAAAGCTGTTATTGAACCTCGTTTGAGTGATCAATGGTTTTTGAAAATGGAAGATCTTGTAAAGCCCGCTATAAAAGCAGTGCTTGAAGAAGATGATGTGGTATTGCATCCAAAAAAGTTTGAAAACACATACCGTCACTGGATGACTAACATTCGTGACTGGAATATATCACGCCAATTATGGTGGGGTCAACAAATTCCAGCCTATTTCTATGGAGACGGGAAAGAAGATTTTGTGGTAGCCCAAACACTAGCAGACGCCTTGGTATTAGCCAAAGAAAAAACAGGGAATACATCGCTGCAAACAAAAGATTTGCGTCAAGATGTTGATGCTTTGGATACCTGGTTTTCTTCTTGGTTATGGCCTATGAGTGTATTTGATGGTTTAAGCAATCCAGAAAATGAAGAATTTAAGTATTACTACCCAACCAACGATTTAGTAACGGGTCCAGATATTTTATTTTTCTGGGTAGCGCGAATGATTGTTGCTGGTTTTGAGTATACTGGTAAAAAACCTTTTAAAAACGTTTATTTAACAGGGTTGGTACGCGACAAGCAACGTCGTAAAATGAGTAAATCGTTAGGGAATTCTCCAGATGCTTTAAAACTTATTGAAACCTATAGTGCAGATGGTGTGCGTGTGGGCTTATTATTAAGTGCCCCAGCGGGAAATGATTTAATGTTTGATGAGGGTCTATGCCAACAAGGAAAAGGCTTTTCAAACAAAATTTGGAATGCATTTAAGCTAACCAAGTCTTGGGAGGTGGATGCCATTATACCGCAGCCAGAATCCTCAAAAATAGCCATTGATTGGTATCAATCTCGTTTGCAACAAACCTTGGTTGAGATTGAAGATCATTTTAGTAAATATAGAATTAGTGATGCTTTAATGGCTAGCTATAAATTGGTTTGGGATGATTTCTGTGGTTGGTTATTGGAGATTGTAAAACCGGCTTACCAGGCACCTATAGATAAGAAAACCTATGATGCTATAATCTCTGTTTTTGAAGATAATTTAAGAATCCTGCATCCATTTATGCCTTTTCTAACAGAGGAGCTATGGCATACTATTGCAGAAAGAACACCACAAGAGGCACTGATTGTTAATCACTGGCCAAAAACAACTGCTATTGATTCAGCCTTGTTAGTTGATTTTGATTTTGCTGCTGAGGTAGTTTCTGGTATTAGAACCATTAGAAAAGAAAAAAACATTGCCTTTAAAGATGCAATTTCACTTTC
The DNA here is from genome assembly GCA_913048115.1 of uncultured Flavobacteriaceae bacterium. Lineage (GTDB taxonomy): Bacteria > Bacteroidota > Bacteroidia > Flavobacteriales > Flavobacteriaceae > Patiriisocius. The sequence continues at coordinate 11,033 of CAJWVI010000013.1, read as the reverse complement.
TGTACTAGATTCAGAAAAAGGGAATACCCAATTTGATGTTGTAATCAAGAAGCTAGGTAACATCAGTGAAATGATGCCAGTTTCTGCAGCTGTAGACGGAGCCTTGACTTTTAGAGTTAAGTCAAACGAATATTTTATTCCAATAGAAGGTGCTATTGATGTAGCAGAAGAAATAGCAAAATTAAAAGAAGAATTAAAATACACACAAGGGTTTTTAACAAGTGTACAGGGAAAGTTGAAAAACCAAAAATTTGTAAGTGGTGCACCTCCCCAGGTAGTAGCCAACGAACGTAAAAAAGAGGCTGATGCTCATGCAAAAATTGAAACTATAGAAGCTTCAATAAAGAGCTTAAGCTAGCAAGAGGTGATAGCCTCTACTTGTTTTAAACAAATAAAACCCTCATAAAGCATATCCTAAAGGAGTTTGTTTTGTGAGGTTTTTTTTATATAACTATAGTGCCTATTTTCTATATAAAAAATAATGGGTTGCAGTCTCTATGTATTCTAGCTTAGCTTCATCCTCTGTAAGATGTTGTGCTTGAAAGAGTGCATTTGTTTTAAAGGCAGAAATTAATTTTTTTTTACTATTGGTAGGGTTGTGCCATGAGTTTGTAGCACGTTTGAAGTAGGCGTAAAGCTTTAACAGTGTGTCTGCAGGAAAAGGCTCTTCGTGTGAGTTGACACTCTCAACAGCTTTTCTAAATGCGATATCTATTTCCTGGCTTGTCATTAATTGGTTTTGATTCGTTTATATTGATGCTATAACAGAGCTTCCGCCTTTCACAACATCGTTAAGTCCTACTTCAAGTTTTGTGCCTATGGGTAAAAAAACATCTACACGAGATCCAAATTTAATAAAACCACTATCGCTTGCTTGTGTTACTTGCTGTCCTTGTTTTGCGTAATTTACAATACGTCTTGCCAAAGCGCCAGCAATTTGACGGTGAAGAATATTTCCAAACTTTTTAGAGTTTACCACTACCGTGGTGCGCTCATTTTCTTCACTAGATTTTGGATGCCAAGCTACTAAGAATTTTCCAGGATGGTATTTGCTAAAAACCACCTCTCCAGCTACAGGGTAGCGAGTAACGTGAACATTTATGGGTGACATAAATACAGAAACCTGTAATCTTTTTTCATTGAAAAACTCTTTTTCAAACACTTCTTCAATAACCACAACTTTGCCATCTACAGGAGATACAACATGATCTTCGTTAAGATTAAAAGTTCGTTTTGGGTTTCTAAAAAACTGCAACACGAGTACAAGCATAACAATAGCCAGGAGCATAAAGGTGCTTCTTAGGTAGTTGTTTATGATGAAATAATCTGCAGCCAAGCTCATTGCAATAGCTAGCACTAACGTAATTAAAATAATTTTATATCCTTCTTTATGAAACATAAGTTATGAGTTGTAAAAATGCATAAATAAATGGGCTGGTATAAATAGCGCTATCCAGCCTGTCGTATAATCCGCCATGTCCAGGCATTAAGTTTCCACTATCTTTTACACCAGCTTGACGTTTGTAGTTGGATTGCACTAAATCTCCAATGGTTCCAAATACTGAAATAATAACCCCAAGGGATATCCAAATAGTTAGTGTATATATGTCTAAAACATTATAAATAATGAAACCTGCGATGACAGCTCCTATGAGTCCTCCAAAGAACCCTTCTATTGTTTTTTTAGGAGAAACGCTCTCCAGTAATTTGTTTTTCCCCATTGATTTTCCGATGATATACGCAAAGGTGTCGTTGCACCAAATTAACGCAAAAACCCCAACAATAATCTCTGGCTTAAATACCCCGTCAGAAAATGGAATGAGTGTTAGAAAAACAATTCCGCTAATGATATAGAGCATCGTAGGGATGTATTTTTGCTCTTTAAGTAAAAGGCTATTTGTGGTTGATTTTAAATCTTTGGCCAGTAATACACTTACAAGTAAGCAACAGCCTAACAATATATATAGTATAATCTCTCCTGGCTGATAGTAGCTTATCAGTAAAAGCGAAATTGGGAGTAGAAGATAAGGAATGAAGGATGTTAAGTGTATGAGTTTTTTAAATTCCTTGAGGGTTTGAAGTCCTAGTATGAGAAAAAGCACCATGAATATTTCACGAGAGGTGTACATGGAAAAAATTACGACAAGGACATATAAAATCCCCGATATACTTCGTACAACAATCTCTCTCATAGCATATATCTTCTACAGGTCTTCTAGAAGCAGCAAATATAAGTTTTTTGTACTACTTCCATAACTCATAAAATCCTTTTCTTTTTCTGTCTCAAAATCTTGGATTGCAGTGATATTGCTTGGAATAAACTTCCCTCCGCTGTTTTTAATAATGCGTAGTCCTTCACTTATATTCTCTACAAACTGACTTGTAGTGGCAAAAATTACAATGTTGGTGGGTAATTCATCGAGTTTCTTCTCTTTAATTTGATTTGAAGAAAGTAAAATAGAACCGTTTTTTGATATCAAAGACTCGCAGGTAGTTAAGAAAAAGGTAGCGCTTGTCTTTTTTGTAAAGTTTAGATTGTAACCATTAAACTTTTTGGAGAGCATTTCATTAATACAGAAAACCTCTTTTTCATACCAATCATTCTCTATTAAAATATTGTCAAAAGCCTCGTTAATTTCTTTAGCATCTGTGCAGTATAAAAACTTACCTCCGTTTTTTCTAAAGTTGTTGGTAAATCTTTGATCAATCTCAAGGATGTCTCCAGGGTAATATTTGCCGCACTCGCTGGTTTCACCTTTTTCTTTAGGTGTTTTTTTTAGACTGATATTTCCTTTTAAAAGTCTTTTAAATAGACCCATTGGTAGATTTTAGAGGTGTTTAAATTCTATTAATACCAAAGATAATAAAAATCTAGTCTTAGAAAACTCACAGCGCTAATCTTTACAATTAAGTAAAGATGTAACTACTATTTTTAACTAGTAGCTACTTGTGTTTGTTCTGGGTCTTCTGGTGCTTGTTTATTTTCTTTAGTGTCGGGTACTATTTCGCTTATGGATTTTTCGAAAGGTCTTTTTCCAAAAATAACTTCTAGGTTATCCTTGAAAATAACTTCTTTGTCTAATAAAACATTCGCTAATTCTGTGAGCTTTTCTTTGTGAGTTTCAAGCAGATCTAAAGCACGCTTGTATTGCGTCTCAATAAGGTTTGATATTTCTTTGTCAATTAACTCAGCGGTTTTTTCACTGTATGGCTTACTGAAGTTATACTCAGATTGTCCACTAGAGTCATAATATGTTAAATTTCCTACTTTATCATTAAGACCATATACTGTAACCATTGCACGGGCTTGTTTGGTAACCTTTTCTAGATCACTAAGAGCTCCTGTAGAGATTTTATTAAAAATCACTTTTTCTGCAGCTCTTCCTCCAAGTGTTGCACACATTTCGTCAAGCATTTGTTCTGGCCTTACAATAAGGCGTTCTTCTGGAAGATACCAAGCGGCTCCTAAAGATTGTCCTCTAGGAACAATTGTAACCTTTACTAGAGGTGCTGCATGCTCTAGCATCCAACTTACAGTTGCATGTCCTGCTTCGTGATAAGCAATTGCTTCTTTTTCGGCCGGCGTAATAATTTTATTCTTTTTTTCTAACCCTCCAACAATTCTATCTACTGCGTCTAAGAAATCTTGTTTTCCTACTGCCTTCTTCTCATTTCTTGCTGCAATTAATGCGGCTTCATTACATACATTTGCAATGTCTGCTCCAGAGAACCCAGGTGTTTGTTTTGACAAGAAATCTGTATCTAGACCTTCTTCCTTTTTTAAAGGGCGAAGGTGCACTTCAAAGATTTCTTTGCGTTCTCGCACATCAGGCAAGTCTACATAAATTTGTCTATCAAAGCGTCCAGCACGCATTAAGGCTTTGTCTAATACATCTGCACGGTTTGTGGCAGCTATAACAATTACATTTGAGTTTGTCCCAAAGCCATCCATTTCTGTAAGGAGTTGGTTTAAGGTGTTTTCGCGCTCATCATTAGAGCCAGAAAAATTTCCTTTTCCACGAGCACGCCCAATGGCATCAATTTCATCAATAAAAATAATAGAGGGTGATTTTTCTTTGGCTTGTTTAAATAAATCACGAACCCTAGAGGCTCCAACACCAACAAACATTTCAACAAAGTCTGAGCCTGACAAAGAGAAGAAAGGTACTTTAGCCTCTCCTGCAACGGCGCGTGCTAGTAATGTCTTTCCAGTTCCTGGAGGTCCAACCAGTAATGCTCCTTTTGGTATTTTACCTCCTAATGAGGTGTATTTGTCTGGAAATTTAAGAAAGTCTACAATTTCTTGTACTTCTTCTTTTGCGCCCTCAAGACCTGCAACATCTTTAAAAGATGTTTTTACATCTATTTTTTCATCAAATAGTTTTGCCTTAGACTTTCCTATGTTAAAGATTTGGCCTCCAGCTCCACCGCCTCCAGCTCCACCAGACATACGTCTCATGATGAATATCCAGATACCAATAATGACTATAAAGGGTAGTAGCCCAACAATGACTTCTCCCCAGAGGTTAGACTCTGTATTCCAAATAATTTGGGTGTCTAAACTGTTTTCTCTTTTAATGATTTGAAAGTTATTTTCAAAGTTTTGAAGGTCTCCAAATTCAAATTCATAGGTTGGATCGTTAGCTCCAGGTTCAAGAAGACCTTTGGACTTGTTTTTTGAGTGAACTTCTTGTGATCTCGCCTCTTGGGTAAGATACACTTTGGCTACTTTTTTATTTACAATCTCTACTTTTTGAACATCTCCTTGTCTTAGGAAATTTTCAAATTCTGCTTGGCTTGTTTTTTTTGTTTGAGAAAAGTTGCTTCCACCAGTAAGCTGTAGGGCCAAGAAAATCACAAAAATAGATCCATATATCCAATATGGGCTAAATTTTGGTTTTTTTAGATCTGGTTTTTTATTCTTTTTGTCTTTAGAATCTTTTGTATCGTTTGCCATGTGGCTTTATTATTTTTTAATGAGAAGTTTCAATTTTAACTGATTTTGCATCACCCCATAGACCTTCAATGTCATAAAAGTCTCTAATGTGTTTTTGAAAAACGTGAACAACAACATGAACATAATCCATTAATATCCATTCAGAATTATCGCTACCTTCTATGTGCCAAGCTTTTTCTTTAAGCGCTTTACTTACTATTTTTTGAACAGAACCTACAATGGCATTTACCTGTGTGTTGGAGGTACCGTTACAAATGATAAAATAATCTGTAACTGTATTTTCAATTTCTCTAAGGTCAAGAATTTCGATATCTTGTCCTTTTACCTCTTCAATTCCTCTAATGATATGGGTAATTAGAAGATCTGTGTTTTTTTCTTTTTTAGTCATCCAAACGTTTCGTTTATGCAAAGTTATTACTTTTTGTTTGTTATAAGTGTTTTGCATCTATAATAAAATCTTAAATTGTCACTCGTGAACATAATCAAACTTAGTGCCACCCCATCGACCAATACCTACTTAAAAGACTTAGCAAAGACCTGTTCTTTAAAAGACTTTACAGTTGTAGTTGCTGCCAGGCAAACAAAAGGGCGTGGGCAGTTTGGTGCCCAGTGGCAATCTCAACCCAACAATAGCCTAACGTTAAGTGTTTTTAAGCGTTTTAGCGCGGTTGAGGTTTCACAGCAATGGTATATTTCTATGGCTGTTTCTATGGCTGTTTCTGAAATGTTAAAGTCCCTGAAAATACCCGAAATAACTATAAAATGGCCTAACGACATTATGTCACGTGGCAAAAAATGCTGTGGTATTTTGATTGAAAACACTGTAAAGGGAACTTTATTAGATACCTCTATTATAGGCATTGGCTTAAATGTAAATGAAAATCAATTTACAGACTTGCCAAATGCAACCTCTATGAAGCTTAGCCATGGAAATTCTTTTGATGTTTCCCAAGTATGTAGGCTTCTTTTAGATCATTTACAAGGCCAACTAATTCGTCTAGAAAATCTAGAGTATGAGTATATATATAAAGCTTACAACCTCCAGTTATTTAGGTTGGATACTGTCACTGTTTTTAAAACCATAGGAGGATCACCTTTTAATGCAATACTAAAAGGTGTTACTAGAGAAGGACTGCTTTTACTTGAAAATGAAGCAAATCAAATAAATACCTACCATTTAAAAGAAATAGTATATTGCTTTTAAATGGTTTCTAAGTTTGTTGAAAGAGTTTCTATAAATTTACCTACGGGACCTTTTACCATCATTGCCATCATGGGGTTGAAATCTCCTTGAAACTGCAACTCGATAGCCGATGTATTGTCGTCAATGGCTTCAATATTTCCAATAAGCGTAAAAGGAATTTTATCGCTAATGGCGCCTAATGTTACTTTTGAAGAACTCACTACCTCTTTTACTTCAAGTGCAATTTCGGGCATTCCCTTAAGTGCGAAAATAAAAGCATCCTCTCGAATGAGCTCAAATTTGCTAATATTATCTGGCATGAGTTGCTCAAAGTTTTTCGCATCACTTAGATGTGCGCAAAGATCTGCAGCATTTTTTTGTACGGTTACTTTCTTACTGTTTAATTCCATGAGGCTATATTCTATATTGACTTGCAAGATAAAAATAATTTTTAAAACACTATTTTAACATTGCAATATTAGTTTTAAAAAAAACAGGTGTTTTCAACAAAAACATACTGTTAAAATCTACGAATTATATGATTTTAAGCAGTATTTGTTAATATTAAGTTAATAAAAATGTTAAAAAATTAGTTTTTTATCAAAACAATTATTCTACTTTGCTGATTATAACAACTTTACTAATTTACTAATTTTATTAATTAAACATTATGGAAAAAATTTTAACTCAGTTTTTTGATCTACCAAAAATGATCAACAGTAAGCTCCCAATGAATAATTTTAATTCAATGGTCGAAGGCTCAGAAAACAATGTTTCAAAATGGGCAGGTAATTTTTACACTGTTTCTGCTCTTGTTATTCTAGTTACCTCATTATTTTATGTGCTATCTCCAATTTGGAGTGGCGATATGGGTGAAGGTGCTGGTATTTTAGGAAATGTTCTTTCAATGCTTATTTGGGTGTACGCAGCATTCCCTATTGCACAGGTTGTAAGGTCTACAGGAGACAGCTTGGCTGAATCTAAAAGTGGAATAGTTGATTTTGTATTTAGAGACCTGGCAGTAGCTAACATCAAGTTACTAGGCCATGTTGGTGCACTAGTTGCACTATTTGGTGCAATTTGTATGACAATAACATGGGCTACTTCTCTAGATGTTTCTGGAGGTTTTATGACAGACTGGACTACAAACATTGAATATGCGTATGGGCTTCCAATGGCTGCTGTTGCATCATTAACAGAGCTTCTTAACCTAGGGTTTATTGGCGGTGTCCTTGCCGATTGGTCTGCTTGGGATCCTACTTTAGCTGCAGGCGAAGCTTGGAGTGTTGATGGATTATACTCTGTGTTATGGCAGTATGTTGGTGTAGTAGCAATTTTAGCGAAGCTTTATGTTACTCTTGCAATATATAATTTCTTCTACGCAATAATAAGCAGTTTGGTAAAATGGATCAAGAGTCCATACTTGCCTTTCAAGACTAGTTAATACTTTAAAAATAAGAATAGACTTAAGGCGCGATTTTTTAAAATCGCGCCTTTTTTATTTTATTTACCCGTCCAAACACCTGGATTTTCTCTCCAAGCACTTAGTTGTTTATTTTCTGCAGCTGAAATAAAATTTGATTTTTCGGCATTTAACAGCAAATGCTCATAGTTGCTAAGGGTGTTGAGTGTAATATTGGCTTTAGCAAAGTTTTCATCTGCAACAGTAAAGCCATATGAGAAAATAGCAAGCATTCCCTTTACATTTAGGTTTGCTTCTCGCAGGGCCTCTACTGCAATTAAACTGCTTTTTCCGGTGCTTATTAAGTCTTCTACAACAACTACGGTTTGGTTTTCTTTTACCATCCCTTCAATTTTATTTTGTCTTCCATGTTTTTTTGCCTCTGGTCTAACATAGCAAAAGGGCAAGTTTAGGTAATCTGCTACTAGCATACCAATACCTATGGCTCCAGTAGCAACACCAGCTATAACATCTGGTTTTCCATATAGCGTTTCTATTTGTGAGGCAATGTGCTCTCTTATGAAATTTCGTATCCCTGGGTATGAAAGGGTTATGCGGTTGTCACAATAAATTGGTGACTTCCATCCAGAAGCCCATGTAAAAGGTTCTTGTGGTTGTAGTTTTATTGCATTAATTTGCAATAATAATTCTGCTGTCTTTTGGGCGGTCTCCTTATTTAATATCATAACTGCAAATGTATAAAGTTTTTGTCAATGACGTACCTATAATATTGTCTACCAAGAAAAATATTGGAAAACAATACACAACCATTCCATTAAAGGAGGTGAAGTTTAAAAAACTGATCCAGAAAATTAATGAAGGTTCTTTGCAGTATGTCAATTTATATCATAAAAATGAAGAAAAGCTTGAGCGCTTTTTGTTAAAAAAACTTCCAGTGGTTCGTGCTGGCGGCGGCTTGGTTTTTAACGCAAAGAAAGAAATACTCTTTATACGCCGCAACGGAAAATGGGACTTACCAAAAGGAAAAGTTGAAAAAGACGAGCGTTATCAAGATGCAGCAGTAAGAGAAACTGAAGAGGAAACAGGTGTTCAAGACCTAGAGGTGCGTAAATTTATTACTAAAACCTATCATGTTTTTAAACGGAATGATAAGTTCAAACTCAAAGTAACGTATTGGTATGAGATGTTTACAAATTATAAAGGAGCTTTAAAGCCGCAGACTGAAGAGGATATTACCAAAGTGCGCTGGAAGAACTTTGCCAAAACGCAAAAAGCACTTACAGAGTCTTATGAAAACATCAAGCTTCTTTTTCCTAAAGAATACCTAACCACCCACCCTAATGATAGGATATCTTAAATGTGATTTTTCATAATTAGCAGAGTGCTTGTGAAGCCAATCTAGTTGTCGATACCAATTTTCTTTAAAACTAGAATCTATATTTTTAATGCTATCAAATGTAGTTTTTATCTCTGGGTTTTCTTTTAGTAATGTTGCTGCTTTATCTTCCCAAACATAGGGTGAAAACCCTTCTTTTTGTTGTAAGATGGCGTCAAAGAAGTTCCAATTAAAAAAAGAATCTACCCCCTGTGGCTCGAGGGTCTCCATAATATATCTTATCCCTTCTTGTGCTGTAGAGACTAAGTAATCTCCTTTGAGAAGCGTTACGGTTTGTGCTTTAATAGTAACTTGAGTGTTGTAATGGAGGTAATGTCCCTCATAGGGTTTTTTGCTAGTCTCATAGTTTTTAATGAAATACACCTGGGCCTTAAAGGTGGTGTCTTTTTGTATTTCTGAAACTTTAATAGCATTGAGCCTAAGTCTTTCTAGAATATTCCAATACCCTTTTGGGATGGCGTAATAGGCTGGAACCTCTATTGTTTTAATAGCTTTAAAGGTATTGTAATAGGTGGTAGGCTTTGTAAAAGGTTTTGAGTGATCAAATTTTAACCTCATTTTGCCAGTAACTTCACTAGGGATCATGACACCCTTGTAGCCTTTGAAATTTAAAGTTTGTGTTTTTGTGCTATCTACAGCCCACTGTATTGGGTATGGGTCTTTTTGTTTAAACCTTGTCTTGGCTTGTAAATGTATGCTCTTAATAGTGGCGGCGTCTGCATCTACAATACTTATAAAACTTTTTAATAGTTGGTATGTTCCCTCAACGCGTTGTTTGTATGGTTTAAGCATGTGAGTCTCTACCATCATCCCAAGACAATTAAATAGGGTAGTGTATCCAGTAGAGTACCTTGGAGAATCCATAAACTGTGTGAATCCTTTTTCTGGCTGTGCATTAAATACATTAACATATGGAGTGATGTCCCACTGTTTTGCAGCCAATGAGTCTTGTAATTGAGGCATTAGTATTTGGTCTAAATATTTTCCTGCAGGACCACCCAGTTTGTTGTGTTGAGTAAAAAGATGTGTGAGTGCATATTGATAATCTGCCCCATTGCTTACGTGGTTGTCTATAAATAGTTGTGGGTCTAAGGCTCTAAATATTTTTGTGAATGCTTTTGCATTCCTTGTATCTGCCTTTATAAAGTCTCTGTTTAAATCATAGTTGCGAGCATTTCCTCTAAAGCCATACTCTTTAGGACCTTTTTGATTGGTGCGAGTGTTAGTGTTTCTTTGAAGGGCACCTCCTATGTTGTATACAGGAATAACAGCAATAAGTGTGTTTTTTGGGGCTATGATAGTTCCTTGAGCTAGGTCTCGAAGTAATAGCATGGATGCGTCAATACCGTCGCTCTCTCCCGGGTGTATGCCATTGTTGATGAGTAAGATGTTTTTCTTGCTTTTTTTTATTTCAGAAATGTTAGTATAGTTTTTGCCTGTTTGGTCAAAATAAACCACATGCAATGGTTTACCGCTATCTGTTTGGCCTTCCTCTGTAATGGAGATTGTTGGGTATGCCTTGGCTAAATTTTTATAAAAGACAATTAAATCTAGGTATTTTGGAGTTTCTGTGCCTTTTGAAGTTTCAAAAAGCGTAGTAAAGCTTATGTTGGTTTTTGAAATATCTTTTTTATTGGTACAACCATTAAGAAGTAATATAATTGTTAAAAAGGATGCCAGGGTTGTTTTTTTCATAAGTAGATTACAAATAGTATTAACAAAAACCTATTAAACACTGTTTTTTATTGGATTATACGTGTCTATTTGATTTGGTTTTCTATATTTGTTAAAAATAAACTTTATTTAACCTTAAAATTATTTATTATGAAAAAAATTACTTTAACACTAGCTGCTTTTGCACTAGGTTTTACTGCATTTTCTCAAAATGTTGTTATTGAAAGAGTAGAAGATAATTCAACTTCTCTAATTTCTACAAGCGGTTCTGAAGATCTAGGTGTATTCTGTGCTGATTTTTTCACACTTGCAGAAGATACAGTATTAGGAAGCTTTAGTTTTCCTGGAACAAACTCAAACGGTGGTTCTATTGAAGATCTATTAACTGGAGCAGATTTCT
>CAJWVI010000012.1 GCA_913048115.1 uncultured Flavobacteriaceae bacterium | reverse complement strand
CACTAAGTAATTTCCAACTCAATGGAGATCCTTGGTTTGTTACTTGAGATGTTACTGCAATAGTAACCATCATGGTACATAGAAATAATAATTTTTTCATTTTGTTAATTTTTATTATTTGTTTTATTTTATTGGGTACTAAGATAATAATAAACAAGACCTCAAAAAAAAGAATAGTTTAATTAGTGAGTTTTTAGTGAGTTTTTGTCTATTTTTTTTTAAATAATTCAATGATTTGAGAGGCTAACTCTGTACCTATTCGATCTTGAGCCTCATTGGTAGCAGCACCAATATGTGGGCTCAATGATACTTTATGATTCATTAGTACTTTAACAGCTGGAGTTGGTTCTTTCTCAAAAGTATCAAGACCTGCAAAAGATAGTTTTCCGGTGTCTAACGCTTCTATAAGGGCTACCTCATCAATAACACCACCACGTGCGGCATTTATTATAGCAGCGCCATCTTTCATTTTTGCAATTTCATTTCTCCCAATTACATACTGCTTTTGAGCAGGAACATGCAAGGTAATAAAGTCACTATGTTGTATTAGCTGGTCAATAGGTTCTGTTTTTATTTTAAGGGTTACTTTTTGACCGTCATAAAAGTCTAGAGTAATATCTGCTTCACCCACATAATTATCACTAGCAATAACTCTCATTCCACATCCTAACGCAATTTTAGCTACCTCTCGACCAATACGTCCAAAACCAATAATGCCAATTGTTTTACCACGCAATTCACTTCCTTTTGCATAATTCTTTTTTAGGCCCTTAAATTTTGTGTCACCATCAAGTGGCATGTTACGGTTTGCATCATGAAGATAACGCACGCCACCAAATAAATGAGCAAATACCAATTCTGCAACAGATGAAGAAGATGCCGCAGGCGTATTAATAACATCTACTCCTTTTTCTCGAGCATAAGCTACATCGATATTGTCCATTCCTACACCTCCGCGTCCAATAACCTTTAAAGTTGGACAGGCGTCAATTAATGCAGCGCGCGCAGTTGTGGCACTTCGAACCAATAATACAGAAATACTATTTTCGTTGATGTACTTTACCAGTTGCTCTTGTGCTACTTTTGTGGTAATAACCTCAAAACCTGCTGCGGTTAATGTGTCAATTCCAGATTGTGATACTCCGTCGTTTGCCAATACTTTCATAGAGAGTTATTTTTATTTCCGTGAAGAACAAAAGTCTTCACCTTATTGTAATTATTATTAGGTAGTTTAGTGTATGATTTAAATAGTACAGTATTTTGATTAAGCTTTCTTTTCTAATGTTTGCATAACATCAACTAAGACTTGCACGCTTTCAACCCCAAGCGCGTTATACATAGAAGCCCTGTAGCCACCAACACTTCTGTGACCATTTAATCCATTAATACCTGCTTGGTTCCATAGGGTATCAAAGGTGTCTTTTAAACTAGCATCGTTTAAACTAAATGTTGCATTCATTTTTGAGCGGTCCTCTTTGTTTGCTACAAACCCATTAAATAGTGTGTTACGATCTATTTCATTGTATAAAATTTCAGCTTTATTATTGTTAATTTTTTCAATAGCAGATATTCCACCCAAATCTTTAAGCCAAGATAGAGTAAGCATAGATACATATACAGGAAAGACTGCGGGAGTGTTAAACATACTGTCTTTGCTTATATGGACGCTATAATCTAACATAGATGGAATTTGTCTAGAAACTTTTCCTAAAACATCCTCTTTTACAACAACAAGGGTAGTTCCAGCTGGCCCCATGTTTTTTTGAGCGCCTGCATATATTAAATCAAATTTGCTGAAATCTAACTGGCGTGAAAAAATATCACTACTCATATCACAAATTAAAGGACAATCTGTTTCTGGAAACTCATGCATTTGGGTTCCAAAAATAGTATTGTTACTTGTGCAATGAAAATAGTCTAAACCACTAGGAATGCTATACCCCTTTGGTATATAGTTAAAGTTAGCGGCCTTTGATGAAGCTAATTCTACTACCTCTCCAAACAATCTAGCTTCTTTAATTGCTTTGTCAGACCAGGTTCCAGTATTGGTATATCCTGCTTTATTTTCTAGTAAGTTATAAGCTACCATTAAAAACTCCATACTAGCACCTCCTTGAAGAAATAGTGCTTTGTAGCCTTTGTTTTGTAATCCTAAATGCTCTAGTGCTAGTTGTTTTGCACTTTCCATAACATCTATAAAGTTCTTACTACGGTGTGATATCTCTAAGAGTGATAAATCTAGGTTATCAAAATTAATAACTGCACGACTAGCTTGTTCTAATACCGTTTGAGGCAGAATACAGGGTCCTGCGCTAAAATTATGTTTTTTCATACGTATTAATTTATGTTCCAAAGGTGTAAAAAATACCAATATTTGTGGGTAAATATGCGCTAAGTTATTATAATGATATTAAGAATTTTAATGTATCAACTCCATCGGCATAATCCCATAATTTTGGAGCCTGCGCTACTCCAAATGGAACGTCTTCTTGAGACACAATACATTGTATGCTTTGCTTTTGAGTTTCTAGTTGTTTACGAACACTAGTGATGTCTTGATACCGCTCATAAAACACAACAGAAATAGGAGAACTAAAACCGGTATCTTCTTTGAGTAACATAAATTCATTGTCAAATAATTTTATATTACTCATCAAATAAACTGCTTTATTATAATCATAGTTGTTTATGTATTTATGATTATTAATGACTTCCTTCCAAGCATACATACCATTAAAAAAATGATCAAGATTGTAGTCTTGTGGAATATATACCTTAGAAACATTACGACACCCAAGCCCAAAATAGCGATATACATCATCTGCTAATGCTTCCATTTCTTGGGCAGTTTCTGTACCCGTAATAATGGCTACAGCATTTCTGTTTTTACGAATAATATGGGGGTACTTACCAAAATAGTGTTCAAAATATGTGGAGGTATTGTTGCTTCCTGTTGCAATAACGGCATCAAAACGCTCTAATTTTTCTTCTGTGAATGTTATATTTTTTTTAAAATCAGGAGCTACAGCACATAAGTAGCTAGCTAGAAATGGCAATAGTTTTTTATCATTTGATGATAGTTTAGCTTGCACCTTATTACCACAAAGCAGTACAGATAAGAAATCATGAAATCCAACCAATGGAATGTTTCCCGCCATTACAATAGCGATTGTTTTTGGGTCTTGTTCTTCTAAAATAGTATAGTTTGACAACCATTTTGATAATTGCTCATGTGTTAGGGCTTCACTCCAGCTTTTACAAGAAAAAGCAAGGTTATCATAGGTAAACCAGGTGTTATCATGGTGAGAAGCAACAAGTGTGTGCTCCATTTTATCATAAAAAGAGTCATTGTAAAGCACAGAAGTGTCTTTGTTGGAAACTTCAGGCTTCATCGAGTTTGTTTGGCTTTCGAGCGGTAAGGTAAATTGAGCTAAAAAAGCACCCAAATGTACAAAAGCGTCTATCCTTTCTTGTAAGTTCATTTTTGTTTTAGAATAATGACACAAAGATAAAAAATTCTAACGTAAAAAATCCTTGTAACTTAGGCTAGAAACAAAATGTTTTCACAATTTTTGAAGATGTATTTGTTGTTGCCATTGCTAGGGCTTAAATTTGCAGATAATAAAGAAATAATTACATGGCAATTATAATAACAGATGAGTGTATAAACTGTGGTGCTTGTGAACCAGAATGTCCAAACACAGCTATTTATGAGGGAGCAGACGATTGGCGTTATGCAGATGGTACTGATTTAGAGGGGAGTCTTGTGCTTACAAATGGTAAAGGTGTTGATGCCAACGAGACGCAAAAGCCTGTTAGTGAGGAAGTTTATTATATAGTTGCAGATAAATGTACAGAGTGTAAAGGCTTTCATGACGAGCCTCAATGTGCTGCCGTGTGCCCTGTAGATTGTTGTGTTCCAGATGAAGATAATGTAGAAACAGATGAGGAATTGTTAGGAAAACAAGCCTTTATGCATTTTAAATAAGCTTCTTATTTAGTACAATAAACAACAGCCATAAAAAAACCGCTATCCTATAGTTGTTTTTTTATGGCTGTTGTTTTATATTTAAGTAATCTTATTCCAAATTTTAATTAATATTCCACCACAGAGAAGTGATACTAAACTAAGAATAATTGCTGTAGTTGTTCTTGCGTATATAAAATAACCTGTGGCAAAAAGGAAGCTATAGGTTCCAATAACACCCAACAAGAATGCTAATATTTTGTATTGGATATTATGAAATTTACTTTCTTCACCAAAGATTAGTTGTTCAAAGGAGGCTAGTGTGTCTGCATCTGTTGGTTTAGTCACTAGTGTAACAAATACCCAGCCTATGGTAGTAAGAACTACTCCAATAATTAGTTGCCAATATCCAGCTATTTCAAATAATGGGATATCGAGTTTCTTGTTAATAAAGAAAAAAGCGGCAATTAAAAATGAAATGACCATTGCTGCAATTTCACTGTACGGGTTAATGCGTTTCCAAAACCATCTTAAAATAAATAAAAGGCCAGTTCCTGCACCAATTTGCAGTAATAAATCAAAGACATCTTTTGCAGACTTAAGGTAAAAAGAAAATAAAGCAGCACAGATCATCAAAAGTACTGTTGATATTCTACCAACTAATACTTTTTGCTTTTCTGTTGCTTTTTGGTTTATAAAACGTCCATAAAAATCATTGACTATATAAGAACTACCCCAGTTAAGTTGGGTAGATATTGTGCTCATAAATGCAGCTATTAATGAGGTCATAACAATACCAATTAATCCTGCTGGTAGATAAGTCATCATAGCGGCATAGGCAACATCGTCTCCCTGCATTTCTGGATTTAATCCTGGAAAAGCAATAGCGATACTATCCAGTGTTGGAAATAAAACCAAAGAAGCCAGACCTACTAAAATCCATGGCCAAGGCCTCAATGCATAATGTGCAAAATTAAAGAACAGAGTTGCCCACATAGCGTGTTTTTCATCCTTTGCAGCAAGCATTCGCTGGGCTATATATCCACCACCACCTGGCTCTGCGCCCGGATACCATGTACTCCACCATTGAACAGCAAAAGGAATGATAAATAGGGTAATTAACATTTCGGTATTATTGAAATCTGGAAATATATTGAGCTTCCCCACTAAGTTTTTGTGAGATAATAAATTTTGTAGTCCTCCAATTTCTGGTATATCCAGAATATAAATAGTAGCCCATATAGAACCGACCATGGCTATGATGAACTGTATCATATCTGTAATTAGTACTCCTTTTAGGCCTCCTAATGAAGCGTAGATAACCACAATGATAGATGAGACTATAAGGGTTTGTTCTTGAGATATACCTAGTAATATGTTGGCTATTTTTGCTCCTGCCAAACACACACCTGCCATGGTAATAACATTAAATATAACACCAAGGTATATTGCTCTAAATCCTCTCAAGAAACCAGCAGCCTTTCCTTTGTAGCGCAGTTCATAAAACTCTAAATCTGTATTAATACCTGAACGTCTCCAAAGCTTTGCATAAAAAAAAACCGTTAGCATTCCCGTGAGCAAAAATGCCCACCAAACCCAATTACCGGAAACCCCATTTTGTCTTACTAACTCTGTTACAAGTCCAGGGGTATCTGCTGCAAATGTAGTTGCAACCATAGAAACTCCTAGAAGCCACCAAGGCATATTGCGTCCAGATAAGAAAAATTCTTGCGTATTTTTTCCTGCTTTTTTTGAAACAACAATTCCAATAACTAAAAAAACAATAAAAAAGAGTATAATTAGTGCCCAATCAAGTGTTGCTAATTTCATAATTCTAGTATGTTAAAATGAGTGCATTTGCTTGGTTAACCCATAGATCACGCTCTATTCTTCCTGGAAAAAAATCTATAAGATCAGTGATAATAGTAATGTCTTTTATCTGTAATCTACTTATTTGCGTGAAGTTATAAATACCAATCTCGTTAAGTTTTTCTTCAACATAAGGCCCTATGCCATTAATTTGAGTGAGTTGGTCTGGATTGTTTTTGTCTCCAACACCTAATGTTTTAAAATCTAAAGTTGATTGTTTGTGCCTATAGCTTACAAATTCTGTACGAGCTTGTTGTGCAATGTTTTCCTTATTTTTTGCTTGCAGAGTGGGTCTTGTGTTTATTTCATTTACAACCTCAATAATTCTTGGCCTTACTTCATTAAAAATTGTTTCAATGTCATTTATCTTTTTTGGGATTTTAAATGTGTTGATCTCTTTTTTTAGTCTATTAACTAAAGCACGTTTCTTGCTTTTTTCTAAATAAACCCCAAAAAAATAACCAATTAAAAAAGTAGTTAACATCAATATAAAAACACCAACAAATTCTGGGGTTTGTAATTGAGTTAAATAAGTGTCTATAGAATTCATGTATTATTTAAATTTTAACACGACTCTTCTGTTAGCCATGCTGCCTTTTTCTGTTCTATTGCTTTGTATGGGTTGTGATTCTCCTTTTGATGCTATTTTAATCCTTTTCTCATCTATTGATCCTTTCGTAATAAGATACCATCGTAGCTCTTTTGCATATTTAAGGCCTACACTGTGATTTTCATCGACGTTTCCTGCATTGTCTGTATGGCCTATTAGGGTTAGGGTTGTCTTTGGGTATTGCAGTAAAATATTTTTAACACGAAGTACCAACGCCTCTAGCTGTTTGCTTTTTAAAATACTTGACTTTGAAATTTTAGGATAGAAAGTAATTGACTTTGGCTGGGTACTAGTCTTAGTGACAAGTAAGGCCTTAGGTTTTTTATTTAAAGGCTTAAACACAAATGATATTGCATTTGAATATTTATTTTCTATAGAAAAATGAATTTCTTCAATACTCGATTGTACAATAATTCTAGTAGTATCAACCCCCTGACTAGAAAGTAGTTTTTTTATTTCATTGCCTCGTTGAAGGCCAATATTTGGAGTTTCAAAAACTTCAATTGCGCTATAACTTGAAATAATATGAATTTCTGTATTTGGGTGTTCAGAGAGATAGGTAGTAATCTTTGATATAAAACCTTTTACAGATTTTGGAATGCTAAGAATCCTGGTGTTTTTTGTAAATGAGATACCATCGTTGTATTGAAAAATAATATTATCCTCTCCATAACTAGCTGTAAGCCCTTGTATAACTTCTGCTTCAATTAAATCTTCTTTAATAGTATTGTTAATTGTAGTTGGGGCTGTTTCAGTATCTTTATTAATGGTCTGTGGTAAGTTGTCTTTGTTTAAAACTTCAGAGAAAGGGGGAGTGTCTATTACCACATCTGGCGAAGAAATATCTGCAACAATACCGCTGTCTATGTTTTTTGGCAGCAGCCAAGAATATAACCATAGCGCAAAAAACGACCATACTAAACATACAGAAAACGCTATTAAAAAATTTTTCATTTTGAATAGCTACTTGTTTTTAGTGTTAAATAAAATAGCAAGAAGCCTTAGTAACAAACATAATAAAATTTGCAGGTAATTTTTTGATAAATAAATATGTTTTTAAACAAGGCTATTAACAATTTATAGATCTATTTTTTCGTATTAATACATCAAATGTATAAGAAGGAAATAATAGGTTTAAGCTAAGTATTGTAATTTAAAAACCCCGCTAATAGCGGGGTTTTTAAATATTTTTATTACGTATTACAAATGAATTACTTCTCCATATGCATCTGCTACCGCTTCCATAACAGCTTCACTCATTGTTGGGTGAGGGTGTATGGTTTTTAATACCTCATGTCCTGTAGTTTCTAGCTTTCTTCCTAGAACAGCCTCTGCAATCATGTCGGTCACTCCGGCACCAATCATGTGGCATCCTAACCACTCTCCGTATTTGGCATCAAAAATTACCTTTACAAAACCGTCTTTAGTTCCAGCAGCACTTGCTTTTCCTGAAGCCGAGAAAGGAAATTTCCCTACCTTTAATTCATAACCAGCTTCTTTTGCTTGTTTTTCTGTCATACCAACACTTGCAATTTCTGGAGTTGCATAGGTACATCCTGGGATGTTTCCGTAGTCTATAGCCTCCACTTGCATGCCAGCTATTTTCTCAACACATGTAATTCCTTCTGCAGAAGCTACGTGAGCTAATGCTGGGCCAGGTGTTACATCTCCAATAGCATAATATCCAGGTATGTTTGTTTGGTACCAATCATTTACCATAACCTTACCTTTATCTGCAACAATACCAACATCTTCTAGACCAATACCTTCTAGGTTTGAAATGATGCCTACTGCAGATAATACAATATCTGCCTCAATAATCTCTTCTCCTTTTTTTGTTTTTACAGTAGCTTTAACTGTTTTACCGCTAGTATCTACACTTTCTACAGAAGAATTAGTCATTACTTTTATTCCCGCTTTTTTAAATGAACGCTCAAATTGCTTTGATACATCTATATCTTCAACAGGAACTAGGTTAGGTTGGAATTCTACCAGTGTTACTTGAGTACCCATAGCGTTATAAAAATGAGCAAATTCAACACCTATGGCTCCACTACCTACAATAATCATAGATTTTGGTTGTTTCTCTAGCGTCATAGCTTCTCTGTACCCTATTACTTTTTTACCGTCTTGAGGTAGGTTAGGCAGCACACGAGAGCGTGATCCAGTAGCAATAATGATGTGGTCTGCACTGTATTGTTTGCCATCTACATCAATTTTCTTACCTGGTTTTAGTTTTCCAAAACCCTTTAGGACATCAATTTTATTTTTCTTCAACAAGAATTGAACACCTTTACTCATGCCATCTGCAACACTTCTACTACGTGCTACTACTTTGGTAAAGTCTTTGTCATATTCTTTTACTGAAAGACCGTAATCTTCTGCATGTTTTAGGTAATCAAAAACTTGTGCACTTTTCAACAACGCTTTTGTAGGGATACATCCCCAGTTAAGGCAAACGCCTCCAAGACTTTCTTTTTCAATGACAGCCGTTTTCAATCCTAGTTGTGACGCTCTAATAGCGGTTACATAACCTCCAGGGCCACTTCCTAATACAATTACATCATATTTACTCATGGTACTTAATTTGCTTGTTAATTTATGTTTTCAAATTTACAAAATGTGGAATGGAAACATAACAATTATTTAAAAAAAGAACATTTCAAATAATTAACAGTACACTGCATCATTTAAAATGTGTCTTTAGTTGTTATTATGACTGGCTATTTTTTAAAATCTACAGAGAGAGAATTTACACAATAACGTTGCCCACTTTTTGTTGGCCCGTCATTAAAGACATGCCCTAAATGACTTCCGCAATTTGAACAAAGTATTTCTGTGCGCTCCATACCTAAAGTCTTGTCTACAACATACTCAACATGACCAGGGATGCTTTGATCAAAACTTGGCCATCCACAACCACTGTCAAACTTACTGTTGCTTTCAAATAAGGTGTTTTTACATGCTCCACAAGCGTATGTTCCATCTTCATAAGTAAGATTGTAATCTCCTGTAAATGGCCTTTCTGTACCTTTTTCTCTTAAGATTTTATAGCGCGACTCCCCAAGTTCTTCCTTCCATTGGGCCTCTGTTTTTTGTATTGGATATTTACTCATTACTCTACAGGTTTAAATGTTAATGCACCACCATTAATACAATGTCTCTTGCCAGTAGTTTTTTTAGGGCCATCATTAAAAACATGTCCTAAATGCCCTCCACAGGTAGCACAATGCTCTTCGGCTCTAGCGTAGCCTAGGTTATAATCTACATTAAAGGTTACATTGCCTTTGATTTCACGATCAAAACTTGGCCACCCTGTACCGCTATCAAATTTATTATCTCCATTAAATAATGGAGTATCACAAGCTGCGCAGTGGTAGATTCCTTTTTCATATTTCTTGTTTAAGGGGCTTGAAAACGGCCTTTCAGTACCAGCTTCTCTAAGAATATAGTATTGCATTTCACTAAGTGCTGCTTCCCATTGAGCTTCTGTCTTTTGTAGAGGAAACAGCTCTTTTTGCTTTGTATTTTTCTGAGCCTTTGCATTGCAACTAAACAACGTTATTGTGAGAAGTGCTAGTATGACTTTTTTCATGTTCTTTTATTTTTTAATTTATTCCAGTGCCAATATATCATCCATGCTAGGGTTTGTTTTTGCAAATGCTGCAGCTACTATTGCAATTCTAAATGTTTGGTTTTCTGTAAGACTTGAGCCAAGTAAATTAAGATTTACATCTGCTTGTAAAAATAGTAAAACATCTATGAAAGTATGGTTGAAATTGTATTGAAAAGAGCCTTCATCCATATAAATTGTTTGTGGCAAAGGTGACCATACATCAAAAGAGTCTCCATTAGTTCCAGAAATAACATCCTCTAACCAATATACTAAAATGACATCACTCTCATAAACTTCAATGTTTGAGGGAATGTTTATTAATTGCCGATAGTCATTTGCATTTGTGAAATCTACAGTTGTTTCAAATACTTGACCTAAACTATTAATTTCAATAGTTTCACTTTGAGTGAAGCATGCACTAAAAAATAAAACTAATAATAAGGATAACGATGCATATATTTTTTTCATAATACTAAAATTTAAGTTCACTAAGGTATTATCAAAAGTTGTTCCGAAAAAAATGACAGTATTTTTTTTTTAAACATTTTGAAACATTGCTATTAGAAGATTATCATTAAAATTAGTGTATTTAAACAGTGTTTTTTTTTACAACACTAATATACAGCATCTTATTCACTTGTATAATATTTTAAGGTTAGCTCTGCAGCGATGATTTCTATCTAAGGGTCTAAGGTTATATAATATTGTTTGAAGCAGATTACTACAAAAAAATAGCGCAATGTGTCATGATATTTTTATTTTAGCATAAAATATAAGGTATGGCAGAGTTAGAGAAAGGATCAATAAAATTAAGAAATGCTTGGGCGTTTTATGACTGGGCAAACTCTGTCTATAGCCTAGTGATAGCCTCTGCTGTGTTCCCTATATTTTATGGCGCTTTATTTAGTCAAGCCAATATAGAAACACTTCAGGTTTTTGGTACTGAAATACGCAGCACACCTTTAATTACGTACACCACTGCAGCTGCTTTTTTGGTAGTAGCTTTTTTATCTCCTTTACTCTCTGGAATTGCAGATTATGTTGGGAACAAGAAAAACTTCATGAAGTTTTTCTGTTATCTAGGAGCAGTATCATGCATGGGTTTATACTTTTTTTCTCTAGAAAACATATACATAAGCCTCTTTACCTACTTTTTAGCCTTGATTGGTTTTTGGGGTAGTCTTGTTTTTTATAATTCATATTTACCAGACGTAGCCTTTAAAAAGCAACAAGATAGTTTGAGTGCCAAAGGCTTTTCCTTAGGCTATATAGGAAGCGTTTTTTTATTGGTTTTTAATTTGGCGATGGTAATGAATCCAGATTGGTTTGGTATCTCTGGAGAAGATGCCAGTATACAGGCCATGAAGATTTCTTTTATTACAGTAGGTGTATGGTGGATTGGGTTTAGTCAATATTCATTCTACCACCTTCCAAAGGGTAATAAGTCTACAAAAAAAGTGAATAAAGATGTTATTTTTAATGGTTTTAAAGAGTTAAAAGAAGTGAAAAACTCTTTGTCTGAAAACAAACAACTAAAGCGATATCTCGTAGCGTTCTTTGTATACAGCATGGCGGTACAAACAGTGATGCTTGTGGCAACCTATTTTGGAGAGCAAGAGATTAATTGGGGAGATGATAATAAGAAAACACTTGGGCTTATATCTAGTATTTTAATTATTCAATTAGTGGCAGTGTTAGGATCTTTTCTAACATCTAAGGCATCTTATCGCTTTGGAAACATTAATACTTTAATTTTTATTAACTGCATATGGGTGCTGTTATGTGTAACGGCTTATTTTGTTGAAGAGCCTTTGGAGTTTTATATAACTGCAGGTTTTGTTGGTTTGGTAATGGGTGGTATTCAGGCATTATCACGTTCTACATACTCTAAGTTTTTGCCTGATACTGAAGATACTACATCTTACTTTAGTTTTTATGATGTTGCAGAAAAAATTGGAATTGTAGTAGGGATGTTAGTCTATGGTTTTGTGGATCAAATTACTGGGAGTATGCGGAATGCCATTTTATTTTTAGTACTCTTTTTTATTGTGGGCGTGATTTTACTTTTGCGTGTACCAAGAAAATAATAATAATATACAATTTTTAGTTATGTTTGCTGTTATTACAAAGGAAAACTTACGTACTTATGAAAAAATTGCAGCTTTTTAATTGGATGTTAATCGCTTTTTTAGCATTTCAATTTACTTCTTGTAACAATGAGCCTTTAGAAGGTGAATTCCCTCAGCAAGACAATCCCGGTGAAACTGTTCCCGGTTTATTTACAGCAAATGTTAATGGCGTTGCTTTTACAGCGGCGTTTGCTACAGCGTCTGTAAATGTAGATGGAGATTTTGTTATCACGGGTGTTTCTGACAACAACACCGCAATATTATTAACAGCCAGCCCTCTTGCAACAGGAAGTTATGATTTAACCCTTGGAGCAACAAATAGTGCTAATAGTGCAAGCTATTTTGATGTACAGGCACAAACATTTCCTTTTATCAGCCTTGGAGATATTGGCGGTAGCGGAACCATGAATATTTCATCCTATAATGAGACAGACTTAATTGTCTCTGGTACATTTAACTTTGTAGGAGCAAGAGCTGCCTTGGATAGTAACGGAGATCCTATCTTGGATGGTAATGGAGATGTTATAATACAAAATGCCACAATCACTCAAGGAGTTTTTAATGACATTAGCATGACCTTTGATGAAAATCCGGGTGGTGACGGCTCAGGAGAAGAGGACCCAGATAACCCAATTGTAACAGATGAATTTTTCGCTTTAGTAGATGGAGTAGAACATCTAGATGAAACATTAACAACTACAGTTAATATGGTAGGTGATGATATGGTTTTTAAAATTGAGGCGCAAACAGCCTCAGGATCTTTAATGCGCATAGACATACCATTTAATACAGGGATTGGAACCTTTGATATGGAGACAGGTATTTCTGACGGTACAAAACTTATCGGTATTTATAACCCAAATATAGGTGGTGAAAATTTAAGTTCTAACCCGGGTAGTATAACATTTACACAATTTGATACGGTAGCCGGTGTAATGGAAGCAACGTTCTCCTTTACGGCAAGAGACCCCTTGGGAGAAGACCCTTCTGTTTTTCAAGTAACACAGGGAAGTTTTATTGTCTTTTTTACTGGTACCCCAGCACCAGATTTAGTTCCTTTTAAAGCAGTAATTGATGGTGCAGATTTTGAGCCATCTGGAGCAAATGACACTCTTGAGATTACCCTTGAGCAAGTAAATGAGATGAATGTTACCTATGTAACTGCTACTCTTGAAAACGGCAGGACTATGAAAATTGGTTTCCCTTCTGATATGATTGAAGTAGGAACTTACCCTATGAGCACTCAAGTTGTAAACGGTGATGAAACTATTGGCCTTTATACAAGAGAGGGTAGCGCCATAGAATTTGTTTCAAATCCAGGAACTTTAGTGATTCAAAGTTTTGATTCAGAAACTGGAGATATAAGCGCAAGCTTTTCATTTACGGCCAGAAACCCAGACGGGGTAGACCCAACGGTAATTGATATTACTCAAGGTGAGTTTAACCTAAATTTGTTATAACAAACATTTCATAAACACATATAAAAAAGCCTTTTCAATATATTTGAAAAGGCTTTTTTGGTTTTTATAAAAAACAAAGGTTTAATATTTCAATGGTTAAATACCTGGCGGGCTTATGTGGCATGCAAATTGAATTATAATAGGGGTAAAGCCTACCAATTATTATGATTATCAGTGGTTTTACAATTTCATTGTTAAAAAATAAATATAATAAACGACCTTGTCTCGCCTTAGTTTGTGACACAATGTCTTACAACATACTATGTCAAAATCAAAAGTATCCTTATTAGACAGTTTGTCATTTCAAGAGTTTCAAGATGATGCAGAATTTATTCCGTTAATGTCTACAGAAGATGAAGAAGAAATGAATAATGAAGATCTTCCAGAAATACTTCCAATTTTACCTTTGCGTAACACTGTCTTGTTTCCTGGTGTTGTCGTTCCGATTACTGCAGGACGTGACAAATCTATCGCACTTATTCATGAAACCAATAAAGAAGGAAAAATTATTGGTGTGGTTTCTCAAAAGGAAGAAGCAAATGAAGATCCAGGCATTGATGACATTAATACTATCGGTACTGTAGCCAAAATATTGAAGGTTTTAAAAATGCCTGACGGTAACACTACGGTGATCATTCAAGGTAAAAAAAGGTTTCAAGTGTCTGAGGTAATTACTACAGAGCCATATCTTACGGCCACTGTAAGAGCTGTTGAGGAAGCAAGACCTGCCAAAGACAATGCAGAGTTTTTGGTTATTGTAGAAACCATTAAAGAGAAATCATTGGCCATCATCAAGGATAGCCCAAACATACCTAGTGATGCCTCCTTTGCTATAAAGAATATAGAAAGCCCTTCTTTTTTGATAAATTTTGTTTCTTCAAACTTGAATATTTCAGTAGCAGAAAAGCAAGCATTGTTGCAAATTAACGATTTACAAGAAAGAGCACTAGAGACCTTACGTTACATGAATCTTGAGTTGCAAAAACTTTCTTTACGTAATGATATACACACAAAAGTACATACAGACATTAACAAGCAACAACGTGAGTATTTTTTAAATCAGCAAATGAAAACCATTCAGGAAGAATTGGGAGGCAGTTCTTCTGAAGCTGAAATTGAAGAAATGCGAGCCCGCGGTAAGTCTAAAAAATGGAATGAGGATACGGCCGCGCATTTTAAAAATGAGTTGACTAAAATGCAGCGCTTAAATCCACAGGTAGCAGAATACAGCATTCAAAAAAATTACTTAGACCTTCTACTAGAGCTCCCTTGGAATGAATTTAGTAAAGACAAGTTTGATCTTAAAGCCGCTAAGAAAATCTTAGATAGAGACCATTACGGGCTCGATGATGTTAAAAAACGCATTATAGAATACCTTGCTGTTTTAAAGCTTAGAAATGACATGAAGTCTCCCATTCTTTGTTTGTATGGACCTCCTGGTGTTGGTAAAACATCTTTAGGGAAATCTGTAGCAGAAGCCTTGGGTAGAGAATACATTCGTATTTCTTTGGGAGGACTAAGAGATGAGGCAGAAATACGCGGCCATAGAAAAACATATATAGGTGCCATGCCAGGGCGTATTATTAAGAGCTTAAAAAAAGCAGGAACAAGCAATCCTGTTTTTGTATTAGATGAAATTGATAAACTTTCTATTGGTAGTCAAGGAGATCCATCCTCTGCATTGTTAGAAGTACTAGACCCTGAGCAAAACAGTTCATTCTATGATAATTTCTTAGAGCTTGGCTATGACTTATCTAAGGTAATGTTTATTGCAACCTCAAATAGTTTAAGTACCATACAACCAGCCCTGAGAGATCGTATGGAGATTATAAATGTTACAGGGTATACTATTGAAGAAAAAGTAGAAATAGGTAAGCAGCATCTATTACCAAAACAATTAAAAGAACACGGTCTTAGTAAAGAGCACCTCAAAGTAGGGAAGCCTCAGCTTGAAAAAATAGTAGAAGGGTATACGCGTGAAAGTGGTGTGCGTGGTTTAGAAAAGCAAATTGCCAAAACAGTGCGGTATGCTGCCATGAAAATTGCCATGGAAGAATCTTATGACATCAAAGTAAGCAACAACGATGTTATTGAAATACTAGGTGTGCCAAGATTAGAGCGTGATAAATATGAAAACAATCAAGTTGCTGGTGTGGTTACTGGATTGGCTTGGACTCGTGTTGGAGGAGATATTTTATTTATAGAATCTACCATTAGTAAAGGAAAAGGAACCCTTAACATGACTGGAAATCTTGGTAAAGTCATGAAGGAATCTGCAACTATTGCCTTGGAGTATATTAAATCTAACGCAGAAAAACTAGGGCTCAATCAGGATATTTTTGAAAAATATAACGTACACATTCATGTGCCAGAGGGTGCTACACCCAAAGATGGTCCAAGTGCAGGAATCACGATGCTTACTTCTTTGGTTTCTTTATTTACCCAACGTAAAGTAAAAAAGAGTTTGGCAATGACTGGTGAGATTACCCTTCGTGGTAAGGTACTGCCAGTTGGTGGAATTAAAGAAAAGATACTAGCAGCAAAACGTGCTCGCATCAAAGAAATTTTACTTTGTGAGGAAAACAAACGTGATATTGATGAAATTAATCCTGCGTATTTAAAAGGATTAACCTTCCATTATGTCAAAGAAATGAGTGATGTTTTGGCGTTTGCATTAACAAAAGAAAAGGTAAAAGGGGCAAAAAAACTATAAGAAGAAAGAAAAAACAGCTAGCCGTTTTAATAGCTAGCTGTTTTTTTATTAAAACTCTTTTTTGATCTACTAAAAATAAATTATACTTACACTCGTTATCCTACTAAAGAATACTGTGCCATCACGTATGAACCAAAAGGTTTTATTTTTATTAATCTCTCTACTAGCTTTTTCTGCGTATGCACAAATTGGGGGCCGTGCATCCTATCAGTTTCTCAACTTAGCAAACAACCCTCGGCAAGCCGCTTTAGGTGGAAAAATAGTTACTAATTATGATTATGATCCTATTCAAGGACTTTTTAATCCTGCGGCTATCAATCCAGCAATGGACAAGCAGTTATCGGTAAACTACAATAACTACCTAGGCGACGTTAATTATGGTACTGTAGCCTATGCTTATTCCTGGGACAGGTATACTCAAGTAATACACGCTGGAATTACCTACATTAACTATGGAGATTTTGACGGTTTTGATGAACAAGGAAATGCCACCAACAGCTTTAGTGGAGCAGAGGTCGCTATTTCTGTAGGGCATGCTCGTAACATTCCATATACTAATTTTCATTACGGCGGAAATATTAAATTTATATCATCTAAGCTAGAACAGTACAGCTCATTTGGTGTTGCTGCAGATCTAGGTTTAATGTATGTGCATGAAGATTGGGATTTGCAAATATCTGGTGTGGCAAGAAATATAGGTACTCAACTCACGCCTTATGATATAGAGATTGAACCCCTTCCTTTTGAAATCATTCTTGGAGTTTCTCAAATCCTAGAAAACATACCTATTCGGTGGCATTTTACTTTAGAAAATGTTCAACGTTGGGATCTAGCTTTTAATAACCCAGATAGAGAAATTACAGATTTAGAGGGCGCTGTTACCTCAGAAAATACTAATTTTATAGATGAAGCAATGCGCCATGTAATTTTTGGAATCGAATTGTTTCCAAAAAGCGGTTTTAACATTCGGCTAGGATATAACTTTAGACGTGCAGAAGAATTACGTATTATTGATACACGAGCTTTTTCTGGTATAAGTGCTGGTTTTGGTATAAAGCTTAATAAAGTGCGCGTAAATTATTCGTATTCAAAATATAACACTGCGGCCTCGACTAGTTTTTTTGGTCTTAACATAGATTTACAGTAATGACAAAAATTACCATCGCTATTGACGGTTTTTCCTCTACAGGAAAAAGTACCATTGCAAAGCAATTGGCAGATTGGCTAGACTATATATATGTAGATACAGGTGCCATGTATCGAGCAGTAGCACTGTTTGCTATGCAGCAAGGTTTTATTTCAAAAAATGGAGTAGATAGCCTTGCCTTAATCAATGCCTTAGGGGGAGTTGTGCTTCATTTTCAGAAAAATGAAGATACAGGTGCTGCCGAGGTATTCTTAAATAATGTAAATGTTGAAAAACAAATACGTACTCTAGAGGTTTCAGCACAGGTGAGTCCTGTTGCTGCAATATCTGCCGTGCG
This sequence comes from uncultured Flavobacteriaceae bacterium, assembly GCA_913048115.1. GTDB lineage: Bacteria > Bacteroidota > Bacteroidia > Flavobacteriales > Flavobacteriaceae > Patiriisocius. The sequence goes on along the minus strand of CAJWVI010000012.1, from coordinate 31,530 downwards.
TAGTAAGCTAGTAGACCAACAGCAAAAACTAGGGCAGGGTAAAGGTGTTGTTATGGATGGGCGAGACATTGGTACCGTTGTATTTCCAGACGCCGAACTTAAAATATTTCTAGATGCCTCTGCAACCACTAGGGCAGAGAGACGCTATAAAGAACTTACACAAGGGGGCGATGCTGTTTCTTTTGATGATGTGTTGGCTAATGTTATGGAGCGTGACCATATTGACTCTACACGAGAAGACTCTCCTCTTGCTAAGGCTAATGATGCTATTGCCATAGATAACAGTGAAATGAATTTGGAAGATCAGTTTCATATTATATTACAATTAGCGAAAGACAGAATTGCAGGACGTGTTTAATCTATAATTATCTCTTTTTTGACACCCTTTGATCGCTTTGTATTTAAAGGCATTTGTTGGTGTTAGCTCCTTTTTAATCAAGTTTTTATGACATTAATCTTCTTCTAAGGAAAGATAACCTAAAAGAAGTAGATTTATTTGTGTTATACTTTTGAAATTAAAAAGAAAAGAATTATTTTTGCAGCCCATTTTGACGATGTAGTAATAGCAATTTGGAACATATAAATTAAAAATAATCCTTCTATGGGTTTATCGTTTTACTATTACAACTACATAGAATACAAAGTAAAGCCTTCTATAGTTTGCTTTCGCGTAAATATTAGAAGACAATACAAACAATAACAAATGGCTGAAAAAGCAAAAGACGAGGCAGTAAAACCAGCTGCTAAGAAAACAAGAAAAAGAACTCCAAAAGTAGAAGCTCCTGTAGTAGAAGTTATAGAAACTGGAGAAACTACTGAAGCCCAGGCTACAGAAAAACCAAAAAGAGAGCCTTCTCTTAAGGAATTAAACCCTGAAAAATTCTTAACAGATTTTAACTGGCATAACTACGAAGAAGGAATTGATCCCGTAGACGATGGTAAGTTATTAGAGTTTGAAAAATTAGTAACAGAAAACTTTGTAGACACTTTAGATGATGAAGTTGTTAAAGGAGAAGTGGTGCATATCTCAGACCGTGATGCTATTATAGACATCAACGCTAAATCTGAAGGAGTTGTTTCACTTAACGAATTTCGTTACAATCCAGGTTTAAAAGTTGGAGATAAAGTAGAGGTATTAATTGACGTGCGTGAAGATGCAACTGGACAATTAATTCTTTCTCACCGTAAGGCCAGAACTATTATGGCTTGGGATCGTGTAAATAAAGCACACGATGAAGGTACTATCGTTAACGGTTTTGTGAAATGTCGTACTAAAGGAGGTATGATTGTAGACGTATTTGGTATTGAAGCATTCTTACCAGGTTCACAGATTGATGTGAAACCAATTAGAGACTACGATGTATACGTAAACAAAACAATGGAATTTAAAGTCGTGAAAATTAACCACGAATTTAAAAACGTTGTTGTGTCACACAAAGCGCTTATCGAAGCAGATATCGAAGAGCAGAAAAAAGAAATTATTGGGCAGCTTGAAAAAGGACAAGTACTAGAAGGTGTTGTTAAAAACATTACTTCTTATGGAGTCTTTGTAGATCTTGGTGGTGTTGATGGATTGGTGCATATTACAGATCTTTCTTGGTCTCGTATCAACCACCCTAACGAGATTGTAGAGCTTGACCAGAAATTAAACGTTGTAATCCTTGACTTTGACGAGGACAAAACACGTATACAATTAGGTCTTAAACAATTAAGTGCACATCCTTGGGATGCTCTTGGTGAAGAACTTAAGATTGGTGATAAAGTAGAAGGTAAAGTAGTTGTTATTGCAGACTACGGTGCATTTATTGAAGTTGCTGAAGGTGTTGAAGGATTGATCCACGTAAGTGAAATGTCATGGTCTACGCATTTGCGTAGTGCACAAGATTTTGTAAATGTTGGTGATAAAGTTGAGGCACAAGTATTGACTATGGATCGTGAAGAGCGTAAAATGAGTTTAGGTATTAAGCAATTAACGCCAGACCCATGGACAGACATCACAACAAAGTATCCAGTAGGATCTACTCACAAAGGTATTGTACGTAACTTTACAAACTTTGGTGTTTTTGTTGAACTAGAAGAAGGAATTGATGGACTTATTTACATCTCTGACCTTTCTTGGACTAAGAAAGTGAAGCATCCAAGTGAATTTACAAACATTTCAGATACACTAGAGGTAGTTGTACTTGAATTGGATGTAGAAGGACGTAAATTAAGCCTAGGGCACAAACAAACTACAGAAAATCCTTGGGATAAGTATGAAGCTGAGTTTGCTGTAGGTTCTGTACATAAAGCAGCTATTGACGAGATAGTAGACAAAGGAGCGGTAATCAACTTTAATGAGGATATCACAGCATTTGTACCAAAACGTCACTTAGAAAAAGAAGATGGAACAGACGTGAAGAAAGGTGAAGAAGCAGAATTCCAAATTATTGAGTTCAACAAAGAATTCAAGAAAGTGGTAGCCTCTCACATGGCAATTCACAAAGAAGAGGAAGCAAAAATCGTGAAGCAAGCTGCTAAGAAAGCTAAAAAGCAGTCTGACGAATCGAAGCCTACACTAGGTGACGCTAACTCTGCACTTCAAGCATTGAAAGACAAAATGGACGGTAAAAAATAATCACCCATTTTTTCAAATACTAAAGAGCTCTGATATTATCAGAGCTCTTTTTTTTTAAATTAGTTGTTCATGTTGCTGGATATAACTTTAGGCTTTCTATAGGTCTTTAAGAGCGCTTTGGCGAAATACCCTATGTTTTATTGTTGTGATGGCTACATAGAGGCAGTCTTGCCTTTAAAGGGCTTATAAGCGCTAAACCACGCCTTACACACTGGCATGTATTTCTCTTTAATTGTAGTGGCTATACGGCAGGTGTGCTGGATTATTTATTTACACAAACAGAACGCTATTTAAGTCTTAAAATTTCGGCTAAAGAGGTATATTTGCACGCATTTTAATATATCTAAGAATGAAAGCAGGAATTGTAGGATTGCCAAACGTAGGTAAATCAACCCTTTTTAATTGTTTGTCTAACGCAAAAGCTCAGAGTGCAAACTTTCCGTTTTGTACCATTGAGCCTAATATAGGAGTGGTAAATGTGCCAGACGATCGTTTGGTAAAGTTGGAAGAATTAGTGAATCCAGAGAAAGTACTTCCTGCTACTGTTGAAATTGTAGATATTGCAGGTTTAGTTAAAGGAGCAAGCAAGGGTGAAGGACTAGGAAATCAATTTCTAGGAAACATTAGAGAGACCGATGCTATTTTACATGTGCTTCGTTGTTTTGATAATGATAACATCATACATGTAGACGGTAACGTAGATCCAATTAGAGATAAAGAAACTATTGATATAGAGCTGCAGTTAAAAGATCTTGAAACAGTAGATAAAAAATTAGAAAAAGTAAAACGTTCTGCACGTACGGGTAATAAAGAAGCACAAAAAGAGGAAACTGTTCTGTTACTAATTAAAGACGGTTTAGAACAAGGGCAATCTATACGAGCTATTGATATTTCAGAAAAGGACAGAGAGGAGTTTGTGCAGCCATTACAGTTTATTACAGATAAACCAGTAATGTATGTGTGTAACGTTGATGAAGATGCAGCAGTTAATGGAAATGCATACGTAGACAAGGTGAAGAAGTCAGTAGCCTCAGAAAACGCTGAAGTAGTTATTTTGGCGGTTGGTACAGAGGCAGATATTACAGAGTTGGACTCTTTTGATGAGCGCCAAATGTTTTTAGAAGATTTAGGCTTAAGTGAGCCAGGATCTGCAAAATTAATTCGCGGAGCTTATAAGTTATTAAACCTACAGACGTATTTCACTGCAGGTGTTAAAGAGGTTCGTGCTTGGACCATCCCAGTTGGAGCAACAGCGCCACAAGCAGCAGGAGTAATTCATACAGACTTCGAAAAAGGTTTTATTCGTGCAGAAGTTATAGGGTATAGTGATTATGTTGCCTTTGGTAGTGAAACTAAAGTTAAAGAGGCTGGAAAAATGGGTGTAGAAGGAAAAGAATATGTTGTTAAAGATGGAGATGTAATGCATTTTAGATTTAACGTTTAATACTGTATAATATATAAAGAAAAATCGGCCCTATTTATTTATAAATAGGGCCGATTTTTCTTTATAATAACATCTATATACTCTTTCCAATAGCATAAGGTTGTTCACAATTTTAGTGCTGTAATTGTTAATTACTTTGTGTTGGATATTTTCCAATTTTGTCTTGTAAACGGTATATTTAACAACTATTCACACGATTTTATGGCAGATACAAAATATACCGAAGATAATATACGATCCCTCGACTGGAAAGAGCATATTCGTATGCGTCCTGGTATGTATATCGGAAAATTAGGTGATGGTTCATCGCCAGATGATGGTATCTATATATTATTAAAAGAGGTCTTAGATAATAGTATTGATGAGTTTGTGATGGGCGCGGGTAAGACTATTGAAATTCGCATAAAAGAAAAAGAAGTTCGTGTACGAGATTTTGGTCGTGGTGTTCCCCTGGGTAAAGTAGTTGATGTTGTGTCAAAAATGAACACAGGAGGAAAGTACGATTCTCGTGCCTTTAAAAAATCGGTGGGTTTAAATGGAGTAGGTACCAAAGCTGTAAATGCCTTGTCATCTTATTTCAAGATTGAATCTATTAGAGACAATAAAGTAAAATACGCAGCATTCTCACAAGGAGAATTAAAAGAAGATAGTGTTGTAGAAGAATCTACTAAGCGTAAAGGAACTAAGGTTGTTTTTATTCCAGATGAGGCTATTTTTAAAAACTATAAATACCGTAATGAGTATGTAGAGAAAATGCTTAGAAACTATGTTTATCTTAATCCAGGATTGACCATAGATTTTAACGGTGAAAAGTTTTTTAGTGAAAACGGGCTTAGAGATTTACTTGAAGACAACATGTCTAAAGAAGATATGCTGTATCCAATAATTCATCTGCGAGGTACAGACATAGAAGTTGCTATCACGCACAGTAAAACCCAATATAGCGAGGAGTACCATAGTTTTGTTAATGGTCAAAACACGACTCAAGGAGGTACACATCAAGCAGCCTTTAGAGAGAGTTTGGTAAAAACCATTAGAGAGTTCTACGGTAAGAATTATGAAGCCAGCGACATTAGAAAGTCTATAGTAAGCGCTATTAGTATTAAAGTAATGGAGCCTATTTTTGAGAGTCAAACTAAAACCAAACTAGGTTCGACAGATATGGGTGGTGACTTGCCAACAGTACGGGCTTATATCAATGATTTTCTTAAAACACAACTAGATAACTTTTTACATAAAAACGCAGCGGTTTCTGAATCTTTACAGCGTAAAATTATGCAAGCAGAACGCGAGCGTAAAGAGTTGTCTGGTATTAGGAAACTAGCCAAAGACCGTGCAAAAAAGTCTAATTTGCATAATAAAAAATTACGCGATTGTAGGGTTCACTTAGGAGATACTAAAAAAGAGCGAAATCTAGAATCTACTTTGTTTATTACAGAGGGAGACAGCGCATCAGGAAGTATTACTAAAAGCAGGGATGTAAACACACAAGCTGTTTTTAGTTTAAAAGGAAAGCCTTTAAATAGTTACGGCTTGAGTAAAAAGATTGTGTACGAAAATGAAGAGTTTAACCTTCTGCAGGCAGCTTTGAATATTGAAGAGTCTATGGAAGACCTGCGATACAATAACATTGTAATAGCAACAGATGCCGATGTTGATGGAATGCATATTCGGTTGCTGTTAATTACATTCTTCCTTCAGTTTTTTCCAGAAGTAATTAAAGAAGGCCATTTATACATCTTACAAACTCCTTTGTTTCGGGTTCGAAATAAGAAAAAAACAATTTATTGTTACTCAGACCAAGAAAAAAGAGATGCGCTGGAAGAGCTAAAGCCAAAACCAGAAATAACAAGATTTAAGGGGCTTGGGGAAATATCGCCAGATGAGTTTGTACACTTTATTGGAGAAAATATTAGACTAGATCCTGTAATGCTAGACAAGCAAATGAGTATTGAAGAAATGCTTTCTTTTTATATGGGTAAAAACACACCAGATCGACAAGAGTTCATTATAAATAACTTGAAAGTAGAGCTAGATACTATAGAAGATGTCTAAAAAACCAAAGAAAACAGCACCGTTAAGAATCACAGTGAAATTATAGAAAATGAGTGAGGATCAAAATCCAGAAGAAGAATTAAACCCAAAAGACATCAACCCACAGCAGGATCCTCAAGATGAACCTATTGATGCTCAGGTAATGGGAGAAGATGAAGATGATTTTAATTTAGAAGCTCCAGAAGAAGGTGAGACAATTACTCGTGTTACCGGTATGTATCGTGAATGGTTTTTAGACTACGCTAGTTATGTAATTCTAGAACGTGCTGTTCCTGCAATAGAAGATGGTTTTAAGCCCGTACAGCGCCGCATCATGCACTCTATGAAAGACCTAGATGATGGGCGTTATAGTAAGGTAGCCAACATAGTAGGACATACAATGCAATACCACCCTCATGGAGATGCAAGTATTGCAGATGCCATGGTACAACTAGGGCAAAAGGATTTACTTATTGATACACAAGGAAACTGGGGGAACATTCTTACCGGAGATAGAGCTGCCGCCTCAAGGTATATTGAAGCACGTATTTCTAAATTTGGCTTAGATGTTGTTTATAATGCTAAAATTACCAAATGGCAATCCTCTTATGATGGCCGAAGAAAAGAACCTATTAATCTTCCTGTAATGTTTCCGCTTTTGTTGGCACAAGGAGGTGAGGGTATAGCTGTTGGCTTGTCTACAAAAATACTACCACATAACTTTATAGAATTAATAGACGCTTCTGTGAAGCACCTGCAAGGCAAACGTTTTACCATTTTTCCAGATTTTCCAACTGGAGGTATTGTAGATATAACCAATTATAATGATGGTTTACGAGGTGGAAAGATTAGAAGCCGTGCACGTATTAGTCAACAAGACAAAAATACATTAGTCATTACCGAGATTCCATTTGGAACCAATACTGGCTCCTTGATTGATTCTATCTTAAAGGCAAACGATAAAGGTAAAATTAAGATTAAAAAAATTGAAGACAATACGGCAGCAGATGTTGAAATTCTTATCCATATTCCATCTGGTATTTCTCCAGATAAGACGATAGATGCCTTGTATGCTTTTACAAATTGTGAAAGTTCTATCTCACCATTAGGCTGTGTAATTGAAGATAACAAGCCCTTGTTTGTTGGCGTTTGTGAAATGTTACGTCGTTCAACAGATAGAACGGTACAGCTGCTAAAGAGCGAGTTGGAAATTCAGTTACATGAACTGGAAGAACAATGGCATTACGCATCTTTAGAACGTATTTTTATAGAAAACCGGATCTACAGAGATATTGAAGAGCAAGAAACTTGGGAAGGTGTTATAGATGCTATAGATAAAGGGTTGAAACCACACACAAAACACCTAAAGAGAGTTGTCACCCAAGAAGATATAGCACGCTTAACCGAAATACGAATCAAGCGTATTTCTAAGTTTGATATAGATAAAGCACAACAAAAAATTGATGCTTTAGATGATGGAATTGCAAAAGTAAAACACCATTTAGCAAACCTAATTATATATGCTGTAGATTATTTTACGCGCTTAAAAAAAGAATACAGCAAAGGGAAAGAGCGCAAGGCAGAGATAAGGATATTTGATGACATACAGAAAACAAAAGTAGTTATTAGAAATACTAAGCTTTATGTAAATAGAGAAGAAGGTTTTGTAGGTACTAATTTACGTAAAGATGAATACGTTACTGACTGTAGTGATATAGATGATATAATTGTCTTTACTCAAGACGGTACCATGATGATTACTAAAGTAGATAGTAAAACATTTATTGGTAAAAATATAGTGTATGTGGCGGTCTTTAAAAAGAAAGACAACCGTACTACCTACAACATGATTTATAAAGATGGCGCTAAGGGTGCCACGTATGTAAAGCGTTTTAATGTAACTGCTGTCACTAGAGACAAGGAGTACCCGGTGTCTCAGGGGAACAAAGACAGTAAAATGATTTACTTTACTGCAAACTATAATGGTGAAGCCGAGGTGGTAAGCATACTACTTCGTCAAAGCGGAAGTATTAAAAAACTTAAATGGGATCTAGACTTTAGTGATGTTCTAGTAAAAGGACGTGCATCCAAAGGAAACATTGTCACCAAGTATCCAGTCAAGCGAATAGAGCTCAAAGAAAAAGGGCTCTCTACTTTAAAGCCCCGTAAAATATGGTTTGATGAAACGGTGCAACGCCTCAACTTAGACCAGCGTGGTGAGTTGGTAGGAGAATTTAGACCTACAGACAGGTTGTTGCTTGTAAACCAGCGTGGCTTGGTAAAAACAGTCATCCCAGAAATTACGATGCATTTTGATGAAGATTTAATAGTAATGGAGAAGTGGGAGCCAAAAAAGCCTATAACGGCGATACATTGGGCTGGAGAAAAAGACCTTTTTTACGTAAAGAGATTCTTAATTGATACTCCAGAAAAAGAGGACAATGTTTTGACAGATGATTCTAATTCTTATTTAGAAACGGTGTTTACAGACTATAGACCAAAGGCAGAGCTTGTCTTTACCAAAGAAAGAGGGAAAGACAGAAAAGAAAAATTGATCATTGATCTTGAGGAATTTATTGGTTTGAAAGGAATAGGCGCTTTAGGAAATCAATTAACAAAGTATAAAATTTTAGAAATTAACAGTCTAGAATCTTACCCTTACGAGCTTCCTAAAACTATAGCGACAGCGTCTATAGAGGTGATAGATGAGCAGCCTGTCAAAACAACACAGCAAGAGGATGGTGTCATTTCACAAGAAGTAAATACAGTGGAGCCTCTACCTTTGCCAAAAGATACTGGTAAGGATCAAGAGCCTCCAATTAATGATGATGGACAGGCTTTATTGTTTTAATACTGTTTTACAATCACTATCGTACATTCTAGGTAGTTATACGCTTAAAGAAACAATACAATCTAAGATTTTGAAAAGCTTCTTAGGTATAATTGCTCCACTTTTTCTCGAGCCCAAGGGGTTTTACGTAGAAACTTCAAGCTAGAGTTTAGTGTTGGGTTTAAGGCAAAGCAATTAATACGCACCTGGTCATCCATGTATTCCCAACCATGTTTGGCTATCAATTCTTCTAATATAGCCTTGAGAGTTTTGCCGTGTAATGGGTTGTTTGCCTGCTTTGGTTTTGTATGTTTTTTGATGAAGATTCCAAATAATTCTTTATCGGCTCTTTCTGGTATTGAATTATAAGCCCTCTCAAAGGTATGTATCCTAAAATATAGGTTTAAATAGCCTATGTACTCTTCTTGAGTCCCACCAAATGGGCGCTTTTCTAAATCTTCTGTGAGTGGAAAATCAAACCATAGCCCAACAAGTTTCCCTTCAGGAGCCAGTAATGAAGACATTTTAGTAGCGTATTTTACACGGTTCATCTTCTGGGGTACCAAGGAACAGAAAAAGGTTTGTTCTATAATTATATCATAGCTTCCTTTGTGCTTAAAAAAATCTTTTTCAATAAGGTGTTCTTCTGGAAAACTAGGGTTTCGGTTCTTAAACTGCTCTAGGGGTATGGGTGATATATCTAGTATGGTAACATTTGTAAATCCTTGCTTAAAAAGGTATTCTGCTTCATAAGCGTTTCCTGCCCCTGGAATTAAGATACGAACCTGCTTGTTGGCTAGTTGATCAAAATAAGTTTTTAGTGGTATAGTGGGTGCGCCTGTGTCCCAGCCTGTAAGCTTGTCTTGATAGCGCTGGGTCCAATATTCTTTTTCAGTACTCATGGGGCAGTAATTTTAGTAACCGATCCTTTTTTTACTGGATTTGCTTGATTTTGTTTTTTAACGACCATTTGAAATTCAAAAAGATAGGTGTTTTGGGTAGTGCTTAATATTTTAAAATGCACTGCTTGTTCATCATACGTGTTTTTTGGATTTTGTTTGCGCATAATATATTCACAATTATTAATCCATCGCACAGAAAAAGTATCGGTAATTCCTTTGTAGGTCTCAATGGCAATACTGTCTGTACGCACAAATGTGGAGGTAACCAACTCTGTGCCTACAAGCTGTTGAAAGCTAAAAGCACCTGTTTTGAAGTCTTCACAACTTCGTTCTACGTTATAGCAACTCGATATAAGCAGAAGTAGAAGAAGGGTGCTGAGGTATCGCATGTTTTTTTTACAAAGTTGTGCAAATATCTTTAAAATGTATACTATAAGGTGTTATTATATTCCTTAAAGGTGCCATCTTGATAAAAAACAACTATACGCTCTATAGCTGGTGTATTTGTTTTTTTTTCTGAAATTTTATCAAATACGCTGTTTTCTGAAATAGAAGTTCGGGCAGTATCTTTTTCTAAAGAAGTCTTTGACTGGTTTTTTAATGAGTCTTGAGGATTTGTAATTATGTTTGTTTTTTTTGAAGTGGAAGGGAAGCTGCCTTTTCCATTTAACAACCAATACAAATCTACTTCGGGATATGTTTGAAGCACTTTCATGACAAACTCTAAACTTGGTTTATTTCTACCAGAAAGCAAATGAGAAATAGTAGACCTGTTTACAGCTACTTCTTCTGAAAATGAAGTAGCCGACAATCCGTAAAAATGCAAGACTTTTTGAAGTCTTTTAGAAAAGCCAGAGGTGTTTACCATTGTAACTTAATTTAAAATAACATAGTGTTACAAATGTAAAATATACTATTGGAAACAGCAAGTAATTTAGGTTATACTATGAAAATTATAAAACAAAAGCTTTATATAAATGAATTTAACTTGCTGAAATATAAACATATAAGAACAATACTACATCTTCTTGACGTTTTGCTTACAAGGGTGTCTCTTTTTGATGACAAAAGGTAACAAATAATGGCCTTTATTTGTTTACATATGTAAACTTAGGTTTGTTTACTTTTGTATTTATACATTTATACAATGCACATTACTTCTTGGTATACTCACAATTTTGAAGACCGTTTAGAGGGACGTTATATTACTCTTAAACACCTAGAACCTATCTTGGATTCTTACCGTGAAGTTTTTAATATTTCGGTAGCTGGTGTTACACAAACTGGCTTAGAAATCCCACAGGTTGTCTGTGGCCAAGGTCCTATAAAGGTCCTTATTTGGTCTCAAATGCATGGTAATGAAAGTACTACCACAAAAGCTTTATTTGATTTTTTTAAATTTATCAGCTCTAATGAACAAAATTCCGCGTCGCTAAGAGCAACGCACACATTTTATGTACTTCCGATGCTTAATCCAGACGGGGCTGCCTTGTATACTCGTGAAAACGCAAATAAGGTTGATTTAAATAGAGATGCTCAACACCTATCTCAAAGAGAAAGTGTTGTGTTAAAGAGACTGTTTGATACCCTAGAGCCAGATATGTGTTTAAATATGCATGATCAGCGCACTATTTTTGGTCTTGCAGAGGGGTTTCCTGCTACCGTTTCATTTTTAGCTCCCGCTGCTGAGGTTTTAAAAACCATAACGCCAGCTAGAAAACAAGCCATGGCTTTAATTTTAAAAATGACTCATTTTTTGCAAGACCATTGTCCAAATCAAATTGGGCGTTTTGATGATTCTTTTAATCATAATTGTGTAGGAGATACATTCTCGAGTCTCGGTGTACCTACTATACTCATTGAGGCAGGGCATTATAAAAATGATTATAACAAAGAGCAAACGCGCTGCTTTGTATTTTATGCATTGATTGCATTGTTTGCTCCTGAAGATGTAAAACAAAACGATATTATAGATTACAAAGAGTATTTCTTACTTCCAGAAAATAAAAAGAACTTTAAAGACATTGTATTGTATAATGTACGTACCTCCAGAGATGCTATTTTAAAGACGGTTTGTTTTCAATACAATGAGGTTTTGAAAGGTAATACCATAATATTTGAACTATATGTAGATTCTATAGAGGTAGATTTAGTTGTTTATGGCCACCAAAGCTTTGATTTACAGGGTGGGAAAATTTTATTGAATTCTCATGAAAATATTGATTTCGATAAAAAAATCTTAACGATTTTTGATATTAACCAAAATTTAATGTTGATTTAACATTGGAGACCTTAAATTTATTTACTAAATATAGTACATTTGCGCTAAAATTATTACATTATGAAATACAAACTAGACGCTACAGATCAAAGTATACTGGATATGCTTATTGAAAATACTAGAACTCCTTTTACAGATATTGCAAAAAAGCACGGCATCTCAGCAGGAACCGTACATGTGCGTGTTAAGAAAATGGAGGAAGCTGGTTTTATTACAGGGTCTTCTTTGCGTTTAGACTACAGTAAATTAGGCTATTCATTTATTGCCTATGTTGGTATTTATTTACAGAAAACCTCTCAAACTCAGTTTGTGTTAGAAAGAATAAATGAAATACCTTTTGTAACCGTTGCCCATGTTACTACAGGAAAGTTTAATATTTTCTGTAAAATTAGAGCTAAAAGCACAACACACGCAAAAGACATTATATATTTGTTAGATGATATTGAGGGTGTTACCCGTACAGAAACAATGATTTCTTTAGAGGAGAGTATCAATGACAAGAAACGCTTAATGCATTCTATTTTTAGATCATTATAAACACATCAATCTTATTTAAAAAACCCACTATACTAGTGGGTTTTTTCTTTTTTATGATAATTTATTAAAGAACACAACTTCTTTTTTGAACTTAGGTTAAGCAATATACAGATAGCCTTTAAGAATTTTGATAATGTAAGAATGCTTTATGGATTAAGTCATTAGAGACTTTTTGGTTTATTTTAAAAACCCCAAAATCTTCTAATAACACAAACAGTACTTCGCCACCTCTGTTTTTTTTATCAAATTGTAATAAACCAATAATGGCGTCTATCTCAAGGGTGCTAAAGGATCTTTTTTTGAAATGATTGAGAATTAATTGGGTTATCGCCGCTTGTTTGTTGTTATCAAAATTTAGTAATTCACTAGATATAAAGGTTGTTAGAATCATTCCAATAGCAATGGCTTCTCCGTGTAATAATGTGGCTCTGTCTTTTTGTTCTAAACAAAAAGATTCAATAGCATGACCTAGAGTATGACCATAATTTAATAATTTTCTAATGCCTAATTCATTTGGGTCTTTAGTAACTATGCTATTTTTTATCTTTATAGATTCCCAAATAATATTTTCAGTGCTTTGAATATTATTTACATCAAACCCTTGTACTAGGTTCCAGTAAGTTTCACTATCTATAAGGCCATGTTTTAATATTTCTGCATATCCAGAAGTAACTTCTTCTTCGGGCAATGTCTTTAAAAAACAAGTGTCAATTACTACTAACAGAGGATTGTTTATGACTCCTATTTGATTTTTAAGCACTCCTAAATCAACACCGTTTTTACCACCTATAGATGCATCTACCATAGCTAATAATGAGGTTGGAATGTTTATAAACTCGATTCCTCTCTTAAATGTTGACGCTACAAAACCGCCCAAATCTGTTACAACCCCGCCACCAAGGTTAATGAGTAAACTATTTCTGTCTGCTCCTTTTTTGGCCAATACATTCCAAAGATGTGTGCAGGTTTCTATTGTTTTGTTTACTTCTCCAGCAGCAATGGTTATTGTTTCTAGTAAAGTGCTTGTACCAGATAGCCTTAAAAAAGAAGGGAAACAGTGCTCTTGAGTATTGGCGTCGACCAGTACAAATATTTTTGTAGGTTTTAATGTGTCTATAGCGGTTTGTAGGGATGCCCATGCACTTCCATTGCAATATATGCTTCCTCGTTGCTTTACTATCTGTTTTTCCATAATAGGTAAATATTATTTATCTAAATCTAATACTCGCTATAACATCTAAAATTAGTTAAATTTAGAATAACAAAACTATAGCATTGTATTTCAACGACCATCAAAACTAAGTATATTTGTAAGAGAAATATTGCACTATGACTTTACGCACCCTTTTTGACAATACACAAACGGCATTTAAGCTTAAAAGCGATTCTGAATTAGAACGTGCTTATTTTTTATTTAAAATGATTTCTAAAGAGCCTCTAGTGCGCATAGGGACTGCGGCTACAAAGGTAGCTTTACATCTTAACCTACCTGTTGAGGGCTTGATTCGTTCTACAGTGTTTGACCATTTTTGTGGTGGAGTTAATGAAAAAGACTGTATGGCTGTTGTCGATAACCTAACACGTGCGGGAGTGTATTCTGTGCTTGATTACTCTGTAGAAGGAAAGGAGCACGAGACACAATTTGATGCTACAATGCAAAAAGTGTTAGAGCTCACCAAATTTGCAGAACATAAAGATGCTATGCCGTTTTCTGTATTTAAACCAACAGGTTTTGGACGTTTTAGTATTTGGCAAAAAATTACTGAAAAAGAAACTTTAAGTGAGAATGAAATAGGGGAGTGGCAGCGCATAAAAGCGCGATATGAAACTGTTTGTAATACAGCTCACACGTGTGGTATTTCACTTTTAATAGATGGAGAGGAGTCTTGGATGCAAGAGGCTGCAGATGATCTGTGTGAGGCAATGATGGTTAAATACAATACAGAAAAGGCAATTGTATTTAATACACTGCAATGCTACCGTTGGGATCGCTTAGAGTATTTAAAACAACAACATGCCAAGGCAAGAGCCGGGGGTTACAAATTAGGATTTAAAGTTGTAAGAGGTGCATATATGGAAAAAGAAAATGACCGTGCACAAGAAAAGGGGTTGCCGACACCCATTTGTGAAAGCAAACAAGCAACCGATGATAATTTTAACGGAGTCATGGAGTACATTTTAGACCATCTAGATGACATATCCTTATTTCTAGGAACACATAATGAAGAGAGCAGTTATATGGCATTAGAGGCCCTTAAAACGAAAGCTATAGGCAGAAAAGACCCTAGAGTATGGTTTGGGCAATTATATGGTATGAGTGATCATATAAGCTACAATCTAGCCACTGAAGGGTATAACGTAGCTAAATACATTCCATTTGGTCCTGTTAAAGATGTAATGCCTTACCTAATTCGTAGGGCAGAAGAAAATACTTCTGTGGCTGGACAAACAAGTAGAGAGCTTACTTTGTTAAAGAAAGAAAAGACAAGAAGAAAGGTGTAATACGTCAATTGTCTTAAATGTTATTTCCATCTTCAGGCAAGGTTCTTTTTTTTGGGTTTGAAATACCCTAGTTGCTAGGGTAAAAGCTTCAGAATATGAAGTATATTTAATTTTAGTTCTTTTTAAAAACAATTAAACAAGCCCCATTTTTGATGGATTAAAGCTCCAGGCTAACATTCTGCTATGTTTATTACCTATTTCCATAACAATTGTTTTGTGAGTAGCTTTTGCTTTATCTAGTTGTTTGTAAAGTTTGTTAAGGTGTGCTTTGTTTGAAACAAGTGTAGTGAAAATACCCACCTGCTCTTTGTGAGCAATACTTTGTTTAATCATTCTTTTAACAAATAGCGCTTCACCACCGTTGCACCAAAGTTCATTCGCTTTTCCTCCAAAATTCTGCGTCAGTTCTTGTCTAAAGGCATAGCCTTTGTCTGCAGAGATATTAGCTAGTTTGCGCATGGTTCCTTTATTTGCTTCAATTTCACTGGTATGAAAAGGTGGGTTGCAAATGGTGACATCATAATACTCACCCTCTCTAATTGCATTATTAAATATGTTTGCGTTATTCTCCTGATACCTGATTTCAATTTTTTTATTAAGACCCTTTGTTGCTGATACAATTTTTTTTGCTGCAGTTATAGATTCTTGGTTGATATCAACACCTACCATTTCCCAATTAAAAAGTTGTGCGCCAATAATTGGATAAATGCAATTAGCACCAACCCCAACATCTAACACCCTATAGTTTGAGGTGTCATTAATATCATCTATGTGTTGATCTAGGAGTGTCTTTACATGACATAGGTAGTCTGCTCTTCCAGGAACTGCTGGGCAGAGATATCCCTCAGGAAGTGTATAATCTCTTAGTTCATAATGGTGAAGCAGTAGCGCCTTGTTGAGCTGGAGTACCGCTTGTGGATCTGCAAAATCTATAGTTTGGTTTTGATGATCATTTGTAAACACAAACGCTTCTAGATCTGGATTTGAATCACTTAATGTTTCAAAATTATACGGCTTACTATGTGGGTTCTCTGGGTGCATTACTTTTTATTTTACTATTTGTTGCTTTTAAAAATAATTTTTAGACGCTATGTTTTGCCTATGCTTTTATTGTACTATAACTGATCGAACTGTTGCTACTTCATTACAGTTTTCAACGACCATTTTCAAATTTATTTTTTGAACAACACCTTCTATAGCATATACTTTGCAGGAATCGAGTTTGGTATTGCTTTCTCCAAAAATAACATCTCCACCTTTGAGTAGAGTAGAGATTGCTGTGGTGTCTAAACTATTGTCTTTTAAAACTCTAATAGTCTGTATTGAAAAAACACGTTCTTTAATTCTAATATTTTTAAGAGTGCGCGCATCAGGTCCATAATCACACCCTGCTTTTTTTCCATTTAAAAAGAAAAACAAAAGGAGGAGCCCAATAATGAATCCAAATCCATAAAATCCAAATCTTTTTGCAATGTTCATTTTTTAAAATTTGGCGGTTACACGTAGATTAAAAACTCTTGGAGATAAGTAGTTAGGTATCGAGTATTGAACTTTGGTATACACATCTCTTACAAATGTATTAGAAATAGAGTTTTGCACATCAAATATGTTGAATATTTCTGCGCCAAGAGTTAGTTCTTTAAATAATTTAAAAATGCCATCTTCTTTTGGTCTGTCTTGATCTTTAATTACATAAAGAACTCCTAAGTCTACTCTTTTGTAATCTGGCAATCGTTCTTGAAAATTATAAGGATCTGCATAACTAGGAGAGCCTCCCGGGAGCCCTGTGTTGTATTGTAGGTTTAAGTACCCTTTTAAATTTGGCACCACCTTAACGTAATCTTGGAATAACATTCCTATTTTTAAACGTTGATCTGTTGGTCTAAAAATATATCCTCTATCTTCAATATTTTCTTCAGTTTTTAAATACCCTAAGCTAATCCAACTCTCTGTGCCAGGAACAAACTCTCCTGCCAAACGCAGGTCAACCCCGTAAGCATAAGCAACAGCATTATTTCTTGCTCTATACCGTATCCTAACATTGTCTAGGGTATATGGGTTTACATCTGTTAGCTTTTTATAGTAAACCTCACTATTGAGAGTAAATGGTCTTTCCCAAAGATCAAAACTGTAATCGTTACCCAAAACAAGGTGAATTGATTTTTGCGCTTTTACTGCAGGACGAACAGTACCTGTCGAATCTCTTAATTCTCTGTAAAAAGGTGGTTGATGATACACCCCACCAGAGAGTCTAAACAGCATGTCCATATCCCAACCTGGTTTTACACTTACTTGGGCTCTAGGACTCAATACTGTTTGTGTATTACTTACAATATCCTTACCGCTAACGGTCCAGTTGTGAGCTCTTACTCCAGCATTTAACCAAAGGTCACTGCTTCCAATGTTAGTTCTACGGCTCCATTGCCCGTAGCCACTTAAACGATCTATTTGCACGTCATTTTGAGCACGAATCTCTGTATAGGGTACTATTGGAGATGTAAAAGGCTCATAGGGCTGTAAATTAGCAAAATCAATAACAGGAGGACGAATAGAAAATCCAGCAGAATCTATAATTTCATATTCTTGTACTCGGTCTCTAATATCTTCATGGGTATATTTTATACCGTACTCAATTTCGTTTTCTCCAATACTTGCATTTCCTTTATGTTCTAGATTTATAATAAGCGCATCAAGGTTGTTTCTAGCGTGTGTAAGTTGAGAGCCAATACCCTCACTAAAAGTAACATCACCTAAAGTTTCACCTCCAATACTGGTATCTACATCTCCTAACCTGTATTGCGCAAAAATATCAAAGTATTCTTGTTCTTGTGTTTGGTAGATAGAGGCAATAAATTTTGCTGTAAAGTTTTGAGAAGCTACGTAGGTTCCTTTTAAGGCGCCAAAGTAGGTGTCATATTTATCTTCCTCTTGTCCTTCATAAAAAACAAGTAATGCTATAGGGTCTGCTAGAGTTCCAAAGTTTGTTTGTCTTGTTAATGGCTCATAGCTGTACTTATTAATTGCTACGTTTCCTAAAAAACCTAATTCAAATTTATTACTAAACTTGTAAGTGAGATAGGCTTGACCATCTAAGAAGGTAGGCCTAAAATTAGTTTGGGTCTCTTTTGCATTTACAAAGAGGCTATTATCTCTGTAGCGTAAACCAACTAGGCTTGTAAACTTTCCATCGTTAGAAATGCCACCAGCAGAGACACTCACACCAAGTAAACTGGCATCTAGACTAGCCTCAAGGTTTGTAGGTTTTCGATACGTAATGTCTAGTACAGAAGATAATTTATCACCAAATTTGGCTTGAAACCCCCCTGAAGAAAAATCAACACTAGAGGTGAGCTCATCATTTACAAAACTTAGCCCTTCTTGTTGGCCACTTCTTATTAAAAAAGGTCTGTATACTTCAATTTCATTTACATATACTAGGTTTTCATCATAGTTACCACCTCGAACGGCGTATTGTGTACTAAGTTCATTGTTACTATTTATTCCTGGCAATGAGGTTAGCAAACTAGTAACCCCGCTAATTGCAGAGGGCATTCTTCGAATTGCATCTGGACTAAGTGATGTTATTCCTTGGATACGCTTATTTTCCCTTCCAGATATTACTACGGTGGCAATTTGTTCAATATCTGTTTTCATTACAGGATTAAATTCAAAATCCTCATTGTTTGATAGATTTAGCGTTGCTTGAACATTTTTATGACCAATATGACTATAGGTAACTTGCACATCCTGGTTGGCTGAAATTTCAATAAGGTAATACCCATAAAGATCTGTAACAGATCCAGTACCTCCATAGGTAATATTAACGCTAGGAATTGGCTGGTTAAACAAATCTAGAATTACACCACGAACGGTCGCTTTTTGAGCTAAGAGTGAAGTGGTAAATAATATTATGAAAATTAACAGGTATTTAGTAAGTGTTTTCAAAAGCGAATATTAAAGTTTTTTTCTGAAAAATATAGCCTCAAATGTAGTGCTATTTCCAACATTATCAGTCACTATTAATCTTAAATTGTTTTGAGTTTCAGTAGCTATTTCATCCGTAAAAGTATAGGTTATAACGTCTTTCTTGTAATTATATTCCATCAATATAAAGATTCCATTTATAGTAGCTCTATACTTGCTTATACCGCTGTGTGTATCCTTAATTTTAATTTTTAAAGTGTTGGTTTTGCTATTCCATTTTCCATCTGTAAAATTATGCGCTTTTATAGTAGGGGAGACGGTATCCATTGCTAGGACATAAGAGCCCATAGTTCTTGTTCTAGCTGTAAGAGTATTGTTTTCACGTCTGGTAGTTGTGTAGTATGGTATTTTTGTATAGTTTAATCTACCAATATATAACTTGTTTTTATCAAGCCCTTTGTAGTTGGTAATATCCATACTTATAGAGATGTTTTTGTGTACCGGCACATTATCTTGATGAAAGTGTAGCGTATCACCAGAGGTCTTTATGTCTAAATACGCCCCTTCATACAAGGCATTCTTCGGGACATACACCTTGAAGTTGCCTTTACTAATTCTACTTGCGGTTGCAGAAGGAACATATTCTAGTGCTTGGTTTAGTTTTTTAGAGCTTGTAATAGTATCTTTTTTGCCCTGCACAGGTATTGAGATGTAGGTTAAATTTCCCTTATAATCTTTAATAGAGATGCTGAAGTTGGAAGCATATCCGTCTAAAACAGTAATAAGCCCTCTGTCATCATCTTGTTTAATGATACTTAGTGGGTTGTTTGTTTCACGAAACAATTTTTGAACTCGAGATTTATTTGTCTTGAAATTTTTATAATCTATATATCTATTTAAGTAGCGTGTTTCGTCAAATGAGAACTTTTCAAAGACGATGTCTATTTTTCTTTTTCCGTTATTGCTAGTTTTAATACTGTACACACCATTTTTATTTGAGGCTCCATTTTGTTGATCATTGGTAGATACTCCAAAACCAATTTTTCCATAAGCCGAAATCTTCTCTGTTTTATAGGTGCCATCTTTTTGCTTTATTAACCTTAGTTTCACAGGAGCTTTAGATTTATTTACAGTAGCGTCGTCACTCATTGGATAGGCATATACCGAATTTATAATTGGATTTTTGGTATCTAATATATCCACGCCAAACAACATTGGGTTCATTGGCCTAGATGCGCCGTCCCGTATTTCATAATGAAGGTGTGGGCCGCCACTGCTACCAGAATTACCAGTATATCCAATAATATCTCCCTTTTTTACTGTTAATAACGAAGCTTCTGGAAATAGCTCAATTTCGTAGCTTTCTTTTTTGTATTGATTGTCTTTTACATAATGCTGGATTGCTCCTTGAAATTTTTGAAGGTGAGCGTATACCGTAGTGTACCCATTAGGGTGTTTAATGTAAAGTGCTTTTCCAAAGCCATAATGTCCTACTTTAACTCTGCTTACATAACCATCTGCAGGCGCGTAAATTGGAATCCCACTTCGTTGCTGTGTTTTAATGTCAAGGCCGCTATGAAAATGGTTGTTACGAAGTTCACCAAAGCTCCCAGAAAGTATCAAGGGGATGTCTAGTGGCTTAGAAAAATAATTTTGAGGAATACTGTTTTGAGCCTGTAATTGAAAAGTTACAAAAACGAGCAGAATGCGTAATATGTTCATAATGTGATTAAATCTTGCTACTATAAAGGGAAGTATCACACAAATATTGTGATAGTCTTCCAATAAAACAAAAATTAATGCAAAAGAGTTTGTTTATTAGAGTGGGTCGGTTAACTTTGTAGGTATAGTATTGAAATAACCAACATATGAGTTCTATTATAGAACAAGTTGATTCTCTAGAGAATAAGATTAGCAAACTCTTGCGCATATTTACAAAACTAAAGCAGGACAAAGCAAGTTTGGAACATGAGGTCAAAACATTAAAAGAACAGCACAGCAGGTTTTCTTCTGAAATTTCAGAATTAACAACAACATGTAATTCTTTAAAATTGGCAAATTCAATGCTTGGCAGCGACCAATATAAACGAGATACAAAACTCAAAATAAATGCTCTTGTTCGGGAAATTGATCAGTGTATTACACACCTTTCTGAGTAGCAATTAAATATGTCAAACCAATTAAAAATAAAACTTTCTATAGCAGACAGGGTATACCCTTTAACAATACATCCAGACCAAGAAGAAGGGCTGCGTAAAGCCGCTAAGAAGATAGAAAGTATGATTAAAAAGTTTGAAAACAGCTATGCAGTGAGAGACAAGCAAGATGTTCTTGCAATGTCTGCACTACAATTTGCAGCACAAGTAGAGCAAAAAAATATTGATACGGTAGAGGGTGGAGCAACAGTGGTGCATAAAATTAAAGCACTAAATGACTTGTTGCAAGACAAGCTAACGTAACGTTCTTTAAAATAAAAATAGGTTACTGCCTACATTAATATACATTTTGGTAAACTCAACAGAAATTTTTTTGAGAAGGATGAGTTAAAGTTGTAAAAGCGCGCCGTCTTCGAGCGGATTCTTGATCAGCTTATTAGTCCTAAACTTTATTCAAAGGGGTTTACGCAAATCAAATATTGATGTAGGCTTTTTTATGCCCTTTTTTAGGGCGCAAACAATAAACAACAACCGCTAGATTTCTAGCATATTAACTATAAATAAACACAATTATGGACAATATAGTTACCATTATAATAATAGGAGTTGCAGCTTTAGTCGTTGGCTTTTTTATAGCCAAAATGCTAGAGAAAAATAATGCAACTACCGCCATAGCGTCTGCCAAGAAGGAAGCTACTAGTATTCTTAAGGATGCAGAAAAAGATGGAGAGTCTTTAAAGAAAGACAAAATGCTTCAAGCTAAAGAGCGTTTTATTGAATTAAAATCTGAACACGAAAAAGTAATCAATAGCCGTGAACGCAAGATGGTTGATGCAGAGAAGCGCACTCGAGACAAAGAATCTCAAGTGTCGAGTGAGCTGGCGAAAAATCGAAAATCAAATGATGAGCTAGAGTCAAAAAAGAATAATTATACAGAGCGTTTAGATTTTATTGAAAAAAAACAGCTTGATATTGATAAAATGCACAAAAGCCAAGTAGCACAATTAGAAGTGATTTCTAGTTTATCTGCAGATGAGGCTAAAAATCAACTAATGGAAACCCTAAAGGATGAGGCTAAGACAGCTGCTATGAAGTTTATCCAAAACTCTGTTGAAGAGGCTAAAATGACAGCTCAGCAAGAAGCCAAGAAAATTATCATTAGCACGATCCAGCGTATTGGCACAGAAGAAGCTGTGGAGAACTGCGTTTCTGTATTTAACTTAGAGAGTGACGATGTAAAAGGTAGAATTATAGGTCGTGAAGGAAGAAACATTAGAGCTATTGAGGCTGCTACTGGTGTTGAGATTATTGTAGATGACACGCCAGAGGCTATTATACTTTCATGTTTTGATAGTGTAAGAAGAGAGGTAGCAAGACTATCATTACATAAACTGGTAACTGATGGAAGAATTCATCCAGCCCGTATTGAAGAGATTGTTAAGAAGACCTCTAAACAAATTGAAGAAGAGATTATTGAAGTAGGAAAACGTACCGTTATTGATCTTGGAATACACGGGTTACAGCCAGAACTTATTAAAGCAGTAGGACGTATGAAATATCGTTCTTCATACGGTCAAAACCTATTACAACACTCTAGAGAAGTTGCAAAATTATGCGGTGTAATGGCAAGTGAGCTAGGTTTAAACCCAAAACTAGCTAAACGAGCAGGTTTGTTACACGATATAGGTAAAGTGCCAGAAACAGAAACAGAACTACCCCATGCAATTTTAGGTATGCAATGGGCAGAAAAGTATGGAGAAAAGCCAGAGGTGTGTAATGCAATTGGAGCGCACCACGACGAGATAGAGATGACCAGCTTACTTTCACCAATAGTACAAGTTTGTGATGCAATTAGCGGTGCAAGACCAGGAGCAAGACGCCAAGTGCTAGATAGTTATATTCAGCGTTTAAAAGACCTAGAAGATATTGCCTTTGGTTTTGGTGGTGTAAATAAAGCCTATGCTATACAAGCAGGTAGAGAATTACGTGTGATGGTAGAAAGCGAAAAAGTAACAGATGAAAAAGCAGCACAGTTATCTTTTGAAATTTCTCAAAAGATCCAAACTGATATGACCTACCCAGGACAGGTTAAGGTAACAGTAATTAGAGAGACTCGAGCAGTTAATATTGCTAAGTAAGCCTCTGTTTTAAAAGTATTAAAGGCCTTAGAAATAGTTATATTTCTAAGGCCTTTTTTGTTGTCTCAAAATGTAGAAGAAGATTTTAGTTTTAAGGCTTTATTCTATCAAGGTCACTTCCAGTAGGACTTTCAAAAACCTCCAAGCCAAAATAAGGCACCGCAGCTATTAAATGATCAAATATATCTGCTTGAATACGTTCATAGTTTTCCCATTTTTTGTCATACGTAAAACAGAAAATCTCCATTGGTATTCCTTTATCTGTTGGTGGTTGGTGTCTTACCATTAAAAACAAATCAGAGTTTATTTTGTCATTCTCCAATAAATAAGACTCTGCGTAATTTCTGAAGACCCCTAGATTTGTTTGATTTACACCATTTACAGAGAGCGTCTTGTCTATTTTGGCACTTGTATTGTGCATTAGGTTTTGTTTCTCTTTGTGCGCTACATAGGGAGCAATAAGTTCTATTTTGTTAAAATCTTCTAACATCTCTGGGCTAAGAAAACAAACCTTGTTTTGTTTTAAGTAGATTGATCTTTTTATTCTACGTCCTTTACTTTCTTGCATACCTCGCCAGTTCTGAAAACTATCTGCAATTAAGCTATAGGTAGGAATGGTTGTAAATGTATTGTCAAAATTTTGCACAATTACAGTAGCAAGGTTTATTTCTGTTACATGACCGTCTGCTCCAAACTTACTAAAGGTAATCCAGTCTCCAATACGTACAATGTCATTAACAGAGACCTGTATGCTAGCAACAAAGCCTAAAATAGTATCCTTAAAAATAAGCAATATCATTGCAGAAGTTGCCCCTAAAGTTGCCACACTCTTAAAGTTAAAGCTGGTTAAAACATTAACAATAAAAAATATTCCAACACCCCATGCAAAAATCATTAAGATTTGCACATAACTCTGTAAGGGCTTGTCATAATAACGTTCTTTAGTTCCAAAGTAATTCCGTGTGGTGCGTAAAACACTTCTAAAGACAAGTATGGAGAGAACAACAAAGTATGCAGAAAGCCCTTTTTCAATCCAGACAAAAGTCTCAGCAAAAGAATTAAAAATAATAGGTAGTAGTTGCCAAACGATAATGAAGGGAACAAAATGTGCCACAAACCTTGGAAAATTACTTTCCATTAAAAAATCATAAAAGCCTCGTTGTGTTGGATCATTAAAGATTTTAAAAACTTGAATTACTATATTACGTACTAGAATATCTATTAAAAAAACACAAAGCCCAATAATTAATACATTTAAAATAATACCAAGTACAGCAGCAGCAATGACGTCCATGCCAAGGCTGTAAAAGTGCTCTTTAAAAAAATTTGCGTAAGTGTATATAAAACTAGTATTCATTATAGATAGTTGCGTTCAACATAAAAGGGCCCAAAAGGTACCACAGAGCAAAGTACGGCAATAAATAGCTTTTTAACACTCCAATTTAGTAGTTGTGATACGTATACAGCAAAAGCAATATAGAGTAAGAACAATACTCCATGGGCCATCCCAACAACTTGAACTAGCTGTGGTAGTTCCCAAATATATTTTAAAGGCATCGCTATCCCCAACAATATTAAGAATGAAACAGCCTCTAGTGTACTTATTATTTTAAAAACTTTAATGGTTTTTTTCAAAATAGATATTTTAAGCAAAGATAGCAGGCAGTGGCTTAGTAATTGATTTTTTTAGAAAACTTTTAATCTATGTTTTATAACAAAATAGTACCTTACATTTTTTAATTTCAGAAAATTTAAAACCATGAAACCAACTGTATTAAGTACCATACTCATACTTTTTTTAGTTTTTGCTTCTTGTACTAAAAATGAAAACACATTAAACACAAAAGAATCTTTTAATATCGCGTATGAAAAATTTACTCTAGAGAACGGTCTTGAGGTTATTTTACATGTAGATAAAAGTGACCCTATCGTTGCTGTTGCAACAGTAATGCATGTAGGGTCTAATCGTGAAAAACCAGGAAAAACTGGTTTCGCTCATTTCTTTGAGCACATGTCTTTTAATGACAGTGAAAATGTTCCTGTAGGCGCCAACCGTAAAATGATTCCAGAGTGGGGAGGAAGCCGTAATGGTGGAACTTGGAGCGACGGGACCATCTATTATGAGGTTGTTCCTAAAGATGCTTTTGAGAAAATCCTTTGGATTGATAGCGATCGATTTGGTTACATGTTAAACACAGTTACTAAAGAGGCCTTAGAGCGAGAGAAGCAGGTGGTTAAAAATGAAAAACGACAACGCGTAGACAATGCAGCTTATGGATATACCGATGAAATTATACGCAAAAACTTATATCCACAAGGACACCCTTACAGCTGGACTGTTATTGGTGCATTGCCAGATTTGCAAGCAGCTACTCTAGATGATGTAAAAGAATTCTACAGAGATTACTACGGAGCCGCTAACGCCTCTCTAGTGATTGCAGGAGATATAGATATAGAAGACACAAAAAAATTAGTACAGCAGTGGTTTGGTGAGATTCCTAGGGGTCCTGAAGTAGAAGTCATGCCTGCTATGCCTGTAACCTTACTAGAAACAAAGTCTTTATTTTTTAAAGATAATTTTGCCAAATTACCAGAACTACGCATGGTTTTTCCAACGGTAGAGAATTATAATGAAGACGCGTATGCTTTGCAAGTTTTAGGGCAGCTATTGAGTGGAAGTAAAAAATCTGCATTGTATAAAACCATTGTAGAGGAATCTAAACTTGCACCTAATGTTGGTTCCTACCAAAGCTCTAATGAGTTGGCTGGGGAGTTTGTGATTAGGGTTAGAGCTAACCAGGGAGTAAAACTAGACGAAGTAAAAGCCGCTATAGATAAAGGACTCTTAAATTTTCAGACCAATGGTTTTACAGATAATGAGTTAACACGTATAAAAGCTGAACTAGAAACCCAAGTATACCAGGGTGTGGCTACGGTACTCAATAAGGCGTTTCAACTAGTGCGTGACAATGAATTTGCTGGAGACCCAGAACAATCTATAAAAGATACTGAGATTATCAAAAACCTAAGTCGTGAGGATATTATGGATGTCTATAATAGATTTATCAAAGGCCAACATTTTATCATGACAAGTGTTGTGCCAAAAGATAGCCCAGAGTTAGCCATAAGCAATGCTAGCCAGGCCCGTGTCTGGATAGAAGAAGTAGGAGCAATGGCGGCTAGTGAACAGGTAAGCCAAGGAGCAGAGGCTGTGTATGAAAAAACAAAATCATTGTTTGATAGGTCTGAGCCTCCTTTTAGAGCTGCTCCAGTATTAAAAATGCCAGATGTTTGGACAGGAATATTAGCAAACGGAATGGCTTTGTTTGGTATTGAAAATACAGAACTACCGCTCATAAACTTTAAAATTTCAATTAAAGGTGGCCATAGCCTAGATCCAAAAGGAAAAGCTGGAGTTGCCTCTCTAATGGCAGATTTAATGAATGAAGGAACCAAAACTAAAACAGCAGCAGCACTTGAAGAAGCTATTGGTTTACTTGGGTCTAGTGTTTATGTAAGATCTGGAACAGAACAGATAACCATAGGAGGCAGTTGTTTAGCTCGTAATTTTGATAAAACAATTGCTCTTGTAGAAGAAATGTTAGTATCCCCACGTTGGGATGAGATTGAGTTCTTACGTTTAAAGCAGGAGTTACAAACATCATTAAAAGGAAGAGAGGCTAATCCTACTGCCATAGCTGCCATTAATTTTAACAAGCTACTATATGGTCAAACGCATCCCTATGGTATTCCTACTAGTGGAACCCTTGAAACGGTTAAAGATATTACACTCCAAGATGTAAAAGCATTCTATAAAAACCTATCTCCAAAGGCTGCAAGTTTTCATGTAGTTGGAAGTATTAATAAAACAAATGTTGAAAAGGCGCTAGTAAGCCTTAATAACAATTGGCAAGGGGTGGCAATTAGTATGCAAACATATCCAATACCAGAAAACAAAAATGGAGGAACCTTATATTTTATAGATGTGCCAAATGCAAAACAATCTGTATTATTTATTGGTGATATTGCGCTATCTGCCAATAATAAAGATGCTAAAAAACTTGATTTTGCTAATGAAATTTTAGGCGGCGGCTCTAGTGGCAGGTTATTTCAAACCCTGCGTATTGGTCGGGGGTATACCTACGGGGCCTATTCTAGAATACCTAAAAGGATAGACAAAGCTGCTTTTACAATATCGTCAAGTGTGCGTGCAAATGCAACTTTGGCATCATTACAGATTATACAGCAAATGGTGCAATACTATGGCGCTGGTTTTACAGACAAGGATGTTACCCTTACAAAAAATAAAGTCATAAAAGCCAATACCCGGGCTTTCGAATCTTTTGGAGCAAAATTAAGTCTTCTTAGTTCTATTAGTACATATGGTAAAGCATTAAATTATGTAGATAAAGAACAAGAACTACTTGCTAGTATGACGCTAGAAGATTTTAAGACAGTAATAAACAAATACATTAAAGAACAAAACATGGTGTATTTAATAGTTGGAGATAAAACCTCACAGTTTAGTGAGGTTAAAAAACTTGGGAAACCTGTTATTGAATTAGATATTTACGGGAACAAAATATAATAAGACAACATGATTAATTTTTAGTATTCAATCTTAAAAATTACATTTGTCACAAAAGAATGATATGGCTGGCAATACCTTCGGATTTTTTTTTAAACTAACCACCTTTGGAGAATCACACGGTGATGCTATTGGTGGCGTAATTGATGGGTGTCCAGCGGGTGTTTCAATAGACTTACTTGCTGTTCAAACAGAAATGATGCGTCGCAAGCCAGGGCAATCTGCCATTGTTACACAACGTAAAGAACCGGACACCGTACGTTTTCTCTCAGGAATATTTGAAGGTAAAACAACTGGAACTCCTATTGGTTTTATCATTGAAAATACCAATCAAAAACCTACAGACTACGCACATATCAAAGACAGTTACAGACCAAGCCATGCAGATTTTACTTTTGATAAAAAATATGGACATCGTGATTACAGAGGTGGTGGACGATCTTCTGCCCGTGAAACAGCAAGTAGGGTAGCAGCAGGTGCAATAGCAAAACAGCTATTAACAGGCATAACTGTAGATGCTTACGTGTCTTCTGTAGGAGATATTTTTCTAGAAAAGCCTTATCAAGCACTAGATTTTAAGCAAACAGAACAAAATGAGGTACGATGCCCAGATCCAGAAACTGCTTCAAAAATGATCGCCAAGATTAAAGAAATTAAAAAACAAGGAGATACCATTGGCGGCACTATTACCTGTGTAATAAAGAATGTTCCTGTTGGATTAGGAGAGCCCGTCTTTGATAAACTACATGCACAGCTAGGCAAAGCTATGCTTTCTATAAATGCAGTAAAAGGATTTGAATTTGGCAGCGGCTTTTGTGGCGCTAAGATGAAGGGTAGTGAACATAACGATCTCTTTAACGAAGATGGAACAACTCAAAGTAATTTATCTGGCGGAATACAAGGCGGCATTAGCAATGGCATGGATATCTACTTTAGGGTAGCTTTTAAACCAGTTGCTACAGTAATGCAAAAACAGCAAACCATAAACAGTAGCGGTGAAAAAGTAGAAATACAAGGCAAAGGGCGCCATGATCCATGCGTTGTACCAAGAGCGGTACCTATAGTAGAGGCTATGGCAGCCTTGACCATTGCAGATTTTTGGTTAGCAAATAAACTATCTAAAGTATAACTTTAGCAATTAAATTTAACTTTACCCAGAACTATATCATATGAAAAAACTAGCATTACATTGGAAAATCCTTTTAGGTATGGTAGTAGGGGTGCTTTTTGCACTACTGCTTACTAATTTTGATTGGGGCTCCAACTTCATTGGAGACTGGGTTAAGCCCTTCGGGACCATATTTATTAGTTCTTTAAAGCTTATTGCCATTCCGCTAATATTGGCGGCTTTAATCAAAGGTATTTCAGACCTAAAAGATATTTCTAGTCTGTCTAAAATGGGCATGCGTACTATTTCTATATATGTTATAACAACAGTAATAGCAGTATCAATTGGACTTACAGTGGTAAGTCTAGTGCAACCTGGAAAAACCATCAATGAGGACACTCGTAATGAACTTGTTGAAGCCTATGGCGGTGATGCAGATGCAAAACTTCAAGCTGCAGCAGCGCAAAAAGATGCCGGTCCTCTGCAGGCGCTTATAGATTTAGTGCCAAGTAATATTGTAAGCGCAGCTTCTAGTAACCGTAACATGTTACAGGTTATTTTCTTTGCAGTGTTTTTTGGAATTTCATTGATTTTAATTCCAGAAGAAAAAGCAAAGACAGTCAAAGACTTTTTTGATGGTCTTAATGAGGTTATATTAAAAATGGTAGATTTAATTATGCTAGCGGCTCCCTATGGTGTATTTGCATTAATGGCAGCCCTAGTTGTGGAAGCCCCAAGTGCAGATTTATTTGCAGCCCTTGGTATGTACGCGGTTTCTGTAGTGTTTGGTTTACTATTAATGGTAGTGTTTTATATAGTACTAGTAAAGGTGTTTACTAAAAAGTCACCAAAGTTTTTCTTAAATGGTATAGCACCTGCGCAGTTATTGGCATTCTCTACCAGTAGTAGTGCTGCAACGCTGCCTGTAACCATGGAGCGTGTTACTGAACATCTAGGAGTTGAAGAAGAGGTATCTAGTTTTGTGTTACCAATTGGAGCCACCATTAACATGGATGGAACCAGTTTATATCAAGCAGTTGCAGCGGTTTTTATAGCGCAAGCCTTTGGTATGGATTTAAGTTTTGGCACACAGTTGGGTATCATTGCAACAGCAACACTAGCATCTATTGGATCTGCAGCCGTTCCTGGTGCTGGAATGGTAATGCTTGTTGGAGTATTGGGGTACGCAGGTATACCAGAGGCTGGCCTTGCTTTAATATTTGCCGTAGACAGACCCCTAGATATGTGTAGAACAGTTATAAATGTTACCGGAGATGCAACGGTGTCTATGCTAGTTGCAAAATCTCAAGGTAAATTAGGAGATCCTAAAGTGAAGAATTGGGATGATACGTATGCTAAGTAATGTAATATGAAATTATAAAAAAAAGGCGGTCTATTAGACCGCCTTTTTTTACACTTATATGTTGGTGTAACTATTTCTTTATCTCAACCATATGAGGGTAAGGAATTTCTATCCCTGCTGCATCAAGTGCTGTTTTAGCATTCTCTAGTGTTGTACAATGCACACCCCAAAAATCTTCTGTATTAACCCAAGCTCTTACTGCAAAATTCACAGAGCTATCTGCCAATTCAACAACGTCTATAGTTGGCTCTGGATCAAGTAAAACATTTTTTTGAGAGGTAAGTACCTTTAACAAAACTTCTTTTGTTTTTTTTATATCTGCATCATACGAAACACCTATAACGTGACGAACTTGTCTTTTGTCTTGATTTGTGTAGTTTGTAATACTTCCGTTAGATAAAATACCATTTGGTATAATAATTAAATGATTGCCTAGTCCTACAATTTTGGTTGTGAATATTTCAATTTCTTTAACGGTTCCTTTTTTTCCTTGAGCTTCAATAAAATCTCCAATTTTAAAAGGCTTAAATATCATTAGCATCACGCCCCCTGCAAAATTACCAAGTGATCCTTGCAGAGCCAAACCAATGGCAAGTCCAGCAGAAGCTAGTACTGCCGCAAATGATGTTGTCTGTATACCTAAATTACCTAGTATTGATAATACTAACAATACTTTTAAGACAATGCCAGTAAGGTTTAGCAAGAATTTTTTAAGGCCTTCATCATAGTGACTTTTATCCATTAGGGCATTTGCAGCCTTCATTAACTTTTTAATAGCCCATGATCCAATAACCCATATAGCAATTGCCCCAATTACTTTGACACCATAATTACTTGCAATGCTTATTACTTTGTCTAACACAATTTGATACTCCATGTTGGTATATTTGTTTTGTAAAAATACACTCATTTTGAGAATATTTTTATTTTTTTAATCAATAAGTAAAGTTAGTATTATAAAAACTTTTTCTTAAGCCCTGGTGCAGGTATCATACATTGCTTCTTTTTGCCAAACCACTTGTAACGGTTTTTGGCAATTAAATCATAAACACCATCTCTAATAAACCTAGGAATAACAACACATACATACAATAAGGGCCAAAGAC
>CAJWVI010000011.1 GCA_913048115.1 uncultured Flavobacteriaceae bacterium | reverse complement strand
CAAACTTTGGTGTAAATGATATTACAACCGCGGTAATTACTTGGCAGATTGATAACGGTACAACTAGTACAATCAATTTTGAAGGTGCGTTATCTCAAAACCAAACAGAATCATTTGTATTAGATCCTATTGATCTTGCAGAAGGTTCTTACTCTTTTAATGTAGTTCTTGTGGAAGTTAATGGTACTGAAGATCAAAACGAATCAAACAATAACATCTCTACTCCATTTTCTATAGGTGGAAGTAGTGATCAATATGCTACACTACAGGTTTTATTAGAATTAATTACCGATGATTATGCAGAAGAAACTTCTTGGGAGTTTAGAGAAGTTGGAGGATCTATTATAGATTCTGGTAGTTATAATCAAGCATCAGATGATAACACGACATTTACAGAAGCCTTCGATGTTGAGTTGGACAATTGCTATGAGTTTGAAATATTTGATGCTTTCGGAGATGGTATATGCTGTCAATTCGGCGATGGTGAATATACGTTATCTACCAGCGATGGAGAAGTTATTTTTGAAGGAGCAGAATTTACAGATAGTGAGTTAACTGAAATAAGTATTGGTGGAGAACTATCTATAAATGATGCTTCATTGAGCACAATTTCTTTATATCCAAATCCTGCAAACAATGAGATAACTCTTAGTATTGGAAACACAAATGACATTTCCTCTTACAGCGTTTATAATGCTTTTGGACAGTTATTACAAGAAGGAATTGTAGAGACAAATAAAGAAGTAATCACTGTTTCACAGTTTACTACTGGAATATATTTTATTGTAGTAAAAAATACAGCTACAAGTATTGAGTCTACCTTAAGATTTATTAAACAATAATAAAGGTAAAAAACAAATAACTCAATTGAAAAAACTAAAAGAACGTTGGAATATAGATTCTAACTGGAGATTAACAGTAGTGTTTATAGTGTTTTCTATAACAGGCAGTTCGGCAGCTAAATTTGCTGGGCCTATTACAGAATCACTTGGAATTACCAAAGCGCTAGATTGGTATTTGTACTGGCCGTTTAGAATACTTATTGTATTTCCTGTTTATCAAGTACTATTGGTTTTCTTTGGTTGGTTATTTGGAGAGTTCAAATTCTTCTGGAGCTTCGAAAAAAAGATGCTTCGCAGCATGAAGCTTGGATTTCTATTAAAAGACTAATTCCTTCGAAATACATAAACAAAAAAGCCCTTACAAGATTTGTAAGGGCTTTTTTTATTTATTAAGCTAAAGCTACTTTCTGGATTTTACGTTAATAGGAGTGATTTTGCTTGTGTCATTCTTCCATACAAAAGTATACAACCACATGAGTGTAAAAGTTGGAACGAAATCTGTTATTGGTAACAATTCTTCTATAAACACGATTACTGAGGCAATTTTTCCTTCTCTACCACTGTACATTTCACCCATCTTTTTAGCAGCAAATGGCGCCCATAATATGTCTAAAAGAGGTCCAACAACTGGTAGTAATAGTGACGCCATACCAATAACATCATATAACAAACCGAGTTTAAAGAGTTTTGATTTGTTCATTTGCTACCTAAGAGTTTGATGATGTATTTATGAGTAAACGTGCTATCTCAAGTAAAAAAATCGTTATTGTAGCTAAGGTTTGTAAACAAAAAACTAAGACAAATCTGTACTAATGAGCTTTAAGAACTCATTTCTAGTTTCAATTTTTTCAAATTGACCTCTAAATCCAGATGTAGTAGTAACGCTATTTTGCTTTTGAACTCCACGCATCATCATACACATGTGGCTTGCTTCTATTACAACAGCAACACCCTTAGGCTCTAATGTGTTATTGATACACTCTAGTATATCATGTGTAAGTCTTTCCTGCACTTGAAGTCTTCTTGCAAATACATCTACTACTCGAGGTATTTTACTTAAACCAACAATACGCCCATTGGGTATGTATGCAATATGTGCTTTCCCGAAAAAAGGCAATAGATGATGTTCACACAAAGAATACAATTCTATGCTTTTTATAATTACCATGTCATGGTAGTCTTCTTCAAACATTGCGCCTCTTAATATGGCAGCTGGATCTTGATCATACCCTTGTGTCAAAAACTGCATAGCTTTTGAAGCTCTCTCTGGAGTTTTAACAATTCCTTCACGAGCTGTATCTTCTCCCAAACCAGATAAGATGTCTGTATAACTTTGTTTTATGTTCTCAGTTACCTCGTGGTTGTATTCGTCAAAAAATCTGTAATTACTCATTTAGTCTTGTTTAAGATTATCTGTAAAATACTTTTTTATTTTTTCAATTTTTGGGGTAATGGTAAATTGGCAATATGGTTGGTCTTTATTTTGGTTGTAATAATCATGATGCGTTTGTTCTGCCAGATAAAAAACACCTAATGAAGTTACTTCTGTAACTATTGGATCAGAGAAAATATTAGAGTTTGTGACCCTATCAATAAAATCATTAGCTTCTTGTTTTTGTGTATCATCTGTATAAAAAATTCCACTCCTGTACTGCGAGCCCACATCATTTCCTTGCTGGTTTAGGGTTGTTGGATTATGCGTTGCAAAAAACACCTCCAACAAGGTTTGAAAAGAAATCACAGCTGGATCAAAATCAATACGTATTGCTTCTGCATGACCAGTTCTACCTGTACATACTTCTCTGTATGCTGGATTTTTTATAGTGCCACCTGTGTAACCAGACACCACATTAGTAACACCCTTTAATCTTTGAAATATTGCTTCCGTACACCAAAAACAACCATTGGCAAAAGTTGCCTGTTTAACTATCTTATTCATATATTAAACAAATTTACATTATTTTAACATTGTCTGCATAAATCAAATTCTTTTTAACTTTTTATTAGTAAAAGCAGTTGTGCCATACCCCTAAATTTGCAAATTAAATTTCATCAACAAACTAGATGTAGTGAATTAAATTTATGAGAAAAATAGTTTTTTTGTTTGTGTTGATATTACAAGTTACGGTTCTTTTTTCTCAAGAAGAAAAAAAACTTATTGCAACGCGCATTATAAATTCACCAAACATTGATGGACAATTAAATGACTCTATTTGGGCTTATTTGCCCTACTTTGATAATTTTAACATGCTAGAACCTGGAACTGATAGTGACATATCTGCTGGCTACCAGACCAGAGTGCAATTTGCTTATGATGATACTGCTGTATATATCGCAGCGTACATGAATGATCCAGATCCAGAGAATACTGCGAGCCAGTTTTCGCAACGTGATGATTTAAGAGCTCAGGCAGATTTTATTGCTGTTGCATTAAACACCTATAATGATGGTATTAATGAAACGCGTTTTGGTGTTACTAGTTCTGG
This sequence comes from uncultured Flavobacteriaceae bacterium, assembly GCA_913048115.1. Taxonomy (GTDB): domain Bacteria; phylum Bacteroidota; class Bacteroidia; order Flavobacteriales; family Flavobacteriaceae; genus Patiriisocius. The sequence continues at coordinate 48,469 of CAJWVI010000011.1, read as the reverse complement.
AACTATTTTTGATTCAAAAATTTCAATCAACGATGAAGATCTAGGCTACAATGTTGTGTTTCAATGTAAAACATCTAGAGATGATAAAGGATGGTACGCAGAATTTAAAATCCCATACAATGCTTTGCGTTTTCCCGAGATTGACATTCAAAATTGGAGTATTAATTTTTACAGACGTATCATTAATATTAATGAAACACATAGCTTTGCTCCTATTGACATTACAAAGGGGCGAAGTACTATATACAATGCTCCTGTAATAGGTGTAAAAAACATAAATCCACCTATACGCCTTACATTATTCCCTTTTGCTCAAGGAGTTGTAAGTACTTTTAACAGAGAAACTTCTTCCAGCTTTAGTGCTGGTATGGACTTAAAATATGGCTTGAGTGATAGTTTTACATTAGATGCCACTTTAATTCCAGATTTTGGACAGGCTGCCTTTGATGAAGTAACCCTTAATCTTGGCCCTTTTGAACAAACATTTGATGAACAACGTCAATTTTTTACTGAAGGTACTGAACTGTTTAACAAAGGAAGGCTCTTTTTTTCAAGACGTGTTGGTGGCCCTCCAAGTGGAACAGATATAGATCTAGATGAAAATGAAGTAGTGTCTATACTCCCTGAAAGTGTTAATCTGTTAAATGCCATTAAAGTTTCGGGAAGAACAAAAGATAATTTAGGGGTAGGCTTTTTTAATGCTATTACAGAAAAAACGTATGCTACTGTTAAAGATGAGCAAACGGGAACGTTGCGAGAAGTATTGGTTGAACCATTAACAAACTACAGTATTCTTGTATTAGACCAGCAATTTAATGACAATTCAACCATTTCTTTGATTAACACCAATGTAACACGTGATGGTCAATTTAGAGATGCAAATGCTACCGCTGTAGTTTTTGATGTCTCAGACAAAGAAAACACCTACAACGCCTCTGGAAGGACCGTTGTTAGTAATGTGCACCTAGAGACAGGAATGAACACAGGTTTTTTATCTGAGATTGAGTTGGCTAGAATAAAAGGTAAGCTTAGGTACCGACTTGAACACAAATTTGCAAACACTACTTATGACATAAATGATTTAGGACTCAACAGACGTAATAACTTCAATAACCTAGAGGCAGAAGTCTCTTTTCAGAGTTTTGAACCTACAAAAATATTCAATAAATATAGATTTGAACTAACAGCAAGACATAGGCGCCTTTATGACCCTAATGTAAGCACTGGAGACTCCTTTAGGCTTGAAACATTTTTTGTTTTAAAATCTAGAATTGCCTTTGGAGGTTTTATAGATTACAGATCAGACAATGATAATTATTTTGAACCTCGGTTGGATGGAAAATTTGTTACGTTCTCAAAGAGTATAGGAGGCAGAGTGTTTGTATCTTCAGATTACAGAAAAAAGCTTGCCATTGATCTAGGGATGGGGCAACGAAAAGATTTTGATCAACCACAACAACAGTTTTTTATAGATTTCTCCCCGAGATTTCGTTTTTCAGACAAGTTTCTAGTGTTGTTTAATTCAGAGTTCTCTAAAAGAGATAACCAATTTGGATATATTGATAACACAGAAACTGATGTTTTCTTTGGCCAACGTGACCTTATATCGATAGAGAACTCGCTAACAGCTAGCTTTAATTTTGACCCCTACAAAGCTATTAATCTTCGGTTTAGAAATTTTTGGACTTCTGTAGATTATAGTGATGATATTTTTTTCAAACTCAATGATGACGGCACAAAAGACATTATTGACTATGAAATTACCCAAGAAAATGACCCAAATAGAAACTTTAATATTTGGAATCTAGACTTGAGTTTTAGATGGCGTTTTGCTCCTGGAAGTGAAGCAAGTCTATTGTACAGAAACCAAATATTCAACAGTGATAATCAAGCTACTCTAGGCTACACAGAAAGCTTAAATACTCTATTTAGACAATCAATGCAAAACACTGTTTCACTAAGAGTTACATACTTTATAGACTACAATAACGCACGTCGTTTGTTTAAGAAAACCCAATAGAAAACGCTGGCTGTTGTATATTTGCACACTATATAAAAAAGCTCTTGTGGTATCTTAAATGCTACAGAGAATTTTTAAGACCAATTATATCCTGCATAAATACCTAAGAACATTTTATCTTCTGCAATAATGTGAGTATTTTGGTTGTTTAATTAGTACACATAAAAAATACTATGAAAAACTTACTTTACATCCCTACCCTAGCTATTTTACTTTTGCTATCGAGCTGTTTTGAGGATGTAGATGACACCATAATTCCTGCCTCTACTCTAGATATTCAAGATTTTATCTACCGAGGGCTAAACTTTTTCTATTTATATAAGGCAGACACGCCAGAGCTAGCTAATAACGCTTTTAGCACTAACGAAACAAAGAACACCTTTTTAAGCAGCTATGATTCTCCCCAGAGCTTATTTGATTATTTAAAGTCTGACCAAGACCGCTTTAGTTTTCTTGTAGATGACTATGTAGGGCTAGAAAATGCCCTAAACGGAATATCACTAAACAATGGAATGGAATTTGGACTTGTTTTGTATCCAGATGGAAGTGGAGATGTATTTGGATATATTAGATACATATTACCAAACTCTAATGCAGCTACTAAGGCGATAGCTCGCGGTACTATTTTCAACACCATTGATGGACAACAAATAAATGAAGATAATTATAGAAGCCTACTCGCCCCAGACTCTTACAGTATTGGTCTTGCTACTTTTGACGGAACTGCTATTACAGCAACCCAAACCACTATAACGCTTACTAAAACACAATACTCAGAAAACCCAATACATATAGCCCGCACCTTCACTATAGAAGGTGAAAAGGTTGGTTATTTAATGTATAATGGTTTTACAAGAGATTTTGACCCTGAACTAAATACAGCATTCGGGGATTTTAAAAATGAAGGTATTCAACACCTAATTCTTGATTTAAGATATAATGGCGGAGGCTCTGTAGAAACAGCAGTAGATTTATCTTCAATGATTACTGGTCAATTTAATGGTGATGTATTTTATACAGAACAATGGAACCAGGACAGACAAGAGCAGTATGCAAGCCCTGGCTTGTTTAATTCTCAAATTAGCAATGGTGAGCCTATTAACAGCTTGAATTTGAATGAAGTATATGTTTTAACCAGCGCACGCTCTGCCTCTGCCAGTGAATTAGTTATAAATGGCTTAACACCCTACATCAATGTGGTTCAAGTAGGAGACACCACTACGGGTAAGTTTCAAGCTTCGTTTTTACTGTATGATGCTCCTGCACCAAACTTTAGTCGTTCTCAGGCCAATGTCAACCACACATATGCTATGTTACCATTAGTTTTTAAGACAGCAAATGTAGCAGGAAATACAGATTTTGTAGATGGCCTAATCCCAGATGTAGCACTCAAAGAAAATTACGCAAACCTAGGTCAATTAGGTGATATTACAGAACCCTTATTGGCTCAGGCGCTTGATGAAATATTTCCAAGCCTAGCTCCAAATCCAGTATTTAATAGCCTAGAAGAAATTGGAGATAGCAATACGAGCAATATTTTGGAAGGCATCATGCTTGTTGAACAATAGTAAAAAAACCAACAGTAAAATTATACACAATACCTACAAAGAACAAACCACACAAACATGATTATAGCTAAAAACATCCACAAGTACTTTGATGATCTTCATGTTCTAAAAGGAGTAGATATTCACATTCAAAAAGGAGAAATTGTTTCTATTGTAGGGGCCTCTGGTGCTGGTAAAACTACACTACTTCAAATACTGGGTACACTAGATGGGTTTGATACTGGATCCCTAACTATAAACAAGCAGGCATTAGCTGGTTTGACTAAAAAAGAGATTGCGGAATTTAGAAATACTTCTTTGGGTTTTATTTTTCAGTTTCATCAACTATTACCAGAGTTTACTGCGCTAGAAAACGTATGTATACCCGGGTTTATAAAAAAGACTAATAAGCAAGAAGTAGAAAAAAGAGCCAAAGAACTCCTAGAATTTTTAGGATTATCTCATAGAGAAAATCACAAACCTAATGAACTCTCTGGTGGAGAACAACAACGTGTGGCAGTAGCCAGAGCACTAATTAATAACCCTGCAATTATTCTAGCCGATGAGCCTAGCGGAAATCTAGACACAGAAAGTGCAGAAAACCTGCATAATCTATTTTTTAAACTTAGAGATGAGTTTGGACAAACCTTTGTTATTGTTACGCATAACGAAGATTTAGCTGCAATGGCTGATAGAAAACTTGTAATGCAAGACGGAACCATAATTAATAACTAAAATTAATGCTTGGTTAAAAAATATGCAAAGGATTTTATCTCAACAAATTATAAACAATTACTCTTATTATCTCCAAAAATGAAATTAAATAAAAAGGAACTTAAAGACTTTTTGGATGAAAAAACATTTCAATACAACACTCTAGATTTTATAGGAACTGACCCTATTCAAATCCCACACCGTTTTACAAGCAAACAGGACATTGAGATTGCTGGTTTTTTAATAGCTACGATAGCCTGGGGAAATAGAAAAAGCATTATAACAAATGGTATGCGCCTTCTTACCATGATGGGCAACGCTCCTTTTGAGTTTATTTTAAACTACAGCCCTGGTCATAAAAAATATACCCAAGGTTTTGTGCATAGAACTTTTAATGAAGGTGACTTACACACCTTCTTTCTAGCACTTCAAAACATTTACAAACACCATGATGGGCTTGAAGCTGTGTTTTCCAAAAACGCTACAAAAAATAGCATGCAACCAGCTATACATGAGTTTAAGAAGACGTTTTTTGAAATATCACATTTACCAAGAACAGAAAAACATGTAAGTGATCCTTTAAAAAATAGTGCTGCAAAACGCATCAATATGTTTTTACGATGGATGGTACGTCAAGATAACAATGGTGTGGATTTTGGTATATGGAAATCGATTTCTCCTGCTGTTTTATCCTGCCCACTAGATGTACATAGTGCAGGTATTGCTAGAAAGCTAGGCATATTAACACGCAAACAAAATGACGGTAAAGCACTGCTAGAATTAGATACAGCACTTAGAGAAATGGATCCTTTAGACCCAGTCAAATATGATTTTGCACTATTTGGCTTAGGAGCTTTTGAGAAATTTTAAATAGGATCGCAGCTTTAATCTCATTATTTGATATAAATTAACTTCGGTTTTTTATCTTTGCTAAAATAGTATATATCTAAATGCAGTTTAAACACCCTGAACTTCTCTACGCCCTTTTTCTACTCCTCATTCCTATTTTAATTCATTTATTTCAACTTAGACGTTTTCAAAAGGTGGCCTTCACAAATGTTGCTTTTCTAAAAAAAGTAAGTATTCAAACCCGTAAGAGTTCTCAATTAAAAAAATGGTTTATTCTATTATTGAGACTTCTCGCTATTGCAGCACTAGTTATAGCATTTGCAGAACCTTTTAAGGCATCAAAAATAGCTTTAGACAGCAACAAAGAAACAATCGTTTATCTAGATAATTCATTTAGCATGGAGGCCAATGGCGCAAATGGCACTCTATTAAACGCTGCTGTTCAAGATCTTGTTTCACAAATACCTCTCAATGGTAAAATACACTGGTTTACGAATACCAATACCTATAGAAATGCCAGTGCACAGCAGTTAAAAAAAGACTTGTTAAAACTTACATATTCTCAAAAACAACTTAGCGCTAATGAGGTATTACTAAAAGCCGAGCAAATTTTTAGTGATGACGCAGTATCAAATAAACGATTAATTTATATTTCAGACTTTCAACAAAAAGAAGAATTTCCAGAACTAAAAAACACATTTAATGTAGATGCCGTACATTTAAAAGCAATACGAGAGCAAAACATTGCTATTGACACTGCGTATGTAATCTCCAGTAATGGAAACAATACAGCGTTAAAAGTACGACTATCTGCCAAAGAAATTGAGCAAAAAAGTGTGTCGGTCTCTTTATATAACGGTGCTCTTCTTAGTTCTAAAGTAGCAGTAGATTTTAGCCAAAACAAAAGCCAGGACATCCTTTTTTCTCTAGAAAACAAGGAAGGTTTTAAAGGCAGCATAACCATACCAGATCCAAGTCTAAGCTATGACAACAGCTTGTATTTTAGTATAAACAAACCGTCAAATTTAAAAGTATTAAGCATCAATACTGCCAATCAAGACTTTTTACAACGTATGTTTAAAAGTGAAGGTTTTATATACACCAGCCAAAGTGCAAATAACATCAACTACAGTATTATACCTAAGCAAAATTGCATTGTATTAAACGAATTAAAAAATATTCCTACCTCACTGATCAATGCGCTAAGGGAGTTCTCACAAAAGGGTGGTAGCCTTTTAATTATACCCGCAAATAATGCCGAATTATCCAGCTATAATAAATTGCTAGCTACACTAGATTTGGGAGAACTTGACCAAGAGGTTTTCGAGCAAAGAAAGATAACAAGGATTGCTTTTGACCATCCTCTTTATTTAGATGTTTTTGAAAAACGCATAGCCAACTTTCAATTTCCAAAAACCAATAGTTTTTATACTATTATTTCTAAATCTCCCGCTATACTTGCCTTCGAGGATGCTAAACCTTTTTTGCTGGGAACAAACAATAGCTATATTGCAACTGCAGCCTTTAATAAAATAACAAATAACTTTAGTAGCTCTCCACTTATTGTGCCCACCCTTTATAATATTGCTAGGCAAAGCCTACAAACACCAAAATTATATTACACCATAGATACTCCAGTATCATTTGCTGTTGGTGTTGCTTTGGCTCAAGATGAAATTTTAAATATAAGAGACAGTATTGTAAATTTTATACCCCTGCAACAAACCAAAGCCAACAAAGTAATAATTAGCACTACAGAGAATCCTATAAAATCAGGTACATTTACAATAGAGAATGGAGAGCGTTTTATAAAAAACATTAGTTACAATTATAGCAGAGACGAAGGGAAATCAATCTATGTAGATGCTAAAACCTGGAAAGGAGTCACTGTCCACAAAAACATTACTAGCTTATTTGATGCTATCGCTAACGAAAATAAAATAACAGATTTCTGGAAATGGTTTGCCCTATTGGCACTTCTATTTCTTATTGCTGAAATGTTAGTATTAAAATTTTATAGAAAATAAAAATACCTTTAGCGTACAAGCGTACGCTACATTAAGTAACCTGAAAATTTGAGTATTATGAATATATTACTAAAATCGGCTACGATAGTAGACAGTAAAAGTAAACATCATTTAAAGAAATGTGATGTCCTTATTGAAAATGGCGTTATTTCAAAAATTGCATCTACTTTACCCAAACAAAGTAACGTCCAAGAAATAAAGCTTCCTAATTTGCATATTTCATGCGGGTGGTTTGATAGCGGTGTCTCTTTTGGAGAACCAGGATTTGAAGAACGGGAAACACTAGAAAATGGATTAAAAACGGCTGCTTTAAGCGGTTTTACGACCATTGCGCTAAACACTAATACCCATCCTGTTCCAGACAACAAAGGAGCTATTCGGTTTTTAAAAGGAGTAGATGCTGAGCATGGTGTTACCATACTTCCTAATGGAACCTTAACTCAAAATGCTGATGGCATAGACCTGGCAGAGTTATTTGATATGCAAAACGAAGGAGCCTTAAGCTTTTATGATTATAAGAAACCCATAGCAAACCCAAACCTTTTAAAAATAGCCCTTCAATACGCCCAAAACTTTAATGGTCTGGTTCAGTCTTTTCCCTTTGAAAAAGCAATTGCCTCAAAAGGAATGGTCAACGAACACATTAATAGTACTAAACTGGGGCTTAAAGGAATACCACAGCTTGCAGAATCTCTTCAAGTAGCTAGGGACCTTTACATTCTAGAATATACGGGTGGAAAACTTCATATTCCTACCGTATCTACAGCTGCGGCGGTGCAACTTATCAAAGAAGCAAAGAAAAAAGCATTGCACGTAAGCTGTAGCGTATCAATCAACAATCTTTCACTAACAGATGATGTATTAGAGACCTTTGATACAAACTACAAGCTTATGCCTCCATTAAGAACCAAGGAGGATATTAAAGCCTTAAAGAAGGGTCTTAAAGAAGGAACTATAGACATGGTTACTAGCGATCACAACCCTATGGATATAGAAAACAAGAAAATAGAGTTTGATCATGCAAAATATGGAAGTATAGGTCTTGAGAGCTGTTTTGGTGCTCTTCAAAAAGCAACAAACCTGGAAATAGCTATAAAAGCATTAACACAACAATCGGTATTTAATATTTCTCAAAGTAGTATCCTAGAGGGAAATGATGCCAATATTACACTTTTTAACCCAACAATTAATTGGGTGTTTGAAGAAAAGGACATTATTTCTACTTCAAAAAACGCAGCATTACTAGGCCAATCTTTAGTAGGGAAGGCCTATGGAATTTTCAACAACAATCAACTTGTAATTAATGAATAAAACGACCGTTCCTGAAGGGAAAAATAAAGCTGTAATAGCCTACATTACATTTGTTGGCATGTTTATAGCATACACGATGAATAGAGAAGAAAAGCACGCCTTTGCAACGGCTCATATAAAAAATATGTGTGGCCTAGTCTTTGGACTTTTAATAGCACAAACCACACAAGCATATATCTACCCTGAACTTGGTGATATATTATGGTGGGCAGCTTTTTCTTTATGGGTGTACTCTTTAGTAGCTGTACTTCAAAATAAAGAACCTAATATTCCTTTTTTAAGTGAAAAATTTCAAGAATGGTTTACATTTTTAAATTAGATACACTACATTTAAGATTATAAACGTAAACTCACAACACATGGAAACCTCTCCAAACAACCAAAAGATACTAGCTATTGTAACCTACATAACACTTATTGGCTGGATTATAGCCTTTATGGTCAATAGCACTAAGAAAAATCCTTTAGTTACCTACCACCAAAGGCAAGCTCTAGGCATTCAGTTACTGTACTTTGGTATTTCTGTTTTAATAACAATTACAGGATTAGTAGCCCTACAAGTACTTTTCTTTGGAGTTTTAATATTCATTATAATTGGAATTACAAACGCCAGTAAAGAGCAAGAAAAGCCACTTCCTATTTTGGGTGAATATTTTGAAGATTGGTTTAAAGGTATTGGCTAGTATAAGAACAAACAGTACTAATTTTATCATAAAAGATGCTGCATAGATGTAGCATCTTTTATTTTTACACTATGAAAAAACAAACACTACCATTAGAACATAATTACAAAGCACCAAAAGTAGCCACACATAAGGCCCCTGTCATTATTTTACTACATGGATACGGTAGTGATCAAAACGATCTGTTTTCTTTTGCACCAGATTTGCCAGACACACACCATATTATTTCTTTAAAAGCACCATTACAACTTGAACCTAGTGGAAACGCTTGGTATAATATCTATTTTGAAGCTGGAAACAACAAATTTAATGATGTTCCACAAGCTGTTGCTGCTAGAGATAGCATTGCTCAATGTATTGACGTGATAATAGATAAATACGCAGTAGACCCAGATAATGTAACATTATTAGGGTTTAGCCAAGGAACTATTTTAAGTTTTGCTGTTGCACTTAGTTATCCAGATAAAATTAAAAATGTAATTGGCCTAAGTGGTTATGTTAGTGAAGATATGCTTAAAGATGATTATAATAAAAATAATTTTAACCACCTTAATATCTACACTTCTCACGGCAGTGTAGATCAAGTTATTCCTATTTCATGGGCACAAAAAACAGCTCCTTTTTTAAAAACCTTGGATATTGATTGTACCTATAGTGAATTTCCTGTTGGTCATGGAGTCTCTCCAGAAAACTTCTATGAGTTTGTAGCCTGGCTATCAAAACAATAACAAGATCATTTGCTTTATATCTAGGGTGTTTACTTAGAAGAATACAACAAAGCGCTGAGAGGAACTAAGTCTATATTATTATTCTCATCAAAGAAATATTCAATTATAAGTTCTCCCCAGTTATTACCATCAGAGAAATCTGCTTGTATCCATCTGTGGTTTAGTAGTTTTATTTTATTGATTTTAAAATCACCACTAACAGCGGCTAAAGGAATAATAGGGTTCCCTCCTTTTGCACCGTTTTGATCATAAATTCTATTGCTAATTGAGGCTTCAACCTCTGCTGCCTCTAGACCAAGACGCTCTATATATTCCAGAGCATTCTCATTGCTTTGAAGACTAAAATAGTTTGCATCTTCAATAGCTTCTGAAACTTTAGATAGAGAGTCTGTAGCTTTATCTAGTTTTAGAGAAAGTCCTGTAATTGTTTTTTCTTGTGATTCAAAAATAGTCTTCTCGTTTGCATATTGAAAAACGATATACAAAACAGCAAAAAAGAATAGGTACATAAAAATGCTTTTCTTCATAATTTAAAGGGTATTATATTTCAATAGTTAAACCGTCATAGGCTAAAAAAACATGACTGGGTAAGGTTGCTTGAACCGTTTCATGAAATCCTAACAGATGACTAATGTGTGTTAAATAAGCGCGCTGTGGTTGTACTTTTTCAATAAACGCTAAAGCTTCTTCTAGATTAAGGTGAGAAGGATGAGGCTCTTGCCTGAGTGCGTTAATAACCAAATTTTTAGTTCCTTTTATCTTTTCAATTTCAGAATCTGCCATCGTTTTCACATCTGTTAAATAGGTAAACCCTTGCATGGTAAACCCTAAAACTGGCAAAGTATTATGTAATGCTTCAACTGGAGTTATTGTATTTTGGTCTAAAACAAACGAAGAATGCTTTGAAATAATATGTTGAGAGATCGTTGGTGCACCTGGATATTTGTTTTCAGTCTCAAAAATATAGCCAAAGCGTTTTTTAAGGGCAGCAAACACCTCTTTGCTGGCGTAGAATGGAATTTCACCTTGTTTAAAACAAAATGGTCTAATATCGTCTAAACCTGCTGTATGATCACTATGTTCATGAGTGATCAATACGGCGTCAATTTTTGTAACATGACTATGAAGCATTTGCTGTCTAAAATCTGGGCCACAGTCAATAATATAGGTCTTATCACCCCACTGTATCAATATAGAAACACGTAACCTTTTATCTCTAGAATCCTCACTCAAACAAACAGGATGCTTGCTCCCTATAACAGGAATGCCCTGTGAAGTTCCTGTACCTAAAAATGTGACTTTAATATGAGAATTCATCTACACAAAAATACTAGTATTTTTTTTGATTGGCTATGGTATTCGCTACCTTTGTTATGCAACAATTACCTACGGTTATGCCAGATACTATTAAAGGAGATAAAGAATTTGAGGCAATTCCTTCCATAAAGAATAAAGCCTTACGTATTAATTTAAATGAAAATATTTACGGGACTTTTGCCGAGATTGGCGCAGGTCAAGAAACCGTACGTAATTTCTTTAGAGCTGGTGGTGCTTCTGGTACTATTGCTAAAACTATCTCAGCCTATGATAAAGATTTTAGTGATGCCATTTATGGTGTTGAAAAAGATGGAAGGTATGTAACAGAAGAGCGTCTTAAAAAAATGCTCACACACGAGATGAATTTAATTGAGGAGCGAATCTTGCGAGAGAAGCACCCAAATAAAATATATTTTGCCTACGCAAATACAGTAGCAACTATAGATTTTGCAAAAAAATATAAAGGGCATGGCTGGGTTGGAGTTCGTTTTCAGACAGATCCAGATGAAGCGTACAGTGAGATTATTTTACACATTCGTTTTCATGAAACTGAAGCATTATTACAACAACATACCTTGGGTAACTTAGGAGTAAACTTAATTTACGGCGCCTATTATAAGCATGACGCGCCAAAAAAATTACTCCGTTATCTGTATGACCATATTGATAAAGACAAAATAGAAATTGACACTATTAATTTCTCAGGACCTAAATTTAAAGATGTAGACAACCGCCTAATGAGCTTGCAGCTTATTAAAAACGAAATGACAGATGCCGTCATGTTTGGACCCGATGGAAACAACATCCTACCTGCAAGAATATTATATAAAAAAAACATATTAGCCCTGCGTGGTAGCTTTAGGCCTGTTACAAAGGTAAATATTGACATGTTTCAAAAATCACATGAAATGTTTATCAACGAATCTAAAGTTGATAAAAACAGAACCGTAACTATTTTTGAAATAACACTCTCAAACCTCCGAGCAGAAGGAGAGATTGATGAAGAAGACTTTATGGATCGTGCTAAATTACTTTGTTCTTTAGGGCACACTGTAATGATTTCTAATTTTCAGGAATACTATAAATTAGTAGAATACTTTTCTAGATATACCAAAATGCGCCTAGGGCTTGCCATGGGAATTAATAACTTGGTAGATATCTTTGACGAAAAATATTATCGTCATCTTAGTGGTGGAATTCTAGAAGCTTTTGGTAAATTATTTTTCAAAGACTTGAAGGTATACCTATACCCAATGAAGAATAAGAATGGTGTTTTTACTACTAGTGAAAATTTAAAAGTACATCCAAGAATGAAAGAATTGTATAAGTTCTTTAAATACAACGGTAAAGTAATAGATGTAGAGAATTACAATCCTGATGTCATGGGCATCTTTTCTAGAGAAGTTTTAAGTATGATAGAAAACGCAGATGCCGGTTGGGAAAAGATGCTTCCAGAAGGTGTTGCAGATATCATTAAGGAAAAAGAATTGTTTAACTATCGCCTAGAGAAGCACCCCGTTTAAAAAAAGCTTTTTTATTAATAGTACTCTAAGTATTAAGAAATGCTATTATTATCAAGAATTTGCGCAGCGTGTGCTTTTGTTTTTACCTTATCTATAACACGCTCCACTACCCCATTATGCACCAAAAATGTTTTGCGATGAATACCGTCATATTCACGGCCCATAAACTTTTTTAGCCCCCATACCCCAAAGGCGTTAATAACATCTTTTTGGGTATCTGCTAGTAAAGGAAATGGAAATTCATATTTGTTTCTAAAATTAGACTGTTTTTTTTCTGTGTCTGCGCTAACGCCTAACAACTCGTAGCCATTATCTTGTAGTTCTTTATAATGATCTCTTAAATTACAGGCTTCTGCTGTACATCCTGGGGTGCTTGCTGCAGGATAGAAAAACACAACAACTTTTTTATCTTGATAGTCTTTCATTGATATTGCGTTTCCATCTTGATCATTAACCGTAAAACTTGGAACCCTGTCTCCTACATTAAGTGTATTCATTCTTGTAAATTTGTTTTTGTTAGTAATCGCAAAACGTTTAATACGCTTTTTAGGCTTTATGTAAATTTAAACCAAATGAACAAACAAGAAAAGGTACTCTTTGTTATAAATACGTTAAAAGAATTATATCCAGAAATCCCTATTCCCCTTGACCATAAAGACCCATATACCTTACTTATAGCAGTGTTACTATCTGCGCAAAGTACAGATGTTAGGGTTAACAAAATTACTCCCTTGTTATTTAAACAGGCAGATACTCCTCAAGAGATGATCAAGCTATCTATTGAAGAGATTAGAGAAATCATAAAACCTGTAGGGCTTTCTCCTATGAAAGCAAAAGGAATCTATGGCCTTTCTCACATTTTAATAGACAAACATCAAGGCATGGTCCCTAATGATCTTGAAGCGCTTGAAGAACTGCCTGCGGTAGGACACAAAACCGCAAGTGTTGTAATTTCTCAAGCCTTTGGAGTGCCCGCATTTCCTGTAGACACACATATTCATAGACTCATGTTCCGCTGGGGTTTCACCAACGGAAAAAATGTGGTACAGACAGAGCGTGATGCAAAAAGACTTTTCCCAGAAGAAATATGGAATGATCTACACCTTCAAATTATATGGTATGGACGTCAATACTGTCAAGCTAGAGGTTGGGATTTGGAAAATGATATTATTACAAAAACCATTGGTAGAAAAACGGTGCTTAGCCAATATTATAAAAAAAAGAAAAAATAAAGCTCACCATGATAGTGTCTAAATATTTTTTTATGGAGAAGACTTGGTGAAAAGAATATAAAAAAACCCCGAATTATTAATTTCGGGGTTTTTTTTATTTTAGTTTAAAATTGCTTCAAACGTAAGGTTTTTATAGGCTACAATTTGTAAGGCCTTAGAATAATCTAGAAGAAACTTAATTGTTTCATCGGTTGGAACTGTCTTTTGGTTCACGTGTTCAGGGCGTGAAGATCTTGAGTACATTTTTTGCATACAATGGTATTTAAATGTTATTGTTACCAATTAACGATGCAAAATCTAATTTATTGTGTTAGTCTGTCAAGACAATGTTATGTTTATCAATCACTTTACGCAAGTTAATGAGTGCATAACGCATTCTTCCTAGAGCTGTGTTGATGCTCACCCCAGTTTGTTCACTTATTTCTTTAAAGCTCATATCTCTGTAAATACGCATCATTAAAACCTCGCGTTGATCTTCTGGAAGTTCATCAACAAGACGTCTTATGTCTTGCTCCACTTGACCTTTAATAATTGTGTTTTCTGCATTTAATGCATTGTCTGAAAGCACAGAGAAGATATTAAAATCTGTGTTGTTTTCAAACTTAGGCATGCGATTGTTCTTTCTAAAATGATCAATAACCAAATTATGAGAAATTCTCATTACCCAAGGTAAAAACTTACCTTCTTCATTATACTTTCCTCTTTTCAAGGAATTGATAACTTTAATGAATGTGTCTTGAAATACATCTTCAGCAACATCTCTGTCAAAAACCTTGGAATAGATAAAACTGTAAATTCTTTGCTTGTGTCGTGTGATGAGGGTGGAAAGAGCAGACTCATTTCCTTGTAGGTACATAGTTACTAAAACCGCATCTGTAGCTTTGCTTTTTTTCATATCAATACTTTTTAATGTGAACAACTATTAAATAGGGCCAATGAGTTGTTATAATAAAATTAAAAAAAGTAATAATATGCTATAGGCAATGATTTTGGTTTACATAAGTGTAAGGCGTAAATATAAGTACAATAAGTTTACAATTCAAAACAATATGGGCGTTTTTATTAAAAAAAACTTAAAACTCCTCTCAATGTGTTAGACAAATAGCAAAATGTTATCTTTGTAAAAACCCACATTTAACAAGGCTTCACATTGAAAAAGGAATTACTAGATCCAAAAAAAAACATCATCATAAAAGGTGCTAAATTACACAACCTCAAAAACATAGATGTTGTTATTCCTCGCAATAAACTAGTTGTCATAACTGGCCTTTCTGGTAGTGGTAAATCAAGTTTAGCCTTTGACACCTTGTATGCAGAAGGACAAAGAAGGTATGTAGAAAGTCTCTCTAGTTATGCAAGACAATTCCTTGGTAGGCTTAACAAACCTAAGGTTGATAGCATAAAAGGAATCTCTCCAGCAATTGCCATTGAACAAAAAGTAAATGCAACAAATCCAAGGTCAACAGTAGGAACCTCAACAGAAATTTATGATTATTTAAAGCTATTATTTGCACGTATTGGCAAAACCTATTCTCCTATAAGTGGTAAAGAAGTTAAAAAAGACACTGTCGCTGATGTTATAAAATTCATCAAAACATTTCCTGTAGGAACTAAACTGTTGCTGCTATCTCCATTAGTACTAGAAGAAGGAAGAACCTTAGAGAATAAGACCAAAGCATTGGCACAACAAGGGTTTGCTCGTGTAAAAATAGATGACGCCGTAGTACGCATAGATGAATTAAAAGGAAATTTATTACCAAAAAGCATGCAACTGGTCATTGACAGAGTGATCACCAAAGAAGATGAAGATTTTTACAACCGTCTTGCAGATGCTGTTCAAATGGCTTTTTATGAAGGAAAGGGAACTTTATATATAGAACAACTTGAAAACAATAACATTGCAGAATTCAACAATCGTTTTGAGCGTGATGGCATGTCCTTTACAGAACCTAATGTGCATTTATTTAGCTTCAATAATCCTTTTGGAGCCTGCCCAACCTGTGAAGGTTATGGAGATATCGTTGGTGTTGACAAAGATTTAGTAATCCCAAATACAGCCTTATCTATTTATGAAAATGCTATTTTTCCATGGCGTGGAGACAGTATGGGATGGTATAGAGATCAATTAGTAAACAGCGCATATACCTTTGACTTTCCTATCCATAAACCTTGGTTTGAACTCACAGAGGCTCAACAACAATTGGTTTGGGACGGTAACCAACATTTTGAAGGGCTACACAGTTTTTTTAAATACTTAGAAAGCAAGAGTTATAAAATACAAAATAGAGTGATGTTGTCTCGCTATAGAGGTAAAACAAGCTGTACCACTTGCCGTGGAAAAAGACTTAGACCAGAAGTTGGGTACGTTAAAATTGCCAACACCGCTATTCAAGAGTTGGTTGCATTACCACTAGAAGACGTTGCTGTTTTTTTTAAAGAACTTACACTAGACGAATATGACACAACTATTGCAAAACGACTTCTTGTAGAGATTAACAATAGACTTTCTTTTTTAATGGATGTTGGGCTATCATACCTTACACTTAACAGAAAAAGTAATTCACTATCTGGAGGAGAATCACAACGCATTAACTTAGCTACCTCTCTAGGGAGTAGTTTGGTAGGCTCCATGTATATTCTTGACGAACCCAGCATTGGTTTGCACCCAAAAGACACAGAGCGCCTTATTAAGGTATTAAAATCATTACGTGATCTAGGAAATACCGTGATCGTTGTAGAACATGATGAAGATATCATGAAAGCAGCAGATCATATTATTGATATTGGGCCAGAAGCAGGTACTTTTGGAGGAGACGTAGTTGCGGTAGGAACTTATAATGAAATTTTAAAACAAGATTCGCTTACAGCAGGGTACCTCAACGAGACCTTAAAAATAGAAGTTCCTAAAAAACGAAGAACCTTTACCAATGCAATAGAAATTAAGGGTGCACGTCAACACAATTTACAAAACATCAATGCTACATTTCCTGTAGGACTATTTACAGCAGTTACAGGGGTTTCTGGTAGTGGAAAAAGTACTTTGGTGAAGAAAATATTGTATCCTGCCTTACAGAGAGAAATTGGCGGGTTTGGCGATAAACCTGGACAGTTCTCAAGCCTAGAAGGAGATTTTCTGAATATTAATAATGTAGAGTTTATAGACCAAAACCCAATTGGACGCTCCAGCAGGTCTAACCCAGTTACCTATATCAAAGCCTACGATGATATACGCAGTTTATTTGCAAAACAGAAATTAAGTGATATTCGTGGATACAAAACAAAACACTTTAGTTTTAATGTAGATGGTGGTAGATGCGAGAGCTGTAAAGGAGAAGGTGAGATTACTATCGAGATGCAATTCATGGCAGATGTAAACCTACAATGTGATGTGTGTAATGGAAAGCGTTTCAAAAAAGAAGTGCTTGAAGTAAAAGTAGGAAACAAGAATATAGATGATGTTCTATCTCTTACAGTAGATGATGCTATTGAATTTTTTAAAAGTCAAGAACAAAAAAGAATTGTAATAAAATTACAACCCCTTCAAGATGTTGGTTTGGGCTATGTGAAATTAGGGCAAAGCTCCTCAACGCTATCTGGTGGTGAAGCGCAACGAATCAAGCTAGCTTCATTCTTAGTTAAAGGTATTACCAAAGAAAAAACGCTATTTATTTTTGATGAACCTACCACAGGTTTACACTTTCATGATATTAAAAAACTTTTAGCCTCCTTTTACGCTTTACTAGATAAAGGCCACACGCTTATTGTGGTAGAACACAATATAGATCTTATAAAGTGTGCAGATTATATTATAGATTTAGGTCAAGATGGTGGTAGCAAAGGAGGAAAAATAATGGCGCAAGGAACTCCAGAAGTGGTTGCTAAAAATAAAAAATCTTACACGGCTCAGTACCTTAAAGACAAACTATAGTTCTTATAGATAATATAACATCGTATTTCAAATTTCTTCTGTAGGATGCTATTAATTTGTGGCAAACCCAACACACCCAGGTCTTTTTATATACAACTGCACAAGAACACCATTTACAAAGTCAATAAAAACGGTCTATACAGGACTTTTTTTGTTTTTGGCATGGTCTATGTATTATCTTTTGGGTACAACGCTCGTTAAAGTCATTTAGCAAGTACAGAAAATCACTTATTATGAAAAACTTCAAAACAATACTTTTGTTTCTATGTGTAGGAATTTCGGCAAATGCAACAAAGCTTGTTGGTCCAGAATCTTTTAATCAAACAAAATACAATGGAGAAGCATCTATTTTTATTGAAGGGGGTGTAGAGTTTTCTGTATTTGCTGATGGACAATTTGATTTTATATACCTAGGAACTGGAAGCAATACCGCAGTCACTCTTTCATCTCCAAGTGTGTTTGTGAGTTTTAATACGGGGCGAGATTATGAAGCATATGTCCAATATGATGCCTATGGAGCAATTGTTCAAATAGAAGATGTTCCGGTTTTTTATGATGCCTATGGAAGAATCATTCAAGCCGGTGAGATAGTTATTGGCTATAGAAACAGACGCTTATCTCGTGTAGGAGGCTTGCGTATATTCTATAACAATTATGGCTACTATGATCACTGTATTGGGTTTATAAACCCTTTCAATAGGTTTTACATATACCGTACATGGCATGCAAATTACACAAGACCTGTCTATAGCAACTGTATTGTTTGGGACGTCCCTTATAGAAGATACTATACGCCAGTTCGCTATAGTTACTATAACCATGTAAGATATTACACCAACAGATATACAACACCCTATGTAAATGCTAGAAGAAATTTTTACGCACCAGGGAGTAGAATACATTACAGAGGTGGAAGAACTGCGCTAAACAGAGATTATAAAAGAGGGAGAATAAATACCATGGTAAATACCCATGGAAGAACTAGTACCTCAAGAAATAATAGCTATGTAGCTGCTAGAAAAAATCGTGGAAATAGAAAAGCAACTGCAACAAAAAGAAGCACAAGAAAGGTATCTAATACTAATAGAGCTGAGAGTGCAAGAGCTGTTGTTTCTAGACAAGAAACTAGAAGTATTAAACCCCGTGCTGTGCAAGTAAGAAGAAACACAAATAACACAAGAGCAGTAAGAACAGTTGCAAGGACTAATAACCCGATAGCTAGCAATAGAAAGGCGCGTAGCTCTAGAGTTAATAACACAAGAAAGACTACAAAGCGATCTGGTTCAAAAAATAATGTACGTAGTAATACCCGCATCTCAACTCCTAGAAAAAGGCGTGGAGTGCAATAAGTTTATGGTTAGTTTATTTGTTTGTTTGTTTAAAGCCCTTTGATATACTAATATCTGAGGGCTTTTTTATACTAAGTATTTACCACAGAGTTAATGACACCTGCGAGCTTTTTAGTTAAGGATTTTCTAGTGAAGGCTGATATATCACCACAGGGCACAGAGAGACCTGCGTTTTTATAGGCCCTGTAATATACAAGGATCTGTTTGTGTAAGCTATCTTTTTGAGTAGGTGTTATATAATACCCACTAGCGGTAAGCTCCAAAATGTCTTTTACATCACTTCCTTGAGGACCAAGAGCGATGATGGGGCGCCTGGCTTGAAGGTACTCAAATAACTTACCAGGTATAATAGCTTTGGTCTGTGGAGAATCCATTTCAAGTAACAGTAAGATTTGAGCACTGTGCTGTAGATTAATAGCGGCTGAATGAGACACATAGCCTTTTAATGTAGTATTGTTTGTTAAGCCAAACAAGGCAATACTTGCAAGCACCTCATGACTAACTGCTCCTGCTAAAGTGATTTCAAGATCTGAAGCAAAATCTTGGTTATCTAATGCTATTTCAGAGAGTACTTCCCATAAAATTAGAGGGTTTCTTTCTGTTAACAGTGAACCTATGTGAGCTATAGAAAACTTCTTATCTAGTGAGGCAACTACTTCTTTTATAGGGTCAAAACCGTTAGTTATAAGTGTTATGGGTTGTTGAGTAAGTAAACTACATTCTTTTTTAGTTGAAGGGCTTGTTACCAATATATGATCGGCCTTGTTTAATACCAAAGATTCTAGCTTTTTATGTTTTAGTGCAGAAGCCCTAGTAAGGCGTAGCGATTTATGATAATGAATGGTAGTCCAGGGATCTCTAAAATCTGCAATCCATGGTAGTTTTGTTTGCTTTTGCAAGGACAAACCAATAAGGTGTAAACTATGTGGTGGTCCAGAAGTAATTATACAATCTACTTTATGTGTTAAAAGATAATCTTTTAAGAATGTAACGGAAGGTGCTACCCACCCTACTCTAGCATCTGGAACAAATAAATTACCTCGTATAAACAACATTAATTTTTCAATGACAGAAGGGCTCTCTTTTGAAATAATACCACTGCTTATTTGGCGGGTTTTGCTCTTAAAAAAAAATGCTGCAAATTTATAGGGTTCTTTTATAGGGTGTTTTAAAATGGTAATACCCTCAGGGATTTCTGTAACAAGGTTTTCATCTAGAAGAGGATAGCTGGGGTTTTGTGGAACGTATACTATAGGCTCTATTTCAAAATCTCTTAAATAGCTTACAAATTTCAACCAACGCTGCACTCCTGGACCTCCTGCAGGTGGCCAATAATAACAAATAATGAGTGCCTTTTTCATTAAATTATATATTTGAAGTTCGCCTCTGCGTGTAGTAATACCCAAAAGTCCCTAAAAGAAATAAGATGAACAAAACGCTACTAAACAAGGCGATAAAGCTCCCTTTTTTTACGACAGATGGTTCAAATTTAAATTCGATTTTTGAATACCCTTTTGACACCTTAAGTGCTCTTAATAAATAATTTACACGAATGTGTTCTACGGGCTCACCATTAATATAAGCATTCCATCCTTTTGAATAATAAACCTCACTAAAGACTGCTAATTGTGTAGATTCGGTGGCAGCTTCGTATACCAAATGGTTTGGCGTATCATACACCAATTCTATAGTAGCTGTGCTATCTCTTTTAATGTCTTTAAGGGGAAGATATGATATGAAGTCTTTATGAACAACCACTGTCTTTTTGGTGTCTAAACTATCTAAAGCAATTATTTCTTCATCTGCAGTTTCTGCAAGTATCACATTTTGAACAAACCAAGCATTTCCATTTGCATATGGATTGCGCTGTCCATAAAGGCCTCCATTTTTACTTTGTACAATGATGAAACGAGCGTTCATCATGTTTAGCATTGAAATATCACCTTGATTTATATAGAAGTCTGCAATATCTTGCATCCTTCTTGGTTTTGCAGCATGATACCCTCCTATTGAACTATTAAAATAACTTACCTCTGCACTATTAAAAGCATTATTAGCGGCATCATACACACGAAACCGTCCTGTCTGCTTTTCAATTTGTAGGGTGGCAGCAGATTTTTGAAAGGGCTGCTCCATGATTCGTTTGTTTACAAAATCTTCATTATTTACATACCGCCTATCTACTCCTACCAAATCAAAGACTACTAGAATTGTAAGAATGCATATGGTAAAAGTTTCCTTATACTTCTTAGTAAGAAATAGCCAAAGTGTAATGGCAGACAATACAATAAAAACTAGGCTTCTTATCCCGTCATTAGTAAAGAGCGTCATTCTATCTTCTCGGACTGCATCTATAAAGGGAACGCCCATGGCTTCAATGATGTCACTATCATAGGGGCTTACAAAATTAAACAGTGTGTTTTTAAACAGTAGAAATAAAACGAGTAGTCCACCAAGTAAGCTTGTGGCATAAACCAAGCTTTTTCTCTTTTTCTCTTCAGAAATATGTGTTTTAAAAAATTGATGTAATCCTACCATCGCTAAGACTGGTAAGACAAGTTCTATAATAACCTGTATAGAAGATACTGCTCTAAACTTATTATATAAAGGAACATAGTCTATAAAAAAGTCTGTGAGCAAACTAAAGTTTTTACCCCAGGATAGTAACAAACTCAAGATAAATCCAGAAACCAACCACCATTTTAGCCTCCCTTGGATTAAGAACAATCCAAGAATAGCCAGAAAAATAACCACTGCCCCTACATAAGCAGGTGCTGCTACAATGGGTTGGTCACCCCAGTATAATGGAATTTGGTTTAAGGTATCTTTTGCCTGTTGAGGGGTTGCCCCCATTTTCAACAAAGCATCTTGGGTGGCAGCGTCTTCTGGAAAAGGCTCACTAGAACCACCTCCCATAAAGCGAGGCACAAGTAGATTAAAGGTTTCTAACATACCATAACTATAGGTAGTGATATAATCATAGTCTAAACCTTCTTTGTCTAGTTTTGGAGTACCGTCTGGATTGATGGTTAAATCACTCTTTGCTCGGGTTGAGGTATCTGCATACTCTTTGGTCGCTAACAAATTTGTAGCATTTAAACCCAAAGCCAATAAAACTCCTAAGATCATAATACCTACAGATGTGAAAAAATGAGGCAGCGTCTTTTTCTTAACAGCATCTATTAAATAAGAAACCCCCAAGCATACTACTAATAAAAGTAGATAGTAAGTCATTTGTATATGATTGGCTGTTAGTTCTAGCCCCATAGCAATTGTAGTAAGCAAGAAACCCCAGAGGTACTTGCCTCTAAAGGTGAGTATAATACCACTTAAAACTAAGGGCATGTATGCAATTGCATGTGCTTTAGCATTATGCCCAACCCCTAGAATAATTATGAGGTATGTTGAAAACCCAAAAGCTAGTGCTCCTAGAAAGGCAATTTTATAGTCTAATTTTAGAACGAGAAACAACACATAGATACCTATGAAATATAAAAATAGATAATCTGCTGGTCTAGGTAAAAAACGCAAACTCTCGTCTAGCGTTTTGATGTAATTATGAGGATAACGTGCGCCTAGTTGATAGGTTGGCATTCCACCAAAGGCACTGTCAGTCCAGTAGGTTTCTGTGTCATTTGTTTTTCTGAAATCTCTAAGCTCCTTAGCCATTCCATTATGTTGCACAATATCGCTCTGGAAGATCGTTTTACCGCTCAAAACAGGACTAAAGTACAGTAATGAAGTACTCATTAATAACAGTATAACAACCAAATGTGGCACTGCTTTTTTAAATGAAATATGCATAAAAGAATTTGTTTTTTAAAATCTGAAAATTAACGAAAAATATGAACAAATACCCCGTCAAACGTCAAAAACAAAAAGGCTTATTCTAATTCTTCATAATCTACATATTCACCAACGGTATTGCTAGGTTTTTTGGCATTAGGCGTTTTATCGATAGTAATCTCGCCTTCTTTTTCTGGGGAAGTATTTGGAGGTGTCATATTTCCGAAGTTAGCACCAAAGCGGGCTGCCAATTTCTTGGAGAAATATTTCATAATATAAGGCGCAGCGAGTTTCAAAATAATTTTTAACCCGTAGTATACTAATAGGATAATTAATATCGTTTTGAAAAATGTAATCATATTATTAAAATAAGATGCGAAAATACAAATAGTGCCACAAAAACCAGGCACAAGGGTATTAAATAAATGATAAAACTTATATCTTTGATATTAAACCAACCCTATGAAGTTAGTTCCTTTTTTTCTTTGTCTGTTTACATTCTTATGCTTTTCTGCTGCTA
This sequence comes from uncultured Flavobacteriaceae bacterium, assembly GCA_913048115.1. Taxonomy (GTDB): domain Bacteria; phylum Bacteroidota; class Bacteroidia; order Flavobacteriales; family Flavobacteriaceae; genus Patiriisocius. The sequence continues at coordinate 24,935 of CAJWVI010000011.1, read as the reverse complement.
CTGCTCAGTACACAGAAACTATCAATAATAATAGACCTGGTGGTTCTCAAGGAGCTTTTTCTGTGGGTACCAACATCCTACAATTTGAAGGTGGATTTGGTATTGGTTCAGAAAATCATGCTTTATTAAAAACAGATGCAAGCGCTTTTACCGTAGACTATTCGGTTCGGTTTGGATTTTGGAAGGAAGAACTTGAAGTGAGTTTAACGGGTGAATTTCAATCAAACAATGTAGTTGATTCTCGTGGAGCTGCTGCTTTTGAATATGCACAGAGAAACTTTAAAAGCAATACACTTGGCGCAAAGTATTTGGTGTATGATCCTTATAGAAAACAGGCCTTAATGGGTCCTAACCTTCGTAGTTGGAAGGCAAATAATACGTTTCAATGGCGCGAATTAATTCCTGCAATATCTGTGTATGCTGGAGCTAATTTTGATAATGCAGACAACCCCTTTTCTGCTCAAGATGGGTTAAGTATAAGCCCGAAGGTTTCGATACAAACACAAAATAATTTTAGAAGCGGTTTTGTACTTGTAACAAATATTATTGCAGACAAGTTTACCACACAGACTCCAACCTATGGCTATATCGTTACACTTACATACGCTGTCTCTGATTGGTTTTCATTGTTTATAGAAGACCAAGGGTTTGATAGTGATTTTTATGCAGATAATATTGTGCGTTTTGGCCTAGCAGGCCTTATTACAAGAGATTGGCAGGTAGATGCCTCTATATTGTACAGCCTAAAAGATACTCCAACAAGAACATTTGCACGTATTGGAGTTTCGTATCGTTTAGATTTTCATAAAGAAGATGAATATCTTGAAGATAAAGGTAAACCTGGTAGAGAAAAGAAAAAGGCAAAGAGAGATAAAGCAAAAAAAGAAAAGAAGAAAAAAAAGAATTACTTTGAAGTTGATGAGGGCGATACCGGCCTGAAGTAATTGTAAGATATGAAGAATCAATACTGAGATATGATTACAATACAAGAAGTTACTACTAAAAAACAGTTGTTGCAATTTGTAAAGTTTCCTTTTAAACTTTATAAGGACTGTCCATATTGGGTTCCACCTTTGACTAAAGATGAGATGGAAACCCTAGATAAAACAAAGAACCCTGTCTTTAAAAATGCAGAGGCCACATACTACCTGGCTTACAAAGAAAGTGTAATAGTTGGTCGTATTGCGGTTATTTTAAACCATCTAGAAATTAATGAAATTGGCAAAAAGAAAGTTAGATTTGGTTGGTTAGACATGATCGATGACATAAATGTCACTAAGGCTTTACTTGAAAAAGCATATGAAATAGGTGCCAAAAACAACTTAGAATATGTAGAAGGCCCTGTTGGCTTTAGCAACATGGAAAAAGCAGGAATTTTAACCCAAGGTTTTGAAGAATTAAACACCATGATTACTTGGTATCAATACCCGTATTACGCCAATCACTTTGAAGCTTTAGAGTATGAAAAACAAGCTACCTGGGTTGAGTATAAATTAACAATACCACCAACAATTAAAGAAAGATTTGCAAAATTTTCTAGTATTGTAAAACAGCGGTATGGTTTGTCTGTAATTGAGTTTAACAGCAAGAAAGATATCATTCCATATGTGGATACTATGTTTGAACTCCTTAACCAAACATACAATTCCTTACAAACATTTGTTCCTATACAACAGTATCAAATTGATTATTATAAAGAAAAGTATTTTAGTTTTATACAACCAGATTATGTTACCTGTATTCAAGACAAAAAAGGTGCATTGGTAGCTTTTTCTATTGTCATGCCCTCTTTTAGCAAGGCATTGAAAAAAGCAAATGGTTCGCTACTCCCCTTTGGATGGTATCACCTATTAAAGGCACAAAAGAAGAATGATCGAGCAGCCTTATATTTAATTGGCATTGACCCAGAATATCAAGGCAAAGGAGTTACTGCTATTATTTTTGAAGAAGTACAGCATTTTTTTAACACCAATGGGATTGACAAAGTAGAAACTAACCCTGAATTAATTGAAAATACCGCAGTGCAACAGCTATGGAAAGACTATGCGCCAAAGAAGCATAAAGAACGAAGTACGTTTAAAAAGTCCTTGTAAAGGAGTTGTTCTCTCATAAATAAACCTATAAAAAAAAACCACCGTAAAGCGGTGGTTTTTTTTATTGTAATACATATGGGTATTATTCTCCAAATGCAGCTGCAACAGATGCAGACAATCTTTTGTAGGTTCCGTTTTCAAGACGCTCTCTAATGCCTGAGAATGCTTCAAGTGTTACCTCTATATCCTCCATAGTATGAGTAGCTGTAGGTATCATACGCAATAATATCAATCCTTTAGGAATCACTGGGTACACTACTATAGAGGTAAATACTCCATAGTTTTCTCGTAAATCTTTCACCAAAGCCATTGCTTCAGGAACAGAGCCTTTTAAATATACGGGTGTTACACAACTCTGTGTGGTTCCTAAATCAAAGCCTCGCTCACGCAAGCCTCCTTGTAGGGCATGAACGTTCACCCAAAGTTTATCTTTATACTCTGTACTAGAGCGCATCATGTCTAAGCGTTTTAAGGCTCCAACAACCAATTGCATTTGCAATGATTTTGCGAACATTTGAGATCTTAAATTATATTTTAAATAATTCATGATCTCTTCATCTCCAGCAATAAAAGCACCTGTACTAGCCATAGACTTTGCAAATGTTGCAAAGTACACGTCAATATCATCTTGTACTCCCTGCTCTTCTCCAGCACCAGCACCTGTTTTACCAAGTGTTCCAAAACCGTGAGCATCATCAACAAATAATCTAAAGTTATATTTTTTCTTAAGAGCTACTATTTCTTTTAATCTTCCTTGCTCTCCACGCATTCCAAAAACACCTTCTGAAATCAATAAAATTCCTCCACCTGTTTTCTCAGCCATTTTAGTGGCACGCGTTAAATTTTTCTCAATGCTTTCTAGATCGTTATGTTTATAGGTAAAACGTTGCCCCATATGTAAACGCACTCCATCAATAATACATGCATGCGCATCCACATCATAGACAATAACATCGTCTTTAGATACTAAGGCGTCAATGGTAGAGACCATACCTTGATAACCAAAATTCAACAAGTATGATGCTTCTTTATTAACAAAGGCAGCTAATTCATTTTGTAATTGTTCGTGCAAATCTGTATGACCACTCATCATTCTAGCACCCATAGGGTATGCAGAACCATAAGCAGCAGCAGCTTCTGCATCTACTTTACGAACCTCTGGATGGTTTGCCAAGCCTAGATAATCATTAACACTCCAAGTAATAACCTCTTTACCATTAAATATCATACGGTTAGAGATAGGACCTTCTAATTTTGGGAATACAAAATATCCCTCTGCTACTTCTGCCCACTTTCCAAGGGGACCTTTGTCTCTGTAAATCTTATCAAATAAATCTTTCATCAATATACGTTGGTTTCAAAATACACAACAAAATTAGGCATTTTTATTCTCTTTGCATAGTTAATTTTTCATTGGAAGCTAAAAATTTGTAAACAAAACATGAACAAATAATAGCACGTAAATGCATTAAAATAAGTGTAGAGCTCAGGTTGTTTTAAAATTAAATATTCTTTAAAATAATAATTCCTGAAACAAATACATGCTTCAGGAATTATTAAAATATGATGTGTTTTTGTTTATTTTATATATGAAATAGCATTACTCTCTTGGTCGACAGTGTCAAGGAATCCTTGTTGTTTCATCCAGTCATCGCTATAGACTTTACTCATGTACCTTGATCCGTGATCAGGAAAAATAACCACAATATTACTGGTAGCATCAAAAACGCCTTCTGCATCCAATTGTTTAAGCCCCTGCATTGCAGCACCACTTGTATATCCAACAAATAGACCTTCTGTTGTTGCAAGCTCACGTGCTGTGTGAGCACTACTTTGGTCGGTTACCTTTACAAAACGATTTATAATATCAAAATCTGTAGCGCTTGGAATTAAATTCTTTCCAAGGCCTTCAATACGGTATGGATAAATTTCATCACGATCAAACTCACGTGTTTCATGGTATTTTTGTAGCACAGATCCAAAAGCATCAATACCTATAATTTGAACCTCTGGGTTTTGTTCTTTTAAATAACGGCCAATACCTGATATGGTACCACCTGTACCACTACAGGCTACTAAATGTGTTATTTGACCACTAGTTTGTTGCCAAATTTCTTTACCTGTTGATTGGTAATGAGCTTCTATATTTAATTTATTAAAGTACTGGTTGATATACACAGATCCCTGATTCTCTTCATGTAGGCGCTTTGCAACTTCGTAATAAGACCTTGGGTCATCTGCACTAACGTGAGCAGGACAAACATATACCTGTGCGCCCATGGTGCGAAGCATGTCTATTTTATCTTTAGAAGATTTTGAGCTTACAGCCAAAATACATTTGTACCCTTTAATGATACTCACCATAGCAATACTAAAACCTGTGTTACCACTTGTAGTTTCAATTATAGTATCTCCAGGCTTTAAAATTCCTTTTTTCTCTGCTTGTTCAATGATATACAAAGCAATTCTATCTTTTGAAGAATGGCCTGGGTTAAAGGCCTCAACTTTAGCAAAGTAATTACCTTTAAGAGAAGCTGTAATATTATTAAGCTGTACTAAGGGTGTATTGCCTATAAGTTCTAGAATATTTTTATGTGCTTTAATTTGTTCTTTCATAGAAGGAATTTATTAAAAACCAGATTGTATTTGGTTCTTTATAAAACGTTACAAATGTACGTAATTAATAATTATTTGGTTATTCCTTCTAAGTCTAGAATAAACGCATAGTCTTTTGCAAGCTCTTTTAAAGCCTCAAATCGACCCGATGCACCTCCATGTCCTGCATCCATATTAACATCTAAAAACAGCACATTATCATCTGTTTTTAATTCTCTTAAACGTGCAACCCATTTTGCTGGCTCAAAGTACTGTACTTGACTATCATGCAGTCCAGTTGTTACAAACATATTAGGGTAGTATTGCGCTTTTACATTATCATAAGGAGAATAAGATTTCATATACTCGTAATACTTTTTGATATTTGGGTTTCCCCATTCATCATACTCTCCTGTGGTTAATGGAATAGTATCATCTAGCATGGTTGTTACCACATCTACAAAAGGTACTGCAGCAATAACACCATTGTATAATTCTGGCGCTAGATTAACAACAGCTCCCATTAGTAAACCTCCTGCAGATCCTCCCTGAGCGTATAAATGATCTCTAGAGGTATACCCTTGCTCTATAACATGTTTTGAAACATCAATAAAGTCTGTAAAGGTATTGATCTTCTTTAATAATTTTCCATCTTCATACCAAGTACGGCCTAAGTATTGCCCTCCTCTAATGTGAGCAATTGCAAAAACAAACCCTCTGTCTAATAAACTTAAACGTGTGGAAGAAAAATAAGAGTCTATAGTCGCTCCATAAGAGCCGTATGCATACAAAAGAAATGGATTTGTTCCATCCATTTTAATTCCTTTTTTATATACCATTGAAATTGGCACCTTAGTTCCATCTTCTGCAGTTGCCCAGATGCGTTTAGACTCGTAATTCTCTTTGTTAAAGGTACCGCCAAGAACTTCTGTTTCTTTTAAAACACTTTTCTCGAGCGTCTTCATGTTAAAGTCAATAATAGAGGAAGGTGTGGTAAGTGATGAATAGCCGTATCGTAATGTTTCAGAATCAAAATCTGGATTAGACATAGCTCCTGCAGAATAGGTTTCATTATTAAAAGGTAGATAATAGGCCTCTGTATTGTCCCACCTTTTTATATGCATTTGGCTTAAGCCATTAGAGCGCTCTTCTACTACTAAATAATCTTTAAATATTTCAACATCCTCTAACAACACTTCTTTACGATGAGGAATTTCATCAACCCAATTTTCTTTGGTTGTTTTCTGCTCAGAGGTTTTCATTAACTTAAAATTGGTAGCTTCATCTTTATTGGTAACGATATAAAAATCATTTTCATAGTGTGCGATGCTGTATTCCAAGCCTCGTTCTCTTGGCTGAAACATCTTAAAATTCTCATTTGGTGTATCTGCATTAAGAATTTGATATTCAGAAGAAAGGGTGCTAGAACTTCCTATCACAATATATTTTTTAGATTTTGTTTTGTAAACAAAAGAGCTATATGTTTCATCTTCTTCTGTAAAAACCTTTATATCATCATTGGCAGCATCACCAAGGCTATGTTTGTATATTTCATTAGAGCGAAGTGTCTGTTCATCTTTCTTTGTGTAGAAGATGGTTTTATTGTCATTAGCCCAGGTAGCCCCACCTGTGGTTAATGGAATACGTTCTTCTAACAATTCTCCTGTTACTAAATTTTTTATAAAAATAGAGTAGTTTCTTCTACTTAAAGTATCTACACCAAAGGCGGCCATTGTATTATCTGGACTTATTGAAATACCTTTTAAGCTATAGTATGAATGTTCTTTTGCCAATTTATTGACATCAAACATTATTTCTTCTTCTGCGTCTAAGGATCCTTTTTTACGGGTATGGATGGGATAATCTTTTCCTGTTTCAAAACGTGTAATATAATAGTACCCATTTAATTTATAAGGTAAAGAAGCATCATCTTCTTTAATGCGACCTTTCATTTCATCAAAAAGATCTTTTTGAAAATCTTTGGTATGCGCTGTCATTTTTTGGTAATAATCATTCTCTCGCTCTAAGTAGTCTATAACCTCTGGGTTTTCTTTTTCATTGAGCCAGTAATAGCTGTCATCTCTTGCATCACCATGTTTTTCTAGATTTTTAACTATTTTATCTACTGTTGGGGGGGTAAGATTCATTGGTTTTTGTGTCTTTTTAATATCGTTGCAGGCTACCATCAAGAATATAGATGTAAGGCCCAATAGCACAATTTTTTTCATAATGTAAGGTATGTATTGTCTCTGCGCAAATTACTAATTTTACAAGACATTAGAAACTAATTTTTGTGCAGAAGCTGTATCTCTAAGATCAATTAAACAACCTGTTTTTAAGCCCTGCAACACATTACAATAAAGCTGCTCTTAAATTTATTAATAAATACTTTAGCGCTACTAAAAAACACATGTTACTACTTGTATGCAATAAGGGTCTGTAAAAACCTGTCATGCATCTCTTGCGTGTAATCGTGATGTGTAACTACACGAAGTTTACCGTGCCCCATATTACTGATACGGATGTTTTTTTTGGCTAAGCAGTCCATAAATACGTTTTGGTTAAGATGATCCTCCAAATAAAAGATAACAATGTTAGTCTGTGTAGGTTCCACCATTTTAATATAAGGCAGTATTGCTAAAGTGTCTGAAATTTCCTTGGCTCTTTGATGGTCTATTTCCAGGCGGGCAACTTGATGGTCCATAGCGTAGAGTCCTGCAGCAGCCATAAACCCTATTTGTCTCATACCTCCACCCAAAACTTTACGTACTCGTATTGCATTTTTCATAAGCGCATTGCTTCCTAACAATACGGTTCCCATTGGGGCACCTAAGCCCTTACTTAGGCAAACAGAAATAGTATCAAACACACCTCCATAGGCCTTAGTGTCTTCATTGTTAGCAACAATAGCATTCATTAATCTAGCGCCGTCAAGATGTAAACCCAGATTGTTTTGTTTACAAACTTGTTTGATTTTTAAAATTTCTTCAATATCATAACAAGCTCCGCCTCCTTTATTGGTAGTATTTTCTAAACAAACTAAACTAGTTAATGGGCTATGATAAAAATCTGGTGGGTTGATACTCTCTAAAACTTGTTTTGCTGTAATCATACCACGAACACCATCAACCAACTTACAAGAAACGCCACTGTTAAAAGAAACGCCTCCACCCTCATAGTTATACACATGTGCCCATTTATCACAAATAAGTTGCTCTGAGGGCTGTGTGTGTAATTTTATGGCAGCTTGATTTGCCATACTTCCTGTAGGAAAAAACAAGGCAGTATCCATTCCAAAAAGAGTTGCCATTTTTTGCTCTAAGGCATTTACTGTTGGATCTTCTTTATAAACATCATCACCAGTTTGTGCGCTCATTATAGCATCCATCATCCCTGAGGTTGGCTTGGTAACCGTATCACTTCTTAAATCTATAATCATGGTTGTGTTCTCTATTATAATTTTATTTCATCATTTTACTATTACTAAACCACTATCAAAACTATTGGCAGCAATTAATAAAAAAAAGACTCTAAGCGCAGGTTCTTATAAACCAAAGATCTAGCGTGCTATTAGTGTCAAAATTTTAAAAATATAAATATAGCAATAACTCATTTTATTTTTGTTTGTAATGCTTTTCTTTTTTCTAAAAATCAATACCCTTATTTTTACATAATATTATCTAGTACATTTCGCAAAGTGAAAATAAATAATAAAATCTAGGAAGAAATTCCTGCCCTTATATTATAGCATGATTACATCAGACCAACTCCAAGACCTTCGCTCTCGCACAGAAGCGTTAAGGCAATATCTTTGACATTGCTGGCAAAGAAATAGAAATAAGCAACGACGAAGAAAAAACTTTTGACCCCAACTTCTGGAATAAACCAAGAGAAGCAGAGGCTTTTGTTAAATTATTACGCACCAAAAAAAAATGGGTGATAGATTACAAACAAGCGTTAACCCTACTGGATGACGCAGAGATCTTGTATGAATTTTTCAAAGAAGGAGAAGGAACCCAGGCACAGGTTGACAAGCGTTTTAATGAAGCATTGGAACTTACAGAGTCTATTGAGTTTAGAAACATGTTAGGGGAAGAAGGAGATGCTATGAGTGCTGTATTACAAATTACTGCGGGTGCTGGTGGCACAGAAAGTTGTGATTGGGCAAATATGTTAATGCGCATGTATTTAATGTGGGCAGAAAAAAATGGATTTAAAGTAAAAGAACTTAACTTTCAAGCTGGAGATGTTACAGGTGTTAAAACTGTTACCCTTGAAATTGAAGGAGAATTTGCATTTGGTTGGTTAAAGAGTGAGAATGGTGTTCATCGTTTGGTACGCATCTCCCCTTTTGACAGTAACGCAAAACGCCATACTAGCTTTGCAAGTGTTTATGTATACCCTCTTGTCGATGATACCATAGAAATAGACATCAATCCAGCAGAAATTTCTTGGGACTTTGCTCGTAGTAGCGGCGCTGGTGGACAAAATGTAAACAAAGTAGAAACCAAAGCTATATTAACCCATAAGCCCAGCGGGATTATTATTCATAATAGCGAAACACGTTCTCAGCTTGAAAACAGAGAGAAGGCCATGCAAATGCTAAAATCGCAATTGTATGAAATTGAGCTTCGTAAACAACAGGCCCAACGGGCAGAAATTGAGGATGGTAAAATGGCTATTGAATGGGGAAGCCAGATTAGAAATTATGTATTACAACCTTACAAGCTCGTTAAAGATGTGCGTACTGGTTTTGAAAGCACCAACCCAGAAGCTATTCTAGATGGACAACTAGATGGGTTTTTAAAGGCATATCTAATGATGACAGGGCAAAAAAAAGCTAGTAATGAGATGTAAGAACACCCTGTCCCTTGGGTGATGAAGCTAGCTTCTTTTAATTACAAAAAAGGGTTAATAATAACAAATAAGTTAAGTAACAAACAATTGATGTTTTTCGCTTTTTATAAAAAATCAACTATTTTCACAAAACAAAACCAAAACAATATGAGAAATTCAATAGTAGCCCTTTTAATCTTAAGTTTAATTGGGTGTAACAAAGACACCAGCACCTACACATTAAATGGTATAGCCCCAGGTATAACAGATGGGTCAAATGTTATCATTTATACTATAAAAGATAACAGAACCAAAGTAATGGATACCTTAGTTATTAAAAATGGAGCCTTCTCTGGAACTTTTACTAAGATTACGGAACCGTCTTTATACTATATGGTTGTAAACAATAGTAGTATTTTATACTTCCCAGAAAGTCAAGACTTAAAAGCTATCATATATAAAGACAGTATTCAAGCCTCTTATGTATCTGGTAATACTCAAAATGATTCTTACAAAGAGTTTAACACAAAAATTAGAGAGATTGCAGCCTTAAAAAGTGATATTTCAAATGAGTATAGAAATGCAAAAAAAAATAATGATGATGCATTTGTCTTTGAATTACAAAAAAGAAATGCCCGAGTTACAAGAGATGAGAACAATTACAAAAAAGATTTTGCAAAAGAAAATCCAAATTCAATGTTTGCTCTTTTATTGGTTTCTGAAATGTTAAATCAAAAACAACTAAACGCTAGAGAGGCTTCAGATCTTATTGCTAATTTTAGTCCAAAAATTGCAAACACGAAAATTGCAAAACAAATAACAGCTACAGCACAAGATTTAAAAAATAGTGATGTTGGAGGAAAAGCTCCAGCATTTACTGCAAAAACTCCAGAAGGCAAAGACCTATCCTTGAAAGATGTTTTAGGAAAATACACTATTATAGATTTTTGGGCTTCTTGGTGTAGACCTTGTAGAAAAGAAAATCCTAATGTAGTGCGTGTCTATGAAAAATACCATGACAAAGGATTAAACATCATTAGTGTCTCACTAGATAAGGCTGCACAAAAAGACCGCTGGATTAAAGCAATTAAAAAAGACAATATGGATTGGTTTCATGTGTCTAATTTAATGTTTTGGAAAGATCCTATCGCTAAGCAATACGGGGTACGCTCTATTCCAGCAACTTTCTTACTGGATGAAAACGGCTATATCATAGCAAAAAACCTAAGAGGAAAAGCTTTAGAGAAAAAAGTAGCTTCTCTTTTTAATTAACTGTTTATAAAATTAACAACTCCTTAATCACAAGATAGACCCATATATAAATGAAAAAAACACTGCTTCTTGTTTTTATGATATGCCAATTAAGTGTATCGCAAAACTACATTGAGTACCATACTGGATCTAGTGATGATTTAATAACAACTCCAGAATCTGGTGTTTGTTTGATGGGTGGAGCTAGTGAAAGTGATCAGGCAATGGTTTGGTTTTTAAACAAAGCAAACGGAGGGGATGTTTTGGTTCTTAGAGCCTCTGGAAGTGATGGTTATAATGATTATTTCTACTCAGAACTTGGCGTTTCAATAAACTCTGTCACAACATTTGTTATAAACAATAGTGCTGGAGCCATAGACCCATATGTTTTAGAAAAAGTTAATGAAGCCGAAGCAATTTGGTTTGCAGGTGGTAATCAATTTAATTACGTAAGCTATTTTAAAAATACTGCTATGGAAACAGCTTTAAACACTTTTATAAATGTAAAAAGAGGAGTTATAGGAGGTACCAGTGCAGGAATGGCTATTTTAGGAAGTAGTTATTTTGATGCAGAAAACGGAACCGTAACCAATGCACAAGCATTATCTAATCCATACCATAACCGCATGTCTTTGGGGTATAATGATTTTTTAGAAATTCCTTTTTTAGAAAATGTAATCACAGACACACATTATGATGATCCAGATAGACGTGGAAGACACACTGCATTTATTGCTCGCTTTGCACAGGACAATGGTTTACGCCCTTTTGGTATTGCCTGTAATGAATACACTGCGGTGTGTATAAACGCTAGTGGTAGAGCATTTATTTATGGAGATTACCCTAATTATGAAGAATATGCTTTTTTTATTCAATCTAATTGCGCCTTAGAGGTCTATGCCCCAGAAAATTGCACAGAAGGACAGCCCTTAGACTGGTCTAGAGAAGAGGAAGCTGTTAAGGTCTATAAAGTACCTGGAACTACTGCAGGGACGAATTATTTTGATTTAGCAGACTGGACTACTGGTGTGGGTGGAACATGGCAAAATTGGTATGTAACTAATGGAGCTTTTAATACTGGAGAAAGTCAAAATATTAACTGTGAAGAATTAGGTGTTGAAAACATAGAGACAATAGATGCTTTAGTCTATCCAAATCCATTTAAAGATTTTATAACCATCGAACCTTCTTTAAAAAATAGTACCATAACACTGTATAATATAGCCGGGAAAGAAATGGACTTTTTAAAAGAGGCGTCAAATAAAATAAACACTGCATCACTTCTCTCTGGTGTCTATTTGCTGAAAATTTCTACTCAAAATAAGTCAAAAACATTTAAAATAGTAAAAGAATAATTAGCGATTAAAGTATTTAGAAACATTATTCTCTATTCTAGTATCAATATCAGAGACATCTGCTTTTATAAAAGTTTCTCCCGTAATATTCTCATACAATTCTATATAACGGTTGCTAACGCTCTGTATATATTCATCACTCATGTGAGGCACAGTTTGTCCCTTAAGACCTTGGAAATTGTTTTGAATAAGCCATTGGCGCACAAACTCTTTAGATAATTGTTTTTGAGCTTCTCCAGAGTCTTGTCTTGCTTGATATCCATCGGCATAGAAGTATCGTGAAGAATCTGGCGTGTGTATTTCATCAATAAGTACAATGACACCATCTTTGGTCTTACCAAATTCATATTTAGTATCAACAAGAATCAATCCTCTTTGCGCAGCAATCTCACTCCCTCGTTCAAATAATGCACGAGTGTAATCTTCTAAAACCACATAGTCTTGTCTGGAGACAATACCAAGCTTTAGTATGTCTTCTCTTGAGATATCTTCATCATGGTCTCCCATTTCAGCTTTAGTGGCAGGGGTAATAATGGCTGATGGAAACTTATCGTTCTCTTTCATACCCTCTGGCATTGCAACCCCGCATAATATACGCTTACCAGCTTTATATTCTCTAGCAGCATGACCGCTCATATACCCGCGTATCACCATCTCTACTTTAAATGGATCACAGGCTTCTCCAATTGCCACGTTAGGATCTGGTGTAGCCGTCAACCAATTAGGAACCAATTCCTGAGTATCTTGCATCATCTTAGTGGCAATCTGGTTTAAAATTTGCCCTTTGTAAGGAATCCCTTTGGGCATCACGACATCAAAAGCGCTTAACCTATCTGTAGCAACCATTAATAGTTGATTGTTCTCTAAGGTATACACAGAGCGTACTTTACCGTGATATACATTCTTTTGTCCTGGAAAATGAAAGTCTGTTTTAATAATCGTATTGCTCATGGCGGTAATTTGGTTGCAGTAATTTGCAACAAAAATAAATCAATATGTTTGGTATTATACCTTTTCAGAGAAAAAAATTAAGAATCTAAATTCTCGATCCCCTTATAGGCAGAAATTATCTTTTTCACTAGTTTATGGCGTATAACATCTTTATCATCAAGATACACCATACCAACACCTTCCACATCTTTTAAGACAAGTAACGCCTCTTTTAAACCAGAGGTAACACGTCTTGGTAGATCTATTTGACCAGGATCTCCAGTAATGATAAACTTAGCGCTTTTTCCCATACGGGTTAAAAACATTTTCATTTGAGCGTGGGTTGTATTTTGAGCTTCATCTAGGATAACATAGGCGTTATCTAGTGTTCTACCTCGCATAAAGGCTAGAGGCGCAATTTGTATGGTACCATTTTCAATAAGTATTTCCAGTTTTTCTGCAGGAATCATATCTCTTAGGCCATCATACAAGGGCTGCATGTAAGGATCTAATTTTTCTTTTAAGTCTCCTGGTAAAAACCCAAGGTTCTCTCCTGCTTCTACGGCAGGGCGCGTCATGATAATACGTTTAACTTGCTTTTCTTTTAATGCTCTCACTGCCAGGGCTACGGCTGTATAGGTTTTTCCAGTTCCTGCTGGCCCTACCGCAAAGACAAGGTCTTTTTTTGTGGAAAAATCTACTAGTTTACGTTGGTTGGCAGTTCTTGCTTTTATAAGCTTGCCGTTAACACCATGCACCAATACATCACCACTTTTAGAAGAAGTTTCATAATCTGCTTTACTGTTGCTTGTCAATACGCGTTCAATGACATTTTCATCGATTCTATTGTATTTGGCACAATGCTCTAACAACATGTTAATACGTTTATCAAACTCTTCTAATACTTCTTGATCTCCATAGGCTTTTAAATTACTGCCGCGAGCAACTAGTTTTAGTTTTGGAAAGTATTTTTTTAATACATCTATATTGGCATTTTGATTCCCAAAAAAATCTCTTGGGTTAATCTCTGTGAGTTCAATACTAAGTTCGTTCAAAAGCGTTGGTGTTTAGTTAAGGTTAATAAAAGTTGTTTATAAGTCTTTGTTCTTATAGTAAATATAGTTTTTTGAATTCATAAAGTAGTTTAGTTTTGTAATAGTACTGTTAACAAAATATCAACAATAAGCTATGGCTATAATTACCCTTACTACAGACTTTGGTGAAAAGGATCACTTTGCTGGCGCGGTAAAAGGTGCAATCTATAGTGAGTTGGATGGTGTTAAAATTGTTGATATCTCACACTGCGTGTCACCCTTTCATATTATGGAGGCTGCGTATATAATTCAAAACGCCTACAGTAGTTTTCCTCCTGGAACAATACATATTATAGGTATTGACAGTGAGTTAAATCCAGAAAACAAACACATAGCTGTATTACTGGATGGTCATTATTTTATTTGTGCTAACAATGGCATAATCTCTATGCTAGCCAATGAAATTAAGCCTGAGAAGATTGTTGAAATTAATATTCATGATAGGATAATCACCAATTTTCCTGTACTAGATGTGTTTGTGAAGGTGGCCTGTCATATTGCTCGCGGTGGAACCCTTGAGGTGATAGGAAAACAAATAAACACCATTAAAGAGATACGAGACATTCGTCCATCGGTAAATCAAGAAGCAAACCAAATTATGGGGAGTGTTATTTATATTGATAACTACGGAAATGTTATTACCAATATTACCAAATCAAAGTTTGAAAAGACAGGTAAAGGAAGGTCTTTTAAAATAACCTCACGAACAGCAAGTTTTTCTAGTGTTCATAGTCATTACAGTGACGCAATAAATTTTGATACTCCTGCAGGAAAAAGAGATGAGGATGGGAAAAAAATAGCCCTATGGAACTCTTCAAACTATCTGGAGCTATCGATATATAAAAGTAACCCAGCAACCGTGGGCAGTGCAAAATCATTATTTGGCTTAGAATACAGAGATACAGTAACCGTCAACTTTAGTAATGACTAATAGCTTTAGCACCATTTAATTTAAAAACTTATGTTTACACGTATTGTAAAAATGGAATTTCAAGAAGACAAGGTCACTGCTTTTCTTGCTAATTTTGAAGCTCTAAAGCACAAAATACGGCATTTTAAAGGATGCTTGCACTTAGAGCTATTACGTGACAAAAATGATCCAAGTATTTTTTTTACCTACAGCAAATGGGAGCAAGAAAATGATTTAGAAAATTACAGGCATAGTGAGCTCTTTAAAAGCCTTTGGGCAACAACCAAACCTATGTTTCGTTCTAGAGCATGTGCATGGAGTGTAGACGCGCAGATTCAAGTACCCTAACAAAGTAGAATGTTATTAACTCTATGATTGCAATTATAAAAAAAGAAATAAACACCTTTTTCTCCAGTGCTATTGGGTATTTGGTTATTGCCTTGTTTTTAATTATTAATGGTTTATTTCTTTGGGTATTTAAAGGAAGTTTTAATATTCTTGACAGCGGTTTTGCAGCGCTTGACCCCTTTTTTGAGTTGTGTCCTTGGGTACTATTATTTCTCATTCCAGCTGTAACGATGCGCGCTTTTAGCGAGGAAATAAAAACGGGGACTTTAGAGATTTTATTCACTAAACCCATTTCCATACCAGAGATTGTTTTAGGAAAGTATTTTGGCGCAATAGCGCTTATTTGTATTGCACTAGCCCCTACCCTTTTATATATTTCAACTATCTCATCCTTAAGTAATCCCGCTGGTAATTTTGATCTTGGAAGTACGATAGGTTCTTATGTGGGGCTGCTATTTTTAATTGCTGGCTTTACAGCCATAGGCATTTTTTCCTCTAGTCTTTCTAGCAATCAAATTGTAGCGTTTATCGTTGCTATTTTAGTGAGTTTTATATTCTATTATGGTTTTGATGCACTTTCTCAACTACAAACTAACCTGTCTTTTATGGCAGTTTTTGGCTTTAAGGGTCATTTTGAAAGCATTGCACGAGGTGTTATTGATACGCGAGACATCATTTATTTTTTAAGTATTTCCTTTTTATTTTTGGGAGCTACGGTTTTAAAACTTATGCGCCCACAATGAAGTTAGATAGCAACATAAAAAAGGGTATTTTACTATTAAATATGGTTGTTGTGGTTCATTTAATTAGCCAACAAGTCTACAAGCGTTTTGACCTCACTCAAGATCAACGATATACCGTATCTCAAGAGGCCAAAAGTATTATAGCTCCAATAGATGCTCCACTTATAATAGAGGTTTTACTTGATGGTAATCTTCCATCAGAGTTTAAAAAGCTGCAGAGAGAAACAAAACAATTACTAGAGGAGTTTTCTACCTATAATAAAAATATTAGCTACTCCTTCTCAAGCCCTCTAGAAAATCAAGAAAGTACGGAACAAACACAAAAGCAATTATACCAGATGGGTATGGTTGCCACAGAAGTGGAGCTTAGAGATAACGGCAAAGTTTCCTTAGAGAGATTATATCCTTGGGCGCTGGCTTACTATAATGGTAAGACAGTAAAGATACCTTTACTAAAAAACACACTTGGAGCTACTAGCCAGGAGCGAATTACAAATTCTATACAAAATCTAGAATACGCCTTTGCTAATGCATTTAAACAATTGCTAACACCAAAAACAAAAAGTATAGCTTTTATAAAAGGAAATGGTGAGCTGGAAGACACCAAAATTGCAAGTTTTTTAAAAACTATTAGAGGCTATTACGGCATAGCACCTTTTATACTAGACTCTGTTGCAAATAACCCAGAAGGCACCCTAAGCCAATTACTATCGTTTGATCTCATTGTTATTGCAAAACCAACAGAGGCTTTTACCGAGCCAGAGAAATATGTCTTAGACCAATATATCATGAATGGAGGAGCCTCGCTATGGCTTATAGATGCAACGGTTCAAAAAACCGATCCAGATACAGGTAAAAGCTACTTGGTTGGGAGAGATTTAGGGCTTAATGATTTGTTTTTTAAATATGGTGCTAGAATTCAACCAACCATTGTCCGTGATCTTTACAGTGCCCCTATAGTACTTGCACAAGGCACTGAAAACGATTCTAAATACAAAAGGTACCCTTGGTTTTATTATCCATTATCCTCAAGTGCTAGTGGACATCCTATTGTAACTAATATTGAAGGAGTTAAATTTGAGTATCCGTCTCCAATAACACTTTTAGAGAATACTGTAAAGAAGACTATTTTATTGAGCTCCTCTCCTGTTTCTGCAGTAGCGATTACACCTCATGAAATTAATTTTGACACCGCTATACCTGCCAATTTAAAGACTGTAAATCAAGGGCCTAATCCACAAGAGTTTTCTGCAGGAGAGCTTCCTTTAGCCATTTTATTGGAAGGACGCTTTACCTCTGCTTTAAAAAACAGAGTAAAACCCTTTAAGATTTCAGATAAAAGTATTGCCAGAGATCAAAGCCTGGAAACAAAAATGGTGATTGTAAGTGATGGAGATATTATTACCAATCAATTTGATAAATCAAGGCCCCTTCCAACAGGCTTTGATAAGATGACGCAAACCATGTTTGGGAATAATGACTTCTTATTAAATGCGGTCGACTATTTACTGGACGACACGGGACTTATAAACATACGTACCAAGAAAATTTCTATACCATTTTTAGACCCGCAAAAAGTCCAAGAAACGCGTATTCTATGGCAGGGAGCGCACCTAGTGCTTCCCTTGATAGCTCTTGGGGTTTTTGGCCTTCTGTTTGCCTTCTTACGCAAGAAGAAATACCAACACTAAGTGTTGATAAGTTCGTGGTGTAGTGTGCTACATTTGAGATATATTTGTAATAAGGGTTCTTATCTATCTAGTAAGACACATTTCAAAAATAAAAATAACCTCTAGAAAACAAATTACATGAAATTCATTGTATCTAGTTCTTACCTGCTCAAGCAATTACAAGTGCTTGGTGGCATTATAAATAACAATAACACCTTACCAATTCTTGACAATTTTTTGTTTGATTTGGACGGTAGCTCATTAACGGTTTCTGCATCAGATTTAGAAACAACAATTTCATCAAATCTTACGGTAGAAAGCAGCGAAAAAGGAATTGTATGTATTCCTGCACGCTTGTTGCTAGATACTCTAAAAACATTCCCTGAGCAGCCCTTAACCTTTACCATAGAAGATAATAATACCGTAGAAATAAGTTCTAACCACGGTAAATATGCATTGGCATATGCTTCAGGAGATGAGTTTCCAAGCGCTATTGAGTTAAAAGACCCAACATCTACGATGCTTCAAGGTGATATTTTAGCCACGGCAATTAGTAAAACAATTTTTGCAAGCGGTAATGATGATTTGCGCCCCGTGATGAGTGGCGTGTTTTTCCAGTTCTCTACAGAAGGGTTAACCTTTGTAGCCACAGATGCTCACAAACTTGTAAAATATACGCGCACAGATGTTGCAGCTTCTCAAAGCGCAGAGTTTATCATGCCTAAAAAACCTTTAAATTTATTGAAGAGTATTTTGGCTGGAAGTGAGCAAGAAGTTACTATTGAGTATAATGAAAGTAACGCAAAATTCACCTTTGATCAAACCGTTTTAATTTGCCGCTTGATTGATGGTAAGTATCCAAACTATGAAGCGGTAATCCCTAAAGAGAACCCAAACAAACTAAGTATCGATCGCAACCAGTTTTTAAACAGTGTGCGCCGTGTGTCTATTTTTTCAAATAAAACGACACATCAAATACGCTTAAAGATAGCGGGTGCAGAACTTAATATTTCTGCAGAAGATATTGATTATAGCAATAAAGCAGAAGAGCGCCTAACCTGTGATTACCAAGGAGATGACATGCAAATTGGTTTTAACTCTCGTTTTTTAACAGAAATGTTAAACAACCTTACTAGTGAAGAAGTATCACTAGAAATGAGCTTACCAAACCGTGCAGGAATTTTAACACCTGTAGATGGATTGGATGAAGGAGAATTGGTTACAATGCTGGTAATGCCAGTGATGTTAAATAGCTAATCTGTATTTTACTTAATATTAAAAAGTCCCGCTATCTGCGGGACTTTTTAATATATATAAATTAAGGGATCGCTTACTTAATAAAGCCAATGGTTAGATACCTAAGAGGGAGCTGTTCATTATTGGCTCTTATTGCGTTAACAATTGGCAAAACAAAACTAGCCACTCCAAGAGCTATCAAGGTTAAAACACCAAGGCCAAACAAAAAAATTAATGGAATGCTCAACAAACTAAACAAAATGATACTTAATTGAAAGTTTACTATTTGTTTACCGTGGCAGTCCATTTCTTCTATTTTATCACGCTGGCTTAACCATAAAATAAGTGGGACAACCAAGCCGCCAAAACCAGACACAAAGGTGAGTAATTGGCATAAATGGGTCACCACCAATAGCTTGGTGTCTTTTCTTTTGTAGGTTGGATTATAAACCTCCATATAATTAGGCTAGATATTTAATAACGATCGTAGTAAGTACATAGGCCACGATAGACACTATTAAAAAAATAAGTACACTTTTTAAAACGGGATTGTTATTTGGTTTATGCTTGGTCACAATATATTATTTATGCTATTAGTAATTAGAAAACAATAAATGTTACAAGGTACTATTAAGATACCTATACTCTATGATAAATGTTTATTTTTGCAACACATAAAAGCACATACCACAGGTACCTATGACACATCAAGACACAATAGTAGCATTAGCAACACCCTCGGGGGCTGGAGCTATTGCAGTGATTAGACTATCTGGAGATGACGCTATTGCTATTGCTTCACAGATCTTTGAATCTGTATCTGGCAAAGTATTGGCAAATCAAAAAACACATACAGTACATTTAGGCCATATTAAAGATGGTAGCAGAATTATTGATGAAGTGTTGGCTACTATTTTTAAAAACCCAAATAGTTATACCGGAGAAGACACAATCGAGTTCTCTTGTCACGGTAGTGCATTTATACAACAAGAAATTATTCAGCTATGTCTCCGGAAATCGGCCAGGATGGCTACAGCGGGTGAATTTACGCTACGTTCTTTCTTACAGGGCAAGATGGACCTAAGCCAGGCTGAAGCTGTTGCAGATCTTATTGCAAGTGATAGTGCTGCAAGCCATCAATTAGCCATACAACAAATGCGTGGTGGTTTTTCTTCAGAAATAGCTACACTGCGGGATGAGTTGCTCAATTTTGCATCGCTCATAGAACTAGAGCTAGACTTTGCAGAGGAAGATGTAGCCTTTGCAAATAGAAACGATTTTCAAACCTTAATTACTAAAATATCATTTGTATTAAAGCGCCTCATTGATTCTTTTGCCACCGGTAATGTGTTGAAAAATGGAATTCCAGTTGCTATTGTTGGAGAACCAAATGTTGGAAAGTCTACCCTACTCAATGCCCTGCTTAATGAAGAGCGTGCTATTGTAAGTGACATTGCTGGAACCACTAGAGATACCATTGAAGACGAAATAAGTATTGGCGGTATTGGTTTTAGGTTTATAGATACGGCAGGAATAAGAGAAACCACAGACACCATAGAAGGCCTAGGTATTAAAAAAACCTTTGAAAAAATAGAACAGGCACAAGTAGTTGTGTTTCTTTTAGATAGCACCCAGTTCTCTCAAAGCAATGCTGCTATAACATCTCTAAAGGTTGAAATAGGGAAAATCAAGAATAAATATCCTCAAAAAGCATTGGTTATAATTGGTAATAAGGCCGATAAAATTACAGGAAGAGAAAAAGAACAACTAAAAGCTAGCATAGATAATTTGCAATTAATAGCTGCAAAGACTGGTGAAGGTGTTGAAGAGTTAAAGACAACGCTGCTTGAGTTTGTAAACACGGGAGCCCTTAGAAACAATGAAACCATTGTAAGCAATACGCGCCATTATGATGCGCTATTAAAAGCACTAGAAGAGATTAATAACGTGCAAAATGGTATTGACGCAGGACTCAGCGGAGACCTTATGGCTATAGATATTAGGCAGGCTTTGTATCACTTTGGAGAAATCACTGGAGAAATCACCAATGATGATTTATTGGGCAATATATTTGCTAATTTCTGTATCGGAAAGTAATAGAATTTTAGAGTCTAGTAGCTATTAATACCAATCTGCATGGTATCTTCTATCTCCAAAATAAAAGTTCAAACCCACGCTAAAATTAACAAAACCACCAACAACCCCTTCTGGGCTTGTAGAGTACACACTTGTTCCACCGTAATCATAATGCTGTTTAAAATTAACAATATAACTTAGATCTGTGGTTAATGCAATGCTATTAGAGATTTTAAATATAGGTCTAACACCTAATATTATATTTCCTATTCTATCTTTTCCAGTTCTAGATTTTGATTTCGCAATAGAAAGTCCTACACCACCATGGGCTTGAATCTCAAAGGTTCTACGCCTGTTAAATGAAGTATTTAATAATTTAGACAAATTTACAACAGTCTCAGCACCAATTCTATAAAAACTTGTGGCCAAGTTTGAACCATCATATTGAAAACGATCATAGGCAAACTTTAAACTAAAACCATATACACTACTTAGCATGTATCGAGCTCCTAGATCAAAGTGTTTAAACTCAGAAAAATCTGCGGCTTGAATACCATCATAGCTTCTAATAATCTCCTTGGGAGATACAGGGTGGTTTAAACCGTATGAAGTTTCAATAGAAAATTTATTAAAATTATCATTTTGTGCAATTGCACTAAAACAACAAAAAATTAGTAGCGTAAGCGTGAGGTTTTTCATGTATCGTATATAATCTAAAAAACATCTGGATGCTTTTTTGGGAATTTCAAAAATATCTAAATAACTTAATCTAAACGTTAAAAATAATCATTAATTGTTTTAATATATTTGTTTAAATTTTTTTTAAAGAAATACAAACAAAAAATAGTAAGCTTTAATTGAACTGCAGGGTGTTTACACCCATACTAATTTATAGATAATTAATACTATTATGTCAAAAAAAACAGGTGCAAAAAACACAAAAAACAAAGCCAAGCACGCCAGGCTCATGGCACAAAAAAAGAATAAAGTAGCCAAAGAGAAAGCCTCTAGAAAAGAAAAACTAAAAGCATTACAAGAAAAAATAAACCAAGCTAGTGTTTCAAAAATAAATTAAAGGCTATGCCATGCCTTTATAAGCTAACAGAGTAGTTGCCCAAACAATAAGAGAAGAAATTGAAATACCAATTGCGTTTGCTTTAAAGGCTACTTTTGGTTTAATTTTAAATATGTATGCAGCAATACTTCCCGCATATACACCTGTTCCTGGTAAAGGAATCATTACAAAAAATATTAAACCCCAAAACCCATATTTTTTAATTTTATCTCCAGAACCTGTTTTGGCTCTTCGAGCAATCCAGAGGGCCATTGTTCTGTAGGGGTGCCATCTCAAAAGATTTCTATTAATATGCTCTAAAAAAAACATCATGATAGGGAAAACCAAAATGTTTGCCACAATACTTATAAATAAAACCCAAAAAATATTTAGATCTTGAAATATACCATAAGGTATCCCTACTTTGGCTTCTCCAAAGGGTGAAATACTCCATAAAAATGTAATGATAGAATCTTTAATCAACGAGTGGTAATTTTAGTATAAAGATAACACAACCCTAGCCTTGGTTTAGGTGCTAAAAGAAGTTTTAAGAAAGTTTTAGCTTTTTGACAATTGCATCTACACAGTTTATACCATCTATGGCCGCAGATATAATTCCTCCGGCATATCCTGCGCCCTCTCCGCAAGGATATAGGCCCTTTATATCTATATGCTCTAGGGTATCTTTACTGCGTGGAATTAGCACCGGTGAGGAGGTCCTACTTTCTGGAGCATGCAACACCGCTTGGTTGGTGTAATACCCTTTCATTTTTTTACCAAAGGCTACAAAAGCTTTTTGTAGCCGCTTAGTTATTAGTTTGGGCAAAACAACATTTAAATCTACAGACACAATACCAGGTTGGTAGGAGGTTTTTGGAAAATCTTTTGAAATGTTACCTTCTACAAAATCTACCATTCTTTGGGCAGGAACGCGCTGGGTTTTACCGGCAGCCTCCCAGCAAGTCTTTTCTACTTCCTGCTGAAACTCTAAACACACAAAGGGGTTCTCTGGAGTGTAGTTTGGTAAATCTTGGGGGCTCACACTCACCACTATGCCAGAATTAGCGTAGGGGTTATTGCGTTTACTAGGGCTCCAACCATTGGTTACAACTTCCTGCTGGTTAGTGGCGCAGGGCGCTATAATACCTCCAGGACACATACAAAAAGAGTACACCCCTAGCCCATCTACTTGTTCTACCAGGGCGTATGAGGCTGGTGGCAGGTATGGGTTTTCTCCATCGCCGTGGTATTGTATGGTATCTATAAGCTGCTGCTGATGCTCTACCCTAACCCCAAGGGCAAAGGGCTTGGCCTCTATGGTAATATTTTTTTTATGTAATAAATAAAAAATATCTCTAGCCGAGTGCCCAGTGGCTAAAATAAGCTCAGAAAAAAAATAGGTCTGGCTATCATTAATTTGAATGCCACTGATAGCATTATCCTTGACAATAACATCTGTCATTTTAGCATTAAAATGTACCTGTCCTCCAGCGGCAATAATAGCCTCTCGCATGGCGGTGATAATTTTGGGAAGTTTGTTGGTCCCTATGTGTGGGTGGGCATCTACTAGTATGTCTGGATCTGCGCCAAAATGTACAAACCACTCTATGGCTTTTAACACATTGCCTCTTTTTTTGCTTCTTGTATATAATTTACCATCGCTGTAGGTTCCTGCGCCGCCCTCTCCAAAACAGTAATTAGATTCTGGGTTTACGGTTTGTTCTTTATTTATAGCTGCCAAATCTCTGCGGCGCTCTCTTACATCTTTACCACGCTCAAAAATAATGGGTTTAAACCCCGCTTCAACGGCGCGTAATGCTGCATACAAACCAGCAGGACCAGCTCCAATGATGGCAATCTCTCTTTTATTAGAGACATCCTTGGGTATAAAAGGGGGAACTTGAATTCTTTGCTCATCATTAAGCCAAAATTCTACTTGTAAATTTATTTTTATGGGTTCACGCCTCGCGTCTATAGAGCGTTTACGGATGCGCCAGTCTTTAATATCTATACCACGGAGTTTGGCTTTTTGCAAAGCAAGCTCCAAAATAAAAGAAGTATCTTCTTGTTGGCGGGGTAGAATAGAAATTTGTACTAGTGTACTCATAAGCTAGCAAAGATAGTAGAAAAGAGCCTTAGAAGTTTAAAAAACTAGGCTATTAAAATAGAACAGGGTTTTAAAAACCACCTGTTTTTGTAATACTTAAAAAAGCGCCAAAATTCTTGGGTCTATAGCTGCCTGCGTCAAAGGCAAAACATGCAGCAACATCAAAAGGCAGGTTGAACTTATCTTGTGGTATCACTATATCTAGAATTCCAGAGATTTGTACTGGATACTGCTCATACTCTTGGTTAAACCATCCATAATAAGTGGTGTGGCTTAACATTATTTTGTAAGGCAACCATTTTACATACCCATTAGCGCCAAGATTAAAGGCTGCAAATCTGTTATCACCTACTATTACCCCATTGGTGATGTCATTAGCATCAACAGGTTCTGGAGTAAAATAGGGAGAGCCTATGGTATTGCCATGGTAGGTCCAGCCAGATTTGTAGATACCGTTATTAAAATAATTATCGGCCCCACTAATAGATACAGGTATATTACTCATGTTTTTTGTGTAGGTAAACTCAGCTAACAAATGCGTTATAGCCGCTTTTTGCTTTTTAAAGTCTATAAATACTCCATACAAACCGTCTTGCCAGTTGGTCATCTCTCTACCAGAGGTGTCCTCAAAGGGGTG
>CAJWVI010000010.1 GCA_913048115.1 uncultured Flavobacteriaceae bacterium | reverse complement strand
TTGTTTGCTTTGAGTTGTAGCCTTAACTACGATTTCTTAGCGGCTGCAAATATACTATGTTTTAAAGATACCCACCAAACAAAAAACAAAGAAAGTTTAAATAAAAAGAAAGAAAAAATACAAGGCCTTGTTATTGTATCTGTTACAAATAAATTAATTTTTAAAAAAATGTAAATTCTAATCATACTGCAGTACCCAACTCGCTTTTCTAATCTAAAAATAGTAAGTAATATGCCTATTTTGCATCAACTCTGGTTTACTGCTGTAATAAAAAACAACAAAATAGAAAACAGTAAAATAGTAAAATGCTGCTTTTGAACGATGTACACAAATGCTTGTTTTTGCTTTACTTTTTTGAGGCTTTAAAATCCCAATGAGAAGACAGTTCTAAGAAGTCTATTTTAAAGGCTGGTGTTTGTCTCTCTAGTATTTCAGATTGAAAAGAACGTATCAGTATATCCTCTATTAAGTAATCCTCCTCCACCTCGAAAGGCATATAGGTTTCTTTAATGGAGATATTAAACAAACTAGCCGTTGTACTATACCAGAAGGCACGCCAGGCCGTGCGTAGCTCTTTAACCAAATCAAAGGCTGTCCTACCTGTTTGTCTATGAATTAACTTTACGAGTATCTGTCCCTCTGTACGTGTTAGCTTTTTTAATTTTTCTGAAAACTCCTGTTCAATATATTTTTGAATTCGCTTTGTGTATATTTTTGCCTGGCGCTTTTTTTTTATCGTCATAAGGCGGGCTGTCATAGTGGTGAGTCTTTCTGAGGCTAAGGCTGCGTATGGATACACTTTTCTTGTCTTACGTCTTAGTATAAGATACCTGCGCCTGTCTTTTTTATTATTAAATTCAAGTTTGTTTAACAAGATGACCTCTTCTAGATCGATATACTCTCTAGGAAGCGTATCCCCTGCTATTATATAATAGTAGGATTCTATACTGTCTTTTTTCTGTGTCTTATACTCTTGAGGAATTTGTGCTTGAATACCAGCAGTGATTAAAAACAAACATATATATGTATAGTGTGTCAATTTCATTTATATATATTGAAGGATGCATTGGTTAATACTAAAAGCATTCCAAAAATAATAAATTGTACGTGTAGACTTCGTTATTAATTATCTAATTTTGAGATTCATCAATAAATTACAGTCTTCATGGCAAAATCGATATTAAATAAAAAATCATTAACCTTTCTAGAAAAGTACTTAAACAATGCTTCTCCAACTGGTTATGAATGGGATGGACAAAAGATATGGATGGAGTATCTTACACCATATGCGGATGAATTTATTACAGACACCTATGGAACAGCAGTTGCTGTTATTAATCCAAAGGCAAAATATAAGGTTGTTATAGAGGGACATGCAGATGAAATTTCCTGGTATGTTAATTACATTAGTAACACTGGGCTGCTTTATGTGATACGTAATGGGGGAAGTGATCACCAAATTGCTCCTTCTAAAATTGTAAACATACACACCAAAAAAGGTGTTATTAAAGGAGTTTTTGGTTGGCCAGCAATACACACTCGTAACAAAAGCAAAGAAGAAGCACCAAAACCTGATAATATTTTTATAGACATTGGAGCCAAAGACAAAGAAGAAGTAGAGAAAATGGGCGTACATGTAGGCTGTGTGATTACCTATCCAGATACTTTTCACATACTCAATAAAGACAAGTTTGTATGCCGTGCTATGGACAACCGAATGGGCGGATTTATGATTGCCGAAGTTGCTAGGCTTTTAAAAGAGAATAAGAAAACATTGCCTTTTGGTTTATATATCACCAATAGTGTACAAGAAGAAATTGGTTTAAGAGGAGCACAAATGATTGCAGAACGCATAAAGCCTAACGTGGCTATCGTGACAGATGTAACCCATGACACCACCACACCAATGATAGACATGAAAACTCAAGGAGATGCAGAAATTGGCAAAGGTCCCGTTATTGCATACGCACCTGCAGTACAGCAGAAACTTAGAGACCTTATTACAGATACTGCAGAGGCTAATAAGATTCCTTTTCAGCGCGCTGCTTTATCTAGGGCTACAGGTACAGACACAGATGCCTTTGCCTATAGTGGTAGCGGTGTTGCTTCTGCACTTATCTCTTTACCCCTACGCTATATGCACACTACAGTAGAAATGGTTCATAGAGATGATGTAGAAAATGTAATTAAATTGATTTACGAGTCTTTACTTAATATTAAAGAAGGAGAAAACTTTAGTTACTTTGAGTAAATACAGGCATATTTCTTTATACATAAACAAGTAAATACACTATTAAAAAATCACTCATATATTAATTATATGGGTGATTTTTTAATAAATTTTATAACCGGCATGATTTTCTTTTTATTTGTAATTTGAAATGAAAAAACTACACTACATACTACTAGTTGTTTTTACCTTGTCGTTACAAGCACAAGAGGATACTACTATCAAAAAAGGTACACTAGTAATTACTACAGAGGTATTATTTGGAAAGACATTTCCATCAAACTATGGGTTTCCTGAAACAGGAGTACACAAACAGCTAATGCTTAATATCGGGAAAGAGTATCAAAACGCTCCACAACAATGGGCACAGCGCTTTAAAGGCTTACAAACAGGTGTTGGTATAGGTGTTTCAGATTTTGGACAACTAGAGCTTCTTGGTGTTGCAATTACTGCGATTCCTTATATTGAGTTTAACGCTTTTGGTTCTAGCCGTTTTAAGGTACTCACAGCTTTAGGTGCTTCATATTTTACAGAAAAATATGACCCCATATACAATCCAAACAACAGAGCGGTTTCTACAGATATTACATGGGCCTTTAGGCTCTTTTTATACTACAAACTACTTTCTACAAAGAATGTAAATTGGCGACTAGGGCTTGGGTTTTCTCATCATTCAAACGGTCATACCCGTTTAGACAATAGTGGCTACAATTCAATACTAATGGGAGTCTCTGGAGCAATTCACGCTCCTTTTAAAAACAGTACAAACATCGAAGGAAATACTGTAAACAAACCTCTCTACCAAAAAAGCAAGCATGGCTATATAGAATTTAGAACTGGGCATGGCTGGAATGTGCTAGCAGAAGCCTTTAACAATATCAAACCAGTGTATACAATATCTGGAGAATATGGGTATGTGCTTAACAGTGTTTTTAAAATTGGGCTTGGCGCTCACTATAGATTCTACCAACATTACTATGATTACATAAACAACGAAGAGTCCTTGGTACAAGACGGTAGAGAGTTTGAAAGTTTTAAAGAGCGACCATTTTACCATGCCACTAGTTTGGCGGTCTATCTAAACGCAGAGTTTTTAATCGCTCATTTTGGAATAGATATTAGCCTTGGCTATAATATTTATAAGGAAGCCTATAAAATAGATTGGCGTATTAATGAAGGCTGGGTAAATACCCCAAGAGATATACCAGTGGGCTGGGAACTTGGTGGCTTTAACACCAAGTACACCCTTAAAAAATCAATTAATACACGGTTAGGAATTAAATACTACCTCTTAAACACACAAGAAAAACCTCAGCACAATGTATTTACTGGCGCGCACTTAAACTCTAATTTAGGGCAGGCAGATTTCACAGAACTAAGCTTAGGGTATATCTATACATTTAACACTAAATAATGCACGCACTAGCTGTACTGCTGAAAGATTAAATTTTATCTAACTTTTTTAAGGCAATTAAAAGCACAATAGGAACGGCTAATAGTAAGACGACCCAAAGACTATCTGAAAGGATAGAAGGGGCAAAAACAAGGGTTAATACATACCCCGCTATTGCACCACCAAAATGAGCATCGTGCCCAATATTATCTTTCTTTTTTAGCATTCCATAAATTGAGTATAGTAAATATCCCACACCAAATAACCAAGCAGGTATTGGTATAGGAACGAAAAACAAATACAAACTCATAGATGGATTTAATAATATGGCAGCATACAGCACACCCGTAACCGCACCACTTGCACCAATAGCGCTATAATAAGGCTCCTCTTTATGAAAATGAAATGACAAAAGACTTCCTGCCGCAAGCGCGCCAATATAAATGCATACAAAAAGCGTGGTGCTTAAGTAATACACTACCACGGGGGCAAAGAAATACAGCGTCAGCATATTAAATAACAAGTGGTTGAAGTCTGCATGTAAAAAACCCGAAGAAAACATTCTTAGCTTCTCGCCTGTTTTGATACCGGCAATGTTAAATTTATATTTATCAAAAAAATGACTGTCTTTGAAACCTTTCAAAGAGATGATAACATTTGCGGCTATAATTACAATAGTCGCTATATCTAGGTTTTGCATAGGTATGTTTTGTAAGCTAAAAAAATTAGAGTCCCGTAATTTCTTTTATGTCAGCAATGATTCCATCTGCCAAGTCATCTGCGGCTTTCTGGCTTGTTGCTTCAGTGTATATTCTTATAATCGGTTCTGTGTTAGATTTACGCAAATGAACCCAATTGTTTTCAAAATCTATTTTAACACCATCAATGGTATTGATTTCTTGTGCTGCGTATTTATCTGCCATTCCAGCTAAAATAGCATCTACGTCTATTTGGGGTGTGAGTGCTATTTTCTTTTTACTCATAAAATAAGATGGATATGATGCTCTTAAGGCGCTTACTGTCATTCTCTTTTCTACGAGATGACTCAAAAACAGCGCAACTCCTACCAAACTATCACGACCATAATGAAGTTCTGGATAAATAATACCTCCATTTCCTTCTCCACCAATTACTGCCTTGGTATCCTTCATTGCTTGTACCACATTCACTTCACCAACAGCACTAGCGGTATAGGTCCCATTATGAGAGTTTGTGACGTCTCTCAGGGCTCTTGAGGAAGACATGTTTGATACCGTATTGCCAGGGGTATTAGCTAGCACATAGTCTGCAACAGCAACCAAGGTATACTCTTCTCCAAACATTTCACCATTTTCATCAACAAAGGCTAAACGATCTACATCTGGATCTACTACAATACCAAAGTCTGCACCTTGAGAAACAACTTCTTTCATTAGGTCTCCCAAATGCTCTTTAAGCGGCTCTGGATTGTGAGGAAACTCACCATTAGGAGTACAAAATAATTTCACGGGCTGGACCCCTAGTGCCTCTAATAATAGTGGAATAGCGATTCCTCCCGTAGAATTAACACCATCAACTACTACCTTTAAATTGGCAGCTTTAATTGCCTTTACATTAACAAGCTCAAGATCTAGTATTTCGTCTATGTGCAAATCTATATACGCATCATTTCTAGTTATTTCACCTAAATCATCAACCTGGGCAAAAGTCATTGAAGCACGCTCAGCAAGGTCTAAAATTTCTTGACCAGCAGCAGCATCCAAAAACTCTCCTTTATTGTTTAACAGTTTTAAAGCATTCCATTGTTTTGGGTTGTGGCTTGCCGTAAGAATAATGCCTCCATCTGCATGCTCCATCATAACAGCCATTTCTACTGTAGGAGTTGTAGATAAATCAAGATTAATAACATCAATACCTAAGCCAACCAGGGTATTCATTACCAGTTCCTGTATCATATTACCACTTATACGAGCATCACGACCAACCACTATCCGGTAGGCTTCTTTACTTCGTTGCTGCTGTACCCATGTTCCATAAGCTGCTGCATACATTACTGCATCTATAGGCGTTAGATTTTCTCCTTGAGTACCACCAATGGTGCCTCTAATTCCAGAAATTGATTTTATTAGTGTCATTGTGTTCTTACATTTAAATTTTTATGGTTTGATATTTCAGTAAACGTACTGCTGAAACTCTCTCATGTGTGCCCTTTAATTCTCTCGAAAAAACGCCTTTAATGAAGGGGTGAAAAAGGTGCACAAATATACTTTTTTAAAAAGAAATTGTTGCCTTGATATTTATGTAAATTTACATAATGAATTTTCTAGCGCACATATATCTCTCTGGTGATGATCATGATACTACCATTGGTAATTTTATTGCAGATGGTATCAAAGGAAAAAAATACCTCAACTATCCAAAATCAATTCAAAAAGGAATTTTATTACACCGTGGTATTGACAGCTTTACAGACCAACACCCTATCGTAAAACAAAGCACCAAACGGTTGCATAAAAACCATGGGCATTACAGCGGTGTTATTGTAGATATCTTTTACGATCATTTTCTGGCTAAAAACTGGAACAAATACCACAACCAACCCTTAGAGCAGTATGTAGATACATTTTATAAACTTCTAGAGGAAAATTATGAAGTACTACCTAGCCGCATACAAGGCATGATGCCTGCTATGATTTCAAACAATTGGTTGCTAAGCTATACTAGCATTACTGGAATAAGTAAAATATTAGAACAAATGAGTGTGCGAGTAAAGCATCCTAATAGCATGCACCTTGCTGCTTTAGAACTCAAACAATTTTACACCCAATTTGAAGCTGAGTTTACTCCTTTCTTTGAAGAATTAAGAACTTTTTCAAAAAATAAAATCACAGCACTATCATGAAAAAAACATTCCCTTTCTTATCCATATTTTTGATCTTGTTATTTTGTCAATGTGATACCAAAAGAACTAATGTTTCAAACAAAACAACGGCTTTAATGGGTTTGGTTACACAAAACGCTATGGTGGTATCTGCCAGAGAAGAAGCTTCAAAAATTGGAAGCGACATCATGCAACAAGGCGGGAATGCCTTTGACGCCATGGTAGCTACAGAGATGGCATTAGCCGTTTGCTATCCAAATGCAGGAAACTTAGGAGGCGGTGGCTTTATGGTTTACAGAACCCATGATGGCCTTACAGGCGCTTTAGATTATAGAGAAAAAGCACCTTTAAAAGCCTACAAGCAAATGTATCTTGATAAAGCAGATACCTACCTTACAGAAATGAGTAAAACAGGAGTCTTGGCCGTGGGTGTTCCTGGAACCATTGCCGGTATTTTTAAAGCACATGAAAAATTTGGCACTTTGCCAATACAGACTATTTTAGCTCCTGTAATTTTATTGGCAAAAAATGGGTTTAAACTTACCGATAATCAAGCGAAACAATTTAATACCTACCGCCCTATTTTTAAAGAAGTAAACCAAGAAAACTCTATCTACACAAAACAATTTACTGCAGGCGATCTTTTTAAAAATGAGGCCCTAGCTCGTACCTTACAGAAAATCTCTGATAAGGGTAGAGATGCTTTTTATAAAGGAGCTATTGCACAAACCCTTGTAGCGTTCATTAAAAACAAAGGAGGCATTATAAGCTTGAAAGATCTCGCGCTATATAAGGCAAAATGGCGTAACCCAGTTGTCTTTGACTACAAAGACATGCGTATCATTTCTATGTCACCTCCTTCTAGCGGTGGTATTTGTATGGCGCAAATTCTCAAAACAACAGCCAATTTTCCTATTGCAGATTATGGTCATAACAATACCAAGACAATTCAAGTACTTACTGAGGCCTCGCGAAGAGCTTATGCAGATAGAAGCCATTATTTAGGAGATCCAGACTTTATAAACATCCCGGTAGACTCTTTATTAAATGATGCGTATTTGACTAAAAGAATGGAGAACTTTTCTTTTGACTTGGCAACAGTCTCTAAAGATATTAAACATGGAACCATTCCTGGATATGAAAGCTTAGAAACCACACACTACTCTATTGTTGACTCCTTCGGAAATGCAATAGCGGTTACCACGACCTTAAATGCTAGCTTTGGTTCAAAAGTATACAGCAAAGAGCTAGGGTTCTTTTTAAATAATGAAATGGATGATTTTAGTGCAAAACCAGGAACGCCTAATTTGTTTGGGCTTATTGGTGGAGATGCCAATGCTATTGCACCGCAAAAAAGGATGTTAAGCTCCATGACACCAACTTTGGTAGAAAAAGACGGAGCACTTTGGATGACCCTAGGTACTCCGGGAGGGTCTACCATTATTACCTCTGTTTTGCAAACTATATTGAATGTATATGAGTTTGATATGTCTATGCAAGAAGCTGTAAACGCCCCTAGGTTTCATCATCAATGGTTGCCAGATGTCGTAAAGTTTGAAACACATGGCTTTAATACCCAAATACTAAAAGAATTAGAACAAAAAGGCTACACCGTAGATCAAGAAAGTACCGCCTTAATTGGTAAGGTAGATGGCATACGGGTACTCCCAAGTGGTGCTCTAGAAGCAGGCGCAGATAAAAGAGGAGATGATACCGCTGTAGGCTTCTAGCACTTCACATTAAACATCATGTCAATAATTAAAATATTAGTTAAATTATAATTAAACTCAAAACTGTAGGATTTGTACTACATAATAGCGTAAATTTGTCATTGTTTAAAAAACCTAACTAGCTATAGACTAATAATCTGAAGGTGTTTTTAGGTATTTGTATTTATTTTAAGATGAGCAAAAGAACCTATTCTTTACATTACACTACCTTGATACCACTTGTGTTTTCAAGCGCTCTGTGCATTTCTATGGTGTACTTCTTAGATCAAAAAATAGATGCTACCCCAGCTTTTCTTGAATTATTACAAAATCTAGCTCCATTACTTATCGGTATTAGTGGCATTACTTCAATTGTAATATTTGCATATATCGTGTATCGTATTTTTGGAATCAAGGCTATTGAAATTACTAGTAATAGCCAGCTTCATGTATTGGTAGAGAAAATGAATGCAGCTCGTAAAATAATAGAAATTCTCTTTACAAGTAAAATTTGGCTACCTGGCGTTAAAACATTTATTGATGATGAGTTTGAAGGCCTTAGCTTTTTTGATGTTAAAGAATTCTACAAAGGAAAGTCTAAGCTTGCCATAGAGTTCCTTGAAGAAAAGAAAGGCTATGATGAAACAGAAACATTGTATCTAGAGTTAAAATCATTGCTCTACACAGAACCCAAACAAAAAAACCTTCCAAAATCGATTGTCTATCCTTCACAGTATAATCCAGGTATTTTAGAAAAATGGTTAGAACATAATACAGGTTCTGGACTGTGGTACAACTTTGGATATAAATTTGGAGATTTTAAAAAAGCATTACATCTTGATGCATTGCATGAGAGACATCAAGACAAAATTATGAGCTTGGCAACTATTGTTGATCCAATAAGCTTTGAGGATTCATCTTTTAATGATGTGTTTCTTTCTAAGTTTGGAGAATACATTAACAAAAATCTAATTCCAAAGCTTTATGAGGCTCAGAGCAACAAACAAAGTGGGCTCTCTAGGTCATTACAACTTGTTTACATCCTATTTGCTTGTTTGGCAACAATAGGGGTGTTATTGCCTTTGGTAAGTGTATTATTTCAACTTCCTGCCATCATACTTATTTGTAGCTTTTCTTTTGTTATTAGCGCACTTTTTTTTATTATAATTTCTGCACTGCCATTTCTTACTAGGAGTGCCGATAGTTAATTTTAGGTACAAACTATATAAAACAATTAACATTTCACAGACAGCCCTAGCCCCTAAATTTTCATAGACTTTGAGTACCTTTGCAAACTATGGCAAAAAATTTGGCTAGTATAGAAGTTATGGGCGCTAGAGTTCACAACTTAAAAAATATAGATGTTTCTATCCCTAGAGACAAACTGGTTGTAATTACGGGACTTTCAGGAAGTGGTAAATCTTCCTTGGCTTTTGATACTATTTATGCAGAAGGACAACGCCGTTACATAGAAACATTTTCTGCCTATGCTAGACAGTTTTTAGGCAATCTAGAACGTCCAGATGTAGACAAAATAGATGGTCTGTCTCCAGTAATTGCTATTGAGCAGAAAACAACAAGCAAGAGCCCACGCTCTACCGTTGGTACCATTACAGAGATTTATGATTTCTTAAGACTCCTTTTCGCCCGTGGAAGTGATGCCTATAGCTACAATACTGGCAAGAAGATGGTGAGTTATAGTGATGAGCAAATTAAGAACCTCATCTTATCTGAATTTAAGGATAAAAAAGTGAGCATCCTAGCTCCTATTGTTAGATCTAGAAAAGGACACTATAGAGAACTTTTTGAGCAAATTGCAAAGCAAGGGTTTTTAAAGGTTCGCGTAGATGGTGAAGTACGTGATATTGTAAAGGGTATGAAAATAGACCGTTACAAAATGCACGACATAGAAACGGTAATTGATCGGTTAAAAATTAGTGATGACATTGATAATGACAAACGCCTCACAGAGAGCATTGTAACTGCGATGTACCAAGGAGATGATGTGCTAATGGTATTAGACAATGATACCAATACAGCCCGTTATTTTAGTAGGTCACTCATGTGCCCACAAAGCGGTATTTCCTACCCTAACCCTGAGCCTAATAACTTTTCATTTAATTCTCCAAAAGGCATGTGCCCTACCTGTAAAGGCCTAGGTAGTTTGCACAAGGTAAATATAGACAAAGTGGTGCCAGACACCTCACTATCGATTAAAAACGGAGCATTAGCGCCCCACGGGCCACAGAAAAATAATTGGATATTCAAGCAATTAGAACTCATCGCCCAACGCTTTAACTTTAAGCTAACAGATGCCTTTAAGAGCATCTCAGAAGAGGCCAAAGAACTTATCTTTTATGGTGGTAACGACTCTTTTGATTTGCAGTCTAAGACCTTAGGGATTACCCGCAATTATAAAATAGATTTTGAGGGTGTGGTTCACTTTATACAAACCACCTATGATGACAGCGAAACCACATCTTTAAAAAGATGGGCAAAAGAATATATGGATAAAATTGCCTGTCCAGATTGCCAAGGAAGTAGGCTGCGCAAAGAATCTTTAAATTTTAAGGTTCATGGAAAAAACATAGCAGAGCTAGCCCACATGGATATTGTGGAGTTGGCAGCATGGTTTGATGATGTAGAAAATCATCTTAGTGACACCCAACTTAAAATTGCTAGTGAAATTGTAAAAGAAGTTAAAACAAGGCTGCAGTTTCTAATAGATGTTGGTCTTACTTATTTGGCACTAGATAGAAGTTCTAAATCCTTATCTGGTGGAGAAGCCCAGCGCATTAGACTGGCTACACAAATTGGCTCTCAACTTGTGGGTGTATTGTACATTCTAGATGAACCTAGCATTGGCCTACATCAACGCGATAACGAAAAGTTAATACAATCTCTTATTTCCTTGAGAGATATTGGAAACTCTGTCATAGTGGTAGAACACGATAAAGACATGATAGAACATGCAGACTATGTTATAGATATTGGTCCTGCTGCAGGAAAGTTTGGTGGAGAAATTGTAAGCGAGGGTACGCCTTCTGAAATTTTAAAACACAATACCCTGACAGCGCAATATTTAAACGGAACTAAAAAAATTGAAATTCCTGCAGTGCGAAGAAAAGGCAATGGGCATACCTTAAACCTCACAGGAGCCACAGGGAACAATCTTAAAAATGTAAGCATCAAGATGCCTTTAGGCTTAATGATAGGTGTTACAGGCGTCTCTGGGAGTGGAAAATCTACACTTATCAATGAAACACTCTACCCTATTTTAAACGCACATTTCTTTAATGGGGTTAAAGTACCTATGCCGTATAAAAAAATTAAAGGTCTTGAGCACCTAGATAAGGTAATAGACATCAACCAATCACCTATTGGTAGAACACCGCGCTCCAACCCAGCAACCTATACAGGAGTGTTTTCTGAGATACGAAGCTTGTTTGCAAAGGTTCCTGAGGCATTGATACGTGGTTACAAACCAGGAAGGTTTAGTTTTAATGTACAAGGTGGCAGATGTGAGACCTGTAGAGGCGGTGGTTTAAGGGTTATAGAAATGAACTTCTTGCCAGATGTATATGTAGCGTGTGAGACCTGTCAGAAAAAACGCTTTAATAGAGAAACTCTAGAGATACGCTACAAAGGAAAATCTATTTATGACGTCTTAGAAATGACCATTAATGAAGCCTGTGATTTCTTTGAACTTATCCCTAAGATATATAGAAAGCTAAAAACCATACGCGATGTAGGACTAGGATACATTACCCTAGGGCAACAGTCTACTACCCTCTCTGGCGGTGAGGCCCAGCGTATTAAATTAGCCACAGAACTATCAAAGCGAGATACAGGAAATACCTTTTATATTCTAGATGAACCTACTACAGGATTGCACTTTGAAGATATTAGCGTATTAATGGTTGTGTTACAAAGCTTGGTAAATAAAGGCAATACTGTTTTAATTATAGAGCATAACCTTGATGTTATAAAGACCGTAGATTACATTATAGACATTGGTCCTGAGGGTGGTAAAAGTGGAGGGTCTGTAATGGCAACAGGTACTCCAGAAGACATTATAAAAAAGAACAAAGGGTTTACTGCAAAGTTTTTAAAGAAAGAATTACAAAATAAGTAGCGAGTATCAAGGTAAATATGTACTTTGATTTATGGTGGAATAATCAAGCACTACTAATTTTTAATACATAATAAATGAGACCTGAACTAAATCATAAAAACTGGAACGAACAAAAAACAAATGACTCCTGGGCGATTTTTAAAATCATGGGTGAATTTGTGAACGGCTATGAGAAGATGAGCCGCATTGGGCCTTGTGTTTCTATATTTGGTTCTGCACGTACCAAACCAGATAACAAATACTACAAACTAGCAGAAAGTATTGCAAAACGAATCACAGAAAGCGGCTATGGTGTTATTACTGGTGGTGGTCCTGGAATTATGGAAGCAGGTAACAAGGGAGCTCACCTAGCAGGTGGTACCTCTGTGGGATTAAACATCACTCTACCCTTTGAACAACATGACAACCCTTATATAGATAGTGACAAAAGCATTGATTTTGATTACTTTTTTGTTCGCAAAGTGATGTTTGTAAAATACTCACAGGGCTTTGTAGTAATGCCTGGAGGCTTTGGAACACTAGATGAGTTTTTTGAGGCCTTTACCTTGATTCAAACCAATAAAATAGATAAATTTCCTTTGATTTTGGTGGGTAGGTCATTTTGGAGTGGCTTGATGGAATGGGTTGAAAATACATTGCTGGAAGAAGGTAATATTAGCCCAAAAGATCTAGACATGGTACATGTTGTAGATACAGAAGATGAGGTGCTTACTATATTAAATAACTTTTATAATAAAAACAACTTTAGTCCAAACTTTTAATTTAAAGAACTCCCCAGTTATATGCGTAATTATTTGCTTTTTACTTCGATATTGCTTTTTAGTATTTCATGCATTGCACAAAATACCATAAAGACTATGTTTTATAATGTCCTAGATTTCCCAGAGCTAAACCCCAACAGGATTTATCTTTTACAAGACATTTTACAAGACTATGAACCCGACATTTTTATGGTTTGTGAATTACAAAATCAAGAAGGTGCAGATATTATTTTAAATACAGGTCTCAATAGTGATGGAACACTCTACAGTGCTGCTCCCTATTTTGACAATCAATCTGGTGGTGGGGACTTACAACAGGCATTGTTTTACAGAAATGATATGTTTGTGTTAGAAAATACAGAAATTGTAAACACCCCCGTAAGGGACATCAATAAATATACTTTGTTGTTAAACACGGTTGACCAAGAAATAAACCCAATACGCATCTATGCCTACGTAACCCACTTAAAATCAAGTCAAGGAAGCGCAAACCAACAATTAAGACTTTCTATGGTTGAGGCCTTTGTTAATGATACAGAACAACTTCCAGAAGATGCCTATGTATTATTTGCGGGAGACTTTAATTTATACACCTCTACAGAGCCTGCTTATATTGAAATACTAGATGATACTAATAATATTGTCATGGCAGACCCTATAGATACTCCAGGGGCTTGGAACAACAATGAAGATTTTAAATCTATACATACCCAAAGTACCCGTATCAGCTCTTCTGGGTTTGGAGGAGGCGCTGGTGGTGGTCTTGATGATCGGTTTGATTTTATCATGGTATCTCAAAACATCATGACAGATAACAACCTACACTACAAAGACAATACATATAAAGCCTATGGAAATAATGGAAACTGCTACAATAACAACATTAATGATATAAATTGTGGAGGAGTCTTTAACCAATTAGTACGAGATGATCTATATAATATGAGTGATCATTTACCAGTGGTTATGGAGCTTGAAACAGATCAAGAAATTGTGTTTTTAGAAAGGGCAGATCAAACCGTGGTACAACCCTTTTCATTAAAAAGCACTCTGGTATCTAATGTACTTACTCTTTTTACACCACAGATAGACCTGCAACACAGGCACTTTAGTATATACAATACTATGGGGCAAGAGATGCTAGGTTTTGATGCAAATACAAACACTACAGCCATCAAGGTTTCTCAACTAGCCAGAGGCATCTATTATATTACAAACCAGTACACAAAACAAACATTAAAATTTGTGAAGACTTTTTGATTAAAAAAAACTACATATTTTTTTTGTTATTTGTTGTTAGCCTCCCGCTTTGGTCTCAACACAGCATTACTATTGATGGGCAATTAGATGATGCCAATCATACTTTAGAGATACAGCAACAGGTACTTTTTGAGAACAGCAGTGGCAAGACACTAGACACTATTTATTTTCATGACTGGGCAAACAGCTTTAGTGAAAAGAAAACACCACTAGGCATTCGCCTTGAAGAAAATTATGTGAGTTCTTTTCACTTTAAGAAAGATAGTGAAAGAGGCAGAACTACAATTAAAGACGTGGTTGATGATCTAGGTAATACACTGTTGTGGAATCGCGGGTCTGAAGTTGATATATTATATGTAATCCCCTCTAAATCAATAGTAAATGGTGGTAGTTTTAGAGTTAATTTTACTTATTCTTTGCGGGTTGCAGATGACACATTTACACGATACGGTGTAGACAAAAAAGGAAACTACAAGCTACGGTATTGGTACATTGCTCCTGCAGTATATGATAAAACATGGCAGGTGTATAGCAATAAAAATGCTAATGACTTGTATCAAGCTCCAACTAGCTTTGCTATAACTTTAACCATGCCAGAGGCCTTTAGCCTTAGCACAGGGCTTGATGTGGTTAACACCCGTATTTTAAATGGTGCCAAAACAATTACACTCACTGGAGATGAGCGTATCAACGCACCTATTTTTTTAGGAAAGAATTCCTTTTTTGAGAGGGTTGTAACCGATAAGGTGGAGGTACAAAGTAACATCTACCAATCTAAGGTGAAACCTACCATGCGGGCAATTTTTCTAGACCGAATGGTTTATTTTCTTGATGATAAAATTGGAGCCTATCCATTTAAGAAAATTGTAGTTAGTGATCAAGAAAATAAAAACAATCCTGTTTATGGTTTAAATCAATTGCCTAGTTTTTTGAGTCCCTTCCCCAATGGCTTTGAGTATGATCTTGCTGCGTTTAAGACCATGTCTAGGACTTATTTAGAAAACACCCTACTACTGCACCCCAGAAAAGATGCTTGGCTCATAGGAGCTATACAGGTTCATCTACTAATACAGTATGTAAACACATATTATCCAAACATGAAGGCTTTGGGGAGTCTTAGTAACTTTTGGGTGATTCGATGGGCTCATATTTCAGACCTAGAATTTAATGATCAATACTCGCTGCTGTATCTTAATATGGCGCGCAATAACATACATCAACCCCTTAGCACCTCTAGAGACTCTTTAACAAAGTTTAATAAGAAAATCGCTAATGATTACTATGCGGGGAAAGGATTACAATACCTAAATGATTTCTTAACACATAGCGCTCTAGATGCACGTATTAAAGAGTTTTACAAAAAATACAAACTAAAACCTGCTACTCCAGAAGATTTTAAAGAAATCATTAAGGCCTCTACAGCTCTAAATGTTGATTGGTTTTTCAACGACTATGTGCATAATCGCAGCACCATTGATTTTAAAATTAAAAGAACATCAAAAATAGGAGACTCAATAGCGGTTACTATTATAAATAAAAAAGACAATGTGTTGCCTGTTTCTATCTCCGGTAGCGATGAAAATGGAGGAGTTTTATTTAAAAAATGGTCTGCGCCAATAGATAGCATTGGCGTAATTACAGTACCGGCAAAGGATCTTGCTCGCTTGGAGCTAAATCAACAAGGGCATATTACAGAATTTAATAGGCGTAATAATAGCAAACGTTTTGGAAGGCTTCTTAACAGGCCTATCCAGTTAAGATTATTTCAGGATGTGCAAGACCACCGCTTTAACCAATTGTTTTTTATGCCTGTTTTTGAATATAACCTGTATGATGGTTTTACCACGGGTATGAAACTGTATAATAAAACAGTACTGCCAAAGGCACTTCATTATAAACTATCGCCGCAGTATGGCTTTACCTCTAAAAGCCTTATTGGTAGTGGAAGCATACGATACACAAACCAAATTGAAAAAGGCACCCTTAGGAGCGTACGCTATGGGCTATCTGGAAACTATTACAGTTATGATACTGGTTTATTTTACAAGAGGTTTACCCCTTACATGACTTTTGCATTTAGAAATGAGGATATTAGAAATAATGAAAAGCAATATATTAATTTGCGTAATGTTAATGTGTCGAGAGATGCTAACCCTAACAACCCAGAGCAAGATCCTAACTACAGTGTTTTTAATGTGAGTTACGTATACAGCAACCCTAATTTAATTAACTATTACAGGGGGGTTGTAGATTATCAAATCTCTAGTAATTTTAGTAAAATCTCCCTTACTCTTGATTACAGAAAACTATTTGAAAATAATCGGCAAATTAATGTAAGACTATTTTCTGGGGCATTTTTGTTTAACGATACAAAAAAAACAGATGACTTTTTTAGTTTTGCGCTAGACCGCCCTACAGATTATTTATTTGATTATGATTATTATGGCCGTAGTGAAGATGCTGGCTTGTTTAGCCAACAACTTATTGTTGCCGAAGGAGGTTTTAAATCTAAGCTAGAGACAGACTTTGCCAATAGCTGGATGACAAGTATCAATGCCAGTACAAATATTTGGCGCTGGATTTTGGTCTATGCAGATGCAGCATTGGTGCACAATACAAATACGGGCACAAAGGCTGTGTATGACTCTGGCATACGTATTAATTTAGTACAAGACTATTTTGAAGTATATTTCCCGATGTATTCAAGTTTAGGTTGGGAACCTGGATTTAGTAACTATGATCAAAAAATACGTTTTAAAGTTACCCTTAGCCCTAAAACCCTTTTAGGCTTGTTTACTAGAGAGTGGTATTAGCACCCATTTAGTAAACAAGCATAAAGAAAAAAGCATTGCTAGATTATGTGTAAAGAGTGGCTAATTCTAGATTTAATTAAGCACAAAATCACGTATGTTTTTATTTTTTCTAGTCCTAGAAGGACATCAATTTTACTCCAACATAAAAAGTTCTAGGAAGTGATGGTCCAAAAACAAAATTACTATCTCTGTTTTTACCAATATCAAAGTTTGACTGGTATGAATTAAATATATTTTTTATACCACTATAAAACTCTATTTTAGATTGTATGTTTTCAATTTCTAGCGTATAACCAACTTTCATACTTACTTCAGAAAAAGGGTCTGAAGTGTACATCTCATCAACCAATTGATTTGGAGCACCTGCAAAATGAGGCATGATCATTTTACCTGTATACACATAGTTTAGGTTGGCATTAAATTTAGAATTTGGTGTAAAGCTTAAGGTGGCAAAACCATAATCATTAGGTGTTCTTGTAAATTTTCTAATACCTTGAATGCCTTCTATATATTCAACCTCATTATCAAATTTACTTGACTGGAGCGTAAACCCTGTTTCTAATTGAATTTTCTTATCCAAGCTGGCTCTTAGTTCTAAAGTAACTCCTTGAACAGTTGCTCCTTGCCCGTTTTGTTTTTCAAACAACTCACCAAACTCATCTTGCCCAACTGGTTGAAGAAAAAATGCATCATTTAATCTTGTATGAAACCCTTCTAAAGTAAACCCTGCTATATAATGCTCTGTTGGTTTATCGTAATTAATGGAAGCGGTATAGCTTTGTGATTTTTCAGGGATTAAATCTGGTGATAAAAA
Source organism: uncultured Flavobacteriaceae bacterium (assembly GCA_913048115.1). GTDB lineage: Bacteria > Bacteroidota > Bacteroidia > Flavobacteriales > Flavobacteriaceae > Patiriisocius. The sequence goes on along the minus strand of CAJWVI010000010.1, from coordinate 34,075 downwards.
TACACGTGAGATACCTCCACCTGCAAAAGCAATATGTAAATCTGTATCAAATGCTTGGGGCGCTCTAAATCCTGTTCCATAACTAAGTCTAAACTGTGTGTTAGACTTATACTTATAGAGCATGGAAGCTCTTGGATTAAAAACGATATCGTCAATCAAGTTGTGTTTGTCAATTCTTAAGCCAGAAAGAAGGGTTAATGAAGGTGATAACTCCCAATCACTTTGTAAAAACCCACCAAAGTTTTTGGTAGTTTGGTCTATCAAATAGTTATAGCTTGCGATCTCGTCAAAAACAACATCCTCAACATATTCAGTACCTAAGGTAAAGGTATTTACACCCTTGATAAAATCATATACTTTATGATTAAGTTGAAATCCTCCTTGTATGGTAGTGGTATTTGAAGTACCATAAGGTGGATTTTCAAGATGTGCTTGAATTTCTGGTTCTTGATCTGGGAAGATCCCTGTATAATGCTTACGTTTTGTGTTTTGCCAAGCGGCATAAGAAATTAAGGAAGAATTATCATCATTAAAATTTATTTGATAATCTGCACTTCCCATCCAAACACTCGTTGATCTTTCTTCTGATTGCTGTGTTAAAAACGCAGGCTTTTCTACCATTTCTCCACCAAATCTATATTCGTTTAGATTACTAATACTAATTTCTAATTTTTGATCCTCATTAGGCAAAAAGAATAAATTTGTACCAAACGAAGTGTTTTCAAGTGATGGCAGTTCTGAATAATTATCATCATTAGCATCATACAAACCACGCTCTCTGCGGTTAAAAAAGAAAGAAGCTCCAGAGTTCTTATTTTCAGACACCAAAGAAGTGTTTCCACTAAGAACAAAATCGTCTGTTTTTGAATCTATATTTTGATAAAAAGAATTTAATTCAAAAGAATTTTTTTTAGGAATCTTAGTAATAACATTTACAGTTCCACCTATTGCACTAGAGCCATATAAAGAAGAACCACCTCCTCGTACAACTTCTATTCTTTCAATCATGTTTGTTGGTAATTGTTCTAAACCATATAAACCTGTTAATGGACTAAAAACAGGACGGCCATTAATAAGAATTTGTGAGTATCCGCCTGCCAAGCCATTCATTCTTAATTGAGTATAATTACACGTTTGGCAATCTGTTTCAACTCTTAAACCTGGTTGAAATCTCAACCCTTCAGAGAGATTACAGGCTTGAACGTCATCTAATGTTTCGCTATTAATAATAGAAACAATGACCGGTGAATTTGTTTGTCTTTTATAGGTTTTGGTACCTGTTACTACTATTTGGTCAAGTGAATTTAAATTTTGGTTCAAATTAAAATTTAATTCCAACATTTGATTATCAGCGTTCAAACTAATAACCTTACTAAGGTTTTTATACCCAACAAAAGAAGCGGTTACTGTGTATGTTCCATAAGGAATCGTATTGATTTGAAAATCTCCTTTTGAATCTGTGGTGGAACCTATGATAGGATTTGAAGATATAGAAATATTTGCAAATTGCTGTTTATTATTATCTATACTAACTGTTCCTTTAATACCTGCTTGTTGTCCAAAAGAAATATTAAAAAAAGTTATTGTAAATAGAAAGACTGAGACTAATTTCATTTTTTATTTGTTTGTTAATTGTTATGCACTGCAAATATAATAAGTTAGACTAGACTAACAACGATGTATTGAAATTATTTACTACATTTATACTTTATATTAAAATATGCCAACACAAACAAAAGAAAACTACCTCAAAGCAATTTATTTTCTTAGTCAGGAAAATGTTGAAGTTTCTATTACAGAACTCTCTAAGAGAATGGATGTTAGTAAACCAACAGCCAACAATATGGTCAAGAAAATGCAGGAGAAAGGGTGGTTGTTTTACGAAAAATATAAACCTGTAAAAATAACAGTTAAAGGGCAAAGACTTGGCGCTTTGATTGTTAGAAAACATAGGTTAACAGAAATGTTTTTATCTCAAGTGATGGGTTTTGGTTGGGAAGAAGTACACGATATTGCAGAAGAAATTGAACATATTAAATCAAATTTATTTTTTGATAGAATGGATGAAATTTTAGGATTTCCTACGATCGATCCTCACGGTTCTCCCATTCCTGATAAAAATGGAAAAATTTTAGAGATAAATTATTTGAATTTAACAACCATTAAACCTGGGCAAAAAGTAATTCTTCGTGGATTAGAAAATAGTTCTAACGATTTATTACTCTATTTAAACAAGAAAAAAATAAAGCTTGGATCTGTTTTATCAATACTTCATATTGAAAAATTTGATAATAGTTTTGAAATTTTACTTGAAAACACTACTACTATTCTTTTAACTTTTGATGTCTGCCTATCTCTTTTGGTTGAAGAAGTATAATTTCTTAGTACCTTAAAGTAAACCACAAGGATTTTTAAGCTGTAATCTTACATATTTAAACCTTATTTATTTTTTATACGGGTTGGCTTTTGTTTTGTTGATTCGTATCGTAATTGTTTAAAGTAGGTAAAGTAATAGGTAATTCTTAATGAAACCAATAAATAGCTGTGAATATCACAACAAATAGGCGTTGCTTCGCATCTTGATTTTTAGTACTTTTGCGTAAATACAATACTAGAAATAATTTAACAATGCAAAAACAACCCAACACAAATAACGACCTGTCTTTTGAAGATTTTAAAACAGAAGTTTTAAATGATTATAAAATTGCAGTTACAAGTAGAGAATGTAGTTTGTTAGGGCGTCGTGAGGTTTTAACGGGTAAAGCAAAGTTTGGTATTTTTGGAGATGGCAAAGAAGTACCGCAATTAGCCTGGGCAAAAGCATTTAAAGCAGGTGATTGGCGTAGTGGTTATTACCGTGACCAAACCTTTATGATGGCTATTGGCGCCATGAATATTCAGCAGTTTTTTGCTGGATTGTATGGGCATACAGATGTAGCGGCAGATCCTATGAGTGGAGGACGCCAAATGGGTGGTCACTTTGCCACACCAACTATTAATGAAGATGGAAGCTGGAAGAACCTGGCAACAATTAAAAACAGTAGCGCAGACATCTCTCCTACTGCTGGGCAAATGCCTAGATTGTTAGGACTTGCACAGGCTTCTAAAATATTTAGGCAGGTAGATGGTCTTGAGCATTTGAGTGGGCTTTCTAACAAAGGAAACGAAGTAGCTTGGGGAACCATTGGTAACGCAAGTACAAGCGAAGGCTTATTTTGGGAAACTATTAATGCTGCTGGAGTGCTGCAGGTCCCTATGGTTATAAGTGTTTGGGATGATCAATACGGTATTTCTGTACATGCAAAACATCAAACTACCAAAGAAAATATATCTGAAATTTTAAAAGGGTTTCAACGCGATGAGCATGCCAATGGTTATGAAATTATACGCGTGATGGGTTGGGATTACCCAGCACTTATTGAAGCCTACCAGAAAGCTTCAAAAATTGCTAGAGAAGAACATGTACCCGTTTTAATACACGTAAAAGAATTAACGCAACCTCAAGGGCACTCTACAAGTGGATCTCATGAAAGGTACAAGAGCAAAGAGCGTCTGGCTTGGGAGGTGTCTTACGATTGTAATGTGCAAATGCGCGCCTGGATGCTAGAAACTAATATTGCTACACAAGAGGAGTTGGCAGCATTAGAAAAAGATATAAAAACACAAGTACGCATTGGTAAAAAAGCTGCTTGGGAAGCATTTCTTGCGCCTCAAAAACAAGAACAAGATAAGGCCCTTACCTTACTTAATAATCTTGCTGAAGGTGCAGCAAGCAAGAATTTTATAGAAGCCATTACAAATGAATTGGCTTTGGAGAAAGAACCTCTTCGCAGAAGCATCGCTGGAGCTTGTAGAAAAGCACTGCGTTATGTTATCAATGAAGATAGCGCAGAAAAGAAACAATTACAAGATTGGTTGCATGGCTATTTTGAAACCATACAACCCAAGTACTCATCCAATCTTTATAGCGAAGCTGATGTTAATGGAAAAACCATTACAGAGGTACTTCCTACCTATAACTCAGAGGCAGAAGATGTAGATGCCCGTGTGGTCTTGAGAGACAACTTTGACGCCATTTTAAGCAAGTACCCAGAGGCTTTAATATTTGGAGAAGATGCAGGTACTATTGGTGATGTAAACCAAGGATTGGAAGGCATGCAAGAAAAATACGGTGAACTTCGCGTGAGTGACACAGGTATTAGAGAAGCTACCATACTTGGGCAAGGTATTGGAATGGCGATGAGAGGCTTGCGCCCTATTGCTGAAATACAATACCTAGATTATATCTTGTATGCATTACAAATTATGAGTGATGATTTGGTAACGGTGCGGTACAGATCTAATGGCCAGCAAAAAGCACCGCTTATTGTTAGAACTCGTGGACATAGACTAGAAGGAATATGGCACAGTGGTTCTCAAATGGGTGGATTGATTCATTTATTACGTGGTATGTATATTCTAGTACCTAGGAATATGACAAAAGCGGCTGGATTTTACAATACCCTCTTAACTACAGATGAGCCGGCCTTGGTGATTGAATGCTTGAATGGATATAGACTAAAAGAACCATTACCTACCAATTTGGGAGCATTTAAAACCCCTATTGGTGTTGTTGAAACCCTGAAAGAAGGAACTGACATTACCCTAGTATCTTATGCTAGTACGCTACGCATTGTAGAAGAAGCTGCAAAAGAATTACAACAAGTAGGTATTGATGCAGAGGTTATTGATGTACAGTCATTACTTCCTTTAGACTTAAACCACGACATGGTAAAAAGCATCCAGAAAACTAATAGGTTATTGGTTATAGACGAGGATGTTCCTGGAGGAGCTTCTGCATATATCTTACACCATATTGTAGATGAGCAAAATGGATATCAATATCTAGATAGTAAGCCACAAGCATTGGCGGCAAAACCACACCGCCCTGCCTATGGCACCGATGGAGATTACTTTAGTAAACCTTCTACAGAAGATGTTTTTGAAAAAGTATATGAAATGATGCACGAAGCAGATCCAACAAAATTTCCTAAACTGCGTTAATTAAAAAGGCTACTATTTTAGTTTATTATTAAATCTCTTTACAAAAACTATCTCGGCTAATTTAAGTATGCTGGTAGTACCCATAGACAAATGGCATGTGTTTTAAAAAACTTTACCTACTTCTACTCGTGGTGTAAATGATTTAACACTCACTTTTTTTGACCTATATACCCAAGCAATTTGTGCTAATTTACAAACAATTTTCAATGAATCTTTAATAGACAATTTTGAACCATCGGCATGGATCCATCTTTTTAAGGGTTGCTCACAAAGTATTTTTTTTGTTTTTTTTAATCCATAATACTGTGTAACTCTTTTAAAGATTTCAACATCAAAAATCCATTTTGTTACAAACTTCTTTTTGAAAGCTATATTTATAACATCCTTGTGAAATATTTTAGCACCGCATTGCGTGTCTTTAAAATCCATTGATAAAATTTTTCTAATGATAAAATTAATGGTCAGGCTTATTATCATTCTTGCAGACTCTTTAGTGATATTTGCTCCCATTCTCGAAATTCTAGAACCACTCACTATTTTAAACTCTGAATGTGCTATAGTTTTTACTAAATCATCAAAATCTGCCAAATCTGTAGATAAATCTGCATCTAAAAAACCGAGATAGTCTAAGTCTTCTTTGGCGGCCATATGTAGCATTCCTAAACGTACTGCTTCTGCTTTACCTCCATTTTCTTTACAGTGGTAAACGGTAATAAAATCTTCTCTTCCTTTTTGTAATTCTTTAAGAATCTTTAATGTTTGATCTTTGCTACCATCATTAACAAAACATAAATGATATCCCGAATTTTTATTTATATAATCTGTAAATTCTTTACTTAACAAACGTTCTTCTTCATTATAACAAGGAATTACGACCCCTACACAACGCTCTTGAATTATAACATCACTATTTGAAATTGTATTCTCTAGCTCTGGTGCACCTATTAATCTTTTTACACGTGCACTAATTTCATTTAAACTTAAGGGCTTTTTCATGTAATCATTAATTCCTAATTCAAAACCTTCTGTAATAGTTTCATCTTTAGTGTCACTAGATAAAATCATTATTGGTGTTTGAGATTTTTTTGTGTTTCTTATATATTTTACAACATCTAAACCTGAAACTACGGGCATATTAATATCAACAATCACTAAATCTGGATTGAAAGAATTGTAATGTCCAATTGCTTTAAAGGAATCGGTTTCTATTATTACTTCATACCCCAACTCCTCTAACCTTTTTTGTAAAGGGAATAATACTAATTGTTGATCATCTATTGCTAAAATTTTCATAATAACGTTTTTTCGTTCCAGATAGATCAAATGTACATTGTTCGCTTTTTTTTAAAACTCAATTTAGCTTAAGCTATGATAAAGTGTAGACCAAACGTCGTTCTCTATAGGTAGTTAAAATCAAAGCGCTATTAAAATTGTGTATATTTATGGTAAGATATTAGGAGGAGATAAATGAAAGAAACTTCAAAAAAATATTTAATTGTAGCCATACTTTTAGGCTTAGCTTTTCATGGTAGTTCTATTTTTTTTACTTTAGAAACTACGTATGATGCACTAATACATATGTTTTTTGCTGATCATTATGCAAATAGTTGGTTTGAACCATGGAATTATAAATGGTATACCGGCTTTACTGTAATGAGTTATCCGCCACTAGTACACCAATGTATTGGGCTACTATCTATAATTGGTGGATTAAAATTTGGCTTATTTACGGTTGCACTTTTATCTATAGTTCTTTTTATAACAGGTGTGTATCGTTTTTCTTTATTAATAACCTCAAACAGAACTGTAGCTGGTTATGCTAGTATATTGGCTGTGTTTTCATCTTCTTTTGTAGAAACACTTCATATATTTGGACAACTACCAAGTATTGTGGGGATTTCAGTTTTATTGCATGCATTACCTGAAATTTATTTATGGTTAAAAACGGGAAAGCGTTGGTATTTTGCAACTGCTTTATCTTTAATTGCAGTTACTGTTTCGTCTCACCATGTTACCTCAATATTTGGAATGGTGTTTTTCATCTTTCCGTTGATAGGAATGGTCATTATTGATGTTTCAATAGAGCAAGTAAAATCTATAAAGAAAGTTACTTTTAAAGTTTTTTTAAAAAGTACTTCTAAACTCTTTAAAAGAATTTTTGCTTTTGGAATATCTTCTTTAGTAATAATAATTGGGTGCATTCTACCCTATTGGATTAATTCTAAAAAAAATCCAATAACACAAGTTCCAATTCCGCATGGATCTCGTGATAATTTTTTAGAAATTACATCTTCTGGACTCGTGTTTTTTATAATTCCTTGGGGAATTTTACTTATTATATTGCCTTATATTTTTTATAGGTATTACAGTAAACGCTATATATTTTTTGGTTTATCTATTACGATACTAACAATTTTAGGAACAGGTGGAACAACACCTATACCAAAAATGATTTTGGGAGAAACAGCATTTAATATTCTTACCTTGGATAGGTTTACTCTTTGGGCCTCTATTATGTCTTTGCCATTATTGGGTGAGTTTGTTTATCGATTCACTAAGGGGGATTTCAAAGTACTCATTCAAGGCAATTTTGGGGCTGTTTACCATAGAATAATTGGAGGGGTACTTGTTGGGTTATTTGTCTTTATGACTGTTTTCACGATGAGCCTTGGGTATTTTAGACCACTACAACCACAAAAAATTAAGATGCTGCCTATTGTTAATTTTCTAAATCAAGATGATCATGATAAATGGCGTTTCTTAACCTTGGGTTTTGGTGATCAAATGGCATGGCTAAGTGCGCAAACCAATGCGATGACTGTAGATGGTAATTACCATTCTGGACGAAGATTACCAGAAATGACCACAAGACCTGTTGAGCGATTAGAGAATTCAAAATTTAAAGGGGTTGCAGGAATTGGTTCATTACAGCAGTTTTTAACAACCCCAGAGAAATATAACCTTAAGTATATTTTTTCAAATGACAAATTTTATGATCCTATTCTCTATTTCTCTGGTTGGCAAAGATTACGACAATTACAAAATGGAATTATGGTTTGGGAGCGGTTAAATATAGCACCAATTTCTTCCATTTTATATAAAGGCGAAGTCGCTGAATGGCAAAAAGTTATTTGGGGAGTTTTCCCTATTTTGACACTAATAATAGCATTCATCTTAAAGATTCAAATGCTATTGGTCACTAAATTAAAAAAAATACCAAAAGTAAACTCAAAGGCGTTAAGGCATTCAAAGAAATATTCTAAAAACTCCTATTCTATTCTAAAAATAACCCATTATTGGTCAATTTGTTTAATGGTAATTGTTATTTATTGTTTGTCTCAATTCTATTTGAAAAATAATTCACAACGAATTCCAGAAAATGTTATCATGTCATACTATAATGCTTTAGACTTTAAAGAATTTGAAAAAGCATATAGTTTAATTGACCCAAAAAGTACTATTACAATTGCCCAATATATGCTTGAAATTGCAGTTACAGACGGTTTACTGAGTAGTTATGCAAAACTTGATGCAATACAAACCGTTATTACTAGCAGAAATGATAGTCTTGCAACTGCAAAAATAACAACAGACTGGATTACTCCTCTTGAAAAAATTAATCGCGTTGATTATAAATCATTAATAAAACATAATAGCAAATGGTACATTATACCTGATGTTTTGGATACTGATTTACCTCCAGACCAACTTTATTCAAACAATAGTATTACCTTTTTTAATCAAGGAAGAAGAAGAATAACTACTGAGCAAACTCATCATGAAGATGTTTTAAAACAGCCAGTATTAGAAGTTCTAACAGCAAAGCTTGTAAAATATAAGGGCCATTATGCAATTATTGGCGAAGTTCAAAATATAGACAATGTGCCTGCTGATGTTGTATTAAAAGGAACATTATACAATGATGACAATAAATCGCTGGCGGTTTACAATGCTAAATATCACGTAAAGCACAAACTATTACCTAAAGAATCTAGTGCTTTTAGAATTAATTTTGAAGGTATTGCATGGTCAAAAACACAAGATTCTATTCCTGATACATTTAATCCTGATGAATTTACACCGATAGATTTGGAGGAACAACCAACAAAGTTCAACTTACAAGTAGCTGGAAATGTATCAGGGTCTGATCTGTATAAAAACCTAGCTATTAGCGAATTAAACATTAACGACAACATGATTAATGGTACTTTATTTAATAGTGGCGTTCAAGAAATTACAGTTCCACAACTTCTAATATCCTATTATGATCAAAGCAAAAAAATGCTTTGGGTAGATCATCTGTTTATTAAAGATGGAATTAGACAACAACGTAAAAAGGTTTTTGAATATCAAATTTTAAACAGTGGAAACGTAAAATTGATTAATGATACAATGGAAAATATTTTTGTAAATGGGCTCCCTAATAAATCTATTTCAAATAAAATAGTACCTAATAGAATTGAAAATCACACATATGGTGAATTGCAAAAAATTAACCATCCAGACTTTAGCTACATAAAAATTGAAACTAACTCATACATTGGCAATCCAAATTAATGAAGAATAAATATATATACATGTCTATTATATCCCTGATTGTATTATCATCATTTACCCTGATACAAAAAAGTGAAAGTTCTCCAAGTTTTAGGTTGAAAACAACTCAAACAGAATATGAAGCTGGAAGGTCTATTGTATTACAGTTTTCATCTTCAAGAAAGGCTACCCCTCTATTATACTGCTCAAGCAGTTATGGTTCTACTTTAGTGGTTCCAACTTATAATAGTAAAACCCTCTCATACAATATGCCTTTAAATGTTAGTAATAAAATTGGAGTGGTAAATTGGAAACTAATGTATGAAAATTCTTTGGTGTCTGGCAAATTCAAGATAGGTCCAAAAAAAGAAGTGTCATCGATGGAAACTTATCTTGGGCCACCTAGCATAGAGGCTGGCGGAACAGACTATACCATGTTAGTGGTTATTCCAACAGATGCCTTAGACAATCCATTACCTAAAAACACACGTGTAGTAGCAAAAGATCAGTTTTTAAATTCAGAAAAAAATGAAGCTATATTTACTAAAAATTTAATCTCTTATAAAAATATTTATTCTCAAAAAGAGCTTGGGCGTATATTAGTCTCTTCTGAATCATTGGGGGTTAACTCTAAAGAGTTTTCAGTTACTGTATCTGCTGCAATTCCAATAGATTTTAAAATCTCTGCAAGTCGCCCACATGAGTATGCAGATGGGAATCAATTAACAACACTCTCTACTTCTATTATAGTAGACAAGCACAATAATATTGTTAGTGACGCGACATATGTCACTTTTTTTATTACCAATGAAAAAGGAAATATTTTAAAAACTTCAGGGGCTACAATTAATGGAATTGCTACTTCCAAAATGATACACCCTGATTATAAAACACAGTGGAGTATAAAAGCATATGTTGATGGAATCGCTGAGAGTGAAGTAATTGTTTTAAAGTACAAGCAGGTTATTAAAGGCTTTGATGTTGTCTTTTCTAAAACCAATAGAGACATTACTGTTGGCCCTCTTCTTAGCTTTATGAAGCAAATAATACCAGATGGCATGAAGGTTACGCTTTTCATTTATTTAAATAATACGCTTTTTAAAACGGAAACTAAAACATCATTTGAAGGGTTGGCAACGTTCCATTTAAAATCAGACATTTATACTAATGATAAGTATACTATAGTAGTTAAAACTGCAGGTTTAGAAAAAATATTTAATGCTAAAAAATTATGGTAAACCTAAATAAAAATATAATTCGTAGCGTTCTAATTGCCTCATACGTTCTAGTTATTATCGTTATTATTTCGGGTATTAGTTCAGTATTTGCATATTTAAATACAGGCGCAGACAGAAGTAGTATGCTACATACTAAACTAAAAAAAATAGAGCAATATATCCCTGAACTTAGATGGTCACCACTAAATAATGAAGGCAGACCAATGGATGAATTGATTTTAAAAAAAATAGAAGATGATTATTTAGACGCTTGGTATGTAAAAATTTTGGCCTATAAGACAAACACAACTCTTGGTATCAAAGACTATTATACAGACAATGCTCGTAAGAATATTTTCGCCTTCATAGAATTAAACACTACAGAAAAAGTTACCGTTGAATCTACAACATTAAAACACAATCCAACACTAGAATTCTTTAGTGAAGATGGTCAATTAGCAGTTATTACTGATAAAGATGTTATAGAGTACAAACGTGTTTATAAAGACAAAAAATTAATTTTTGAAACTAAAGAAAAATCTACATACAAGATTATAATTTTATTAGAAGATGGTTTTTGGAGGATACGACATTTTGTAAAGCAAAAGAGTGAACCTTTTAAAACCGAACCTATAATAAGTCCCGTAAAACAATTAAATATAAAAGGAATTAACTATTATCCTCAAGCAACACCTTGGAATATGTTTGGAGATGAATTTTCAAAAAGTACTATTTCTAATGATTTTAAAATTATAAAAAACAGTGGCTTAAATTCTATTCGTGTTTTTGTACAGTATGATGATTTTGGCGGTGCCAATGTTGATGAAAAGAAACTAGAAAGATTAAGAATAACACTAGATATTGCTGAACAAAATGGTTTAAAAGTTGTGGTGACACTTTTTGATTTTTATGGTGATTATTCAGTCTTGAACTGGACATTAAACATGCATCATGCAAAGACACTAATTTATAGTTTAAAAGATCATAAAGCAATTATTGCGTGGGATATTAAAAATGAGCCAAACTTAGATTTTGACTCAAGAGGAAAAGCAAATGTTATTTCATGGCTTAATACTATGATTGATCTGGTTAAGACCATAGATCCCGATCACCCTGTAACTATAGGATGGTCAAATGCGCAGAGTGCATCCATTTTAAAAGATAAAGTAGACTTTGTATCATTTCATTTTTATGATGACATACAGACTCTAGAAATAGTACTTAATAAACTAAAAAAAACAGTGGGTGAGAAACCAGTAGTTATTCAAGAATTTGGTATGTCTTCCTATAATGGTATTTGGAAACCTTTTGGTAATACCCAAAAAGACCAAGCAAGCTATCATAAAAAAGCCCAGGAAATAATTGCAAAAAATAACTTACAATTTATGTCTTGGACTTTGTATGATTTTGAAATAGTACCAAAGAAAGTTGTAGGTAGTCTTCCCTGGCGTAAAAATGCTCAAAAACAATTTGGATTTATAGATATCTATGGAAAAAAGAAAGCAGCATTTAATTTTATTTACTAAGCATAACAGTTTCTAATACAGTTAATTTATTAGACACATTTTTATTAGTTATTTGATTAAACTTCTTTAAGTACATATTGGTTATTTTTCCCATTGGAAATGCCGTTGCTGCTTTATAATTTGCTTTTGCAATTTTTAGCCTAAGTGTGTTATTTGTAACTAAAACTTTAATTGCAAGAGCTAGACTTTCAATACTACTAGGTTCAAAAAACACACCCTGATACCCTTCCTCTTTTACCAGTAATGCTAGATCGCCTAAATCTGGCATTATAACAGCTTTACCATAACTACCAGCCTGATGTAAGACACCAGAACTCCCAGATGTAGATGTATAAGGAAACACAACTACTGCACTCTCTTTGAAAAGCTTAGGCACATCATGCTCCTCTACATAACCTGTGAATCTTAATTGCGGTACATGCTTATAAAGCTCTTTAATTCTTGCTAAATATCCAGATGCATTTGGATTGTCTGTTCCTGCAATAACAATTTCTAGATCTAATCCTGTTTGTTCTCTTACTTTTTCAACTGCTTCAATTAAAAACTCAACTTTTTTATAGGTGCCAAATTTTCCGAATGTCATGATTTGTAGAGGTCGCTTTACAATTGAAAAAACTGGTTTTTCTGTTGAGGTTTCAAATGTTCCGTGCGGAATTAAAGAAACGTTTTTAGCACCATATTTTTGCTCTAAAATATCAACATATTTTTGCATTGTTACGACAACTATATCAGCTTTTAATAATAGTCTAGTTAAGATAGTTCCAATAAATACATATATTTTTTGTTGTAGTTTATTTGATGTAAAACCAGCAGAGTTTAAATCTACTTCCTCTAAGATATTATGCAACAATACAATGTTTGGAATAGATTTAAACCTACAAACAAAAGGCAATAGCAAACCCAACGCAGCAGCAATTTTATTATCACCGAACTTCATAAACTGTAAATTAAATAACACCGCATCTGGTTTGGATTTTTCAAGTGCCGTAGTTACGTTGACTAGGTTTAAATAGCTATTAAACTTCCAGCACTCTTTAATAGTTATTTTACAGCCGTCTTGGGTAAAACTAATGTTCTTTTCACCCTGAGTTTTATCCGTTAATAATACTAACTCAGTGATGCTCTTCTTTTGTCTAAAGTGTTTTACTAAATGATACGCATATTCATTTAATGTTACCTTACTTGGGGGGTATGCTGTTACGATTGCTAGTCTCATAAATTATGTTTTTAATGTGTTACATAGTTACATTGTATATTTCTATAAGATTGGGAGCCTTATATAAATTCGTTATGCCATTCCCAATCTTGTTCAGCAGAACATTTGACTTTTGTTAATTGCGTTATGGTATCTACAACGAAATAATTAATTTGGAAAACAAGTAAGAGTATCATTGTAATAATTTGCACATGAACCACTTCCTCTAAGCTTTCATGAAAGAAAATAATAAGCCCCATTTGAAGCATGCCAAAAAATCCTGAAAAGACTACAGGCATATATCTATCTAATGATAGGTAGTAGTAAGCAAATATATTTGAGACAGCAAATAAGCCAGTTGCTAAAGCATATTTCCATAGCAAAGGAGCCATTAGTATATAACTTTTTCCAAACAAAAGAGTAATGACCGTTTCAGGAAACAAGGAACAACATAAAACAATAAATAAGGCTATAGAAGCAATATAACCTACATATTTAAATAAAATTGGAGCGGTAACCTTCCCCTCTTTTTTAAGTTGAACAACAGTTGGTAATAGTAGCATAACAAACATCCAAGATGTAAAATATACAACACGGCCAATTAAAGCTAATGATGCATAAAGCCCTGCCTCGTATGGTTCAAAATAATGTTTCACTAAAAGAATATCACTATTGTTAATTATGATTTGAGTGAATTCATAAAATGCTGTGATTATAAAAAAGTTTCTTACTAGTTTTGATTGATTTTCTTGAGAAACATAAGGGGTTTTAACGTTTATATATTCAAACTTAAAAGGGATTAACCCAAAAACAAAAGAAAGTACAATTCCAATAGCGATTACTAATGGTGATTGTATGTTAAATAAAAAGATTAAGCCTAATGTAATTATTAACCTGCTTAACATTTCGGTTTGATATGTAATTGATAGATTTTTAAATGCTTTTTTCCCTTGAAACACTCCCCTATTCACACTCATCAAAAAATAGAAAGGAACTCCAATTCCAAAAACAACAAACATACTCGATGAAGCAGTATTAAAGATTTCTTGTAATTGTTTAGAAAAAATCATAATTAAAGCTCCAATACTGATTCCTACCATAAGGGCATGTTTATAGACTTTAGAGGTAAAACCCATAAGGGAATTATTGTCAAAAAAAACTGAAAATTTAGCAATCACTAATTGAAAACTCATTCCTACAAAAGATAGTATTAATAAAAAGGTAATTAATACTGCGGCATCTGCAAAATGTTCTGGGCCCAATAGGCGCCCAAGGATAATATTATATAAATAATTTCCAGCATTGACTATCAAAACACTTAGTATGAATAACTGCTCTTGAGAAAAATGATTTCTTTTTAAAAATGAACCTAAATACATCCTTTTTAATGTTTTATTATTTTCAAATAGCAAACGTTTTGCTATTGTAAGCATAGGTTCCTTTATATTCTTTACTGATAATATAAAAAACGCTTTCATTTTTTAAAGAAATTGCAATAAGTGTTTCTAGTGCTTCTAATCCATTGGTATCTATTATACTTATTTTATCAATATTTATAGTTACATTTTTTAATGTCTTGATTAAATGTTCAAAATGTATAATAAACAACCGTGATGTTTTTGTGTTTAAATTACCGTATAACTCAAAAGTTCCATTTTTTTTAAAAATTTGCAATGCCATTATAATTTATTTTTAATGATTCGTATTTTAATATCTAGTATAAATATCATCTAGATATCTCTAAGTAGCTTAAATATTTCGACCAGAAGACAGTTTCTATAGGTAAATGATTGTGTACGAATGCTTAACTTACACTATCTAAAAATGTGTAATGAAAATAAAATCTTATTTATTACTATATTTTGTCTCTTGTTCTTTTTCTATCTTTTCTCAAGATATGCAACAAGGGTATACCTACTTGGAAACTGGTGAATACCAGCAAGCTGAAATGTTCTTTGAAACTATATTAAAAGAACATCCAGATAATAAAACGGCAAGAGTATGCTATGGCCGTGCCATTGGACTAAATGGAAAGCCAAAACAAGCCAAGATTATTTTTATAAGTTTATTAGCAGATTATCCCATTGACCTTGAAGTAAGATTAAATTATGGAGAATCTTTATTATGGAACAGTAACTTTCTAAAAGCTAAAAGCTATTTTGAAGCGTTGATAGAAGAAGAACCTAAAAGTTTCTCAGCTTTATTAAGCTATGCAAACACACTCTCTCGTTTAAAACAATATGAAGGCGCCTTACTTTATGTCAATAAAGCCTTGGATATTTTGCCAGGAAATCCTAATGCCTTAAACTCAAAAAAATATATGTATTTAGGATATGCCTACCAAAAACAACAAGCCCAACACTATGAAGATGCAGAAGCTTTATTAAAAGAAAGCCTAACATATTTTGGCAATGATAAAGACACCTTATTAAACTTAGCAAACCTGTATTTAATTACCAATCAATTAGACGATGCAAAAGCAGTTTATAATTTATTAGTTGAAAACCTTGACAGTAAAATTAGAGCATTAAATGCTTTAGCCTTAGTATCACACTTGAAGGGAAAGGACAAAGAAGCTTTAACTATAAGTCAAAAAACCTATGATAGCCTGCCACATTTAAAAAAGGCCTTAGATATTAAGCAAACTCAAGAGCGTTATATTCAAGCCTTAATTTGGAATAAGAACTATAAAAAGTCTACAGCATTAATCGATACTTTACTAAAAGGACAAGAAAATAAAAATTGGGTTTTAGCGCTACGAGCTACATTAAATATTTATAAAAGTAATTTTAAAAATAGCATAAAAGATTACAATAGAATTTTACTAAATGACAGCACCTCTTTTAATGGTAACTTAGGAAAAGCAAATGCCTTAAAGGCTTTAGGTTATTATGATGACGCCTATAGATCTGCCGAAACCACCTTAACTTTTTATGATAAGCAAAAAGATGCATTAACCTTTTTAAAAGACCTTAACACAACCTTTACACCATTTTATGAAATGAAAGCTGCATACACCTTTGATAATGGAAACAACAAGGCGTTTGCTATAAATAATACTGTGGAAATTCCACTCTCAACAACGTTTAAATTTTTAGGAAGCTATACCTACAGAACCACAGAGAATGATGTTACTTATAATTATGCTACTTCAAAAGGTTTTAATGGCGGAATATCATATCAAGTGTTACCAAGAGTAACTTTTAAAGGTACAGCCGGGTTTATTTCTGTAAGTTCTTTAAATAAAAAGTACAATCAAGTTTTAGCTAATCTTTCTCTTAACATAAAGCCCTTTAAATTACAATCATTAGATGTAAATTATACACGTGAAATTCAAAATTTTAATGCTGAATTATTGAATAGAGAAATTGTAATGAATAACTATTTTGTAAACCACAATGTGAATACTAATTTTAAGTTAGGTTTATTTACCCAGTACTATTTCACCTCACAAAGTGATGCCAATATTAGAAACCTGTTTTTTACTTCTCTGTACTACAACATACTTAGCAAACCTAATTTGAAAGCAGGATTAAATTATCAATACATTACATTTAAAAATCAAGTTCCAACTGTTTATTTTAGTCCAGAAAAGTTTAATGCCTATGAGGTTTTTATTAATATGGTTAAGGATGAAGTCTTGGTGAAACCTAAGATGTGGTTTTATGAGTTAACTGCGGCTCTAGGATTGCAGTATATAGAAGAGAATAGTGCTCAAAGCACTTATAGATTTAGTGGTAAAATAGGGTATAAATTCTCTGATCGTTGTTTAGTAAACCTGTATGGAAAAAACAGTAATGTTGCATCAGCAACAGCTACCGGTTTTACTTTTACAGAAATTGGCTTTGGGTTTAAATGGTATTTATTTAAAAAACCTCTTTTTAGAAAGCAGCTTACTTTACGTAAATAAAACCTTATGATTTTTAAATATTAGCCAAGGTATGCACAACTAGAAATACCCCCTCAAAATAAAAACTATTGGGCCTAATAATAAAAACCAGTGCCTTTAAATAAAAAGCTGCTTTAGTTTTATACTCAATAAGTTATCTAAAATGTACAAATCAACCCTTATGGAGACTATCAAACTTTAGTTGACAAATACTGCGGGTTTAATGAGTAAGGCCCTTAAAGACCTTAAAAAGTGGTTTATATTAAAGATAACTAATAAATAAAAGCTGTTGTTTAAGCATTGAAACTATTAAAACTAAACCCTACACGACAAGAGATCTCATAAAGGCATAGACTCTATCATTGAAATATAGCACTAAAATAAGGCAATAGAAATCAAGTATCAATACCTGTCAAACAAGCGTGTTTATTTAACCAGCAGCTTTAAGGGTTTGTAATTAGTTATTGAACTTTTTACAAGACAGAAATATAAGCCACTTTTTAAATTTTGTCTATTGAATATTAATTGGTTTTTGCCTACTGTGGTTCTAAAGTTATTTTTCAACACCTGTCTCCCTAATTGATCATAGACTATAAATATGATATCTTCAGATTGATTAGAATTAAAATAAATACTCGTGGTGGACTCTACCGGGTTTGGTATTGCATACAAATTAGAGAAATTAGTATTGGTGTTGTTAATTTCATTGTCTTCCAGAGAAAATCTAATGTTTTCTAAGTCCATCTTTTTTGTGACCAATGCTCCATTTTCAGAAATCATGGTAAATACAATAGTAACCAAATCATCTAACAGTAATTCATACCCTAGTGTAGAATAAAAATTTGAAAAAGAAATATGCTGATCTTGAATCTCATCAGTTAATTCAATCGTCGTTTTATATTGGTCTTCCCAATTAAGTATACTTTTTTTAACAAGTGTTATGTGTAAACTCCCTGTCCCTTTTACATTTAGTTTAAGGCTTTTATAGCCAGATAGATTCACTGGATTAAACCGAGGGGTTAAAGCTCTATACACGGCAATATACTCACTTGTTTGTCCTTGTATAGACACATTCCTTTCAACAGGAAACACACCTGTTTCAAAAATAGTTTCATTTGGTTTAATTGAAAAAGTATTAATATTTGAACTTAAAGCAGAGTCATCATACCCCCAAGGCCCATCAGACATAAATAAATCATCTGGTGTTGCTAAACCATCACTAATTCTAAAACCAATGTCAAATAAACTTCCTGTTGCCAGCTCTAAATCGATAATATAATCTTTGTTTAAAGTAATTGAAGACGTTATGTTTTCTATGGTACTTGTTTCTGTTTTTCTTAATCCTGCCACAAAAGAAATTGTATCACTTGCATTGGTATTAATAATTTGCAACTGTAAGTTTCCATTATAATACATTCCTTTTCTAACAAAAACGGTTGGAGGACTTGAGGTGTTATAATCAGATATTGGTTTTTCAATATCTAACAGATCAAGAACTTCTTCACCTAATAATAATAAATCATCTAATGAATTTGACCAAATTTGAAAATTATAAAAGGTGATATTGTTTTCATATTTATCTAAATTCCAGTGACTTTCAATTGAAAAGTTTTGTTTACTATCAGAAACTTTTGCAGAAAGACTCAATACAAACTCAATAGAGTTACTTGTGTTTCTTATGATCGATTTTATAAAACTATATCCATTTATTTCTATGGTCGAAACAGAGATTAGTTCGGCTCCTAATAATCGATCACAAATATATTTTGTGTGCTCATAAACACCGTTTTCAGTTTTCAAAGCTAGAACAGAAGCTATAGATTCTTCATTTTTAATATAATCAACAGAATAAACAGCTACTGCATTAGTGATGCCCAATAAATCTATAGGAGAAGAATCAATAACATAATCCTCATTAATAACGTTGAGTGGAATGAAGTTTTGTAGTTGGAAATTTGAATTTTGACTTTTTTGTCCATACGTTGATGGTTTTCTAACTCTTCTAGCTACATCTCTATCGAATCTGTAATTTATTTTTGCTCGATTGTAGTTTCTTTGACTCACTTTATTTGACAGTCTATTGTTACTTTCTAAACCTCCACCATTACCTCCAGAAACGCTTGAATCTATAATTGGACATACTCCATACCCTGAGCAGGCAGGATCATCACAATCAATTAAACCATCTCCATCATCATCAATTCCATTGTCACAAATTTCTTGAGCAACAAGAGCTGTTGGGCACCGTGCTCCATCACTACTTGAACTTGAAGGGCCAAATGCAAATAGGTTAGAATCCATAGTGATTAAACCATCAAGATCTTGAACACTTTGCACAACAAATATAGTTCCAGTTTCACTTGCAGAGATATAAAAACGACCGTCTACATCAAAATAAACGGCATCATAGGTATATGTTAACCCTGTTAAGATTGGAACCTCACCTAAGGTTTGTACGTTTCCATTTGAAGGGTCAATACGGTATAAAATATTTGAGGTTTTAGCCACGGCGTATAACTTTCCATCAACAGTATTAAAAGCCCAATCATCAATACTTATATTTTGAGATAAAATCTCTGTTGATTGGTGTTGCGCAAAATTTGCAGAATTGGGATCAAGATCTATTTTGTAATATGTTGTTCCATCTGCTTTTAAATAATAAATACCATCTTTACTTACATCACCAATATTTAAGTCACTGTTTGGTAATTCATCAACATAATAAGTAGTTGTATTGAAATTTTCACCGATACGCACTATCGTTTTTTCTGGTGAACTTAAAGAGCCCCAAATATATCCATCTATTGGGTTATATCCTGTTGCATTTATGTTTCCTGTAGTAATATCTGTGGCAACTTCATAAGAACTTCCTGATGCTAAATCTACAGAGTATACATCGTTGCTTTGAAATAAGTAAGCGTTTATATCGCAGCTAAACGTGGTACTATAAGATGGGTTTGTTCCAAGGGTTGAATCAATTGCGATTGCCCCTACACTAGAATACAGACTTCCATCTATCTCTCCTCCTGCCCCCAATGAAACAGCTCCAGGGTAAGCTATTGCGGTTCCTTTCATCGTTGTGTTTGCACCCAAAGCAAGTGCACCCACGGCAATCCAGTAAACGTTCTCAGATGAGGCATCGTTGGCTAAAAGAACTGTGGCACCTGCAACCGAATTAAGCGCCCCCGTAATTTTAAAAATAAACATAGCATCAGGGTCTCCTTGAGCATCTAAGGTTAATGTTCCAGTAATTGATACTGCTGATGCAACACTATAAACTCCGGGATAAATAGTTTCTCCAGCTATACTTCCAAAAATCCCACTATGATCTGATATGGTTGCAGGTATATTTTGAAGTTGTACGCAGGCTGCTGCTAGATCTAATGAAGCTTGTGCAGTAATAGAATTGGTGTTGTGTATATTTCCATTTAAAATTGTAGGTAGTCCAAACCCAGCTATCGCTCCTGCATGAGATCCAACATCACCAGTAATATTAGAAATTCCAGTATTAGCAACAGCTCCAGATCCTGTAAAGAGTATAAAATTAGCTGCCGTACCAAGGTCAATATCTGTCAAAGGCTGTTTGTTTTGAGCTGCTGTTGTAAAACTAATCGCGATGATACCAATGGAGAGAATTATTTTGTTCATGGTTTTTGTGTTTTAATATTCTTTAAAACTAAAAACTTTAAGTCTACGTTATTTTAAAATTCGGTAGGTGTAATTTGTTGTTGGTTAGATGGGTAAGTATTGTAGACGAAATGCATTAATAAAGAACTAAGATATTTAATGAACCTTTAGTGTAACTAAATTTATGATCTAAGGCTGGCTTATTTAAGTGCATTGCATCGTTGATTGTATTTTAGCTTTTCTATAGAACAATACCCTTTGATACCTTAAGAGCGTTCAAAAGACCAAGATTAGTAAACAGTTTATTTAATCACTAATTTCAAAATAAGAAGTGAAAGCTGTGTTTATTGTTATTTTAAATATGTTATGAACTAGGGTTTGATATTCCTTAAGTCATTACAATCTTGCTTTATAAGCCATTCATCTACATTTAAAAGTATTTCAGCTATATATAACCTATGGTTCATAGCACATAATAATTTAATGTTGCTAAATTAATTATTTTCATTCTTTGAACTTGTTTTAGCTGTTTAGAAGACAAATTACACGTATAAAATAACATTTATGATTTCTAGCGAAATTCCATTAAACGAAAAAGAAAGACTCAAGAGTTTACATACTTATAATATTTTAGATACGCTACCTGATGAAGACTTTGATGCCATTACAAAAATTGCTGCTGGTATCTGTAACACTCCTATTTCATTAGTCTCTATTATTGATAAAAACAGGCAATGGTTTAAGTCTCGACACGGTTTAAATACAATAGAAACCCCAAGAGAGATTTCCTTTTGTTCTCACAGTATTTTAAATCCAGATGAATTATTTATAGTAAATGATGCTAGAAAAGATAAACGCTTTTATAAGAACCCACTAACTACTAAAGACCCAAACGTTGTTTTTTATGCAGGAGCTCCATTAAACACCTCAGACGGGCATTGCTTAGGTACTTTGTGTGTTATTGACAATACACCAAGAAAACTAAATAAAACTCAAAAAATAAATTTAAAATTATTGGCGAAGCAGTGTGTAAACTTATTAGAGTTGAGGAGAAAAAACACAGAATTAATGCAAGCAAATGACGAAATATTAAGGCTCAACAAACAATTAAGTGCGTTTGGGTATAAGTTATCTCACGACATCAAAACCCCAATAAGTGGAATAAAACACCTTGCTGAAATAATACAAGAAGATTACGCCCAAGTATTAGATCAAAAGGGAAAATCTTGGCTCGCACTAATTTCTTCTAGCAGTACATACTTATATACTCTTGTTGACGGAATGTTGATGTTTACAAAATCTACAAATGCTAAAATAGTTTTTGAAACATTTAACTTAGAAGAGTTACTTGAAAACATAAAAACCACGTGTAATTGGGAGCATACATATATAATTAACTATACTAATTGTAACATTATTTTAAAGCAGTCAAGAATAGCATTTATTCAAATATTTCAAAATTTAATCTCTAATAGCATAAAGTTTGTTGGTGAAACGAAATCTGTTATTTCTATCACACTAGAAAAAAAATCTAATTTTTATAAAATAGTATATAAAGATAATGGTCCTGGAATTGATAAAAAAAACCATGATAAGGTATTTGAACTTTTTGAAACCTTAGAAAATCATAGCAATACTGGAATTGGTCTACCGACTGTTTCTGACCTATTAAGAAGATTAGGGGGAAGTATTAAGATAGAAAGTCCAAAAGTAAAGAAAATAGGTGTTGAGTTTTGTATAAAGATTCCAATAATAAGAGATTAAAATTAAAGCAAAGAAGTAGTGCGTCACTAGCTATATGTTAAATTACTGGAGCCTAAGGTATAATAGATAAATTTCTGTGCATTAAACTAAAATAGGGCTTGCACCAAACAGGTGTTTTGTTCAAAGTTAATTTAAAAACCAATGCGTAACACTAATTTATATGATACGAAAATCAACCTATAAAACCATAAAACTATGAGTAAACCTTCGTATAAAGAATTGGAAAAGGAGCTCTATGCATTAAAAGAAAATATTCTTGATGCATCACAAGAGCATTCATATAAAAATATCTTTGATACTATGGCAGACATGGTTGATGTCATTGAGCTTATTTATGATAAAAATGGAGACGCTATCGATTTCTATATTCGTAGAATAAACATTTCTTTTGCAAAATTTTTTGGCAAAACCCAGGAGCAGTTATTAAATAAAAAAATATCCACTATTGTGGATGTTATAGAGGACAATTGGTTCGTTTCTTTTGCAAGTGTTGATCTAACTGGAAAAGAAATTAGATTTAAGACCTATGGCGCTGCTTTTAATAAGTTTTATCACGTTACCGCATGGAAACTATCTGAAAAAAGAATTGGTGTATCCGTGTCAGACATTACCAAAACCGAACGGGCTAAAATTAAATTGAAAAAAGAAGTTAAACAAGAGCGAGAACAACGGGCTAAAACTGAACGCTTACTCATAGAAAAAAAAGTAGAGTTGCAAGAAACTATTCATAGTTTAAATACTTCTAACAAAGAACTTTCATTTCAAAACAAAGATAAAGATAAACGAACAAAGGAATTAGCCGCCATTAAAGATGAGCTGGAGCAACAAAATAGGTGTTTAAATAAAGCGGCTATCGTTTCTGAAACTGATGCTGATTTTAACATTACGTTTGTGAACGACAACTTTTGTAAACTCTATGGATACCATAGAGAAGATTTAATAGGTCAAAACCATAGAATATTAAAGAGCGATAAACAACCTGAGGGTTTTTTCACT
Organism: uncultured Flavobacteriaceae bacterium; assembly: GCA_913048115.1. GTDB lineage: Bacteria > Bacteroidota > Bacteroidia > Flavobacteriales > Flavobacteriaceae > Patiriisocius. The sequence continues at coordinate 10,282 of CAJWVI010000010.1, read as the reverse complement.
AATATGATGACAACTATTTGTTCTGGAAAAGTATTTAAAGGTGAAATTTTGAATAGACAAATAGGAGGGAAATTCTATTGGATGGATCTAACCATTATGCCATTTAAAGACATTACTGGAAAAATAGTTAAGTATGTAGCTATTATGTTTAATATAAATGAGCAAACGAAACAAAAAGAAGACCTTTCAAAACAAGCAGACGAATTAGCAATTGCTAATACCGAGCTTGCTTTCCAAAACAAAGAAAAAGAAAAACGTGCAGATGAATTAGTATTAGCCAATGCAGAACTTGCCTTTCAAAACAAAGAAAAAGAAAAACGTTCAGATGAATTAGCAATTGCTAATACCGAGCTTGCTTTCCAAAATAAAGAAAAAGAAAAACGCGCAGATGAATTAGCCATAGCCAACACAGAGCTTGCCTTTCAAAACAAAGAGAAAGAAAATCGTGCAGATGAATTAGCAATTGCTAACAAAGAGCTTGCTTTTCAAAACAAAGAAAAAGAAAAACGTGCAAATGAATTAGCGATTGCTAATAAAGAGCTTGCTTTCCAAAATAAGGAAAAAGAAAAACGTGCAGATGAGTTAGTCCTTGCCAATAAAGAGAAAGAAAAAAGAGCCAATGAATTAATTCTAGCCAACAAGGAGCTTGCTTTTCAAACTGAAATTGATATTTACCGTTCTGAAATGGAACGTGTAGCGCATGATTTGACATTATTAATTGATACGGCTAATGCTCCTATTTTTGGTATTGACAGTAAAGGACTTGTTAATGAGTGGAACCAAACTTCTGAAAAAATTACTGGGTTTGCAAAAAAGGAAGTCTTTGGAAAAGATCTAGTGAAAACCTACATTACAGAAGATTATAGGAAGTCGGTAAACAAGGTATTAAACGACGCGTTGCTTGGTCAAGAGACTGCAAATTATGAATTTCCATTATTTGCCAAAGATGGACAGCGTGTAATGGTATTATTAAACTCAAGTACACGTCGCGACATCAATGGGGAAATTATTGGTGTTTTAGGAGTAGGACAAGATATAACTGAGTTGGCTGGGTATCGTAACGAGCTAGAATTGAAAGTAAATGAACGAACCTTAAAATTAAACCAAGCATTAGAAAAGCAAAAAGAATTAAATGAATTAAAATCGAGGTTTGTTTCAACAGCATCTCATGAGTTTCGGACACCACTATCGTCAATTAATTTTGCTGCAGGCTCTATTAAAAAATACTGGGCAAAAATGGATCCAATTATTATTCAAAAAAAACTAAACAAAATAGAAGATCAAGTTTTACACATGACAAAATTATTAGACGATATATTAATTGTTGGACAAGCTGAAGCAGGAAAAATAAGACAAACTCCTGTAAATATAAATCTTGGAGATTTCTTGAACGAGATCATTAATGAAATATCTAGCGCCTGTGAGAAATCACATGATATACTTCTACTTGACATTGAGGGACTAAAAAATAATGAGATATTTATTGATGAAAAGTTGGGAAGAAACATTTTTATCAATCTAATTGGTAATGCTATAAAGTATTCTCCAAGTGCTAAAAAAGTCACTGTTAAATTATCCTCCGAAAAAAAATACATCGTTATTACAATAACAGATTATGGAATAGGAATTTCCAAATCGGAGCTTAAAAACATTTTCAACCCTTTTTCTCGAGGAAAAAATGTTGATTTAATTCAAGGAACGGGACTTGGTTTAACAATTGCAAAAGAAGCTATAGATATAATGAAAGGAGAAATATTAGTGAATAGTACTATTGGAAAAGGAACATCTTTTATTGTAAAAATTTTAAAATAAACAACATGTATAAAGTATTAATTGTAGAAGACACTTTAGCAATAAGAGAGGAAATTTATGATATTTTATCAATGGAGGGCTATGATGTTTTTCAAGCTGAAAATGGAAATATTGGTTTTGAAATAGCATTGAAAGAGCATCCAGATCTTATTATTTCAGATATCCTAATGCCTGTGCTTAATGGGTATGGAATGTTTGAAAAACTACAAAAAAATAAAAAAACAATAAGTATTCCATTAATTTTTCTCTCAGCAAAAGCCGAAAAAGAAGATATAAGAGTAGGAATGAATCTTGGCGCTGATGATTATTTAACAAAACCCTTGAATATAAACGATTTACTAGATGCTGTCGAGAATAAAATCAAGAAAAAATTAATAATAGATCAAAACATTATCTCAAAGACTGCAGCATTAAGCAAAGTTCTTCAAAACCAAAAAAATGAGCTAGATAATTATTCTCATTTAATATCTCATGAATTAAAATCATCGTTGAGAAATATTTCTGACCTATTAACGTGGTCTCGAGAAGATCTAGATGTAACAAACAATTTTAAAGAGGCTGTTGTTAACTTTGAATTAATGCAAGAAAAAGTTGAGAAAATGGAAGTATTATTATCGGAATTAGAAAAGTATAATAATATTACCGCTGCTACTTTTAAAAACAATACGGTAAGCCTTGACAAGGTTGCTAGAAGCGTTATAAATGAAATTAAAACTCCTGATGTTAAAATTAAAATAACAAAAAAATTACCAAAGTTATTTGTAGATAAAAAGATGATAGGAAAGGTATTTAAAATCCTACTAAACAATGCCATAGCGCATGTTGACAAAAAAAATGGACTCATAGAGATAGACTACAAAACAACAGGAAAACATTATGTTTTTTCAATTAAAGATAATGGGGTTGGAATAAATCAAAAATATCAAGAAAAAATATTCAAAATGTTTGAAGTAATAGAATCTAAAAAGTCTGCGGGGGTTGGATTAAGTATTTTTAAAAAAATAATTTCTCATTATAATGGAGAAGTATCATTAAAAAGCAAAGCCAACATAGGGACTACATTTTATTTTAGCCTTCCAATTACCGAAGTATCGACAGATAATTTAAAATAAAATTATTTAAAAAAAACCAAATTGATATTTAAGTAGTCGTTAATTATTGGTAGCCTAAATATTATAATAAATCTAAACGTTTAATTAGTCCTGGTCTTTTTGATCGACTTACCGGAATTACATCTCTATTTATAAGTACTGTATTATCTTCTATATCGACAATTTTAGTAATATTAATAATATAAGAACGGTGTACTTTTAAAAATAATGATTCTGGTAGTTTTTCTTCTATTTTTTTTAGTGTAGAGTGAACTACATAATTTTTTTCTTGCGTTTTTATATGAATATAATCACCCTTTGCCTCTACAATACAAATACTCTCTAGGTTTATTTTTACAAGACGTCTATCTATATTAACATAAAAATCGTTTTTTATTTCTAAATCTAATATTGTTTTGTTTGAACCCGTTCTTTGACTTTGAGCCTTTAATAGTGCCTTTTTAAATCTTGGGAGCGCTATAGGCTTTAATAAATAATCTACAATAAAATCATACTCAAAGGCTTGTGTAGCAAAGTTTGAGTCTGAGGTTGTTAAAATTATTTTTGGTGGGTTTTTTAATGTTTTAATAAAATCTACACCGTTAAAATCTGGCATATGAATGTCTAAGAAAATAAGATCTATATTATTTGTATTTAAGAACTTAATTGCATCCATTGCATTAGAAAATTCATCAACAACTTTTATAAACTTTATCTTATCACAAAGAGTTTTAATTATAACTCTTGCCAAGTGTTCATCATCTATGATAATACAATTCATGGGGTCTATATCGTTTTCAAATAATGTGAAATAGCTATTAAAATTTTATCAAAATCTTTAACTCTTTCAAAGTTAAATTCTCTTAAATCATGTTCAAATTTATTGGCTATTTTATAACTTTTTTCAAGACCTAAGATACTAATTTTATGTTTAATTTTATGAACAGATTCTTCTGTTTTTTTTTGATCCTTGTTTTTTAAATTTTCATAGTACGCTTTTTTTTCTACAGGGAATTCACTCTTTACAATATCTATAAGTTTGTTTTTAAGAGAGTTGTCCCCTCCTGCTAACTTTTCTATATATTTTAAATTGGGTTTCTCCATAGCTATTTTTTTAATGTAAAATAAAAAGTTGTTCCTATGTCTGGTTCAGACTCTATCCAGATTTCGCCTTGGTATAGGTCAACGATTTTTTTAACAATAGAAAGCCCAATGCCTGACGATTCTTTACTAGGTTTTAATGAATGAAAAAATTTAAAAACTTTATCCAGGTATTTACTTTCAATACCAATACCATTATCTTTTACTGAAAATTGATAAAATGACTTATTCTCTAAAACATCTATTTGAATAAGGCCTTTTTCCTTATCATTAAATTTAATGGCATTGCTAATTAGGTTTTGAAAGAGTTGTTGAAACTTAGTTTTCTCACCTATTATTAATGGTAATTTGTTAATTATTTGAATTGATATGTTATTTGGAATAAAAAGAATTTTTTTTATGTCTTCTAAAACAATATTTAAATTTACTTTTTTATTTTTTGAAGTTGTCGCATCGATACTAGAATAAAAAAGAATGTCTGAAATTAATAGTTCCATTTTCTCTAAGGTATCCTCAATTAAATTAAAATTATCTAATGTATTTCCATTTAATAGCCCTTCGTTATCTGTTTTAATCCAAGAGACTAATGCATCAATACTGCGTAAAGGAGATTTTAAATCATGAGAGACCACATGCGCGTATTCATTTAATTCATAGTTACTTGTTTCTAATTTTTTAAGTAGCAGCTCATTACGCAATTCTGCTTTTTTGTGTTCTCTTATGCTTATGGCAGTTCTTAATTTTATTGCTGCTAAACTAGCAACGCTCTCGAGCGTTTTAAGATGCTCATGCGTATAATGATTTTTATCTTTATGCTCAGAATCAATAATTCCAATAGCGATACCATTACTCATAATAGGCACCGTTATTTCAGATAAACACTTTTTCAAGTCAATAACGTACCGATCATCTTTAGAGGTGTCGTGTATGAGTTCAGATATTCCTGATTTTGCAACACTCGCCACAATTCCTTTTCCTTTTGGAAGAAATAAATCATTAATAACTGGAGTCTTGTTTTTCATTTTCACTCCATAAACGGCAATCTTCTCTGTAGTATTCTTTTCATGATTCACTAAGTAAATAGTGCAATTATCTGTGTCTAGATATGCCGCAATATTATTTACAATTTCTTTTGCAATGTCAACAATATCTGTTTTTCCTAATATTGATTTGGTAAGGTTATTTATTAAGTCAATTATTAGCGTTTTCTCTCTATTGGAGGTAATGTCTTCAATGAATGTTACTTGATGCTTTATATTTTTATCTTGATCCCGAACAACATTAACATTCGTCTTTGTCCAAATAGCTGAACCGTCTTTTCTTTTATACCTTTTTACAAAAGTGAAATTATCGATTTTATCAACTGTAACCTGCTTTATATACTTTTTAAAAGAGTGATAATCTTCAGCAAAGGTTAAATCTCGTATTGAAAATGAATTTATTTCATTTTCAGAAAATCCTACCATATTTTGAAGTGCAGTGTTATTTTTTATTATTCTACCGTGCTGAGTTAAAGCGATACCTATTGACGTATTATTTACAATGGTTTCTAACTCCTCCTTTTTTTCTTGAATTAAGGTTGCATTTTCTTTTTGGGCTTCTAAACTCTCTCTATATTTTTTTCTTAGGGTAATATCTTTGTAGGTCCAGAGGTGCCCTTTGTATTGGTTTCCTTTTAGAATTGGAATATAATCTCGTTCTAAGGTTTCTCCATCGGCCATAATTATTTCATCTCCTAAAACTTGTTCTCTTTTTTCTAAGATACTAGTTACTCTAGAGACAAACTCTTTAGGGTGTTTAAATAAATTTCTACTTTCATATGCCGCATTAGAATAGTCTACACCTTTTAGCAAGTCTGCAGAAGTAGGAATATTAAACAGCTCACAAAATTTGTTGTTTGTTAAAATTATTTTTCTATGCTCATCCTCTAGCAATACAGCACTATCTAAGTTTTCAATAAGGGATGATAGCCTGTTTTCTGATTGAGTTAATAAATCCTCTGCTCTTTTCTCAGAAGTAATATCTCTGATAATTCCTTGTGCTCCAATGGGCTTGTTTTGCTTGTCAACAATAAGGTTCCCGTTAATTTGCACCCACCGTACTTGCTTGTTTTTGGTTAAAATTCTTGTCCTGTAATTGGTAAATACTCCTTCTTTTTTTAAAGTAATGAATGACTTAATTCCATAATCTAAGTCATCTGGATAAATTAAGTTATAAACACTAAGACTTTCTTTTCCAATATCATATCCAAAAAAAGAAGTGGCTACATCATTCATTTTCATGATATTTCCAAAAATATCCATTAAAACGTACCCATTATTAATATTTTCAAAGACTCCTTCTAGTTGAGAAGTTTTTTTCTCTAAGAGGCTTTCTAAAGCTTTATTTGATTTTTTAAGCTCCTCTATGATGCTTGCATCGTTGGATTTGTTTTTAACTATTTTTTCTGCCGCCTTTCTTGCGGTTCTTTCTTCTTTTAAATTTCTTAATATTATATCAATTTTGTTTTGACTCATTAATCTTTTTTTGCAGAAAATTCTACCTTTCAAGCTTGCTTCTAAAAAACACCTGTCTTGAGTTTAAAAAAAACCTACTCTCTACTGGGTGTATATAATCCTTAGGTAAATAATGTTTTAGTAAATACTTAATCTTTAATATTTTTTTAGTTCGTTTATACACCAATAAGATAAAACTACTTCTATTTTCTTAACGTAATCTTCATACTTTAATGGCTTTAAGATATATCCAGAGATACCAATTTTATAACATTTTTTTAAATCGTTTTCATTGTCTGAGGTTGTTAAAATTATGGTAGGAATGTGCTTTAAATTATCGTTGCTTTTTAAGCTCGACAAGAATTCTATACCACTCATTTTTGGCATGTTTAGATCCAATAAAATAATATCCGGATAACTCTCTGTTTCATTTAAAAGTTCAAATGCTTTATCTGCAGTTACCGCTTTCGTTATTTTATGCTTTAATTTTAGTAATGAAACAGTCCTATCCATTTTCATTACCTCAATGATATTGTCTTCAATTAATAAAATATTCAGTTTTTTTTTCAAATTATCTAAAATATTATTTAATATAAAGCTACTCTATTGTTGGGAAAAAATATCCTAAGGTATGTTTGATTATGAGTTATGTTTAGATGAATTACTCTTAAGTACAGACGTATTGAACTTAAGAGAATACTTTAAAACAATAGTAATCAAACGTTAAATTTACAAATATAATGCTCAATATTTTTATATATTAAATTAGCAAGTAATATTTTATGTTTAAAAAAAATATAACTATTATTAAATTTAACTAACTGTTTTTACGAAAGTTAAGATATATGTTTATTTTTTATAATCCTAACATTTATCTTATAAAAAACAACTAATATATAAAAACAATACTTTACTGTACTTTATAAAATACTGGTTACAACACCGTGTATAATTCATTGCTAGTTAGTGTCTACTTGCGAATTTTTGAATCTGTGATTTATTTACTAAGTTAGCAGCTTAAAACACGCAACTAACCTTATACAAAGACGTTAGGTAAAATGGAAAATTCAAGACGAATATTTATTAAAAAGACTGCCTTAGGATTATTCTCTATTGCACTATTAAACCCCTTCAAACAGTTGTGGGCGTTAACTAAAAATGAACCTACCATTCCTCCCAGCTGGGAAAAGTTAATAGATATAGCCCGTTGGTGCCCTACTGTTCACAATTTACAACCGCACCAAGTAAAAATTATTTCAGAAACAGAAGCAGATTTGCTCTACGATCCAAATAGGCTTTTGCCAATAGGTGATCCAAATTCAATATTTGCCACAGTATCTATGGGTATTTTTGTGGAGCATCTTTCAATTGCTTCGTCTTCTTTTGGATTCAAAGTTCATATTACCAAAATATACGATCCAATAACCATCAAATCAAAAGAACCAACCCTTTTTGCGAAGCTTAAAATTTCACCTAATTATGAAAAAGAAACGCTAGATATAAAATTAATAGAAAAAAGAAGAACTTCTCGAACAGCTTATAATGGAAAGGCTCTAGAACAAAACACTGTGGAGATATTGAAGGCTCAGGCCAAAAAATTTAACCAAGAATTCTTTCATTCATCCGACCAAAAATTTATTGATTTTATTGTCGAATTAAATCAAGAAACATTATTCGAAGATCTTGAATCAAAACCCAATAGAGAGGAACTTGATAAGTTATTTAGATACAGTAAAAAAGATGCCGAGATGAAAAAGGATGGTCTTTGGGCAAAATGCATGGGTTTTTCAGGTATTTTATTGAAATCGGTTTTCCATCATCATGAAAGATGGACTAAAGGTGTTCTGAAAAAAATGTTAAACAAAAGATACAAATCCTCATTTGATGGAACTTGCAGTATTTGTTGGATTGGCGGCAAATTTGAAAACACTGAAGATTGGCTTGAATCGGGCAAGTATTTTGCAAGAAATTGGCTTCTACTTACAAAAGAAAATGCTTATCTCCAACCTACAGGTTCTTTAATAACCAATATTAGAGCTTACAATAAAATGAAAACGATATTGACGCCCCCGAAGAATGGGAAGGTAATTTGGATGGCATATAGAGCGGGATATAGTAAGACGCCAACAAGAAGTTATAGATTAGGTACTAACGAAATACTAATTAAATAAAATATGAGACACATCATAATATTGTTCTACGCTTGGTTAATTGAACTATACCGAAAACCATTAATGCTTTCCAATGCTACAATAAAGCTTATATATATCCCCGGAATTAATAAAATTAGAGCTTTTGGTGGAAAAGCCAGAGCCTATTCAGAATTCATTAAGGCAAAAAGAAGAGTCCCAGCTTACAAGGAATTTTTAAAAATCCATCATTTTTCAAAACCCTCGTTTAGTGGTTTGATTCCTAACATTCATGAGATTCCGGAAATTGATAAAGAAAATTACATCAAGAAATTTTCTATAGCATCTAGGTGCGTAAGTGGTAAAATTCCAAATAAAAATATAATTATTGATGAATCCTCAGGGAGCAGTGGAAACGCAACTAACTGGGTACGGGGATTAAAAGAAAGAAAACGTAATGCCAAAATGATTGAATTTGGAATGAGAACCTTATTAGGGAAAAATCCAATATTTGTCATTAACGCATTTGCATTGGGGCCTTGGGCAACAGGAGTAAATGTAACCATGAGTTGTGTCCCTTTTTCAAAGTTAAAATCTTTAGGACCTGAAAGAGAAAAAATTGAAAACACACTTAAGCAGTTTGGTAAAGATCACCATTATGTAATAATGGGTTATCCTCCCTTTTTAAAATCTTTGGTAGATAATTCAGAAATAGATTGGAAAGAGTTTAATATCACCTTCCTTTTTGGAGGCGAATCTATGTCAGAAGGAATGAGGGATTATCTACTCGCAAAAGGAATTAAAAAAGCCTATAGCTCTTTAGGTGCATCCGATTTAGAATTAAACATGTCTGCTGAAAATGATTTCACAATCAGCCTTAGAAGGTTATTGCGTTCGAATGAATCATTACGATCAAAAATTTTAAAACACACTGGTGCAATTCCAATGATTTTTCAATATAATCCAACAGATTTTTTGTTCGAGTCGTCTGATACTGGAGAATTAATTGTTACAATTGGTCGCCCCGATTATATTTCTCCAAAAATCAGATACAATATACACGATAGAGGCCACACTTTAACACTCAAAGATCTATATTCAATATTAGAAGAATTGAATATAAGTCTTGATGAATTAGTAAAACCTCTAACAGATTTACCCTTATTATTGCACTATGGAAGGGCAGACATGACGGTATCTTTCTTCGGCTCAAACATAGGCCCTACAGATATTCAAGAGGTCATTTATTCATTACCTGAATTATCGAAAATTGTAAACTCTTATAATCTGGCTGTGAATGAAGACAATGAAGGAAATAAAAAACTAGTTATATCACTGGAAGTACAAAAAGGAAATAGTCATCAGCAACTGGACTTTAATAAAATTCAAAATGACTTTTTTGATAATTTGGCGAAAATAAATCAAGATTTCAGAGAAGCTAGAAAAATGCTTCCTAACAACAGCCTAACAGCAATTTGTTTTGAAGATTTTGGATCAGGTTCATTCAAAGAAAATGATATCCGAATCAAAGCGAAATATATAAACTAAAAACTTTACCTAACAAAACCTAAACTGCATTGAAACGCAGTTTAGCTAGACGTTATAAGCCTACCATCTATTTTATAGAAAACCCTAATGGGGGTTTGTATAGTGC
>CAJWVI010000009.1 GCA_913048115.1 uncultured Flavobacteriaceae bacterium | reverse complement strand
GAACCAGCACCTATTTTAATTCAGGTTTTGCAGATGAGACGGTTACGGCTTTTGGAAGATTGCAAAGAACCTTCGGAAAAATTAGAGGGAGTTTAAGTGTGAATTTAAATTACAGTAAAATAAATCAATTTATTCAAGGAAGACAATCTGTAAATGAGGGATTCACCCAAAGCTATACTCCAAGTTTACGTACTACCTTTAAAGTGGCTCCTAATGTAACGTTGCGCTATAGACATACCATTGCTCAAAACGATCAAGGAACAAGTTCTACTACCTTTACCACCAATGCACCCTCTATAGAGTTTGATGCCTATATTAAAAAAGCATTCACCCTAAGAACAGATTTTACCTATAACAGACTTAGTGATGATGTTGAAGAAATTAATTCATTTCAAACATGGAATGCATCACTGTCTTACAGAAAAGATAAAGACGCTAGCTTTGAGTATGAAATTCGTGCCACAAACATTCTAGGTATAGATTCTCAAGTACAAAACAGCGCCAGTAACATATCGGTATTTACCTCAGAGACATTCATACAACCACGATTTATAACCTTTAGATTGGTGTACTCACTGTAAAACTAAGAACAATGAAAACACTATATATCGTAGTTGGGTCAATAATTGTATTTTTTATTATAGCTCAGTTTTTTATCCATAGAAGTAGCACCAAAATTGAGATGTACCCTTACACCCTAACTACTGTGGTGGGAGATATAGAAATTCGTAACTATCAAGCCAGGCTGTTTACAAACGTACCTCTTTCAAACCAGGGCTATAAACAAAACGCAAGCAAAGGATTCTCTAAATTAGGCGGCTATATTTTTGGAGCCAATCAGCGCAATGAAAAAATTGCAATGACCTCTCCCGTTAGTATGTCACTCGGAGAAGATCCCTCCATGCAGTTTATGGTCCCGGCAGCTATTTCAAAGGATGAATTACCAAAACCAAATCAAGCAGACATCACATTTAAGCAAGAGTCAGAAAAATCCATGGCCGTAATAACTTTTTCTGGATGGGCTAGTGATGCTACAATTAAAGAGCATAAAGATGCATTAATTGCCGTTTTAAAGGCCAATGGTATACAGCACAGCAACCAATTTTACTGCTTTGGATACAATCCTCCCTATGATTTATTTTTTAGAAAAAATGAAATAGCCGTTGAGCTCTAGTCAAAACAACAAGCTTTGTGTATTTTAGATTATCTAGATTTTAGTGTTTTATTTTATGCTATAATAAATAGTCTGTGTTTATAAAGTTTGAATCTTTTGATTCTAATAATTTTTCAAGGATTTCATTGTTATATTCATTGTCTTTAGAGGCAACAAAGCTTCGTATGGAAAAACTCCTTAGCGCATCAAAAACACTTAAGGTTCCTACTGCAGAGTTTTTTCTTCCTGTAAATGGATAAATATCTGGACCACGCTGGCAAGCACTGTTTAAATTAACTCTACAAACAAGATTAGCAAGGATATCTATAAGAGGGCCTAACTGCTTGGTATCTTTACCAAAAAGACTTACTTGCTGCCCATATTGTGAGGCTGCAATAGCGTCTAGTGGCTCATCAATATTAGTAAAAGGTATGATAGGTACAACAGGACCAAATTGTTCTTCCTGAAACACTTTCATATCTGTTGTAACAGGATACAAAACGGCTGGATAGCAATAATTCTCGCTAAGCTCACCACCTCGTTTGTTTAAAATCTTAGCGCCTTTTGAAACGGCATCTTTAATTAGTCCATCAATGTATGCTGGTTTGTTTTTTTCTGGAAGTGGCGTAAGAAAAACCCCGTCCTCCCACGGCAATCCAAATTTCAATGCGTCTACAGCTTCTGCATACCGCTTATTAAACTCTGCTACTATGTCTGTATGAACAAATAGTACTTTTAATGCAGTACATCGCTGCCCGTTAAAAGATAGTGTGCCTGAAATACACTCTCGCACAACAAGATCAAGGTCTGTATCTGGAAGAATAATCGCTGGATTATTTGCCTCAAGACCTAAAATTAATCTCAATCTGTTTTTAAATGGATGTTCATCTTGAAGCGCTACAGCAGATGTGCTATGACCTATTAAGGCAAGTACATCCACAAAACCAGTTTGCATTATTGGAGCAGCAATTTTGCGCCCACGACCAAAAACAATATTTACTACCCCTGGCGGAAAACTTTCTTGAAATGCTTTTAGTAATGGTGTAATTAATAACACCCCAAGCTTGGCTGGTTTAAATATGGTTGTGTTCCCCATGATCAAAGCTGGAATAAGCAAACAAAATGTTTCATTTAAAGGATAGTTATAAGGCCCTAGGCAAAGTACTACCCCAAGAGGGCTCCTTCTTATATGAGCAAATATTCCACCTTCATTTTCAAACCTTGCACTTTTTCTATCTAGTTTCTTATAAGCCTCAATAGTATCTAAAATATAATCGATCGTTCTATCAAATTCTTTGTAGGCATCATTTTTAGCCTTTCCAATTTCCCACATTAGCAATGTAACAACCTCTTCTCGATGTGGTCTCATCTTCTCGACAAAAGTCATCATGCAAGCAATTCTATCTTTCACTTTCATGGTTGGCCAATCGCCCTTTCCTCTATCAAAAGCAGCAACCGCAGAGTTAATTGCCTCATTGGCAGCCTGTGAATCCATATCAGGAACTGAACCCAACAATGTTGGCGCTCCGTCTTTATAATAAATATTTGAATAGACCTCAGATTTATCACCTGTCCATTGTTTAAGAGCACCGTTAACTAGGTATTTGTTTGAATGTATGGGGTCTTTTATGCAATACGCCTCTGGGATAGAGTTTAATGGTGTGCTCATTTGGGATTTTTGTTAGTAAAATACAACATATTCTTAAACAAAAAAAGCCCATCCATTTGGATAAGCTTCTCATCGGTCTAATTATAAACCACATCCCAACATAAATTGGGACAACACAACATCTTAAAGCGGTCTGGACGAGACTCGAACTCGCGACCCCCTGCGTGACAGGCAGGTATTCTAACCAACTGAACTACCAGACCGTGCTACTATTTTAAAGACTTTAAAAGCTTGTCTGTAACTTCTATTACTAGAAGCGAGTGCAAATATAAAACTACCATTCATATCTGCAAACATTTATTTTAAATATTTCTGTTTTTTTTTATAATTGAAAGGTATCCTGCTATTGCTTAGCAAAATGCATTAACCAAACCTACCCCGTTCTACCAAATAAGTGGTGAGAATCGTGTTAAAACTTGTGTTTACATCAACCGGAACATACTTAATTCTATATTGACCGCATTTTACAGCTAGATCATCAAAATAAGATTTTACAGCAGTTTCATAGGTTTCTTTGATAGTATCTGCATACACATTTACATGTTCTCCCGTTTCAAGGTCAACAAAACGCTTAGGACGATTGTTAAAATCAAACTTAAGTTCTTTCTCTTTATCATAGGTGTGAAATAACACCACTTCGTGTTTATTGTATTTTAAATGCTGCAAGGCCTCAAAGAGCTTCTGCTCATCAGTGTCACTTTGAAACATATCTGTAAACAAAAACACCAAGCTTCTGCGTTTTAATTTTTCAGCTATTAAATGTAAATGGGTATAAGTTTTTGTTAGCACCTCTTTACTAGATCGCCCTATTGCATCATTAAGTTGTTGCAGTAGCATTTGATGATGACGCTCACTTGCTTTCTCATTGCTATAAAACTCATAGCGATCACTATAAATACTCATTCCTACCGCATCACGCTGTCGCTTCATTAAATTCATGATCGCTGCACTTGCCAAACTAGCAAAGCCAATTTTATTTAAACTGTCTATATGCATCTCATTTAGGGCTGGATAATGCATCGAGCTACTATTATCTATGATAATATGACAACGTAAGTTGGTCTCTTCTTCATACCGTTTTGTGTAAAGCTTATCTGTTTTGGCAAATAGCTTCCAGTCTATATGCTTGGTGCTTTCTCCATTATTGTAAATTTTATGCTCTGCAAACTCTGCAGAAAATCCATGAAATGGAGATTTATGTAAGCCAGAAATAAACCCCTCCACCACTTGGGTAGCGAGTAATTCTAGATTTTTAAAACCTACTATTTCATTAATTTCTTTTTCTAAATCCACATCACTAGTATTGAAAAGCACATCAAAGGTCGAGAGCTGTATAAAACCTCAACACACTTGACTGAGATCTTATTATTCTAAAACGCCATCTACAATACCATAAGTAACACTCTGCGCAGCATCCATCCAGTGGTCGCGCTGAAAGTCTTTCATGATCTTATCATAGCTTTGCCCACAATTATCTGCCAATATTTTAGCGCTAATCTCTTTTGTTTTTAAAATTTCTTGTGCTGTTATCTCTATATCACTTGCTTGCCCCTGAGCACCACCACTTGGTTGGTGTATCATTACACGAGCGTGTGGTTGTATGAATCTGCGCCCCTTTTCACCAACACTTAACAACAAACTCCCCATACTTGCAGCCAATCCTGTGCAGATAGTAGATACCGGGCTTTTAATTTGCTTGATGGTATCATATATAGAAAAGCCACTTGTTACATAACCACCCGGGCTATTGATGTAGAATTTAATCTCGTCATGATTTAAAGCATCCAAATACATTAAACGATCTACCACATGACGTGCCGTTTTATCATCTACCGCACCCCATAAAAATATGGTACGATCCTCTAGTTGTTGGTTTTCTATTGTGTCTTGTACTTTTGGTTTCTTTTCCGTACTCATAATATATTGTATACTAATGCCATGCATGTAACTTGGCGGTTATTTACTATTCTAAACAAATGGTGTTTGGCTGCAATCAAACAGACAATTTCATGATTTTATAAAAATACATGCCGCTAAAATTTCTGAACAATAGGCAGCATATAACATTCCTTAAAAATAGAAAAGGCTTGACATAACGCCAAGCCTTTTAACTAATTTAATTTCATCAGTTACAATAGGCCGTCAATTGCCTCTGCATAAACACTTTTTTGCGCAACTCCTACTTGGCGTCCAACCAACTCACCGTTGTTAAACACTAATACTGTTGGAATATTACGTACTCCATATTTTGCCGCAAATTCTTGGTTTGCATCTACATCCATCTTACCTACTACGGCTTTTCCTTCGTAATCATTGCTTACCTCGTCAATGATTGGACCTACCATACGACAAGGTCCACACCAAGCTGCCCAAAAATCAACCAATACTGGCTTATCACTTTTTAATACTATTTCTTCAAATGTTGCGTCTGTTATTTCTAATGCCATCTTAAAATTCTTTTTAAATTTCGTTACAACGAAAACTCATTAATATTATGTTCACAAAAGTAGTCAAATTTTGTTCTAAAACTTAGCCCCAAAGTATCAGTTTCAACAATGCTTTAATTGGTTTTATTTATACAAAGAATCAATGCTTTCAATGCCCTAGACCAAACACATAATACTTCTCAAGCATTTGTCTGGCTAGTTTAATCGGTACTTCAATTGTCGGTCTTGAAGCCCCTTTAAAAATTCATTACAAATATTAACCTTATGGGTTCTACTAGGCATGTTGAGCTTTATCTTATCTTCCATTTCGTAAATAGTAAAGAATAGTTGCTTATCGCCTTTGTGTGTTGCAACCATTTCCTTTAAAAATAAGAGTGTATCATCCTGCAAGGCTTCAATAGGCAACTGAATGGTGATCTTTCTAGCCTGAGTATCCATTACATTATGCAATAGTTGCATGCCATTGTATTGCATTCTAGGATCGCTGCGTTTGCCCGTATCTTTTTGTATCCACCCTTCTTTGATATAAATCTTGCCGTGTATAATTGTATTGGGCACTAGAAAGTGTCTTAGTTTTAAATAATCTTCATTAAAAATTTTAAAATCAAAACTCTCTCCAAAGTCGGCTACTGTGAATATAGCCCACCCTTTTCCTGCTTTTGTTTCACGGTGCTGTACATCTGTCACCACACCACCAAAGGTGAGTTCTTTTGCGATATGCTTTTCTAATTGATAAAAATCTGCAACCCGGCAGTTTGTAAAACTGTCCATTTCTACTTTAAAGTCATCTAGCGGGTGTCCACTAATGTAAACTCCAACCACTTCTTTTTCAAAATTTAATTTTTTCATAGTACCCCAATCTTCGCATGGCGGCACTTCAGGTTCTGGTATTTGCACTTCACTGGCTTCTCCAAACAAACTTACTTGACTACTGTTTTCTGTTTCTTGGTATCGGGCGGCGTACTTCAGTACTTTTTCATAAAAAGTAATTCCATCTCCATCTTCATGCATGTATTGGGCGCGGTGATTTCCGAAACTATCAAAACCTCCACCCAATACTAAGTTTTCAAAAGCTTTTTTATTAGCTGCGCGCAAATCAATGCGCTTTGCAAGATCAAAAATAGATTTATATTTCCCGTCTTTTCTGTGTGCCACTATGGTTGCAACTGCATTGGCTCCAACACCCTTAATGGCACCCATCCCAAACCGAACAGCACCATCATCATTTACAGAAAATTTATAGAAACTTTCATTCACGTCGGGGCCTAAAATAGCCAGTCCCATACGCTTGCATTCTTCCATAAAGAATGTGATCTGCTTGATATCACTCATGTTGTTACTAAGAACTGCCGCCATATACTCTGCAGGATAATGTGCTTTTAAATAGGCAGTTTGATATGCAATCCAAGCATAGCAAGTTGAGTGGCTTTTATTAAATGCATAACTAGCAAAGGCTTCCCAATCTTTCCAGATTTTCTCTAATTTTTCTGCATCGTGACCATTGGCAACTGCATTTTCAATAAAACGAGGTTTCATTTTATCTAGTACAGATTTCTGCTTTTTACCCATGGCTTTACGCAAGACATCTGCATCACCTTTACTAAAGTTAGCGAGTTTTTGAGAAAGCAACATAACTTGCTCTTGGTATACTGTAATACCATAGGTTTCTTCGAGGTACTCTTCCATGGCAGGAAGGTCATACTGTATTTTTTCTTCTCCGTTTTTACGCCTAACAAAACTAGGTATATACTCCAAAGGTCCTGGCCTGTAAAGAGCGTTCATTGCAATAAGATCTCCAAAAACAGTAGGCTTCAATTCTTTCAAGTACTTCTGCATTCCAGCAGATTCATACTGAAATATCCCTACCGTTTCACCTCTTTGAAACAACTCGTAGGTTTTTACATCATCTAGCGGAAAATTATCTGGATCAAGCATAACATCGTGCTTGTGCTTTACAATCTTCACGGTGTCTTTAATGAGTGTTAATGTTTTTAAGCCCAAGAAATCCATCTTTAATAAACCCGCGCTTTCTACTACGGAGTTATCAAACTGAGTGACATAAAGGTCACTATCTTTTGCTAAGGCAACGGGAACAAAGTTCGTAATGTCATCTGGGGTAATAATAACACCACAAGCATGAATTCCTGTATTACGTATGGAACCTTCTAATATTTTTGCTTGGCTAATGGTTTGTGAAGTTAAATCGTTTCCATCACCAAGACTAATTAGTTCTTGCACTTTAGGTAATTCGTCACTTCTAAACTTTCCACGAAGTGCTTTTTCATCCATGCCAAATATTTTATTTAGCTTGGTCATGTTGGGTATTAACTTTGCTATGCGATCTGCATCACTTAAAGGCAGATCCAACACGCGCGCTGTGTCTCGAATAGCAGACTTTGCGGCCATGGTACCATAGGTAATAATTTGTGCTACTTGGTTGCTTCCATATTTTTGTATCACATAATCCATAACCCTGCTTCTTCCTTCATCATCAAAGTCAATATCAATATCGGGCATAGACACACGATCAGGATTTAAGAAACGCTCAAAAAGCAGGTTATACTTAATTGGGTCTATATTGGTAATCCATAAACAATATGCAACGACAGATCCCGCTGCAGAACCCCTTCCAGGACCTACAGAAACATCCATATTTCTAGCTTCACGAATAAAATCTTCTGTAATCAAAAAATATCCTGGATAGCCTGTGTTTTCAATAACATCCAACTCAAAGTTGATCCGCTCCCTAATAGAAGCAGCCTCTTGCTTCTCTTCTTCAAGCGCTCCTGAGAGTGCTGGATACCTTTTTTGGGCACCTAAGAATGTTAGGTGTTTTAAAAATTTATTTTCTCCTCTTTTCCCGCCATCGTTTTGATCTTCATCAACCTTAAACTCCTCTGGTATATCAAATTTTGGAAGTAGTACATCTCGCTGTAAACTAAAAGGTTCTATCTTTTCTATGACCTCGCTAATGTTAGCGATGGCCTGAGGAAGATCCTTAAACAGGGACTTCATAGCCACTTGACTCTTAAAATAATATTCTTGATTAGGCAGGCCATATCTATAGCCACGACCTCTTCCTATTGGAGTAGCTTGTTTCTCGCCATCTTTTACACACAATAAAATATCATGTGCATTTGCGCTTTCTTTATCAATGTAATACGTATTATTGGCTGCAATTAATGGCACATTATGCTTCTTGGAAAATGAAATCAAGGTTTGGTTTACCCTATTTTCATCTTCTTGGTCATGACGCATAATTTCTAGATAGAAATCGGCGCCAAAAGCTTCTTTCCACCAAAGCAGGGCATCCTCGGCCTGTTTCTCTCCAACATTTAAAACTTTACTAGAAATCTCACCATACATGCTACCAGAAAAGACCATAATGTCTTCTTTATATTTTAAAATCACCTCGCGATCTATTCGAGGCACATAGTAAAACCCTTTGATATAAGATATGCTGGACATTTTAGCCAGATTATGATACCCTTTTTTATTCTTTGCTACAAGTATGATTTGATAACCGTTGTCTTTTTGTGTTTTATCTGTATGGTTTGCACATACAAAAAACTCACAACCTACAACCGCCTTTAAATATTTTGGCGCTACTGGTCTGTCTGGCACAACACCTTCAAAATCTGTTGCGGTGTCATCTATGGCTTCATATGCGGCTAAGCTAGCCTGATAGTCTGCTTTTAAAGTTCTGTTGTGGTTGTTTACAGAACGTGTAAAATGAAAAGCACCCATCATATTACCAGTATCTGTAATGGCAACTGCGGGTTGATTATCTGCTACTGCAGCATTGACCAAGTCTTGTGTGCTTGATGTGGATTGGAGGATAGAGTACTGAGAGTGGTTGTGAAGGTGTGCAAAAGGCGCCTGTTGTAAAACAGCAATATTTTCATTAATCTCTTGAGAAGAAATTTCTTGAGGAGCGGTAGCCGCCTCCAATTCTTTTTTTATCTTTTCTGTAGCTTTTTTTAGGTTAATATGTTTTAGCCCAATAAGCTCTATTGTAGCTGGATTTTCTTTACTGAAATGCTCAAAATAATCTGGCTGACAATCTAATTCTTCAACAGTGAACATTTGGCGACGAACCAATTCGAAAAAACAACGTGTGGTGGCTTCAACATCTGCAGTAGCATTATGAGCTTCTGCAAAGGGTTGTTGAAATAAAAATTGATGTAATTCTGTAAGTGTTGGCAACTTAAACCTACCTCCTCTACCTCCAGAGATTTGACACATTTGCGCCGTGGTTTCTGAACAGGTGTCCAACAAGGGCATCTCCGGCAAAGGGTTTTCCAATCCTAGGCGTAGAAATTCTGCGCCCATAATATTAAGGTCAAACCGTACATTTTGACCAACAATAAAAGTAGTTTTAGAGAGTGCTTCCTGAAATTTTTCAATCATTTCACAAAGCGCTATTCCTTCAGCCTCTGCTAGGTCTGTAGAAATTCCATGAATCTTCTCTGCGTCAAAGGGTATGTTAAAACCCTCTGGGCGAACCAAATAATCTTGATGCTCTAAAACATTCCCTAAGCTATCATGTAACTGCCAAGCTATTTGAATACAACGCGGCCAGTTATCACTATCGGTCAAGGGTGCTTTCCAATTTCTTGGAAGTCCAGTGGTTTCAGTGTCAAAAATTAAATACAAGGCAAAATAGTTTTAGAATTACACAAAAGAGGTCTTAGCAAGCTTCCTTTTTTCTTAAAGAAAGAACACTGTACTAGCAGCATGCCAATGGTGTTAAAGCATTTGTATTTTCTGAAAAAAAGAAAAGAAAAATGCGCTTCGTAAATGTAAAAAATAATGTCTTTTTTAATGGCAAAAGTTATACCTAGTTGTTCACATTTTTAAAGACAAAAACAATGATATGTTTTTATTTCTATGGGTAGGCAACATTAAAACTTCCTATTGCTATTGAATGATTTGCTGTCTCAAACTCAAAAGAGCCAGAAATTGTCCCGCCCTCTTAATTTAAGCTTTTTACAAGTATCTGCCCATTTGCTTGTGGGCTTTCATAAAAAGAACCCTGTCTACAAAACCATGTAGAGCCATGCTGCTGTCGGAAACAGACTCTGAACAACACACACAAATAAAAGCAAGAAGGAACACTAGAAGTTTTTTTATAGAAAGACAAAAAGATACCTGCCCAAATGTGTAAAAAATAAGACAATTACTTGATTTACAAAGATATTTTAAAGTATCTTTGCGCACTCAAAAATTTGGAATAGGGTGTGGTTTTATTAAAACAACGCTTAAAAACAAATCCCTTTGAAAATTTATAATTAAAACCGAAGTCGAGTACTTCAAAAATTAATGTTATGCCTGTAAAAATCAGACTACAAAGACATGGTAAAAAAGGGAAACCTTTTTACTGGATCGTGGCGGCAGATGCCCGCGCAAAAAGAGATGGTAAATACCTTGAGAAATTAGGGACTTACAATCCAAACATGAACCCTGCACAAATTAACTTAGATGTTGATGGTACCGTACAGTGGCTTCAAAATGGAGCACAACCTACAGATACTGCAAGAGCTATCCTTTCTTACAAAGGGGTTATGATGAAAAATCATTTAGCTGGTGGTGTACGTAAAGGTGCCTTAACCCAAGAGCAAGCAGAAGCTAAATTTACTGCTTGGTTAGAAGGAAAAGGTAATTCTGTTGATGCTAAAAAAGCAACATTAGCAGACGCTAAAGGAAAATTAAAGGCAGACGCATTGGCTGCAGAAAAAGCAGTTAACGAAGCTCGTGTCGCTGCAAATGCACCAGTTGTAGAAGAAGTAGTAGCACCTGTAGAGGAAGCTGCTGTTGTAGAAGAAGAAGTAGCACCTGTAGAGGAAGCTGCTGTTGTAGAGGAAGCTGTTGCTGAGGCAGAAGCGCCTGCTGCTGTTGAACAGGAAGCTCCTGTAGAGGTCGCTGCTCCTGAAGCAGATGCAACTAAAGAAGAATAAAACTTTTAACGATGCAAAAGGAAGATTGTTTCTTCGTTGGAAAAGTCGTTAAAAAATATAGTTTTAAGGGAGAGCTCTTGATCAAGCTTGATACAGATGATCCTGAATTATTCTTAGAAATGGAATCGGTTTTTGTGGAACAACACAAAACACTGATTCCATTTTTTATTGAATACAGCCAACTACACAAATCTAGCCTACTGCGCGTTCAATTTGAAGATGTCTATGACGAAGCGACGGCAAACGGCATGTTAGGCACTGAACTATTCCTACCTTTATCATTTTTACCTCCACTTGAAGGTACTAAGTTTTATTATCATGAAATAATAGGGTTTCAAGTAAAAGATGCCCGCTTTGGTGATGTTGGTGTTATTGTAGGGGTTAATGACAAAACAGCACAGCATTTATTTGTCATTGAAAATCTAGGAAAAGAAATATTGATTCCTATTAATGATCTTTTTATCAAACAAGTAGATCGTGAAAACAAGATACTAGCATTAGATGTTCCCGAGGGACTTATTGAACTTTACTTATAATGTCTCAACACCCTTTTCAATTCAAACAATTTAAGGTTGATCAGGATCATTGCGCAATGAAAATTGGCACAGACGCAGTACTGTTAGGAGCATGGGCCTCTATTAACCACCAACCACAATCTATCTTAGACATTGGCGCAGGAACAGGTATCATAGCGCTGCAATTAGCACAACGAAGCGATGCAAAGACTATAGACGCTATAGAGATTGATGAAGATGCTCACGAACAATGCACTGATAACTTTGAGCAATCCTCTTGGGGTGATCGCCTATTTTGCTACCATGCTTCTGTACAAGAATTTGCTAGTGAAGTAGAGGACAAATATGATTTAATTGTAAGCAATCCTCCTTTTTTTGAAACCCCTAAGGTTTTAAACTCTCAAAAAAGAAAAACCCCAAAAGCTAGAGCAATCGCTAGATTTACTGATACTTTACCCTTTAAACACCTTGTAGTTTGTGTAGCCCATTTACTTTCTGAAACTGGAATTTTCGCTGCCATTCTACCTGAACAAGAAACAGCTTCCTTTATTGAAATTGCAAAAAGTAACAATCTTTTTTTACAAAGAATTTGTAATGTTCGTGGCACACAAACCGCTCCAGTAAAGCGCTGCTTGTTAGAGTTTTCATTTAAAAAGACCGTGGCAGGTTCTGAGAAAATTACCATAGAAATTTCAAGACATAAATACACCCAGGAGTATAAAAATTTAGTTAGTGATTTTTATGTTAAAATGTAGGTAACTATAAAAGTGGTATTTATATTTACAGAATAATTAAAAACAAGATTATGAAACCCGATTTATTTGAAGCTCCAGATTATTACAACATTGATGATTTACTAACAGAAGAGCATAAATTAATACGTGATGCTGCACGAGCTTGGGTAAAGCGCGATGTATCTCCTATTATAGAAGAGGCTGCACAAACAGCAACCTTTCCAAAATCTATCATTCCTGGATTAGCAGAAATTGGTGCTTTTGGACCTTATATTCCAGAACAATATGGTGGTGCAGGCTTAGATCAAATATCGTATGGTTTAATCATGCAAGAAATTGAGCGTGGTGATAGCGGTGTTCGTTCTACAGCATCTGTTCAATCATCTCTGGTGATGTATCCTATATGGAAATATGGAAATGAAGAGCAGCGCAATAAATACTTACCAAAATTAGCTTCTGGAGAATGGATGGGATCTTTTGGTTTAACAGAACCAGATCACGGAAGTAATCCAAGCGGCATGACAACCAATTACAAAGACATGGGTGACCATTATCTTTTAAATGGCGCAAAACTTTGGATCTCAAACTCACCATTTTGTGATGTTGCAGTAGTGTGGGCTAAAAATGAAGAAGGTCGTATCCACGGAATTATTGTCGAGCGAGGAATGGAAGGGTTCACAACACCAGAAACACACAACAAATGGTCACTGAGAGCTAGTGCAACTGGTGAGCTCATATTTCAAGATGTAAAAGTTCCTAAAGAAAATTTATTACCTAACAAATCTGGATTAGGAGCGCCTCTTGGCTGTCTTGATTCTGCACGATATGGTATTGCTTGGGGTGTTATTGGCGCTGCCATGGATTGTTATGACACTGCATTGCGGTACTCTAAAGAACGTGTTCAGTTTGGAAGACCTATCGGAGGATTTCAACTACAACAAAAAAAGCTAGCAGAAATGATTACAGAGATTACCAAAGCACAATTGCTTTGCTTGCGTCTTGGACAACTAAAAAATGAAAACAAGGCTACATCTGCTCAAATTTCTATGGCAAAGCGTAACAATGTAGACATGGCATTGAAAGTTGCAAGAGATGCAAGACAGATGCTTGGAGGTATGGGTATTACTGGTGAATATCCAATAATGAGACACATGATGAACCTTGAAAGTGTAGTAACCTACGAGGGAACTCATGACATACACCTGTTAATTACAGGATTAGACATTACTGGAATTAACGCATTTAAGTAGCACCTAGTTTTTTTACTTAAACATAAAAGCCTCCTATCATTACTTGAATGATAGGAGGCTTTTTTAATGGAAATTTGCACACTCTAAAAGTGTCTCACCCTTAAAGATCTTTCTTCTCAAAGGCTAATATACACTTTGTTAATCTTCTGGAGCCATAGCTACTTTAAGACCATTTAAAGCTGGTCTTATAGCAAGTTGGCACCCTAGTCTACTTGTATCTAAAACATGGAACGCTTCAGCAAGCATTGCACGCTCGTCATCGTTCATTTCTGGAAGTTGATGATCACTCTCAATATAGCATTGGCACGAAGCACACATAGCCATCCCGCCACAAATACCCACAGTGCCCTCTGGAGCCAATTCATAGGAACGAATCACTTCCATAAGGTTCATGTTCATATCTGTTGGAGCAACAACATCGTGAGAAACTCCATCTCTATCTATAATATGAATTATAATATCTTGATCTTCCATGAATAAGCTTAGTTAATTGCTTTAACAACTGCTTTTGGCGCTTCTTTTTTAGTGCCATCAAACCCTTCAACACCTCCAACAGTTGTATATTTCAATACATACCTTTTATCGGGGAAAATACGTTTGTATGCGCTTTGACACATAAGCGTAGCTTCATGAAAACCACACAAAATAAGCTTTAACTTTCCTGGATAGGTGTTTACATCACCAATGGCATAGATACCAGGTATATTCGTTTGATAATCTAAAGTATTATCAACTTTAATTGCATTTTTCTCAATCTCAAGGCCCCAATCGCCAATTGGACCAAGCTTTGGAGCCAGGCCAAAGAGTGGTATGAAATGATCACAAGGCCTTTCTGAAATAGCATCTGCTTGTTTAAGCATAACACCAGTAACATAATCCTCTCCAACAATGCCAACAACCTCTGCAGGGGTTATAAGATTTATTTTACCTTGATTTTTTAGTTCTTGAACTTTCTCTACCGAATCTAATGCGCCACGAAACTCGTTTCGCCTATGCACCAAGGTAACACTTGAAGCAATGTCTGTTAAAAAAATACTCCAATCCAAGGCAGAGTCACCACCACCTGCAATTAAAACATCTTTATCTCTGTATAATTCTGGATCTCTAATGATATACTCAACACCAACATCTTCAAAAGCTGTAATGTTCGAAATAGGAGGTTTTCTTGGTTCAAAACTTCCTAGACCACCCGCAATAGCAACAATAGGAGCATGGTGCTGTGTTCCTTTGTTCGTCGTAACGATAAAAGTTCCATCATCTAGTGTTTGGATTGTTTGGGCACGTTCGCCCAAGGTAAACCCCGGTTGAAACGATTCAATTTGTTTCATTAGGTTGTTGACCAAATCCCCTGCTAAAATTTCTGGAAAGGCTGGAATATCATAAATGGGCTTTTTGGGGTATATTTCACTACATTGGCCACCTGGCTGTGGCAATGCATCTATAAGGTGGCACTTTAATTTCAATAACCCTGCTTCAAAAACAGTAAAGAGTCCAGTAGGTCCTGCTCCTATAATTAATATGTCTGTCTTTATCATGTAACTTAATCACTATTTTGCTAGTAAAACTAGCGCTAATTCTTATCTAAATAAAGGATAAAAAAACACCTTTAAGCTTCTACATTAATTACTTCTTCAATTTGGGGTGCATGTTTTTTAATCGTCATTTCAACACCGCTTTTTAAGGTCATTTGGTTCACGCTACAACCAACGCAAGCACCTTGCAATTGAACTTTAACTGTGGTTCCATTTTCTATACTTAGCAGTATTATGTCTCCGCCATCGCTTTGCAAAAACGGACGAATTTCATCCAATGCAATTTCTACTTTTCTTTCTAGTTCGTCTTTTTCCATACCCTTATTTTACAGCACTACACCCTGCCATTGTGGTTATTTGAACAGCCTCTGTAGGAGGCAATGTCTTGTTTCTTTTTACAGTTTCGCGCACTACATTCTTAGTTATATCAATAAAAATATCTTCAATAGCAGTGCCCTCTTGAAGCGCTACTGGATGCCCTGCATCTCCTGATTCTCTGATGCTTTGTATCAAAGGCAATTCACCTAAAAATGGAATTTCTAAATCTTCTGCTAAGTGCTTAGCACCTTCTTTGCCAAATAGATAATACTTGTTTTCTGGCAATTCTGCTGGTGTAAAATAAGCCATGTTTTCTATAATCCCTAATACTGGCACATCAATACTTTCTTGTTGAAACATTGCAACTCCTTTTTTCGCATCTGCCAGTGCTACTGTTTGTGGTGTACTCACTACTACAGCGCCCGTAATAGGCAATGATTGCATAATACTTAGGTGAATATCTCCAGTACCAGGAGGTAAGTCCAACAGCATAAAATCAAGTTCTCCCCAAGCAGCATCAAAAATTAATTGATTTAAGGCTTTTGAAGCCATAGGCCCTCTCCAAATAACAGCCTGATCTGGTTTGGTAAAAAAACCTATAGATAACACTTTAACACCATAGTTTTCTACGGGTTTCATCTTGCTTTTTCCGTCTACATTAATAGAGAGTGGGCGTTCTGTGGCCAAATCAAACATAATAGGAATAGACGGCCCATAGATATCTGCATCTAACACACCTACTTTAAATCCCATTTTTGAAAGGGTAATAGCAATATTTGATGTTACTGTAGATTTTCCCACACCACCTTTACCAGAGGCAATGGCTACTATATTTTTAATGCCTGGGATTGGTTTTCCTTTAATAAGGTTTGGGTTCGACGGTTTTTCGGGAACCGCTACCGTGATGTTTACTTGTACTTTAGCCTCTTTAAAAACCTTATCCTGTATTGTCTTAATAATATCTGCTTCTGCTCGTTTTTTAATGTGCATTGCAGGTGTAGCCATCGTAATGTCTACGATAACCTCATCGGCAAATGCCATTACGTTTGTTACTGCACCGCTTGTTACCATGTTCTCTCCTTCTCCAGGGAGTGTAATAGTTTCAAGAGCTTGAAGTATATCACTTTTATTCAATTTCATCATTAATCTTTTTCAGTATTTGGATAGATTTTTCAGTGCAAAGATAATCGTAAAACTTCAGAAAATACAACCCACCTATTGAAATGATTGATGACATGATAGCTGTCTGTCTTATTTCAGGTTTATTCAAAAAAATATGGCTTCAGGAGTCTTTAAAACACCCTCACTTGCTAAGCAGATGCCCCTATTGATATGGGGGTAATTCTTCTATAGGATTCCAGAAATGAGTCTCTAACTTTTGAATTTGAAAATTGACCACATCAACCCCTTCAGATTCTAGTAATTGTTGCATTAAGGTAGTGCCTTGAAAATGATGTTTTCCAGTGAGTAATCCTTTCTTATTAACAACGCGGTGCGCTGGCACATCATACTTGTTGCTTGCATTCATGGCCCAGCCAACCATTCTGGCACTTCCTTTACTGCCTAAGTAGTTTGCAATAGCTCCATAGCTAGTTACCTTGCCAAAGGGAATTTGAACTACCACTTGATATACTTTTTGGAAAAAAGAAAGATCTTCCATGGTTATAAGTTTTTGAAAATCTTAAAGGCTGTAATTAAAGAGATAATTGCTGTAACACAACCAATGATTAAATTCATATTCACTTTTAGTGGCGTATTTGTAGATGTTGCTTTGCGTTTAAAAAAATGAATGTATAACGCTAACATGATAAAGGTTCCTAGACCAGAAGCAAAGACAGCAGCTACAAGCTCTGGCGTGCCAAATGAAAACCAGCCAAAGACAGAAAACGTAACACTTACATACACCCAGTATGGGAGCGGTAGTACATTAAGACCGGCTATAAACATGCCGCCAAAAAAACGTGTTTTTTTTGATTTTATCACTAAATTTCTTGGCACATCCCTGCGGGTATCTTTAGCAATAAAAAGAAAGTATATCGTTAAACAAATAAAAATTCCTAAAGCTACTTGCTGCAGTAAATCAATAATTTCTGGGTTATTGTCTAAGTATCTTGACAACAATAAGGCTATATAGGTCTGTAACATTACCGTTACACAGACACCCAAAGAAAAAAGCATTGCATTTCTTCTGCCTTCTTTCATACTTATTTTGGCTGCAGACATATTGACCAACCCAGGAGGGATTACTCCTATAAAAGCGGCTGTGAAACCAATAATAAAGTTAAAAAGTATGGCCATAAGTACTATGTGAAGGTACGTTATTTTTTAAGAAGAAAACCGAAAACGTATGTAGGTGATTTTTTTTCCAACCTCCAGATATTGGCTCTCATAGAATGTTTGAATGCTCGTAACTTCTGGGGGAGCCTCATCTCCAATGCCATACACATCATGATGTGCAAAATCTATAGGCAATCTTAATCCATGCAGTAAACCAAGTGTATAACCATGCATAAACTCACTGTCTGTTTTAAGATGCATAAGCCCCTGTTGTTTTAGGATCTTTTTATATTTATTTAAAAAATCTTCATTGGTTAGTCTATGCTTTGTTCGCTTAAATTTTATTTGAGGATCTGGAAAAGTAATCCAGATTTCGTCTACTTCATTTTCATCAAAAAGGCCATCGATTAACTCTATTTGAGTTCTTAAAAAACCAACATTATCCAGGCCTTCTTCAAGTGCTGTTTTTGCACCCCTCCAAAAACGAGCTCCTTTAATATCTACTCCCAGAAAATTTTTATTGGGGTACATTTTTGCAAGGTTGACCGTGTATTCTCCCTTACCACAACCCAACTCTAAAACAATAGGATTGTTATTTTTAAAAAATGCTTTGTTCCAGTTTCCCTTTAAACGCAAACCATCATCAACCGCCTCTTCTCTAGAGGGTTGCACCACATTAGAAAAGGTATCATTCTCCCTAAACCGCTTTAATTTGTTTTTACTACCCAAAATATAATTTTTTGGCAAAATTAAGGAAATATAGCGCAGTGACAATTATTAACACTTTTGTTTTACTCAAGAATGCAAAACAAGGTAAATTATTGATCCTTAACTAGTTTTTTCCATGGTGAACGAAAACTCTGAACCAATACCGTGTTGACTTTCTACGTATATTTTTTCATCATGCGCATCAACAATATGTTTTACTATAGAGAGGCCTAGACCACTGCCTCCCTCTTTTCTTGAGCCGCTTTTATCTACCCTATAGAAACGTTCAAAAAGTCTTGGCATATGTTCTTGTTCAATTCCCTCTCCATTATCTGTTACCCTAATAATTACTTTATTTTTGATAAGATGCTCAACACTCACCTCTGTGGTTCCATCTTTTTTACCATACTTTATAGAGTTTACAATAAGATTAGTGAGTACTTGCTGTATGCGTTCTTGATCTGCATAAACCTTAATGCTCTCTTTGTAGTTTTTATCAAATACCAAAGAGATATTTTTCTTTGTGGCTTTCATTTCAAGCAAGTCAAATACATTTTTAATAAGCTTGATGATATTGAAATTTTCTTTCTCAAGGACAAGACCCCCAACTTCTAATTTAGTAATCATATCAAGATCCTTAATAATAAAGATTAACCGCTCCACACCTTTATTAGCCCTCTTTAGATATTTTTTACGTACCGTTTTATCTTTATAGGCACCATCTAGCAGTGTTAAGATATAGCCTTGTACAGTAAACAGTGGTGTTTTAAGTTCATGAGAGACATTGCCAATAAATTCTTTGCGGTAATTCTCTCTTACTTTTAAGGTTTCAATTTCGATTTTTTTATTTTCAGCAAAGCGCCCTAGCTCTTTGGTAAGTGTTTCCATATCTGTAGAAACACTCTTTTCACTAAACGAGGTAGCGTCTAGCAAAGAAATATCGTCATAAATATTTTTAATGCGTTTGTATATAAACCGCTCTAACCTATATTGAATAAGTGCAAAACAAACAATAAAGCAACCGCTAGCAAAAAGCACTACATGCCATACATTAAAAACCGATATAACATATAGAAACACGCCTAAAAACAAAGTGAGTGCCAGGGTTATGTAAGTTGCCGTAAGGGCTGTAAATCGATATGTTTTGTTTAATTTTTCAAACATTATACTACAAACTTATATCCTACCCCTTTAATAGTTTTAAACTTAGTTTCTCCTATTTTTTCTCTTAATTTACGAATATGAACATCTATAGTCCTGCCACCAACAATAACATCATTACCCCAAACGCGGTCTAAAATATCTTCTCTTTTAAATACTTTTCCTGGCTTTGATGCCAGTAAAGAAAGTAACTCAAATTCTTTTCTAGGCAAGACCATTTCTTGTTTACCTACAAAGATTTTATATTCCTCTCTATTAATTGTTATATTTCCTAGCTTTATTATTTCTTCAGTAGTTTCTTGGGTTTTAAATCTTCGCAATAAAGATTTTACTTTACTAACAAGTACTTTTGGTTTAATAGGCTTGGTGATATAATCATCTGCACCAGCGTCAAAACCTGCTACTTGAGAATAGTCTTCACCACGCGCAGTAAGAAATGTGATTACTGTTTCAGATAATTCTGGAATCTTTCTTAGTTTCTCACACGCCTCTATACCGTCCATCTCTGGCATCATTACATCTAGTATAATAAGTTTTGGCTTGTATTTTTTAGCTTTGCTAATAGCGGCTACTCCATTCTCGGCAGTTATTACATGATAGCCCTGTGCAGATAAATTGTATTCAATAATTTCTAAAATATCGAGCTCATCATCTACCAATAAAATTGTGGTGTCTTTTTTTTTCATCATATAATTTAAAAACAGTATGTCAATTACTGTAAAATTATCATTTTTTAAAGATATACAGTTATACAATAGCCAATATTAAGCTACCGTTAAATTATTTTAAGAAAGAATCCAAAATTAGTATATTTACGGAAAATCTAAAACAACATAATAATGAAAAAAATTACCTTATTAGTTGCATTGGCGTTCGCAACCATAGCTATTGCACAAAATTCTATTCAAATTATAGAGATTGATGCAGATCAAACCAGTACTGATGATATGGAATTTTTAGAGATTCGCACCGCATCATCAAATCAATCATTAGATGGCTATATTGTTGTATTTTACAATGGTAGCGACAATGAAAGCTATAGAACAGTAGATCTTTCTGGATTCTCTTCTGATGCTAATGGGTATTTTATTATTGGAAGTGACTTATTCCCTGGAGCAGACATTATTTTAGGACCAGACAATACAATTCAAAATGGAGCAGACGCTATTGCTATCTATTCTGCGGCAGCATCAAACTTTCCTGATGACACGCCAGTTACAAGTAGTGGCCTTATAGACGCAGTTGTCTACGGAACTAGTGACGATGACGATCTAGAATTATTAGCTGGATTAAACCAGACAATACAATGGGATGAGAATATAAACGGAATGAAAGATGTTGAATCTCTTCAATACGATGTTAATACTGGTGGTTTTTGTGCTGGAACACCTACTCCAAGAGCTGCAAATATCGACTGTTCTTCTGCATGCCCTATAAGTGTTTTTGTTGCAAGTGTTACTTGTGATGCTGTAACCTCTGGAACAGACACCTACACAACAACGTTAAGTTTTTCAGGAGGTGGAACGGCAACATATACCGTTACAGTTACACAAGGAACCCTTAGTGGAGATAATCCATCGACAACAGCTTCAGGAGAGATCATCATCTCTGGTGTTAGTGAAGGTGTAGATTTTGATTATTCATTAACCAGTACAAACTGTGATATTTCAAACACAATTAACTCACCATCATGTGAGCCAGGATCAACAGTAAATACAATTGCTGAACTAAGAGCTGGTACAATTGGCAATGATTATACCTTGAATGGGGAAGCTGTTGTTACTTTTGTGCAAAGTTTTAGAAATCAAAAATTTATTGAAGATCCTACCGCTGCTATCTTAATTGATGACAATAACGGAATAATCACCTCAGTACTTGCCTCTGGTGATGGTATCACTGGACTTACCGGTACACTAGACGAGTTTGGAGGAATGATGCAGTTTAGACCAACTCAAAACATATCATCATCTTCTACTGGCAATGCAATTGTAGCGCAGTCTGTACTAGCATCAGATTTAAGTGCAAATCCAAACAATTATGAATCTGAGTATGTGCGAATCTATGAATATGCAATTATTGACGCTGCTACAAACCCAACATGGGTTGTAGGAACAGAGTATCAAATGCTTACTCAAAGTGGAGATTATATCTTTAGAACCTCTTTCTTTGATGCAGATTACATTGGCGCAAATGTACCAACAAGCACTACTACTGTAGTCTCTGGTATTATTACAGAGCGTAACGAGGGTAGTTACTATATTACTGCAAGAAGTATTTCTGATTTTGCAGATACCTTAGGGGCTAATGACAACACCATCGAAGGTTTTGTGATGACACCTAATCCTGCAAACACTTTTATCCAAGTAAAAGGTACTAGCAATAGCATTATTTCTATACAAATTTTTGACATCCTTGGAAAAGAGGTTCTTGCTACTCAAAATGCAAATCGTGTAAACATTGAAGCCTTAACTAGCGGAATGTATATTGTAAAAGCAACTCAAAACGGAGCGGTTTCTTCTACAAAACTGATAGTACAATAAGCGCCGGTAACACACTACACAAAAGTGGCTGTCTTGTGCCTAAGACAGCCACTTTTTATTTTCAATAGCCTGTGTGTTGTATCTTTCACATTGTTTAATTGTGTACTTTTGATAGGGTCACTTCCGAAATTTTAAAATGCCAATTATACCAATTTTTAACATACAAACCGAAATCGAATTTGAAAATAAAGCACTTCAGGTTTTTAAATTTCAGTACGAACATGTAGCCATTTACAGGACCTATTGTGATTTGTTAAAAGTGAATCCAAATACGGTATCAAAGATTACAGACATCCCATTCTTGCCAGTTACTTTTTTTAAACAAAAAACTATTCTAGCAAAAAATTATGTTTCAGAAAAAATATTTAGCAGTAGTGGCACCACTGGAAATGAAACAAGTAAACACTATGTAGCTGATATAAAACTCTATGAAGCTAGTTTTATGAATGCCTTTACCCAACAATATGGAAACATAGAAGACTATACGATTCTAGCTCTTTTGCCAAACTATCTAGAACGCGAAGGCTCCTCATTGGTCTATATGGCAGATGCACTTATCACAAAGAGTAAGCATCCTAAAAGTGGTTTTTATCTACATAATTTAGATGCATTAGCCGCAACATTAAAAAAATTAGAGGCGCAAAAAAAGAAAACCCTGTTAATAGGGGTTTCATACGCCTTGTTAGATTTAATAGATTTGCACGTATTGAATCTAGAACATACTATAGTTATGGAGACGGGAGGCATGAAAGGACGCAGAAAAGAACTCATCAAACAAGCCTTGCATGAAAAGCTAAAGCGAGGGTTTGGAGTACCCACAATACATAGTGAATATGGCATGACAGAGCTACTCTCTCAAGCTTACTCAAAAGGAAAAGGTATTTTTAATTGTCCTCCTTGGATGAAAATACTTACCAGAGACACTCAAGACCCACGTTCATGGGTACAGGGTAAAACAGGTGGCATTAATGTAATAGATTTGGCCAATCAATACACCTGCTCATTTATAGCCACGCAAGATCTTGGAAGAACCCATAAAGATGGAAGTTTTGAAATACTAGGCCGCTTTGATACAAGTGATCTTAGAGGGTGTAACTTAATGATAGATTAAAATAAAAAACATCCATTTCAAAAAAATGGATGTTTTTTATTTGTGCTATTTCACGGAATCATTAACAGGGTTATTCTACCTGAATAATAAACTTATTTTTCTTACCGCGCTGAAGCAAAATAAACTTGCCATGAATTAAATCTTTAGATTCAATAAGGTGTTCCTCTTTTACTTTAGTGAAATTCACAGAAACAGAATTTTCTTTTAATGCTCTTCTGGCTTCACCATTAGATTTTAAAAAACCTGTTTTCTCTGCCAAGGCTGCAATAATGTCTAGTCCATTAATAAGTTCGCCTTTTGCTATGGTGGCCATAGGCACTCCCTCAAAAATGCTCAAAAAAGTATCTTCATCAATATTTTTGATATCTTCGGCGGCAGTTTTACTAAACAAAATAGTAGAGGCCTCTTGAGCTTTTTCATAAGCAGATTTGCCATGTACTGTTGTAGTTACCTCCTGAGCCAATCTTTTTTGAAGAGCTTTGGCGTGTTCTTGCCCACTGTGCTGGACGATGATATCATCTATAATCTCTTTGTCTAAAAACGTAAAAATTTTAATGTATTTGGCTGCATCTTCGTCACTGGTATTCAACCAATATTGGTAAAACTTATACGGCGAAGTTCTTTTAGGGTCAAGCCAAACGTTTCCACCTTCACTCTTACCAAATTTACTACCATCACTTTTTGTAATCAGCGGGCAGGTTAAGGCATATCCTTTACCTGCTTCAATACGCCGAATTAATTCGGTTCCTGTTGTTATATTTCCCCATTGATCACTTCCTCCCATTTGCAAGGTGCAATCATTATTTTTATATAAGTGCAAAAAGTCATACCCTTGAACCATCTGGTAGGTAAATTCTGTAAAAGACATTCCATCTGCATTCTCTCCAGACAATCTGTTTTTAACAGAGTCTTTTGCCATCATATAGTTTACAGTAAGATGTTTCCCTACATCACGAATAAAATCTAAAAAAGAAAACTCCTTCATCCAGTCATAATTATTCACCATAACGGCCTGGTTTTGGGCTCCAGAGCTAAAGTCTAAAAATTGAGATAGTTGATCACGCACACAGTCTTGATTATAACGCAAGGTTGCTTCGTCTAATAAATTACGTTCACTAGACTTCCCTGAAGGGTCTCCAATCATACCTGTGGCTCCTCCAACCAAAGCAACTGGTTTATGACCAGCCTTCTGGAAAAAAGCCAATAGCATAATAGGTACTAAATTTCCTATGTGTAAAGAGTCTGCCGTAGGGTCAAAACCTATATAGGCACTACGCATGGTTTCTAGTAAATGTTTTTGGGTGTCGGGCATGACATCATGCACCATTCCACGCCATTGCAATTCTTTAACAAAATCTGAAATATTCATCACTTTATAATTTAAACAAACTTACATAATTCATCTTTTTTTACCGCTTATAATAGCGTATTTTAGTGGGATGATTTTAGTTACTGGCGGTACTGGATTGGTTGGAAGTCACCTGTTGTATTCTTTAGCAATATCTGGAGCAAAGGTGCGCGCCATTTATAGAGAATCAAATAGCCTTGCCCGGGTAGAAAAAGTATTTGGATATTATACCAATATAGAAGAAGCAAAAACACTTTATAACACCATAGAATGGGTCTTGGCAGACATTACAAATCTACCCGCACTCACAAAGGCTTTTGCAAATTGTACACAAGTGTATCATTGTGCTGCCATGATAGAATTTGATTCAAAAAAATACGAGACCCTAAAAAAGGTAAATGTAGAAGCAACCGCAAACATAGTTAACATAGCTTTACTTCAGGGTGTGCAAAAATTATGTTATGTAAGTTCAATTGCAACACTTGGAAACACAACTGATGGAAAGAGTACCACAGAAGAAACCCCTTTTAATCAAAACGGTGACAACAATGTATATAGCCTTACAAAATACGCTGCAGAAATGGAAGTGTGGCGCGGCACACTGGAGGGCCTAAAGGCAATTATCATTAATCCAGGGGTTATTTTAGGTGCTGGATCCTGGCATAGAGGTAGCGGCGCTATTATAAGCCTAGCCAGTAAAGCAATGCCCTACTTCACAGGGGGAACCATAGCTGTAGTTGATGTTCAAGATGTAGTAAACTGCATGTTGCTTTTAATGAAAAGTAGCGTTAAAAATGAGCGGTATATTCTTGTTGGGGCCAATATGAGATATCAAGATTTCACAAAGCACTTAGCGCTAGCTTTTGATAAAAAACCTCCTACTAAGGAAATAGAGCAATGGAAATTACTACTGGTAAGCACATTTTATTTTATAGGCAATAGACTGTTTGGACTTAAAAGAAGGCTATTAAAAACGAATGTGAAATCACTGTATTCAAACACAAGTTACAGTGCTCATAAAATTGAAGCTTGTTTAAAATTTCGTTTTACTCCAGTTGCTGAAACGGTAATACGTGTGGTTAAACGCTATAAAATGGAACATTAAAAACTTAATTTTCTGTAGTTTGTTTTTTTACATTTGCCTTATTAAGTATCCTAGAAAGGCTATCTCTTTTTATTTTCGGAAGTATTTTCTGCATGCTATCAAGCAATATTTCCCGAACGCTGTCCTGGAGACGCTTTACCTCTTGAACCCTCTTATATTGGGCATACATAGTGTCTTTTTTAGTTTTTTCAATTTTTAATTTTTCTTCAACCTGTAAGAATATTTTTTTGTACAGCTCCAGATCTGCAGTATAAAAAGCATTGCTCTGGGCAAATTGCAAACTATCGATTCTATAAGTTGTATATATAATAGAGTCCAACAAAATACCTTGACTTACTATGGTTCTATTATCAATACTTCGTGCAGCATTCATTAAGTAGGTGTCTACTAAAATAGAAACCATTGCGTCTTGAGGTATCAAATTTGAAGGTGCTTGTGGACGCTTTACATCTTGGCATGAAATTAAAACAGATGTAACAATACACGCTACCAGAAAATGAGACCTTTTATTTAAGGCGGCTAAAACCCTGGCATGTAACGTGTTTTTTAACATCATCTATTAAAGGTTAAGCGTTCTGCATTTGTAGTCTTAGAAAATTTGCCATTTTCATAGGCCAGATGTCCATTTACAAAGGTATGTGTTACTCTAGCGGTAAAGGTTGTACCCTCAAAAGGAGACCAACCACATTTGTACACAATATTATCTTTGGTTACAGTCCAGGGTGCATTTGGATTTATCAATACCAAATCTGCTTTGTATCCTTTTCTAATATACCCTCTGTCTTTTATTTCAAATAATATGGCGGGATTGTGAGCAACCTTTTCTACTAATTTCTCTATGGTTATATACCCTTTACGATGCATTTCAAATAAAGCTTCTAAGGCATGTTGTACTAAAGGGCCGCCAGAGGGAGCTTTAGTATAGATATTGTCTTTTTCTTCTAAGGTGTGGGGCGCATGGTCTGTAGCAATAACATCTATACGGCCTTCATTTAAGGCTTTCCAGAGTCCTTCTCTATCCTTTTTGGTTTTTACTGCTGGGTTCCATTTAATTTTAGTGCCTTTTAAGGCATAGTCTTCATCGGTAAACCAAAGGTGATGAATACAAACCTCGGCAGTTATCTTTTTGTCTTTAAGCGGCTTTTTTTTATCAAAAAGCTTCGTTTCTTTTGCTGTTGAAATGTGAAAAACATGCAACCTTGCTCCTGTTTTTTTAGCCAAGGCTATGGCTTGAGAAGAAGAAATATAACAGGCCTCTTCGCTACGTATCTCGGGATGTTTTTCTATGGGTATATCTTCGCCATATTTGGCAATAGCTTCTTCTAGGTTTTTCTTAATTGTTGCCTCGTCTTCACAGTGTGTTGAGATTAACAAATCTGTTTTGCTAAATATTTCTTCTAGCACTTTTGGATTGTCTACCAACATATTCCCTGTAGAGCTACCTAAAAACAACTTCAATCCAGCCACCTTTGTTTTATCTACTTTTAATATTTCGGATAGGTTATCATTCGTGCCCCCAAACATAAAAGAATAATTAGCATGAGCATCTTTAGCTGCAATAGCAAATTTTTCTTCTAGCAAATCAATGGTAGTTGCTTGAGGCACTGTATTAGGCATCTCAATAAAAGAGGTTATACCACCTGCCACTGCCGCGCGAGATTCTGTTTTAATGGTTGCTTTATGCGTAAGTCCTGGCTCTCTAAAATGAACCTGATCGTCTATCATTCCTGGAATTAGATAAAACCCGTCTGCATCTATTACCTTAGTGTCTGCACTCTTTACGCTAATAGTATCTGCAATTTCAGCAATGCGATCTCCTTCGATTAGAACATCACCATTGATAATCGTTCCTTCATTTACTATTTGGGCATTTTTTATTAAAACTGTAGTCATTATATTTCTAATCGGTTAAATATACTTTTTAATTTCATGGTTAGAACTCCAAAAATGGCTTCAGAAATAATTCCTTTACTCATTTTTGATACGCCCTTTGTTCTGTCTGTAAAAATAACAGGCACTTCTTTTATTTTAAATTTACTGAGATAGGTTTTAAACTTCATTTCTATTTGAAATGCATAACCAACAAATTTTATTGCATCAAGGTTGATGGTTTCTAATACATGGCGTTTATAGCAAATAAAACCTGCCGTGGTATCATCAATATTCATTCCTGTTACCCATCTCACATATCTTGATGCTCCCCATGACAGGAGGACTCTATTCATAGGCCAGTTTACAACATTTACACCAGTAACATACCGGGATCCTATGGCCATATCACAATCTTCATGCTCACAGGTATTATATAAGCTAAGTAAGTCTTTAGGATTGTGTGAAAAATCTGCATCCATTTCAAAAACATAGGAGTATGTTTTAGTCAGTGCCCATTTAAAACCAGCAATGTAGGCGGCCCCTAGACCTAATTTAGCATCTCTTTTTAGCAGAAAGATTCTCTCTGGATACTCAAGGGTTAGTTTTTCAACCAATACAGAAGTGCCGTCTGGCGAGTTGTCATCAACAACCAGCATATCAAAGTCTCGTTGCAACATTATAATACTGCGCAGCAATCGTTCAATATTCTCAATCTCATTGTACGTTGGTATCACAACCAAGGCGTTTGACATACTTCTTGTTTTATAGTACAAAGGTACTTTTTTTAAACCACATGTTGTATGTAAAAAAATGTATTTACTCCCCTTTACATCTTCTACAATACGCTATCTTTAACGTAAAAAAATGCTGTGCAGTATCTAGAAAGAATTTACACCTCACAAGACTGGATTACCCTACTTATAGTAGCCTGTATCGTCATTACAACCATTGCAAAAATAGCATATCCACTAAGGTTTCAAGAGTTTCTAAGGTTGCCCATAACAAACAAGTACTTTTTTGTTTTCGGAAAAAAAGACCCGCTATACCATCTGTTTAATGTTTTGTTATTTATTCCACAGGCTATTTGTATTCCCTTGCTGTTATACCAAGCTATGCTCTGGAAATACCCATCGATTGTCAACAATGATCCTTTTTTATTCATAAAATTAGTAATTGGTTTTGTTGTGTTTGTTGTTTCAAAAATGTCTTTGGAAAAAATAATTGGAATCATTTTTAATATTGAAAATATTATACACCAATATATTTACCAAAAATTGAGCTACAGAAACCTTATGAGTTTTTTGTTTTTACTTACACTGTTTGTTTTGGTGTACATCATTCCTACAAACAAAGAAATCATCCTAGCATTTGGTCTGGTAATTGTTTGCCTTAATGTGGTTGCGCTGTTTTATAGTTACAAAACGAACGGAAAATTAATAATTCGCAACTTCTTTTATTTTATTTTGTATCTTTGCGCCCTGGAAATATCGCCCTACATAATACTATACAAAGTATTTACGTAGCTGGCTGAAATTTAAAAAAAGTGATGCTTATGAAAGTAAAAACTATTTTAGTATCCCAACCTGAACCCAAGGTAGAAAACTCGCCTTATTTTGACCTTATTGATAGACAAAAGGTTAAAATAGATTTCATTCCTTTTATCCACGTAGAAGGAGTCTCTGGTAAAGATGTTCGCTCTCAAAAAGTAGATCTTAATAGCTATACAGCAATTATCCTAACAAGTCGAAACGCGATAGATCATTTCTTTAGAATTGCTGAAGAGTTGCGCTTTAAGGTGCCAGACACTATGAAGTATTTTTGCCAAAGTGAGGCTGTAGCGTATTATTTACAAAAATACGTAGTGTATCGCAAACGTAAAATTTATGTAGGTAAGAGAACTTTCACAGAGCTCTCTCCCTTAATTAAAAAATATAAAACAGAAAAGTTTTTACTTCCTGCTAGTGATAAACTAAAACCAGAAGTTCCAAGAGTTTTAAACGAATTAAACGTAGAATGGACAGAATCTGTTTTTTACAAGACGGTTGTTAGTGATTTGAGTAACCTAAGGGATGTGTATTATGACATTCTAGTCTTCTTTAGCCCAAGTGGTATTGAATCACTTTTTGAAAACTTTCCAGATTTTCAACAAAACGAAACGCGTATTGCTGTCTTTGGAAATACAACAGTAAAGGCATCATTAGAAAAAGGGCTTCGGGTAGACATCCAAGCACCAACACCAGAGACGCCTTCGATGACTATGGCGCTAGAAAAGTACATCAAAGAACAAAATAAAAAATAGCATACCGTAGTATTTAAGTAAACACAATAAAAAAATCCGATATAGAAATTATATCGGATTTTTTTTATGCCTATAAAAACTCTCTACTAGCCTTTTGGTGGAGCTCCTGCTAGTATCTCTTGGCTAGCATACTCTTCAAATTGCTTAAAATTTGCTTTAAAAGAAGCTGCTAGTTTGTTTGCCGTTTCATAATACCCTTGGTCATTATTCCATGTGCCGCGTGGGCTCAAAACCTCTGTTGGTACATTAGGACAGACTCTAGGTTGATTTAATCCAAAGACAGAATGTGTGTGATAATTACCTTCATTTGCTGCATCTAATGACCCGTCCATAGCCGCTGTTATCATAGCACGCGTATATTTCAACTTCATTCTATTTCCAACCCCGTAAGGGCCGCCGGTCCATCCTGTATTTACTAGCCAAACATTTACACCAGCCTCTTTCATTTTATTACTTAGCATTTCGGCATATTTGGTTGGGTGTAAAGGCATAAACGGCGCTCCAAAACAAGCTGAAAAACTTGGCATTGGCTCTGTAACTCCAGCCTCAGTTCCTGCAACCTTAGCGGTATAACCACTTATAAAATGATATGCTGCTTGTCCTGGCGTTAGCTTGGATATTGGAGGCAATACTCCAAATGCATCTGCTGTTAAGAAGAATATATTTTTAGGATTCTTCCCTAAAGAAGGCTCCTGGATATTGTCAATATGATCAATTGGATAACTTACACGAGTGTTTTGAGTGATTGAAATATCTTCATAATCTACTGCTCCCTGGTCATCCATGACAACATTTTCTAAAATAGCTCCAGTCTTAATAGCTTTATAGATGTCAGGTTCATTTTCTGCAGATAGGTTAATCACCTTAGCATAACAACCTCCTTCAAAATTAAAAATTGTATTTTCTGAAGTCCAGCCATGTTCATCATCACCAATTAGCTTACGCTTGGGGTCTGCAGATAAGGTGGTTTTACCTGTTCCAGATAGGCCAAAGAAAATAGCCGTTTCGCCATCATCCCCAATGTTTGCAGAACAGTGCATTGGCAAGGTATTTTTGTAAACTGGCAAAATAAAATTTAAAGCAGAAAAGATTCCTTTTTTAATTTCTCCTGTATATCCTGTACCTCCAATTAAAGCAATTTTCTTTTCAAAGTTTAAGATCGCAAAATTATGTTGGCGTGTTCCGTCCACAGCAGCATCTGCCATAAATCCTGGGGCGTTTACAATCAACCACTCTGGATCAAAACCTTCTAACTCAGAGGCTTTTGGGCGTAAAAACATATTGTATGCAAACATGTTAGACCATGGATATTCATTGATCACACGTATGTTTAGTTTATAGTCGGAATCAGCACAAGCATAACTGTCACGAACATATACTTCTTTACTAGAGAGGTAGTCTGTAACTTTATTATATAATGCGTCAAATTTATCTGTATCAAAAGGGATATTAATAGCTCCCCACCAAACCTTATCTTGGGTAACCTTATCTTTTACAATAAAACGATCTAGAGGAGAACGACCTGTAAACTCGCCAGTATTTACTGCAAGGGCGCCATTATCGGCCTCTTTTCCTTGTCCTTTTTGAACTGTTTGTTTGTGAAGCTCTGCCGCAGAAAGTTGATAGTTAACTTTTGCATTATTGATTCCGTATTGATCAATCGAAATCGTCTTTGTAGTTTGGTTATTAGCCGCCATACTTTATTTTAATTGTTGTAAAGCAAAAATAATAAAACATAACTAAAAAATAATGCTATATTTTCTTAGTTATCCCATTTGAGTGTTAATAAGTTCTAGAACATCACGTATTCCAAAAGCAATAAAGTACGCTAGAATTAAAACTTCTTTATTTATTTTTAATGACACCATATGCCAAACGCGCCCAACCCAAAATTAGCAAACAGCCCCCTATAGGGGTCACAGGGCCTAAAAAAGAAATAGAAAACGGCATGGCAGTTTTAAGGGCTAAAAGGTACAAGGAGCCAGAAAAAAACAAGATTCCAAAAACAAAGAACCTAAAGACAATACGTATTGTTTTTGAAGATACAACACTACTTAACCCCAAGGCCAGTAATGCTAGAGCATGATACATTTGATAGGTAACACCTGTTTCAAATACCGCAAGAGATTCAACCGAAATGAGTTTTTTAAGGCCATGGGCACCAAAAGCTCCTAGCCCAATAGCAACTGCTGCCAAAACACTAGCAGAAAGGACTATATTTTTATGGTATTTCATCATAGTGTATGTTACAAATTTGTATTTTCGTCATTGTCTTCATATTAATATAAAGATACCCAAAACAAAACAGATGAGAAACATATTAATTATTGGCGCCGGACGTTCTGCAACAAGTTTAATTAAATACCTATTAGAAAAAAGTACTACAGAAAAACTATTTTTAACCATAGGAGATATCAACATACAAAACGCACAAAAACTAACCAGTGGCCACCCAAATGGGCAGGGTATTTTGCTTGACGTTTCTAACGAAGAGCAACGTAAACAAGCCGTTAAAAATAGTGATGTTGTTATTTCTATGCTACCTGCTAGGTTTCACATAGAAGTTGCTCGAGATTGTATAACATATGAGAAACACCTGGTGACAGCCTCTTATATTAGCGATGAAATGCAACTGCTGGACCCTATGGCAAAAGAAAAAGGGTTGGTGTTTATGAATGAAATAGGGCTGGACCCAGGCATTGACCACATGAGTGCAATGCAAGTTATTGACCGTATTAAAGACAAAGGGGGCAAAATGCTCTTATTTGAAAGTTTTACAGGAGGCTTGGTTGCTCCACAAAGTGACAACAATCTATGGAATTATAAATTTACATGGAATCCTCGTAATGTTGTACTAGCAGGACAAGGTGGTGCCGCAGAATTTATTCAAGAAGGAAAATTTAAATACATCCCCTACAATAGACTCTTTAGAAGAACTGAATTTATTGAAGTTGAAGGGTACGGTAAATTTGAAGTATACGCCAACCGTAATAGTTTAAAATATCAAAACGTATATGGCCTAGAAAACATCCTTACTCTATATAGAGGAACCATTCGCCGTGTTGGATTTAGTAAGGCATGGAATATGTTTGTGCATCTTGGTATGACAGATGACACCTACACAATTCCAAATTCTGAAACCTTAAGTTACCTTGAATTTGTAAATAGCTTTTTACCTTATTCGCCCACAGATACCGTTGCTTTAAAACTCAGGCACAGCCTTAAGATTGACCAAGATGATTTAATGTGGAATAAAATTGAAGATCTTGACATCTTAAACCCAACAAAAATCATTGGTGTTAAAAATGCCACACCGGCACAAGCATTACAAAAAATACTTATGGATAGCTGGAGCTTGGCTCCAGATGACAAGGATATGATTGTTATGTATCATAAATTTGGCTATGAATTAGATGGTAAAAAATATCAAATTGACAGTAAAATGGTTGCTATTGGTGATGACCAACACTATACGGCTATGGCAAAAACAGTTGGGCTTCCTGTCGCTATTGCGGCCCTTAGGATATTAAACAAAGAGATTACCACTCCTGGAGTTCAGCTACCTCTAAATAAAGAAGTGTATGAGCCTATCTTAAATGAATTACAAGAGCTTGGAATTCACTTTACAGAAACAGAGGTGCCTTATTTAGGGTATAACCCCATGAATGTGGTTGGATAAAACTACCTCCATAAAATATAAAAAGCCGGTCTAAAATTAATTTTAGACCGGCTTTTTTACAAAAATAGTCCGATTCTATCTTCTGTTGATGAACATCATTATAAAATACAGCAGTGTTGCCAAAGATCCTAAAGCTGCAACCAGGTAGGTTCTTGCCGCCCATTTTAAAGCATCTTTTGACCCCACTAATTCTTCTTGAGTAACTATACGTTCCTTTTCTAGCCATGCTAAAGCACGATTGCTTGCATCATACTCAACGGGCAGAGTAATTATAGAAAAAGCTGTTGTTATTGCAAATAAAATAATCCCTAATAAAAAAATATTGGTTCCAAAAACAGACCCCGTTCCAGAAAGCACCAACCCTATCATTATTACAATGTTTGATAATTTACTAGCAATACCTACAGCAGGTACAATTTTACTTCTCATGGTGAGCCAACTATAGGCTGTTGCATGTTGTACTGCATGACCTACTTCATGAGCTGCAACAGCTGCCGCAGAGGCATTTCGCTGGTTGTAGACCAACTCACTTAAGTTTACTGTTTTATTTTGTGGGTTGTAATGATCTGTAAGCTGCCCACCTACACT
Organism: uncultured Flavobacteriaceae bacterium; assembly: GCA_913048115.1. Lineage (GTDB taxonomy): Bacteria > Bacteroidota > Bacteroidia > Flavobacteriales > Flavobacteriaceae > Patiriisocius. Next base: position 17,881 of record CAJWVI010000009.1, on the reverse strand, counting down.
AATAACATCAACATCTGTTATGCCATTGTCTGCAAGCATTTTTTCGGCGATTTCTCTACCGCTCATTCCATTTTTCAATGTTACTTTAGCATAGAACTTGAACTTTCTTTTTAATTTTTTGCTAACATAAGAACTCAATAAAAAGATAAGTCCGGCAACAATATAATATCCAACCATAACAGCCTCTAGTTTTATTTAATTTAAGTGTAACAAAAAGCGTGCTATATCTTACAGGATTTTTGTAAAGGATTTACAACAGGCAAGTAAGTGTTTTTTAAACTTAAACACCCTTCCTTATAGCTCGAAGATACAAAACGATTGGAATCAATTTTAAATAACGTTAAAACAAAAAAAACACCTATCAACAAATCCGTGACTTTGGATATATTTAATGACACTCAAGGTTCGTAAAATTAGAAGTGCCATATCCTAATTCTTTTGCTTTATGACCATCTTGACAAGCACCATTCTCGTCTCCAAGAGCATATTTTGAAACACCTCTATTATAATAAGCTTCAGCGTACTTAGAGTTAATCTCTATAGCTTTCGTGTAATCAGCGATTGCTCCGTAATAGTCTTTTAAATTATATTTTGAAATGCCACAGTTAAAATAAGCATACGCATAATTAGGGCTAACCCCTATGGCTTTTGTATAGTCAGCGATTGCTCCATGATAGTCTTTTAGATTGTTTTTTAAAACCCCGCAATTGAAATGAGCTTCAGCGTAATTAGGGTTAATTTCAATAGCTTTAGTGTAATCAGCTATTGCTCCGTAGTCGTCTTTTAAATTATATTTTAAATTACCTCTATTATAGTAAGCTTCAGCGTACTTAGGATTAAATCCTATAGCCTTAGTGTAGTCGAGTATTGCTCCATGATAGTCTTTTAAATTACTTTTTGAAAAACCTCTATTATAATGAGCATAAGAATTATTAGGGTTGATCTCTATAGCTTTAGTGAAGTCGATTATTGCTCCATTATAGTCTTTTGAATTATGTTTTACAATACCTCTGTTAAAATAAACTTCGGCAGTATTCTGTGAATTAACGGCTAGTGTAATTAATAAAATAAAAATGATTGTTAATACTTTTTTCATAGGTTGTTTTTAAATTACATCAACAATATACGAACAAAGATGCATCGATATTAGAAAGTTGATGTTACCAAAACATTATGCTTCCATCATGGTTGGTTTATGTTAATTATGAAGTCTACGATCAGGTTATGGCCTTTGGTTGGTTTTGGGTTTTCTTGACAAACCCTTATACACAGATCTTTAATGCAGCAAATAAAAAATAATTTATTTATGTGTCGTTATAGGTTTCCCTTAATTACATAAGTATAAAATATAATTTAAATCATTGTCATTGTAAATCAAAAAGCAGTTTTTAGTAGTGTAAATTCTTGAATACGAAGCAATACTTGGGACTAGAATAGTAATGTATCTTGTTTTTTTTATTTAGACAGGCAGACCCAATAGCCTTGTAGGCTTTTATATACTCAAAACAGCGGTATATTTCTGCAAGGGCTATGTGTTTATATAGGGGGAGTTAATTATCCTACAATATTAATAATCTTTCCAGGCACTACAATTACTTTCTTAGGAGTGCGACCCTCTAGTTGTTGAATGGTTTTTTCATTTGCCATAACAGCCCCCTCAATATCTTCTTTACTCATATCAAGAGGTAACTCCATTTTAAAACGCATCTTGCCATTAAAAGAAATAGGATACTCTTTACTGGTCTCCACCAAATGGCTGGCGTCAAAGGCTGGAAAAGCAGCCTCACAAATACTAGTGTCGTGCCCTAGCTTACTCCATAGCTCCTCTGCGATGTGAGGCGCATATGGTGAAATTAAAACAGTTAAAGATTCAAGTATGTCTTTGTTATTACACTTTTGAGCAGTTAATTCATTTACTGCTATCATAAAGGTAGAAACAGAGGTGTTGAAGCTAAAGTTCTCGATATCCTCTTCCACCTTTTTAATGGTTTTATGCAACACCTTTAAGGCATCTTTACTTCCTGGAGTTTGTGAAACAGTAAAAAGCTCATCTGCTCCAGTGTGAAACAAACGCCAAAGTTTTTTCAAGAAACTATGTACCCCAGAAATACCTGCGGTGCTCCAAGGTTTTGCTTGCTCAAGTGGCCCTAAAAACATTTCATACATACGCAAGGTATCTGCGCCATATTGGCTACAAATATCATCTGGATTTACCACATTGTATTTGGATTTGGACATTTTTTCGACCTCCCGACCTACTTTAAAAGTACCGTCATCTTCTGGTATAAACTCGGCATTTTCAAACTCTACACGCCAGTTTTTAAATGCTTGAATATCCAACTCGTTTGAAGCATTAACAAAAGAAACATCTGTGTGAATAGCTTGTATGGTATAGCCTTCTCTTTTACCTTGAGAAACAAATTTATTTTCTCCCGCAACTCTATATGCAAGAGCACTCTCTCCCAAAATCATTCCTTGGTTGATCATTTTTTGGAACGGTTCTTTTACTGGAACATGACCCATATCATGTAAAAATTTAACCCAGAAACGGCTGTACAATAAGTGTCCTGTACCGTGTTCACTTCCTCCAATGTATAAATCAACATTTTGCCAATAGGCTAGCGCTTGTTTGCTAGCAAAGACAGTATCTCGGTTTTCTTTTTCCATATACCTAAAGAAATACCAGCTGCTCCCTGCCCATCCGGGCATGGTGTTCAACTCTATTGGAAATACAGTCTCATTATCTATTAATTTATTTCCTACTACAGCACATTTTTGACTGTCCCAGGCCCAAGCATCTGCACGCCCTAAAGGCGGCTCACCTGTATCTGTAGGAAGGTATTTTTCAATGTTAGGAAGCTTGATTGGCAAATGCGCTACAGCTATCATTTGAGGCATTCCATTTTTATAGTACACAGGAAAAGGTTCTCCCCAATAACGCTGTCTGGAAAATACCGCGTCACGTAATCTATAATTTGTTTTTCCAACACCTGCCCCTATTTTTTCTAACTCATAAATAGCCAGTTTTACTGCTTTTTTATATTTTAATCCATTCAAGAAATCACTATTTGCAATCACAGCAGTGTCTTTATCGCTAAAGGCTGCTTCACTAATATCTGCGGCTTCAAAAACATTTGGAATGGGCAAATCAAAATGTTTGGCAAAATCATAATCACGTTGGTCTCCACAAGGAACCGCCATAACAGCGCCTGTCCCGTAGCCTGCCAAAACGTAATCTCCAATCCATATCTGGATAGGTTCTTTGGTAAAAGGATGCTCTGCATAGGCTCCAGTAAAAACACCACTAATTGTTTTTACATCTGCCATTCGCTCACGTTCACTTCTTTTTGCTGTAGATTTTACATACGCATCTACCGCTGCTTTTTGCTTAGAGTTTGTAAGGTCTGCCACCAATTCATGTTCTGGTGCCAAGGTCATAAAGCTAACACCAAAAATGGTATCTGGTCTTGTTGTAAAAACAGGAATTTTAGCATCATGGCCCTTCACATCAAAGACAACAGTTGCACCTACAGATTTTCCAATCCAGTTACGCTGGGTTTCCTTGATGGACTCACTCCAGTCTAGAGTGTCTAAATCTTGTAACAAGCGTTCTGCATATGCAGATATGCGCATGCTCCATTGCTTCATTTTTTTACGCACAACAGGATAACCTCCGCGCTCACTTAGCCCATTTACTATCTCGTCATTGGCTAAAACGGTTCCTAATTCTGAGCACCAATTTACTTCGGTCTCTGCAAGGTATGTTAATCTATACCCTAACAGTATTTGCTGTTGTATTTTTGAAGAAAAAGCAAGCCACTCCTTGCTTGTAAATATTTCAATCCCATCATCACAAATAGCAGTTACATTGGCATTCCCGTCTTTTTCAAAAAGGCTTACTAAGCCTGAAATACTTCGCGCTTTGTCACTGTGTTTACAATACCAACTATTAAATAATTCTGTGAAAATCCATTGCGTCCATTTATAGTACTCTGGGTTTGATGTTCGCACTTCTCTGCTCCAATCAAAAGAAAAACCAATATTATCTAACTGTTTTCTATATCCAGCGATGCGGTTTGCTTGTTTGTCTGTACCTCCATCAATATTCACTTTGGTGGTTTGTGCAGGATGTTGTCCTGTTTGTATGGCATACTGCTCTGCAGGCAAGCCAAATGAATCATAGCCTTGAGGATGTAATACGTTAAAACCTTTATGGCGCTTGTAACGCGCATACACATCACTAGCAATATATCCTAATGGATGACCAACATGCAAGCCTGCACCAGATGGATAAGGAAACATGTCTAACACATAATACTTTGGCTTTTGGCTATTATTAGTTGCGTGAAAGGTTCCGTGATCTGCCCAATGTTTTTGCCATTTGGTCTCTATCTCATTAAAATGATACTTGCTCATTGTTCCTGCGTTTATGAAGAAACAAATTTACAGTTATTGTCTGAAATGCTAAAGGGACGAAGCCCTAAACTTGAAATTGAAATTAAGACAAGGTTTCTGTCTAAATAAGGGTGAAACGGGGTTAACATTTTCAAAGATTATATAGCACAAGGCAATTTTTTAATCTAATTATGTAGCTTGAGGCGATTCCTAAAGAGATACACGCTAAGTTCTGTCTAAGGGATACCTGCTTTTTCAATGAATTTTGTATTTTTACGGCACAACATATACATGCAATTCTAGTTATACAACCCTATGGCATCCTCTTTCGAAACATTTCAGAAACGCAGATTGATTTCCTCTTATTTTTCAGTGGTTTTGAGTATCTCTTTAGTACTGTTCTTGCTAGGTATTCTAGGCTTATTGGTGTTAAACAGCCAAAAAGTAGGTGACTATTTTAAAGAACAAATACCGCTTGTTGTATTTTTAAAAGACACTGCAAAAGAAACCGAGATAACCCAACTCAAACAAAGCCTTGCCTTAGCAGATTTTACAAAAGAAGCTATCTACGTCACCAAAGAAGAGGCCGCACAGCAGCACAGCGCAACTATTGGGGAGGACTTTATGGAGTATCTAGGAGACAATCCACTACAAAACAGTATTGATGTGCGTTTGCGCGCTACCTTTGTAAGTCCAGAGAAAATTGAATCCATCGTTAAAGAGCTTAAGAATAAAGATTTTGTAGATGACATCATCTATGACAAACCTTTAATAGAAAAACTTACAGAAAATGTGGCAAAAATTAGCTTTTGGGTTATCGTTTTAGCGTCTGTGTTTTTAGTGATTGCCATCCTTTTAATTAATAGCTCCATTCGACTATCGGTGTATTCAAAAAGGTTTACGATTAAAACCATGCAAATGGTGGGAGCTACAAAGCGTTTTATTAGACTTCCTTTTATTTTGAGGAGTATGCGCTTGGGTATTATTGGTGCTTTTGTGGCAATGACTGGTATGGTGGTAGTGATTTACTATAGTGATAAAAGTTTTCCAGATCTCCAACTAGCAAATGATAAGATGATGTTAGGAGCTCTGTTTGGATTTGTTTTCTTTATGGGTGTTTTTATCTCATGGCTAAGTACTTATTTTGCAACACAACGCTTTTTAAATTTACAAACCGATGACTTATATTACTAGAGCAAAACAATAAGGTTTTGGTCTCAAAGCAAGCATATTGCCTAAGTAGCTTTAGGGAATGAAATCATATTCACAGAATTTTAATTCTATACCTTTGTCAAGAAATTAAAGAACCTTTAAAAAAAATACCCCAAATTTTGGGTACTATTATGGGAGAAAAAAAACGAAAAGAAAACGCCAAACCACATTTTATTTTTGAACGTAAAAATTACATTTTTATGGCCATTGGAGTTGCCTTTATTGCGCTAGGTTTTATATTGATGGCTGGTGGGGGTAGCGATGATCCTGCTATTTTTAATCCTGAAATTTATAGCTGGAGACGCATCCGTCTAGCACCTGCACTTATCTTAATTGGTTTTGGTATTGAAGTGTACGCAATCTTATTAGACACTCGAAAAAAGAAATAAATGGAAGCATTAGACGCTATTATCCTTGGAGTTATTCAAGGATTTACAGAGTTTTTACCCGTTTCTTCAAGCGGGCATCTAGAACTTGGAAAAGCCATTTTGGGAGACAACTCTATCCCAGAAGAAAGTTTACTCTTTACAGTAATACTTCACTTTGCAACAGCACTAAGCACCATCGTGGTCTTTAGAAAAGACATTGTTGAGATTATTACATCCTTGCTTAAATTTTCTTGGAACGAGCAAACCCAATTTGTGTCAAAAATTATAATCTCTATGCTTCCTGCCGTAATGATAGGACTGTTTTTTGAAGAAGAACTAGAGTCATTTTTTGGCGGTAATATTGCATTTGTTGGTGCTATGTTGTTGGTTACTGCGCTGCTATTATGGCTTGCAGATAGATCAAAAAATACAGGCAAACCAGTTACCTTTAAAAGCGCACTAATTATTGGTCTATCGCAGGCGGTAGCCATGTTACCTGGAATCTCTAGAAGTGGGGCTACAATTTCAACCTCTGTGTTATTAGGTAATGATAAAAGCAAAGCGGCACGTTTCTCTTTTTTAATGGTAATTCCCTTAATCTTTGGAAAAATAGCTAAAGATTTATTAGGTGGCGAATTAACGACCCAGGCTACTAATTTTACGACACTAGGTCTTGGCTTTATTGCTGCTTTTATAAGCGGGCTCATCGCGTGCACTTGGATGATTAAACTTGTTAAAAAAAGTAAGCTTTCTTACTTTGCCATGTACTGCGTGGTGGTTGGTTTGATTGCTATTGCAGTAGGGCTATACAACTAAACTAGCATATGGACTTAAGCACACTACAAAAAGAAGATTACCAAACTGGACAGGTACTGCTAATTGACAAACCTCTTGGGTGGACTTCGTTTCAAGTGGTAAACAAGGTGAGATGGCTTATACGTAAGGAGTTTAACATCAAAAAAATTAAAGTTGGTCATGCTGGAACCCTAGACCCCTTGGCGAGCGGCTTGTTAATACTCTGTACAGGTAAATTCACGAAACAAATAGAGCGCTACCAGGCCCAACACAAAGAATATACAGGAACCATTACTTTAGGCGCTACCACACCAAGTTATGACCTGGAGACAGATATAGACCAAAACTTTGATATTGCTGCTATTTCACGAGAGGCCATACTAAAAGCTACACAACAATTTGAGGGTGATATTATGCAACAACCTCCAATTTTTTCAGCCCTGAAAAAAGAAGGGAAACGCTTGTATGAATATGCCAGGGCTGGTGAAACAGTAGAGATCCCAAAGCGTCCAGTTCATATTTCTTGCTTTGAAATTACAGGTATTGATCTACCTGATGTACACTTTAGGGTGGCCTGCAGCAAAGGAACCTACATACGGTCCTTGGCTCATGATTTTGGAAAAGCACTAGACAATGGCGGACATCTATCGGCATTACGCCGCACCAAAATTGGTGATTTTGAAGTTAATAATGCAGTGACTATTCAAGGGGTCATCGCACATTTCACGACACAAACAAATGAATAGTCTGTAAATCTACGCCGTGTTTACACAAATCTATTTGGGGGAAACATCACTTTGTTTTTACTTGAGTAAAGCCTCAATATCTGCTACAATAGACAGCCCTTTATCTTTGGTGTACCAAAGCTGTAAATCTTCTTTAAACTCTGGACTTAGCGTTCCATGAGCTGCTTTATAGTCTGCTACCATTTGTGTAGCAACACTTGGCCTTGGTCCCCATGTTCCAAGAACAATGTTTGAGGCATTATCGACGGCTATTAACTTTGGAATAGCCATTGCCGTATTGGTTAAAAAGTGCTTCATTAGATCTATATGCTCATCTCGCAAAGCTACTTTTAAGTTAAGATGGGGTGCTATAATAGCAATTTTATTAAGTATTGGCAAAGATTGTGCTGCATCACCACACCAACTTTCTGTTAACACTAGCCAAGTAACTTTCTTTTCATAATGAGAAAAAAGTGCGTGTGCAGATTCTGAAATTGTAGTGGTTTTATCCAGACGTCTCATTCTTGCGTCATTGAGCTTGGTATAATTAACAAGTGCTTGTGTTTGATTTGGCCCTGTTGAAGTCTCACTTTTAACATGATTTAACACCCGTTCACGGTATGCTTTATAAGACATAGCGGTATCTAGGGCGGCAACTATTAATGCCTCTTTTGTTTGTATTGTTTGTAGGTCTTGAGTCTTCATAAAAGGTATGACGTAATTATATACACAAACTTACTACCATTAATAATTCGAAAATAATTTTTAAGAACTTTTAACTATAGCCCTCAAAAAAAGGATTCCTTTTACCAAATATGTATTATTGTAGCTAATTGAAAACTAAAAACTAAATTCAGTATCTTACTCTTTATTAATTAAAAATTAAAATCATGAAAAAAAATTATTTCACAATCGCCTTAATTTGTTGTTTTACCTTTATGGGTATTGCTCAAAACACAGTAACCGTAAACGCAAATGCAGAACAAGTTGGATATGCAAATGTATTTGAAACAAGTGCAAATGGCGGAGCATTTGTTTTTGGTCAAGCTTGGGGTATACCAGATTTAAAGACTGTAGTTGATACTTCAAATAACACTCTAACATTACAACCTAATTTCAATACTTGGGACAACGGTACAGATCCATTTTGGGTAGATCAAACAACATTTGTTGGAAACAAGGTTTTTGAAGCAAACACATATGTTGAGGATAATTCATTGGTTGGAAGCCCACTTACTTTTGAAGGAGCTGTCACCTCCAATACTCTTGATGGAAAGGGAACGCTCTTATTTAGTGTAAACAACGGGCCTTTAACGGGAGGTCATCAAGCTGTTGCAGGTGGTTTTGGAGGAGCATTTACAGCTACAGCTTTAACAGAGGATGCAGTTCTAGTGATCGATGAAAATGCAGACCCTGACCAAAACGATGCCTGTGAGGCAATTACTAACGCAGCGGCTCTAGAAGGAAAAGTTGCCGTAATTAGAAGAGGGATATGTGAATTTGGCTCAAAATCATTAAACGCTCAAAACGCTGGTGCAATTGCTGTTATTATGGTAAATAATGTAGAAGGAGCACCAATTGTAATGGCTCCAGGAGATGATGGCGCAGCTGTTACTATTCCAGTATTAATGGTTAGTAATATTGTTGGAGAATCAATAATATCATTATTAAGCTCAGGAGATACTGTAAATACAACAATGGTTTTATCTACCTACCAGGCCACAGCGTTTATCAAAGTATTTAATGCAGACTTTTCAGTTTTAAAAGAACAATATGCCCTTTTAGGTGGAGATGGAACAGAATTTTCATTAACCTATGATAATGTTGAATCTACTGATGCTTTTGTTCAATATGGATTTCAAATAAAGGGTTTAAATGAAAACCCTACAAATGAAGTAGCCTTGGGAAGCGTAGTTGTTTCTAGCAATACTCTAGGAGCTAGTGAGTTTAACACTATTAATGTTGCTCTATATCCTAATCCAACAACCCATATTATACATATCCAATCTGATGAGCAAATTACTGAATTTGCCATTTACAATACCCTTGGACAACGTGTAAAAAATATAACTCCACAGGCAAGAAACTTCTCTGTTGAAACAGCAGCTTTAGACACTGGTGTATACTTTGCTGTCTTAAAAACAGAGACAGCAAACAAAACAGTGAAGTTTATCAAACAATAAAAAAACTGTTTATACTTTTAAAAGAGGTGCCTAATCTAATACTTATTTAGACTAGGCACCTCTTTTTAATACACAGTAATGGCCTTATAAGGCTGTTTTTCTGCAAACAAATTAATTGGTTTACAACAAAAATAATCACTACGGTTTTAATTAATGGGCTTAAGATACCTATTATTAGCAGGATCTATATCTAGGGCCCGGAGGGTTTGAATATAACGGTTCTTATACTCTTTACTTAAAGCTGGAGCTGCCTTGAATAATTCTTCAAACCATTTTTTTGCTGTTGTGTAATCACTCTTAAAATAGTATCCATCTGCTAATTTTTTATAAACAGCCGCAGTTCCATACCCATCTTCAACATATTGCTCGTATACTTTTATAAGATCAACATCCTTATTGACATCTGTCTTTTTTACTTCAGTGGTCTGTGACATTACAACATTGCTTAAGCAGAAAGCACAGAGTAAGAGAATACAAGAGAAGACTTTCATGTGGTTTTAATCAAATTTATAAATTCTTAAATAGTTCATAAAAGAAGAGAACACAGCAGTTCCTTTTTAGTACTAAAAAATCATTGCTTTCTACAGCTTTATTATTTTTTTAGTTGTGCTTCCAAATCTTCCTGTAAAGGTTGCAAACAAGGCGCCCCTCCAGTTCTCTTGTAATTTAAGTGTTAGGGTACCATTGCGCTGTGATACTTGCCTGCGATATAACTCTTGCCCAAGTATGTTGGTAATTGTAACCTCAAGGGCTCCTTCTACATCCTTAAACTTAAAGGTTACACTATCACTAGCTGGGTTTGGATAAGGCCCCATAATGGTGTCTACATTAAACTCTAAGGCGCCAAGCTCCCCAACTAGAATGCTCCAATACCCTTGTGGAGCTACAATGGGTCTTGTAAGTGTTTTTCCTGAAGTTGCCTGGGCCCAAATATAATACTCCACATTTTCTGTTTGTACTGGAATATCTACTGTCCAGATGTCATTGCTTGTAAGGGTCATGGAAACTTCCTGGTAAGTTGACGCACCCAGGTTTCTATAAAAAACAGAAGCATTTGCTACACCGCTATTGTGTTTTATACTTGCCTCTAATGCAACCATTGCGTTTTCTGCAGATGCCTCCACGGGCTGATGTACAATCCACAATGGATTTTCCACACCAATAGAATGAGTAATACAATGAATAGCCCCCAAAGAGGCAATTAAGTTCTCTGGAGAGTTATCTACATCAATACCCACTACATTGTATCCTGGCATTAAATCACGCCACTTATCAAGAGCTGGGGCGTCTACATTTGGCCTGTATGTTGGCACTAGTATCGTTTTGTTAATAAACATTGCGTTGGTATAGGTTCTATAATACCCACCATTATCTGGATAATTACCACTAGTACTTGGTGGGGCATCGATCCAGTTTACTTTATAAGGAGTTCCAAATGCAGAAACTTCATTATCCAGTACCTCTTGAATATTTGCTTCTATCTGCGGGCCATCTGCAACACCCTCTGGATATCTACTCACCACTAGTGTTTGCTCATCGATAAGTTTCATGTGCATATCGATATGATTAATTACATCATAAGGGAGAGCAGTCATTTTAATATAATTCTGGATGCCCATATAATCTTCCATGATTTGATCTATTTGTGCTTCTGTTTTGGCAGACACATTGTAGGGGTTTCCTGGCTCATTTTCTTCTAATATCAGCTCAGAGGCAAAGGCATTTCCTAAACCATCACTCATATAGTTTCCTCCTGTATTTACTAAATCATTAGGTGCTGTATCGGTAACGTATAAAGGTATTTCTAGAAGTGTCGCGTGCCCCTCTGGCACTGTATTGTCATTTGGTCTGGGCCTATTGTAAATCCAATCTGTAAGGGCTCTGTCTCCAACTTCATTTTCATAAATTGTATTTCCTGCATAATCACGTATCCAAATGCTATCCCAGTTTCTATCCAAGAAAATAACATTGGTTAAATCAATGCCTGCATTTGTGAGTGTATTAGTAACAGCATTTTGATTTTGAGTGGTTATAACCACCTTACATTCTTGAATTCCAGCAGCAACAATTTGAGTTAAAATTCCATCATAATTAGGCTCCCAAGTAATTACCAAGTACTCTATTTCTTCCCACTCTGCAGCTGCCCTAACAGGAACACTTGGAGGAGGCGTCATGGTATAGTTTGTAAACTGGTACTCTGCAATTATTTGCTTTTCAGCATCAGTTAACCCCTTTGGCAATTGTGCACTTACAATTGTGGTTGCAAAGAGCAATCCTAGGGCTATATACTTGTGTAAAAATGTTTTCATGCGTATTTTTTTATAAAAATCTGAAACTTTAATGAATTACCAATGCTTTAAGGATATTTATATGAGATTGAAGTTTGGAAAATGGCTCATTCTCCTCTTAGGTTGGATAAAAATACTTCTCTGTCAATCTCTCTTGCGCCAAGGCTCTCTAGATGACTAGTGTATACTTGACAATCAATTAGGGTGTGTTTTTGTTCTATGCTCCAAGCCACTAAATGTGCAAAAGCAATTTTTGAAGCATCTGTTTTTTTACTAAACATACTCTCCCCGCTAAACAACTTGAAACTAGGCAGGTGCATGCCGTACAAGCCACCTACCAATATGTCTTTATCCCAAACCTCAATAGAAATCGCAATGTTTTGCCGATGTAACTCCACATAGGTTTCTTTCATTTCTTGAGTAATCCATGTGCCTTCTTGCCCTGGTCGTTCCATCTTTGAACAGGCCTCAATCACCGCAGAAAAGGCAGTGTTAAACGTTACGGTAAAGGACGTAGTGCGTAGTGTTTTTTTAAACGATTTTGATATTTTAAATTCGGTTGGGTACAATACCATTCTAGGGTCTGGACACCACCAAATAATGGGCTCATCTTCAGAAAACCATGGAAATATTCCTTGTGTGTATGCCAACAAAACGCGCTCTGCAGACAAATCACCACCAACAGCTACAATACCATGCTCATTTGATGAGCAAGGATCTGGAAACCACAATTTTTGATCAAGTACATACATCATATCAACAAAAGGCCTATAATATAAACAGCACTACCAAGCAACATAAGTAATAGTGTATAGGGTAAAATCTCCCGCGCCTTAAGCTTTGTGATTCCTAACAAGGGCAGTGCCCAAAAGGGTTGCAACATATTAGTTATTTGGTCACCGTAAGACAGAGCCATAATTGCTTTTGGCAACGCTACTCCTAGTTTGAGTGCAGATTCAATGACAATGGGTCCTTGTATGGCCCATTGTCCTCCCCCACTTGGCACAAAGATATTAACCAACCCAGCGCTTATAAAGGTAAAAATAGGGAGGGTTTGTGTTGTAGAAATAGATACAAAAAAATCTGAGATTTCAACCACCATACCACTCTCGCGCATGATGCCCATAACCCCAAAATAAAGCGGGAATTGTATTAAAATACCTGTTGCTCCTTTTATAGCTTCTTCTAGAGCATGAAGAAAGTTTTTAAAATTTTTATGCAATAAAAAGGCCAAGCCCAGCATGAAAAAATTCAATAAATTTGGAGTAATAGAGAGGGCTCCCAGAGCTTCCCAATATTGATAAAAGAATGCTGTCAATACAAGCAATCCAAACCCAATACCCAAGACATTAGATTGGTCTAGTTTTTCGGCACCCTTTAGGTGTGTTTTTTTTGAAAGGTCAGGGCTGTAAATTGGCAAGTTGGTAGGTGTTGTGGGTGCTTTTTTTGCAATTAAATACAAAAGGGCAGGAACTAACACCAACAAAATGGCAAATAAACTTAAGTTAAAGCTGCTCAACACTGTTTGGTCAAAGGCAATACTATCTGGAAGTTGCCCCTGCAGAGCTGGATCACTAAAACCAGACATTATGCTGGCTATATGGCCACTCTCTGCAACTTTTAATGGCGCAGAGCCGCTAATGCCTCCATGCCAAATCATAAGCCCTACGTATCCCGAAGCGCCTACTAGTGGGTAGTTAATAGCAAAGCCTCTATGTTGTGCAGACTCTGCAACTTTACGGGCTAAAATAGCGCCAAAAATGAGCCCTAAGCCCCAATTAAAAAAAGAAACTAACATCGTGGCTACGCTCACCAAAATAACCGCAGTTGCTGTCGAGTGAACTAGGCCAGTGAGTTTTCCAATAAGGGTGTTTAAAGGTTTGCTTAGTACTAAAATATGTCCTAGCACCAAAATAAGCATCATTTGATAGGCAAATACCAACAAATCGTTATTCCAAATTCCTTTCTCCCAATAAGACAAAATAGCCAATAAATGGTTCTCATTTGCTGGTGCTGGGGTGAACCCAAGGGCAAGTAAAATAGTAAGAAGGGTCAACAATACTGCAATCGCAAAAGGGGATGGCAGTACTTTTTTAAAAATATTTTCTATCGATCGTGTAATAGACATCCCGTAAAAATAAACAAATTTGACAGCAACGCTATGCCCTTTTACGGAACTTTGAGTATAAAAAAACGCCCAGAAGTAGATCCCTCTGGGCGTTGTTGAAATAAATTTTATCCTTAGAAAGGAAGATCATCATGGTCTGCCTGGTTTAAATCACTTGCAGGTTCAAATGCATCTGCAGGTGGCATTGGCGGCATTGCGTTTGCGGCAGGTGCGGCCTGTGCAGCTCCCTCAATTCTCCATCCTTGGATAGAATTAAAATATTTTGTGATATTGGTTTTTGGATCTAACCACTCACGACCTCTTAGATTGATGCTTACTTTCACATCTTGTCCTGGAGCGTAGCTATTTAACAAATCTGTTTTGTCTTGTACAAACTCAATCATGATATGTTGAGGGTACTGCTCTTCTGTGGTTATTACTAACTCTCTTTTTCTGAAACCGTTGCTACCAAATGTTTGAGTTTCTCCAACTAGTTTTACTTTTCCTTCTACTTCCATAATGTTACATTTCCATCATACGCTTTTATTTTTCACGTTAATGGCCATCTTTAAAAATTAATATATCATTTTAAGTGTTTGGTTTCCCTTCGGAAATTATTGTTTTATTTATTATTTTAAAAGGGTATCCCAAGCGCCTTGAGTATCACCCAACATCAAGTGTTTTTGAACAGCAATTGCAACCTCTTGCTCTAGGGTTGCTATGGCCTGTGCGCCCTCTGGCAACACCTCAACATTTGCCAAGATCGCTAAGTCATTTCCTGTTAGAAATTTGCTTGTACTAACTGCCTTTGGCAATTGATCAAAACCAATGCCCAGGGTTGACAGTGGCTTAGGCACTTCAAACATACCTTCTTTTGCTCTTCCGTACCAGTTTCCACCCATTCTAGAAACGGCGTCCAACTTCACGGGGTCTATCTTTCCATCTGCATCCAAAATAGCTTCGTCAATATGCATTTTTAGCACCTCACAAATCACTAAGTTTCCTGCGCCGCCTTGTGTCCCTAAAGAAATAACTTCATTTACCTTACACTCAAACTGCACTGGAGACTCAGCAACGCGAGGAGGCGTAATGGTTTGTGATGCCAATGGAGTTAATCCTGCTTTTTCAAATTCATTAACACCTTGGGCATATTCTGTGCTAGAGAGTGACATTTGTTGTACAATATCATAATTTACAATATTGATAACCACTTCTTTTACTTGTAATACATTCTCATAGGTATGTTTGGTTGTGTTGTCACGACCACGCCTTGCCGGTGAAAAAATCATGATAGGCGGGTTTGCGCTAAACACATTAAAAAAACTGAACGGAGAAAGGTTTATATTACCCTCTGCATCTATAGTACTAGCAAAGGCAATTGGCCTTGGAGTTACTGCCCCTAGCATATAGCCGTGCAACTGTCCTGTACTTACTGCTTTTGGATCAATGGTTTTCATAATCACAAAGATAGCAAATACACAAGGGTGTAAAAATTTGCTTGCACAATAATATTAACATAATTACATTATATTTATCATAACTTAATGTAGTACTTCATGCAGCAAAATACATCTCTTGTTCGTTGGGTTTTTACAATAGCTTCGGTTATTATTGTAAGCCTTATTTTATGGAACACACTCCTTTTCTTTTACGAACTAAAAGAAAATGAACGTCAAAAAATGCAAATTTTTGCAGAGGCATTTAAAGAAGTTTCGTCGTCTACAATACTTATAAGCGCAAACATTAGCAAGGTCTCAACAGAAGCAATACGGTTAAATAATACAACACCCATGATTAGTTTTAGTCATGCAGATAGTATTTACAACAGCAAAAATATTGATGAAGCTATCCTAAAATCTGTAAAGAAAAGAGAGGCGCTCATTCAAGAATTTATCTCTGAGTACAAACCCCTTGAATTAAAATATAATGGCACCGTGTTTCAAACTGTGTACTACGGTAATTCCCCGCTCATTAACAAGTTAAAATACTACCCTGTCATACTTATTGTTATTCTCATGCTTTTTGTTGCAGCTATTTATTACTTCAATGAAACTGCAAAATCTTCCATAAAAAACAAACTTTGGGTAGGTATGGCAAAAGAAACAGCGCATCAAATTGGAACACCGCTGTCTTCTTTGGTGGGTTGGACCGAGATTTTACGAGATGAAAATGTAAATCCAGACTATATTTTTGAAATGGAAAAAGATATTAAACGCCTGGAGACTATTACAGATCGGTTTTCTAAAGTTGGTTCTAAGCCTAAGCTAACTCAAACAGATATTGTTGCCGAGACTGCGGCTGCCTTCGACTATTTAAAAAGCAGAAGTTCTAAGCTTATTAATTTTAAAATTGATACTCCAAACAACCCTATTTATGTACAATTAAATGCCCAATTATTTGGTTGGACCATAGAGAATTTAGTAAAAAATGGTATTGATGCTATGAGAGGAAAGGGTGATATCCAAGTGATTGTAGAAACAAGCCAGAAAAGTGCTTTAATTTTTGTGAGTGATACTGGAAAAGGCATCCCAAAAAAAAACCACAAAAAAATATTTACAACAGGATTTACTTCCAAAAAAAGAGGATGGGGTCTTGGATTGTCTCTAGCAAAACGTATTATCCATGAGTATCACAACGGAAACATTAGAGTTTTAAAGAGTACAAAAGATAAAGGAACTACCTTTGTAATCTCACTTCCGCTTATTAACAACTCATGACCACAACACATACCCTTCATGCCGCCCGTTTAAAGAACAACTGTCCAGAATGTTTTGCTAATGATGGCCTGGAGTTTTCTTTCACCCAAGAACATACTGTGCAAAAATTATACGCAAGTGCTAGTAAAGATATTTCAGAAAAACTATACTGTCATGGCTGTAAAAACACGATCTATCCTGTAAACTGGAATGACGATATTGAGCGTGTTTATGAGTACCATAAAAAACAGGCACAGCCAGAAAAAACTGGAATACGTTTTACAAAATTTGGTTATGGTCTTGGAGTAGCAACGCTGCTTTTTGTTGCTATTGGCATCGCGCTGTTTATAAAAACTCTTTAAGCCCTTACAAGCGCTTTTCTTGGCTATTTGCTAGCATTGATTTAATACTTAATTAGGTATGGGTTTTAGTACCTTGCCTTTTAAAACCATTAGCATGAAAGTATACTTTACGATGATGTGCCTGCTTTGTGTTTCATTATCGATGAGCGCGCAAAATATCAATGCACAAGAGCTTCTTGATAATACAATAGCCTTTCATGATCCTTGTGGAGCTTGGTCTGGCTTTAACGGCAGGTTACATGTTGCTATGCAGACACCAAAAGGAGACACAAGAATTAGTAAGATTGATATTAATTTGCCACAAGAATATTTTAGTGTAAGTACGCAATTAGATGGCCTTGTTACGCGCTACACACTAGCCAAAGAACTATGTACTACCTCTATTAAGGACCTAGACCCAAAGGCCAAAAGAACCCCTTGCGAGACTGCCGAGTTATACAAAAATTACTACACCTATCTCTTTGGATTGCCAATGAAGCTAAAAGATCCAGGCACTAATATTTCAAAAACAGTGCGCAAAAAAACCTTTAAAGGGAAAGAGTACTTGGTACTAAAGGCAAGCTATGATAAAGGCATTGGTAGTGATGTTTGGCAATTTTATTTTGACCCACAAACCTATGCTATGGAAATCTACCAGTTCTTTAAAGGAGATCCACAAGGTGCTGGAAAAAACACAGGAGAGTATATTTTGTTAAAAGATTTAGAAACTATTAATGGTATTAAATTTCCGAAGGAAAGAGCTTGGTATTA
>CAJWVI010000008.1 GCA_913048115.1 uncultured Flavobacteriaceae bacterium | reverse complement strand
TTACTGGTACATGGAATATTGACAGTGATCAAAAATACTATGTGAAATATGATAATAATACAGTCTACAGAATGTATTTCACTGATTTTGGTGGCTCAGCTTCTGGCGATTTATCATTTGTATTACAAGATGTTACAGATTTATTAGGCTTTGAGAGTGTAGGTGAAAACCTATCATTTGGTATGTATCCAAATCCTTCATTAGATGGAACTATAACTATTGTTTATGAAAATAAAAACACTACTGCAGTAACTAATACGATTAGGATATATGCCGTCAATGGTGCACAAGTATATGAAACTACAACATTAAATAATAATGGATTTTTTAATAAACAATTAGATCTTTCTTTTCTTGATAGTGGTATGTATGTGCTGCAATTTGACTCTGGGAATACAACAATTTCAAAAAAGCTAATTTTAAATTAACATAAACATGAAAAAGATTGTTTTATCTATAATTGCGATGGGGTTCATGTTTTCTGTATCTGCTCAAAGTAAAAAACAAGAACAGGATATTGAAGCCATAAAACAAATGTGTGGATGTTTTGAAGTAACCTTTAATTTTTCTGAAACCTTTAGTTACTCAAAAGATTCTTTATACAAACCATCAAGAAATAAAGTAAGCAAAGCTTTAGAGTGGGCAGCTTTAGTGACTAATGAGAATGATAAAATTTCTTTGCAACACATTCTTCAAGTAGGAAACCCTGCCAAGCCAATGATTGTGAAACATTGGCGGCAGGATTGGTTGTTTGAAAATAGAAAATTCTATATGTATAACACAGAAAACGATTGGGTTTTTGAGAAAAAAAGAAGAAATGATGTTTCAGGACAATGGACACAGAAGGTTTTTCAAGTAGACGATAGCCCACGTTATGAAGGTTCTGGAACTTGGGTTCATGTAGATGGAAAGAGTTACTGGGAAAATACTACGACTGCACCATTGCCAAGACGTGAATACACAACAAGAAGTGATTATAATCTTACAATGAGAGGGAACCGTCAAGAAATTAAAGATTTTGGTTGGGTGCACGATCAAGACAATGATAAGATAGTGAGAGAAATTGGAAAAGAAGACCTCGTTATAGCTAAAGAGAAAGGCTACAATACTTATATAAGGGTTGATGATAGTCGTTGCGCAGCCGCTGCAAACTGGTGGGAGGAAAACACTAATAAATGGGCTACAGTTCGATTTAAATGGGATGAAATCTATAATAGAGACAAAGATCTTTCCTTAGAGGCCAAAGTAGATAATAAGGCACTATACAAACATCTTTTTGATGATGCCTTAACTCAAGAAGTAAAAATTAATTTACTGATTGAATCTTTTGTAAAAAAACAGTAAAATGAAAATAAAACCAACGTTGTGTATATGTCTAGTTCTATTGTTTTCTATGGAAATTATAGCACAAGAAAACATCTTTTTATCAAGAGATTATTGGAAATTAAACCCTTCAATTGAACAGGTAATTACAGGGATAGCGGAGGGTAATAGTCCTTCAGAGCTAAATAGCTATGGTTTTGATGCAACGGTTTATGCTCTTTTGGAAGAGGTGAATGATGACACAATCAAATATTTATTATCATTGGATGGCAATACTGTAGATAAGCGAACTCACGATGAGCGAACATATATTTTTTGGGCTGCCTATAAGGCAAATATTGGTATCATGAATTATCTTTTTGATAAAGGATCCATTCTAACTACAAAAGATAGTTATGGAAATACACCAGTCATGTTCTGTGTTGTTACTGGACAGAGAAATATTGCTGTTTATGATTTGTTTGAGAAACATGGTTTACAAATGAACCAAATTCAAAAAGAGGGGAATACCTTATTACATTTAGCTAGTAAGAATAATAAGCTATTGGCTTTAGAGTCTTTAGCTGTTTATGGAATTGATATAGATAAAAAAAATAATGAGGGTTATACTGCCTTACATATTGCCGCAATGAAGACAGAAGATGACGATATTCTTAAATATCTGTTGCGTCAAGGTGCAGATAAAACGATCATTAATGATTTTGGTGAAACAGCATTTGATCTTGCTATTGAAAATGAATTACTGCAAAAAAATAACGTCACATTAAATTTTCTTAAATAATATGATTCGATTCTTTAAATTTATTCCAGTAATTATATTTAGTGCTTTTCTTGTATTTTCTTTTGCCAAACCTCTTGATACAACAAACATTAAATGCATGATACAAATGACAAGTTACTTAGGTGAAGGTGCTTATGTCGTGGTATCCTTAATTAACCCTGATGGTGAGTATGAAAAGACCTTATACGTTCAGGGTAGTGATCCTGAATGGTATAGTGAGATCTCCCAATGGTGGAAATTTCATGGCAAAAAAAGGGTAGACATAGATGCAATTTCTGGAGCAACTATTAGTGGCGGTGAACGCGCTGTTAGTATTTTGAAAATACCAAATGAAAAGATTAATATGGGCTATGATATTCGATTTGAAACCGCTGTAGAAGATCAAGAGTATTTCACAGATGATGTTCAGTTTGAGCTTACATCAGAGAGTATAAAAAGTAAAGTAGTAGGAAATGGATACATACGCTATGTGCGTATGATACAACAATAGTATATTATGATCGGTTCTCTTTGGCGATATAGCCACTTCTTACTCGCTTTGGTTTCAGCACTATTTCTTATAGTGGCCTCAATAACGGGATCATTACTTGCACTAGAGCCTATAAACGAAGCTTCTAAATCGTATGTGATTCCAAATTTAGACGGCATTTATATTTCTGAGACAATTGCTAATTTAGAAGATGTTTATGCAGAAGTTCTAGCGATAGAGGTCATGCCAAACGACTTTGTAAAAGCCTCAGTGTTTACTATTGATCAAGGGAGTAAAAACATATATATCAATCCTAGAAATGGAGCTATGTTAGGTGATGTGACTTCTCGATCTTCCTTTTTTACCTTTATTACTAACCTCCATAGGTCTTTATTCTTGAAAAGTATAGGGCGAGGTTTTGTAGGTGTTGTTTCCTTATTACTTTGTTTTATTGCTGTTACAGGAATTTTTTTAATAGCAAAGCGACAAGGCGGTTTTAATAAATTGTATACAAAGGTTCAAGAGACAGACTTTGCTCAGCGTTACCATGTTATTCTTGGTAGAATTTTTTTAGCACCTATTTTAATTATAGCATCAACCGGAGTATACCTTTCAGCTGAAAAATTCTCTTTATTTCCAGATCATAGTCTTCAGGCTAATTCAAGGGTTTCTAGTTCTACGGCCTTCAATCCTTTAGTATTTGAAAACACAACATTAAAACAAGTAAGAAAACTCACTTTTCCATTTTCAGACAATTCCAGCGATTATTTTGAATTAGCCCTAAATGACAGAGAATTGCTGGTAGATCAATATACTGGAGAAGTAGTTGGTAATTTGCCTTACCCGTTTGTTCAATTAGCTTCTCAATGGAGTAAAAAATTACATACGGGTCAAGGCAATTTACTTTGGTCGTTTATTTTATTAATAAGTAGTTTAAGTTTATTATTCTTTATGTACACTGGTTTTGTTGTTAGTTTGAGACGAAGAGGCACCAAGCGCCTAATTGAAGACTTCACTAAAGATGAAGCAGAATATATTTTGCTTGTAGGATCAGAGACTGGAAACACTTTCGTCTTTGCGAAAACTTTTTTTAACGCATTAAAAAATGCGGGAAAGAAAGTGTATATGGCAAGCTTAAATGAATACTCTAGCTATCAATGTGCTACTCACTTAATAGTCTTTACCGCAACATATGGAGATGGAGATGCACCAAGTAATGCTCGAAAATTTGACACGGTATTTAAGTCAATAAAACCAGAGAAAAAAATTCAGTTTTCTGTGCTTGCTTTTGGATCTTTACTGTACCCTAAGTATTGTTATTTTGGCGTTAAAGTAGATGGTCTACTTCACAATCATTCTCTTTTTAAACCCATAATCCCGATAGTTAAAATAGACGATCAATCACAAAGTGCCTTCGAAGATTGGGTTTTAACCTGGAATAAATATACTGGTATGAAACTAGACATTTCAACATCAAATAAAAATAAAAGCTCAAAAAACAAACAGTCTTTTGAAGTCATAGGACGAACAAATTTAAATATTGACAATACTGCCTTGTTAAGGCTTCGCCCAAAAAAGAATACTGTTTTTCAGTCTGGAGATCTTCTCACCATCACACCTCCAGGGTGTTCTCATGCTAGATACTATTCTATTGCTAGGATAGATGATGATGTCTTGTTGAGTGTGAAATGGCACCCCAAAGGGGTTTGCTCAACCTACTTGTGTACTTTAAAAGAAGGTGATTTATTACAAGTGGAAATCAAATTAAACCCTACTTTTTATTTTCCAAAGCATGCTCCATCTGTATTACTCATTGCTAATGGAACAGGAATTGCCCCTTATTTAGGGATGCTTCAAGAAGCTGAAAACACATCGGTACAGTTAATTTGGGGGGCAAAAGTAGAAGATTCTTTTACTTGTTACCGTGAGTTTATCGAGCAGAGATCTCGCAATTCTCCACCAATAAGACTTCAATTGGCTTTTTCTCAGATTAAAGACAGTCAATATGTACAAGATATACTATTAAAAAAACAAATTGAAATAGCTCAGCAACTCAAAGACGGTGGTTATATTATGCTTTGTGGTTCTATGGCAATGCAGTACAGTGTTTTGGATGCATTACATGAAATAACAACCAAGCACCTTAATGAATCGCTGAGTGTTTTTGAAAATAAAGGCCAATTATTAATAGATTGTTACTAAAAAATAATTTAAATGTGTCACCAAATTAAAACATTAGCAAAAAATTGCTACGGA
The DNA here is from genome assembly GCA_913048115.1 of uncultured Flavobacteriaceae bacterium. Lineage (GTDB taxonomy): Bacteria > Bacteroidota > Bacteroidia > Flavobacteriales > Flavobacteriaceae > Patiriisocius. Next base: position 52,780 of record CAJWVI010000008.1, on the reverse strand, counting down.
ATTATTTCCTTTTGTGAAAACTGTAATGTGTATCATCTTAATTTCACGAATATCTATATAGAATTAAACGAAGAAGAGATGGAGTCTTTTCAAAGTTATATTTCTCAAATAGATTTAGAGTATTGGGAAAATAAATATGATGCAATGCCTATAAAACGAAAGATTGTAGTGAGTACAATGCAGCAAAATTTGTCTTTATTGTTTAATCGATCAGAATTAAATGCATTTAAGGATTTGTTATTTCAAAACACAAAAAAAGTAAATGACAATCTTAGTGTACTTGATATTGATTATACTTTGATCTTGAATTGATTTTGCCACAATTATTAAAAAGTATAAACGATCCTAACCCAAGTTAATACCTCTCAAAACAGGTGTCGTTAAGAAAAACGATGCTGGTTTTTTATTAGATTAAAAGTGTTTTAAGGTCAGTAATGGTTTTGGTAGGATTTTCTGATTTAAAAACATAACTACCTGCCACAAGTACGTCTGCTCCAGCATCTGCTAGTTGTTTTGCATTTTTATTAGTAACACCACCATCTATTTCAATTTTTGTATTCGCCCCTTTTCTGGTAATTAATTCTTTTAAGGCTATAACTTTATCATAAGTGTTTTCTATGAAGCTCTGGCCACCAAAACCGGGGTTTACACTCATTAAACACACAAGGTCTATGTCTTGAATTGTGTCTTCTAGAAGTGATATGCTAGTATGCGGGTTTAAGGCAACGCCAGCTTGCATGCCTTCTGCTTTTATAGCCTGCAGAGTTCTGTGCAGGTGAGTACAGGCCTCGTAATGAACCGTTAATACATTAGCCCCAAGACTTTTAAATGTTGAAATATAACGATCTGGATCTACTATCATAAGGTGTACATCTATGGTCTTTGTAGCGTGTTTTGCAATATCACGTAATACTGGCATACCAAAAGAGATATTGGGCACAAAAACACCATCCATAATGTCTATATGAAACCAATCGGCATCACTGTTGTTTATCATTTCTATGTCGCGTTGTAAATTTGCAAAATCTGCAGCTAAGACAGAAGGGGCTATAAGTGTGTGGCTCATGGTAGTAGTAAAAAAGGTTGTATTAAACGTTGAATTTTTTCTGAGGTACTTACTTTATTTTCTTTTAAATAAGCATTTATTGTTGTCAATTGATCTGCAGTGCGAACAATATTAAAATCTGTACTATAGTTTAAAAATAAAGCTTTTTGTTTGGGTTTGTTTATAATCTCAAAAATAGAATGATGTCTTGGGTCGTTTTTTATCTTCTGCTCGTAAAGAGGCATTATAATGTCTTTTTCTCCTTCTAAGACTTGAAAAAAATTACCTAGCTCAAATAATAAAATACCGGTTACACCTCTAATACTGTTATTAGTGTAGGTAGTATTGTAAATGCCCTCTAAACCTTCTTTTTGAAGACCATCAACGGCTTTACTGGAGTAACAAATAGTATGTATCATGACAGTAGGTGTTTATAATACCAATATGCTGTTAAAGGTAAGGAAAAAACCTCCAGTTTAAACCCCCTTAGAGTCTATCTAATAATAAACCAATGCTGATTGATTTTGTAGGGCATCTTTTTGCTTGTTTATGAGTGTGTTACCATAAAAAAAGCGCCCTTCTAAAAGAAAGGCGCTTTTATATTAAATAAGAGAAAAATATTTAGTCTCTTTTTCTATCATCTCTTCTTGGAGGACGACGGTCATTACTGCGTTCTCTTGGAGCAGGTGCTACATATCCTTCTGGCTTTTCCATTAAGGCCTTACGAGACACTTTCTCTTTTCTTGTACGTTTGTCAAGACCAAAGTATTTTACATCAAACACATCGCCCATGCTTACAACATCGCTTACGTTTTCTGTACGTTCCCAAGCTAGCTCAGATACGTGAAGTAATACTTCGTTTCCTGGAGCTTCCATATATTCAACAACAGCACCAAAATCTAACATCTTGATTACTTTTACTTCATATGCAGACCCTACAGTAGGCTTGAAGGTGATAGAATCAATTTTGGCTAGTACCGCGTCGATTCCTTCTTGTCCTGTACCTAAGATTTCAACAATACCTTCTTCTGTTACTGGATCTTCGTTAATAACGATCGTACACCCAGTTACTTTTTGAAGTTCTTGTATCACTTTTCCTCCTGGTCCAATAAGAGCACCAATAAATTCATTTGCAATACGAACACCTACCATTTTAGGAGCATATTCTTTAACGTCTTCTCTTGGAGCAGCAATCGCTTCAACCAATTTATCTAAGATGTGTAAACGACCATCTCTTGCCTGGTTTAAAGCAGCAACAAGAATATCGTACCCTAATCCTTTTACTTTAATATCCATCTGGCAAGCAGTAATTCCGTCTGCTGTTCCTGTAACTTTAAAGTCCATATCTCCAAGGTAATCTTCATCACCAAGGATATCAGAAAGCACTGCGAATTTTCCAGAATCTGCATCAGAGATAAGTCCCATTGCGATACCAGAAACTGGTTTTTTCATTTGGATACCTGCATCCATCATTGCCATTGTTCCAGCACATACTGTTGCCATAGAAGAAGAACCGTTAGATTCTAATACTTCAGAAACTACACGTACTGTGTAAGGACAATCATCTGGTATCATTCCTTTCAAACCGCGCTGTGCAAGGTTACCATGTCCAACTTCTCTACGAGAGGTTCCACGAATAGGTCTTGCTTCTCCAGTACAGAAAGGAGGGAAGTTATAATGAAGGTAGAAGTTTTCTTCTCCTTCAAATGATGGCATATCTATTTTGTTTGCATCTCTAGAGGTACCAAGAGTTACCGTAGCAAGTGCTTGGGTTTCTCCACGTGTAAATACCGCAGAACCGTGTACAGATGGCAAGTAATCAATCTCACACCAGATGTCACGTATTTCATTGGTCTTACGACCATCTAGACGTAGCCCTTCGTTAACCGTAAGGTTACGAACTGCAGCCTTTTCAGCCTTGCGGTAATAGTCTGAGACTAAACCACCATATTCTACTAATTCCTCTTCAGAGAAAGATGCTTTTACTTCTTCTTTAATACCAGCAAATGCAGCAGTACGTTCTTGCTTTGTAGATCCAGCTTTAGCCACTGCATATACTTTATCATATGCCATGTCGTGAACTCTTTTTACAAGATCCTCGTTATCTGGCTCCTCTGCGTAATCACGCACTTCTTTTCTTCCAAAAGCGTCAGCTAAACGGTGCTGTGCATCAATTTGAAGTTTAATTGCTTCATGAGCAAATTTAATTGCTTCGATCATTTCATCTTCAGAAATCTCGTCCATTTCACCTTCAACCATCATTACAGAATCTGCAGAGGCTCCAATCATCATATCGATGTCAGACTCTGCTAGTTGTGCTCTTGTTGGGTTAATGATAAATTTTCCATCGATACGTCCTACTCTAGCCTCAGAGATAGCACATTCGAAAGGGAAATCTGATAGTTGAATAGCTGCAGAAGCAGCAAGACCTGCCATTGCATCTGGCATTACATTCTCATCATGAGACATTAATTGAATCATTACTTGCGTTTCTGCGCTGTAATTTTTCGGGAATAATGGACGTAACACACGGTCTACTAAACGCATTGTCAACACTTCACCATCACTAGGTCTAGCTTCTCTTTTGAAGAAACCTCCTGGATAACGTCCGGCTGCTGCAAATTTCTCACGATAATCAACGGTTAGGGGTAAAAAGGGTAGATCTTTTTGTTCGTAGTTAGAAACTACAGTACAAAGCATCATACATTTTCCAGACTGAACCACGACTGAACCGTGTGCCTGTTTTGCTAATTTTCCAGTTTCGATAGAGATCTCTCTACCGTCACCAAGGTCAATGACCTCTCTAAATACTTTAGGTATCATATTTTTCATTTGTGATGCGCACCTACGCATCGTTTAATTTGGTCAAGGTTTGACTTTCAAACCAAGTGTTGTTGTGTTGTGTGTGGTTTGACCAATGAAAAACTAAAGGGTAGCCTTTTCAGTACTTAAAAATAATAAAATTAAGGGGCTTAGTTAAGCCCCTTAGATAGATTATTTACGTAATGCTAATTCTTTTACAATTGCTCTGTAACGTAATACATCTTTTTTCATTAGATAATCTAATAAAGAACGACGCTTACCTACTAGCTTCACAAGAGAACGTTCTGTGTTGTAATCTTTGTGGTTTGCTTTCAAATGCCCCGTAAGGTGTTGAATTCTGTAAGTGAATAATGCAATTTGACCTTCTGTGTTACCAGTGTCTGTTGCTGATTTTCCGTGCTTTGCGAAAATTTCTGCTTTTTCTTTTGGATCTAAATACATGCTAATATTTTATAAATGATTTTTATGTATGAACTACATGTGTTGTAATTCGGCTGCAAAAATAGTGAAATTCAATGATATGGCATTGTTTGAGTAGATAATTATTTAAAAAGTTACTTCTTTTACTATTTTAAAATACTAAAAGAAATAAAGGCTCAAGATATCATGATGCTTTGATGGTGTATCAAGTAGGTTTTGTTATGGTATTGAATTTAAATAAAAACTCCTTTCTACCCATGGAGTCGAAAGGAGTTTTAGATTTAAATGGTTAAGATAATGACTCTTTTTTAAGAGAGTGTCTATTGTCTATATAAACTAGCTTAGGCGGTTTTTTCTCGCAATGGTTTATTTTGCACTAAATCTAGATACAAGTTGATCTTACGTTTCATGTCCTTGCGATGTGAAATGAAATCTAAAAACCCGTGTTCTAGAACAAACTCTGCGCTCTGGAAACCTTCTGGCAATTCTTTTCCAGTGGTGTCTTTAACAACACGAGGTCCAGCAAAACCTATTAAAGCTCCTGGTTCACTAATGTTGATATCTCCTAGCATTGCAAAAGAAGCAGTTGTTCCTCCTGTGGTAGGGTCTGTACATAGTGAAACATAAGGAATACCTGCATCTGCAAGTTGTGCAAGCTTTGCACTTGTTTTTGCCAGTTGCATGAGTGATAAAGCAGCTTCCATCATCCTTGCACCTCCACTTTTACTAATTAATAAAAATGGTGTTTTTGTTTTTAAAGCATGGTCTGCTGCGCGTGCAATTTTTTCTCCAACAACACTTCCCATTGACCCCCCAATAAAACTAAAGTCCATACAAGCAATGACTAAGTTTTGACCCATAGATTTTCCTACGGCTGTACGAACTGCATCATTTAATCCTGTTTTGCTTTGGGCGTCTTTTAGTCTATCTGCGTATTTCTTTTTGTCTTCAAACTTTAATGGATCTTTAGAGGTAAGTGAAGCATTTAGTTCTTTGTATTTGTTATTGTCAAATAAAATTTCAAAATACTCTTTACTACCAATGCGAACGTGATATCCATCTTCTGGACTTACATAGAAGTTTTTTTCTAGTTCTTCTGCGTCCACAATCTTTCCTGTAGGAGATTTATACCATAACCCTTTTGGCACGTCTTTCTTCTCTTCGGTAGGAGTGTTGATTCCTTTTTTTGTTCTTTTAAACCAAGTCATATTGAGTGCGTTTATTACGTTTTTTTTATGAAATTCTGGTTATAATGTATCAACGTTATTGAGGTCTTCAAAAGCCTTTTTCAAACGTGCTTTAAATGTGAGTTCAGCCTCACGCATCCATTTTCTTGGATCGTAATATTTTTTGTTTGGTATTTCTGCACCATCAGGATTTCCAATTTGAGTTTTAAGGTACTCAATGTTTTTGGTTATGTAATCTCGAGGGCCTTCGGTAAAAGCAAATTGAAGATCTGTGTCTATGTTCATTTTTACAACGCCATAACCAATAGCTTCACGAATTTCTTCTACAGTAGAACCACTTCCACCATGGAATACAAAATCTACTGGATTAGCATCTGTTCCAAATTTTTCTTGAACAAATTCCTGAGAATTCTTTAATATTTTTGGAGTCAATTTCACATTACCTGGTTTGTAAACACCGTGCACATTTCCAAAAGCAGCTGCAATGGTAAATTGATCGCTCACGCTCATTAACTCTTCATATGCGTAGGCTACTTCTTCTGGTTGTGTGTATAGCTTTGAAACATCAACATCACTATTGTCAACGCCATCTTCTTCTCCTCCAGTAATGCCAAGTTCAATCTCTAAGGTCATTCCTATTTTGCACATGCGCGCTAGGTATTCTTTACAAATAGCGATATTCTCTTCAATTGGCTCCTCACTAAGGTCAATCATGTGCGAACTATATAGCGGTTTTCCGGTTTCTTTATAGTGCTGTTCTCCAGCGTCTAATAAGCCGTCTATCCATGGCAATAATTTCTTAGCACAGTGGTCTGTGTGTAATATCACAGTTGCGCCATATAATTCTGCCAATTGGTGTACATGTTTTGCACCTGCAATACCTCCAGCAATAGCTGCTTGGTGATTGTCATTAGACAATCCTTTTCCAGCATTAAACAAACATCCCCCATTAGAAAACTGAATGTTTACAGGAGCGTTTAATTCAGCTGCAGTTTCCATCACTGCATTTACGCTACTATTTCCAACTACATTTACTGCGGGCATAGCAAATGCTTTTTCTTTGGCATATGCATGGATTGCTTGGATTTCTTTTCCAGAAGCAACTCCTGGTTTTATTGTGTGTGACATTGGCTAGATTAGTTTAAAGCAAAAATAGTAAATTTAAGTTATAATTAAGGGCAATTTCACACCATTTACCTCACTCATTGTTAGACCGCTTTGGTAGTAGCAAAAGCCCATTTATGGTTTTATTGTTTAATTAAAAATAGGGGAGTTTGTGGGGTTTTATAGTGACTGGCTAAGCCCTAGAATGGATAATTAATACCGATATTAAAAACAGCATTGGCAAAATTATATTCTTTAAACCAACGGTTTGCTTGAGAGCGTGCTGGGTTGTGCATTTTAAAACCAGTATCAACTCTGGCTACAAAAAAACCAAAGTCATACCTAAGTCCTAGACCGCTTGCTGCAGCAAGTTCTTTTAAATCTTCTAAGCCATTAAAGCGTGAGGCATCATCGCTAACATTATCTAGAGTGTTCCATATATTTCCTGCGTCTATGAATAATGCTCCTTTAAACGCACCTAATATAGGAAATCGATATTCTAGATTAAATGCGAGTTTAAAATTAGCTTCATTAAAATCGTAAATACTACCACTACTTCCAGGACCAAGATCATAGGGTCTCCAGCCTCTATTGTCATTAGCGCCACCTGCAAAATAACTTCTTGTAAAGGGGATGCTTTCACTGTTACCATAGGGCAGAGCAATACCTCCAAAAGCACGAATTGCAACTACATTTTCACTAGTAACCTGCCAGTGTTTGATAAATTCTGCTTCAATTTTTGCATATTGAGAGAATACTACATTAATTGTTTCAAACTCTTCATCTTTATTTTTTTCTAGACCCACTAGGTTTGAAACTGCTGAAAGCAAGCCACCTGCCGATTCTAATTTCCAGCGAAACCTTGAAAAATTCTTATCAAAAATATTCTCTCTTGTATCGTGTGTCCATGTAAAATTGCTTGCAAAAATAAGGTTGTTTTCAGTAAGTCTTTGACTTCGTTGAATGACGCTTAATAAAGTGCTGGCTTGGTCTCCTTCTAGAAGGTAATCACCTCCCTGAGTATTGTTTAAAAAGTTGTTTATTCCAGAGGGAATTCCTAGTATGATTTGGTTGTTACTATCTCTAGAGTAATACGAGGGGTCTAGCGTGCCGGGGTTTGCGTTTTCAAGATCTTGAGCAATTTCATTTACTTGATTAAATGAGTTGGTGTAAATATTAAAAAAATTATCTGTTTTAAGGTTTCGAACATATTGGACATTAAAAAAATCAAAGCTATTGCTTCTAGTTTTTGATGGGCGCCAATCATAATTAAAAATAGTACTTAGGTTCTGCCTGTCCAAACCAATATTGTTTTGTGCATTAAAACCAAGACTAATATTGGTAGTAGGTGACATGTATTTTGGAATCCATCTATCTACAGGTATCGGGAACAAGAAACGAGGGAAAGATAGTTTTGTAGTAACTCCAAATTCTGAAATATTAAAGAAACCTTCGTCATCTGCTATGTCTTTTGAAGCTCCAACACTTCCGCTTCCAGATATTTGTAAAATTTCTGCACCCTTAAACACATTACGTAAAAATAATGACCCACTAAACCTTATACCTAATTGTTGTATGGTAGAGGTGTATGCATCAAAGCTAGCATCCAAAGTAGCCTTTTCTCTTGGGCTCAAAAATAGCGTGCTTATCAGCCCTTGATTTGTGGTATCTCTTGGGTCTTCCTGATAGGTAATGTTTGGATATTTAAAAATTTTTAAATCACTAATCTGGTTGTAGGTTAAGTTTCTGTCTAGGTCTTTATAAATCTCATTAGGTAAAATAGCAATAGCATCTGTAATTGCTTTTGGGCGGTATTTTAATTTGTCATAGCTATATAGTGTGTATCCATTATAACGAGCAGAATCTTGAAATTCCCTTCCCTGGTTTGCAAAGGTGTAGTCTGTAATGATTTTCACTTCATTTACTTTGTATACCTTAAAAGGTGCTATTATGGTGCTGTCATTTTCTTTGATAGTACGTTCTGGAATGATATAGCTAATATTAACTTTATTGCCAGTATTAACAGTATCTGCCTCAAAATTAATATAATCTCTGTTAAAATTGTAAAGGCCAGAGTTTCTTAGTTGTGCGTTAATACGTTCACGCTCATTCTCAAAATCTGTAGCAGAGTACTGTGCTCCTTTTTGTATGAATGTGTTGTTTTTAGTGGCTTGAAATATAGTGTCTATGATAGGGGATGCAATATTTTCTTGAATATTATTAATGGTATAAGGCTTGTTAAGGGTAACATTGTACGTTATTTCTGCACGGTTTTTTTTTCTTTCGTTTTTAATGATGCTAGATGTGGCACTCACGTTAAACCAACCTTTTTTTGCATACCACAGCTTAATACGGTCTAGAGATTTTTTTGTTTGCTGTTCATTGATAATTTGTGGAGCATCTCCAGATTTTTTGATCCAATCGTTAATCCCTGTGTAGTAGTTTTCTAGAGCCTTCAATTGTTTTTTTGATAAAAACTGAATCAACCGCTTTTCTCTTTTCGGTTTTTTATATAGCCATGTATTAAACGTGCTCTCTGCTTTTTGGTCTGCAAGGTTATAAAAGTAAAGCCCTACAGGAACACCTATTAGAGGGAGTTTAGTGTTAGGGCGTTGTGTTAATTGGCTAAAGACACCGGGGTCTTCTGTTTTGTCACCATCAACCTCTATTGTGTTTTTGGTGAGTAAAAATTGGTTTTCGGTTACATTCTTTACCGCATTACAAGAGGCTAAGACAATCGTAATTCCTAAAATTAATGATATTTTTGTGATGCCTGTATTCAAAAGGGTCAAGTGGGTTGTTTATCTAATAATCAAAAATACTATAATTTGATAAGTAAAGGCCAAATAAAACTAATAACGAGTCTACAGCAAAAAAAGTACCGAAACAAAGAAGGTCTTTTTATTGCTGAAGGTCCCAAGGTAATTGGAGAGCTTCTTAAAGAAAACCTGGAGCTTCATATTCATTTTAGTTCTCTTGAGGGAGATAACATGCAAGGTATTTGTGAAATCTCAGAGAGAAACCTTCAAAAAATTAGTTGCTTAACGACAGCCAACACTTCTTTGGCTCTCTTTAAAATACCCCCTTCTAAACCTCTTCAAGAAGTAGGGCTAACCCTTGTGTTAGATGCCGTGAGAGATCCTGGAAATTTAGGAACTATAATACGTTTGTGTGATTGGTTTGGTGTAACCCAGTTGGTATGCTCACTAGATACCGTAGATTGTTATAACCCAAAAGTAATACAAGCAACTATGGGTTCTATAGCTAGGCTTCCTATACATTATTTAGACATTCAAGCCTATTTAAAACAGTCAAGGGCACCTGTTTATACTGCAATGATGGATGGTGCTAATGTGTACGATACACCTTTGCCTAGTGATGCTATACTTATTATGGGTAATGAGGCAAATGGCGTTTCACAAAAAATACAAGACTTTTCAACACATCCTATTAGTATTCCTCAGTTTGGAGCAATACAGGATACAGAGAGTTTAAATGTAGCCTCCGCTACAGCAATACTTTTAAGTGAGTTTGCGCGTGCTACTGAAATGTAAAATTAATAAACATTCCACGAGAATTTATTGTGCTTAAGTTTGAGGTATATTCACTCAATGGGTTATTGTCTGGAACAAGTTCATTACTAGTAGCAAATACACCACGAATAGAAGGAGTGAATTTAAAGAAATACAGATAGATATCTACTCCAAAACCAAGCTCAAAATAGTTGGTGATGCGCGATGTTCTAAATTGTCCTAAGCTATTGTCTTCAGGATTTCTCTCGTTACTTGATAGGTTTAAAGAAGTAGAGACCCCGCCCACCACAAAGGGTTTCCAGTTGTTGAGCCTTTTGGTGCTAAATTTCAGCAACAATGGCAGGTGTATATAGGTAGATTCTACCTCACGAAGGGCATCTATCTCATCGCCAATTCTTGGAAAAAATAGGTTTCTCTGGGTAAAATAAAGTCCTGGTTCTAGCCTAAGGTTAAGGTATTTGTTAATGCGCATATCACCAATAAGCCCCACATTAAAGCCTGTGGTAGGTGATACAATAACATCTGTATTGGCATTACCAAGCTCCCCGTTATATTCAATTTTAAAATCATAGCTATTAAAGCCTAAAAAATAGCCCCAAGTTAAAAATTTGGCATCACGGGTTTCTAGATTAGACAAGCGTTCTCTACTAAATAGTTGTGCTTGCACACTTTGAGTGAGCAGTCCTAAGGCCAGGAGTATTATTAGTTTTTTCATGCTATTTTGTAGCGCTATAAATGGTGGCTACACCAAAGGTTTGTGGTTTATGTTGTACCTCTATAAACCCAGTTTTTCTTAAAATATTGTTTAATGCTTCTCCGTGAGGAAAAACAGAGGCGCTTTCACTTAAATAGGTGTAGGCAACTTTGTCTCTACTAAACAACCTACCAACCAATGGTAAAATATTCTTGCTGTATATGTGATATCCTTGTTTGAAAGGAAACTTTTTAGGCACAGAGGTTTCTAATATAATAAGGAGCCCTTCTTTTTTTAAAACACGCAGTATTTCAGAAAGGCCTTTTTCTAGATTTTCAAAATTCCGTACTCCAAAAGATACGGTAATGACATCAAAGCTACAGTCTTCAAAAGGCATCTGTTCACCATCCCCTTTAATAAAATCTACTTTAGACTCAAGGGTGGTATTGGCTACTTTTTTTCTTGCCATAGATAGCATCCCTTCAGATATATCAAAACCTATAATTTTTTTTGCAGGAATATTTTGAGCAAATTGTATGGCTAAATCTCCAGTTCCTGTGGCAACATCTAATATGCTATCAGGTTTTTGGTTTTTGGCCATTGCTAGAACCTTGCGGCGCCATTTTAGATCTGTACCTAATGATATGATTCTGTTAAGACCGTCATACTTGTTTGATATTGTGTCAAACATTTGTTCTACTTGCTCCTTTTTGTTGCGGGTAGAATCTTTATATGGAGTTACTTTTTTCTGTGCTGTCATTTCGGGAGCAAAAATAGCATTTTTTATTCTGAAACTTTAAAATTTAGAAACACCATCTTAAAATAATACTGCCATAAAACTCCTTTTTTGAATATAGAATATTTCAGAAATTAGAAGATACTAATTTGAGTGTCTATTGTGATTTAAAATTTCAATACATTTGCATTGTATTTCTAACTATTCTTATGAAAATTATAATTGCTGGTGCAGGTGAAGTAGGATTCCATTTAGCAAAACTACTCTCTTTTGAATCTCAGGACATCACATTAATTGACAACAATAGAGATTCTTTGTCATATGCAGATACCCATCTTGACATACGGGTAGTACGTGGGGATGCTACTTCTATCAAAGTGTTAGAAGATAGTAACGTTGTTGAGACAGATTTAGTTATTGCTGTTACATCCTCAGAGACTACCAATATAACAGTGTGCGTTCTTGCAAAACAATTAGGGGCCAAGCGTACCATTGCAAGAATTTCAAACACAGAGTTTATAGATCGTAAAGATGAGGTTGGATTTACTGAATTTGGTATTGATGAGTTAATCTCACCAGAATCTTTGGCAGCCAATGAAATAGAATTACTACTTAACCAAAGTGCCTTTAACGACACCTATGAGTTTGAGGGTGGTGCACTTACCATGATTGGTTTGCACTTAAACCGAACCAATAGTTTTGTAGACAAAACAGTAAGAGAAGTTGCTAGTGTTTTTCCTAATTTAAAGTACGTGCCTATTGCTATGCAGCGATATGGGACTCAGTATACCGTTATTCCAAGAGGAGATACGCAATTTAAAGAGGGTGACCAGGTCTATTTTGTAACCACCAAAGAAGGTGTTGATGAAATTTATAAACTAACGGGTATTGAGCGTCATGATATACGTAACGTTATGATTTTAGGGGGTAGTAATATTGGCTACAAGACCGCGAATGATTTATGCAAAAATAAATTTAATGTAAAACTTATTGAAAACGATAAAGAGAAAGCTTTTGAAATTGCTGATGACATACCAAGCTGCTTAGTTATTAATGGAGATGGTAGAAATGTAGATTTACTACTAGAAGAAGACATACAAGATATGGATGCATTTATCTCTGTAACAGGAAATAGTGAAACCAATATTATGTCTTGTTTGGTGGCAAAATCAAAAGGAGTTAAGAAAACCATCGCCTTGGTAGAAAACATGGACTACTTTCAATTATCTCACTCTATTGGCATAGATACCTTAATTAACAAGAAACTACTAGCGGCAAATAATATTTTCAGGTACATACGCAAGGGTGAGGTGGTTGCAATGACCAAATTAAATAACATGAACGCAGAGTTACTAGAATTTGTAGTAACACCTTCTTCTAAAGTTGCAAATAAAATAATACGTGATATTGATATTCCTAGATCTGCTATAATTGGAGGTGTTGTTCGTGATGGCGAAGGGTGTATTGCACTGGGCGATTTTAAAATTGAAAGTGGTGACCGTGTTGTTGTGTGTTGCTTACCACAAGCTATAAGCAAAGTAGAAAAACTCTTTGTGTAATGAGTTTTTTCAAAAAAATAAATCATAAAATCATTGCGCATATCATGGGGCTGCTCTTGGTTGTAAATGGCTCTTTTATGCTAATAGCCTCAATTATGAGTGCCGTTTATAAAGATGGTGTGCTACAACAAATGATGCTTTCTGGGTTTGTCACCTTGGCAGCAGGTGGCTTGATTATGTTTTTAACTAGAAAACATAAAAAAGAGCTGCATAAAAAAGACGGCTATATTGTAGTTGCTTTGGGGTGGGTTATTATGTCTCTAACAGGTACATTACCATATCTTTTTACGGGTGCGATTCCTTCTTTTACAAATGCTTTTTTTGAAACAATGAGCGGGTACTCTACAACGGGTGCAAGTATTTTGAAAGATGTAGAGCGCCTTCCCGAAGGTGTTTTGTTTTGGAGAAGTATTACCCACTGGATTGGGGGTATGGGTATTATTGTTTTGGCTGTAGCAATATTACCGCTACTAGGTATTGGAGGCATGCAGTTGTTTGCTGCTGAAGCACCAGGCCCTGGAGGTGATAAATTACACCCAAGAATTACCGACACAGCAAAACGATTGTGGTTAATATATGTAGGGTATACTGCTGCAGAAACCTTGTTGTTGAGCTTAGCGGGCATGAGCTTTTTTGATGCGATCAACCATTCGTTAAGTACCTTAAGTACAGGAGGTTTTTCTACCAAAAACACGAGTATTGCATTTTGGAATGACACGCCATTAATACAATATATTATTATCTTTTTTATGTTCCTTGCTGGTGCAAACTTTGTGTTAAGTTATTTTGCTTTTAAGCGTAAGTTTTCTAAAATATTTAGAGACGAAGAATTTACCTCTTATGTTATAATAGTTACTTCTCTTACGGCTATTTTTGCGGTAGTTATTTATTTTAATGTCGACCTCACTGCAAGTAGTATAGTACACCCTATGGTTTGGGGTGAGTTAGAGTCAAGTTTACGACATGCTCTATTTCAGATATTAGCCATTGTTACCACTACAGGTTTTGTGACAGCAGATTATGCTATATGGACTCCTATTCTTACCGTTACAATTTTTGGTTTAATGTTTTTAGGAGGCTCTTCTGGTTCTACTTCTGGTGGTATAAAAATCGTGCGCCATTTAATTATGATTAAAAATGGAGTTTTAGAATTTAAACGCACCTTACATCCTAATGCAATTTTACCTGTTCGTTATAACACAAGAGCCGTTAAGCGGCCTATTGTTTTTAATATTCTTGGATTCTTCATCTTGTATATGTTATCTTTTATAATTGGTGTTATTGTTTTCTCTGTGCTTGGTCTTGACTTTAAAACCGCATTAGGGGCAGCAGCATCTACCTTGGGTAATGTTGGTCCAGCTATAGGAGATCTTGGGCCAGTGCATACCTATGCAGATTTGCCTAGCTTGGCAAAATGGTGGGCTACTTTTTTAATGTTAATAGGGAGGTTAGAATTATTTACAGTATTAATCTTGTTTACGCCTTTCTTTTGGAGAACACGATAATCTAATAACTAATAGAAATAATCTCAATTTCTACACGTCTATCTTTAATGTTGTTTCTACCTGTTGGTTGTCTAAAAGCCATTCCTTTATAGCTCATTCTATTTCTGTTAATACCATTTCTTACAAGATAATTATACACATATTTTGCTCTAGCTTCGCTTAAATCATTTTTTCCTGTTCTAACATTTATAAAATCTCTATTGGGGTTATTTGGGTCTCCACAACAAATGTGTCCCAGAAGTTTAAATGTCATGTTTGGGTTTTGTTGCAAAAAGAGCAAGAGTTTTTTTAACGCCTTCTTGCTTTCATTTATCATGACATCTCTGTCTTGGTAGAACATAATTCCTTCGATGGTGATTTTATCACCGCCCTTAAATACCTTGGCGTACTGCGGCGCTATTTCTTTTTTATTAGGTTTAATAACAACCTCTCCTTCTACTTTTATATGGTTTTTTTTAAAGTGTATAAAAATATCTACACGTCTGTTTATTTCTGCATCACTTTCTAGTTCTCCATATCCCTGAGATGAAATGATGGTGAACTCACGTAGTTTGTTAGTGACATTAGTTGCCCTGCTTTGAGAAAGGTTAAGATTGTAGTCTTCATCTCCAACACTATTTGTGTATCCCTTTATGTGTACATCAAGTTTGTCTTTGTTGTCTATTTTTTTTATGCTATCAAGAATAATACTATGTTGTTGTGTGATGAGTGCCTTGTCATTTTCAAAATATAAGGAAAACCTTTTTTCCTCTTCTTGCGCCCACAAAATTGTAGCGAAAAACAAAAAAATATATGAAAATGTTAGTTTCATGCTCATTAGTTAAAGATACCTAAATGTACTAAAATCCTTTTAATTACAATATGTTTCACTGCTTAGTAAGAGACTCGGCAGTATTTTATGAGTTTAGGTGGCTAAGGTCTACCTCATTGATTTCCTTTCCCGTAGAGAGTGTGATAAGGCTTTGAACGTTTCCTAGATAAGGAAGTAATGTGAGTTTGGTGATGATAAAAGTCTCATAGGCTTCAATGTCTTCTACGATTAGTTTTAGCAAATAATCAAATGTCCCGCTAACTCTATGGCACTCAACTACTTCTGGGAAGTCATTTATTTTTTTTACAAATTTCTCTAAGTAAGTACGTGTATGTCCTTGCAGTGTAATTGCAACAAATACTGTTTGTTTTAGCCCTAGCTTTTTTGGGTTTAATCGAGCAGAATATCCTTTAATATATCCCTCCCGTTCTAGTTTTTTTATGCGTTCAAAAACAGGTGTTGTAGATCTTTTTAAATCTTCAGCAAGACTTTTCACGGTTCTGTTAGAGTCTTTTTGTAGCGCTTTAAGGATTGCAACATCAGTTAAGTCAAGTTTCATTTGCTGTTTATTCGGTTAATATGCTGTAAAAATAGAATAAATAATATGTTTTTTGTTATAAATAAGAATAAAACACTAGTTTATGACTTTAAGGCAGTTAATACTTCCTTTTTAAATAGCTCTTTTTGTATTTTTATAAATTATATAAATCAAGAATGTACCTATGAGCGAAACAGCATTTAATATGCCCAAGATGGGAGAAAGTATTACTGAAGGCACAATCCTTAATTGGTTGGTGCAAGAAGGAGAATCTTTTGATCAAGGCGATATACTTGTTGAGGTTGCCACAGATAAAGTAGATAATGAAGTTCCTGCTCCAGCTGCAGGAATTATGGTGTCTCATCAAGCAGCCGTTAATGATATAGTTCCAGTAGGGCAGGCTATTGCTTTATTATCATTGTCTAATGAGGGATCTATCTCGAAAAAAACTGTAGAAAAGACCTCTTCGAAAGAAGTAACTAAATCTATAAGTACCCCTAAAAAAACCATACCTAGTCCAACTTCTTTCAAGGTGAACGAAAATGTTTTTGTCTCACCATTAGTAGACAGCATGGCTAGAAAGCATCATATTAGTTATGAAGAACTAGCGCGTATTACAGGAACTGGAAAAGAGGGGCGTTTACGTAAAAGTGATATTTCAAGTTATTTGCAAGCGGGGAGGCCTTTTCAGTTTGCCCAAGCGGTTTTATCAAACACCGGCTATAGCATACCAGATTTAAAATTTGATAAAGGTACCGGAAAGATCATTGAGATGGACCGCATGCGAGAAATGATTGCAGACCATATGGTCTATAGTAAACACACTTCGCCACATGTAACAGCTTATGTGGAGGCAGACTTAACCAATATGGTTGCTTGGCGCAGTGCACATAAAATGCTTTTTAAGCAAGCACATGGAGAGAAGTTAACCTTTACTCCTTTGTTTATTGAAGCAGTAGCAAACGCTATTAAAGAGTTTCCTATGATTAATGCATCACTAGATGGGAAAAATATTATTGTAAAAGAAGAAATTAATATTGGAATGGCAACTGCCTTACCCTCAGGTAATTTAATTGTACCTGTGGTTAAAAATGCAGATAAAAAAGATTTAAAAGGCCTTGCAACAGCTACAAATGAGTTGGTAGGAAAATCTCGTTCAGGAACCTTAAAAGGTGATGACATTAAAGGAGGTACCTTTACTATTAGTAATGTGGGAACCTTTGGAAGTTTAATGGGTACACCAATTATTAACCAACCAGAAGCAGCTATTCTTGCAACAGGGATTATAAAAAAACGTGCCGAGGTGATGGAAAGACCCCAGGGTGATTCTATTGAAATACGAAGTATGATGTATCTCTCACTTTCTTTTGACCATAGAATTGTAGATGGATATCTAGCAGGCTCTTTTCTAAAGCGCATTGCCGATAATCTAGAAAATTTTGACGTAAACAGAACCTATTAATTTTTTGGGTCCCGCGCAGTTTAAGTATTTAAATGATTAAACAAATGCGAAGTAAATTTACATTGCCTTAAAATATGAAAATAACAAAAGAATTAATCTTACAAGCCTTTAAAAACCTAGTCACTGCAAAAACAATGACCCAGGTTTATGAAGAAAACTTTAAAGTTGTTTCTAAGTATGTGCATGCTACTTCTCGTGGTCATGAAGTAATACAAACAGCTCTTGGAATGCAATTAAAGTCTCAAGATTATATGTTTCCATACTATCGTGATGATGCGATGTTATTGGCCATAGGTATGACTCCTTATGAGTTAATGTTACAGGTGTTGGCTAAAAAAGACGATCCGTTTTCTGCAGGGCGCACCTATTATTGCCACCCTAGTTTGAGAGATGATGACAAGCCAAAAATACCTCACCAAAGTAGTGCTACAGGAATGCAGGCCATTCCAGCCACAGGGGTGGCAATGGGGTTTTGGTATCAAGAGGCCGAGAAGCTTTCTGCTCATTTAGAGGGAGAAGCACCTGTGGTAGTATGTTCTTTAGGTGATGCAAGTGTAACAGAGGGGGAAATTGCAGAAGCCTTTCAAATGGCTGCTTTAAAACAGCTGCCTATTTTGTATTTGGTACAAGATAATGGCTGGGACATTTCTGCTAATGCTGCAGAAACTAGAGCTCAAGATGCTGCCCAATATGCTGCAGGATTTCATGGTCTAGAGGCCATCTCTATTGACGGGACAGATTTTGAAGAAAGTTACAATACTATTAAGGAAGTACTTGATAAAATTAGAACCCAGCGCCGACCATTTTTGATACATGCCAAAGTTCCTTTGTTAAATCACCACACCTCTGGTGTGCGTATGGAGTTTTATAGAGATGACTTAGAGGAGGCAAGGTCTAGAGATCCATATCCTAAAATGCTAAAAACACTTTTAGATCAGGGTGTTTCTAAACAAGAGATAAAAGAGATAGAATTTAAAATTGAAGCCGAAATAAAACAAGGGCTTGCCCGTGCGCTAAAAGCAGAAGATCCCTCACCAGCAGATTTATTTACACATGATTTTGCACCCACTCCTGTAACGCAAGAAGTAGGGGAGCGCACTCCAAAAGGTGCAGAAAAAGTAGTAATGGTAGATTGCGCTTTATTTGCTATTGAAGAGCTTATGGCAAAACATCCAGAATGCTTGTTATATGGTCAAGATGTTGGAGGTCGCCTTGGAGGTGTGTTTAGAGAAGCAGCAACCTTGGCGCAAAAATTTGGAGACAACAGAGTGTTTAATACTCCTATTCAAGAAGCTTTTATTGTGGGTTCTACAGTGGGTATGAGTGCGGTAGGTTTAAAACCTATTGTTGAGGTGCAGTTTGCAGATTATATCTGGCCTGGACTAAATCAATTATTTACAGAGGTGTCTCGAAGTTGCTATCTTTCAAACGGTAAATGGCCTGTATCTATGATTTTGCGCGTACCTATTGGCGCCTATGGAAGTGGTGGGCCGTATCATTCTTCTTCTATGGAAAGTGTAGTAAGTAATATAAGAGGATTGAAAATTGCTTACCCTAGTAATGGAGCAGATTTAAAAGGACTTTTAAAAGCTGCTTATTATGATCCTAATCCAGTAGTTATTTTTGAACACAAGGGGCTATATTGGTCTAAAGTGCCAGGAACCAAAGGTGCTACTAGTGTAGAACCTAGCGCAGATTATATGCTTCCCTTTGGGAAGGCATGGGTCTTACAAGAAATCTGGAAGAAGCAAGAAGATGAGACATTGTCTATCATCACCTACGGTATGGGCGTGCACTGGGCTATAAACGCTACCGCAGAACTTGGCCTTCAAGATGTTGTAGAAATTGTAGACCTGCGCACCTTACATCCTCTAGATTATGACACTGTATTTACTTCTGTAAGAAAATGTGGTAAGTGTCTGGTGGTTACCGAGGAGCCTAGCGAAAACAGTTTTAGTAGAGCTTTGCAGGGGCGTATTCAGGAAGAATGCTTCCAGTCATTGGATGCTCCAGTGATGATTATAGGTTCTGAGAATATGCCAGCAATACCATTAAACTCAGTACTAGAACAAACCATGATTCCTTCTACTGAAAAAGTAAAAACAAAAATAATTGATATTTTAAATTACTAGCCCTTTTGCGTTAGAGATATAACTCAGCTTATTTTTTTCTAAAAGGGTCTTCTTCGGTGCTTTTAATTCCTAATGCTTCATAGACAAAATCGAAAGTAGATAACAGTTCTGGCTGCCCATCAACAATAGCAATATTATGCTCAAAGTGGGCGCTGGGTTTTCCATCTTGCGTCACGATAGTCCAGCCATCTTTGAGCTGTGTAATACGGCGTGTACCAAGATTAATCATTGGCTCAATAGCAACAGTCATACCCTCTATGAATTTTTTACCACGACCCCTTCTGCCGTAATTAGGCATTTCTGGATCTTCATGCATGGTTTTACCAAGACCGTGTCCTACCAGTTCTCTCACAACGCCATATCCATGGCTTTCGCAGTAGTTTTGTATGGCAAAGCCAACATCGCCCACGCGATTTCCAATTTTTAATTCCTTCATGCCAATATAAAGAGACTCTTTAGTTACTTGGAGTAATTTTTTTGTTTCTTGGGCTACCTCACCTATTTCAAAAGTGTAGGCATGATCTCCATAGAAGCCATGTTTGATAGCGCCACAATCGATGCTTACAATATCACCTTCTTTTAATGGGATGTCTGTTGGAAGTCCATGAACAACGGCCTCATTTACACTTGTTAGAAGTGTAGAAGGGCAATCATAAAGGCCCAAGAATCCAGGAACCGCGTCTTGCTCTCTTATGTAGGCTTCTGCCATGGTGTTTAGCGCATTGGTAGTTACACCTACCTTTACTTCTTTAGCCAACATTCCTAATGTTCTTGAGACAACTAACGCAGCTTCCCTCATTAATGCTATTTCTTCTCTAGACTTTGTAATAATCATAGTACCTGTTAAAAGTTAAACCAACGTTTTTTCTTGGTTAGTTTTTCTGGGGCTAAATCCCCTATAATTTCTTGATAAATTTCTCCCCAATATTTCATGCCCCAGTATTTCTATCATCTATAAAAACATCTGTATTGATCTTTATGCTATAAGAAGAATCATATTCTTCTTCTGAAAAACTCATGTTTACTGCGTAAAATGCAACTGCCTCATCTAATACTTTTCCTCTATAGTGTTGCCGTCAAAATCTATAGCAATATTCAGGGTATCTTTCATCAGTAGTGTTTAATTTGGTAAAATTACAAAGAATATAGCCATTACACTATCTTATTGTGTGTAAGACGGAGTGTATAATTCTCCTTTTATAATGGTAAGTATATCTTCTTCTAAAGAAGCTCCTTGAGCGTACTCAACAAAACGACCTATTTCTATTCCTTCTTTGTAGAAAATAAAGGTAGGTACATATGCTATATTTAAATCTTTTTCATAGCCTTGTGGTGTGTCTTTGTCATGAGACATTGCAACCATTTCTATGCTATTGTGCAACACTCCAGCGGTGTTTAATATTTTATAAAAATGGGGCACTTCCCGTTGACTATCTTCACACCAGGTACCCATAAAAGCTTTAATACGTATTCCGTCAAGGCGGTGTTTAATTGCTAGAGAAATGGTTGTATCTGGCTTGTAGATTTGATAATTTTCAGACATCCAAGGAAATAGGCTGTCATTTTTGAAGTCAGTAAGGCTAACCCTGCCTAATAACATTTTTTCTCCTTCATTTTCTGGATCATCAATAAGCTTTCCGCTTTCTTGAATTTCCTCTATTTTGTCTTTCACTGTTTGCTGATCTGTCTCATTTGTTGTGTTTTTACACGACATAACGCAGATACAAAGAAGTACTATTAGTATTGTTTTTGTGTAGAAATATTTCATCTTTAATAATTGTTTTAAACTAATGATTTTTGAGTCATTTCTTCGGGCTGAATAACACCCATAATATGAAGTATGGTTGGAGCGATATCTCCTAGAACCCCGTCTTTTACATGTTTAATATCTGGGTCTACTACAATAAGCGGTACAGGATTTATAGTATGTGCAGTATTGGGTGATCCATCTGGATTGCTCATAGTTTCACTGTTACCATGATCAGCTATAATAATAGTGGTATAGCCATGTATTAGGGCAGCTTCTGTAATTTGCTTGGCACAACTATCTACTACTTCACAGGCTTTAATAGCTGCATTTAAAATACCGGTATGGCCAACCATGTCTGGATTAGCAAAGTTAAGGCATATAAAATCTGCTGTTTCACATTCAATTTCTTTAATAATTTTATCTCTAATTTCAAAAGCGCTCATTTCTGGTTGCAAATCATAGGTAGCTACCTTTGGTGAGGGGCATAAAATTCTTTTTTCGCCAGTAAAAGGCGCTTCTCTACCACCATTAAAAAAGAAGGTTACATGTGGGTATTTTTCTGTTTCAGCAATGCGTATTTGAGTTTTGTTGTTTTGTTCTAATACCTCTCCAAGAGTCTGGGTGATATTCTCTTTGTTATAGACCACGCTAATACCTTTAAAAGAGGCATCATAGTTTGTAAGGGTTACAAAGTATAATGGTAGCTTTTTCATGCCAAAGGCTTTAAAATCACGCTGGGTTAATGCATCTGTAAGTTGCCTACCTCTGTCTGTTCTAAAATTAAAGAAAATCACCACATCATCTTCAGCGATAGTAGCAATCGGGCTGTCATTTTTAGTGACGATAAGAGGCTCTAAAAACTCATCTGTAATTCCAGCAGTATAACTTTTCTTAATGCTTTCTAAAACATCCGAAGTGGGAGTTGCTTTTCCATGGCACAACAAATCATAGGCTTTTTTTACGCGTTCCCATCGCGTGTCTCGATCCATAGCAAAATAACGACCAATAACACTTGCAATGCTTCCTGTAGTTTTTTGCATATGTGCTTGCAAATTTTCGAGGTGTTTTATGCCTGATTTTGGATCTACATCACGCCCATCTGTAAAGGCGTGCACAAATACATTTTCTAATTTTTCACCAGCCGCAGCAGTAAGGAGTCCTTTAATATGATCTAGGTGTGAATGTACACCACCATCAGAAACAAGTCCTAAAAAATGAACATTTTTATGATTGGTTTTGGCATATTGAAAAGCTTCTTTTAATACCTTTTCATTTTTAAGGGTATCTTGAGCTACGGCTAAATTTATTTTAGCCAAATCCTGATATACAATTCGACCAGCGCCCAGATTCATGTGTCCTACTTCGCTATTTCCCATTTGTCCATCTGGTAAGCCAACATGAGCTCCATGGGTTAATAGGTTAGCATGTGCATATTTTTTAAACGCACTATCCATAAACGGTGTGTCTGCTTGTGCTGGTGCAGATACACTAGGATCTTGTGTGTTTCCCCAGCCATCTAGAATGAGTAGTAATGCTTTTTTGTTCATAGTGTAAAGATAGGCAGTTTCTTTGTTTTGCAGGCCTATTTAAAGCTGCTAAAGCAAATCTGGATTGATGTCTAAAATATTTTCTTTTTGATATTTAGCGATAAAGGTATCCGTAAAGTAGGCGCTTCCAATGATGTTTTCTTCTTGTAAGATATTTTTAATATCCAGCTTTCTATAGGCCTCTAGCATTGGTTTGGAAACAGGTGCATAGCTAAAATGCCAAGGCTCATGAGAAAATCCTTTTCGCTGCGCATGGTTAGTGTAGACCTCATAAAACCCAAATGAGCTTGCGTGGAGTGTAAGCCAAACTTTCATGTCGCAAAATTGACCATTGCCATAAAAATGTTTTTCCTGTAAAACACTGGCAGGTCTTGGGCCAGTATTTGTTTGAATGATGTCAATGTCGGTTCCCCAATGGTGTCTAGAGGTTCCTGGAATGGTAGAGTATTCAATGATTTTTGAGATAGCGTCCTTTGGTGAGAGTCCTTGTTTGGTAAAGCGAAGATACTTTCTTTCAAAAATTTCTTTTTGACGCTCAAAACTTCGGTAGGCAGATACAATTTCAATATTTATATTATCCTTCGCAGCTGCTGCTTTCATGTCCAAAAAAGCACGTTTTGCTTTTACATGCATCTTGCTTGTGTAAGTGTTTCCAGTAATTTTAGGGTTTCCTTTCCCTATTAGCTGCTCTCTGGTATAGCTTGCTTGCAATGATGTAAATGATAGCTGAGAAAAAGTGATCAAGCCAAGACCGCAAATTCCTGTTAATTGTAAAAAGTCTTTTCGTTTCATCTTTTATATGTACATCTTGTTAGGTATTTTAAAAATACCATTTTATTGACAAATATCTTTGCTGGTAAAATGATAGAATTCTAGCACCAAGAGTACCCGAAGTATAGGTCTGTGGTTTAGGTGTTAAAATAGGAGTAAGGCCTCAGTTTCTAGTTCAAAAGCTTCCTTTTCTTGTTTGAATATTCGGGCACTATGCTTTCCTTTTAATTGTATGGATTCCCCCTGAATTTTTAACCAACTTCCTTCTCGCAAGGCTACTACTGGTATTGTGCTTTTTGTGTGAAATTCTTTAATTCTTGTTTCTCTAGATTCACCCATATGTTTTCCCCCAGGGTCTGGGTCCAGATAATGTGCATTGATATTAAATGGAATCACGCCCATTGTTTTGAAAGATGGTGGGTAGGTTATAGGCATATCATTGGTGTTTTGCATGGTAACACCGCAAATATTGCTTCCAGCACTAGTGCCTAGATAGGGGGTTCCGTCAAGAATTACTTGACGCATAGGGGCTAGTATCTCTTGAGCATATAGTTGCTGTACTAGTAAAAAAGTGTTTCCGCCTCCTGTAAATATACCTTGTGCCTTTTCTATGGCCTTTGCCGGGTTTTTAAAGGTGTGAATACCACGTAGTTCTTTTCCAATATTTTTAAAGGCTTTTGCGGCAATTTGTGTGTATGTATCATGGCTAATTCCACCAGGTCTAGCATAAGGAATGAATAAAATTTCTGAAGCATCCTTAAAGAGCTCTTTAAGGGTTTGTTCTAGATAATCTAAGTAGCGGCCTCCATAAAGGGTAGAGGTACTTGCAATAATTATGTTTTTCATTCGTATTATATTTAAAAGTAAAGGTAGGCAATGTGTTCGTATCTTTTAGTTTCATTGATTGCTCAAACCAATGATAAAAAAACTATTTGTATAAAGCTATAAACCAAAATATGATATTAAATTATATATTTGGCGCGAGTTTATGATTTCTCAGAAAATGAATACCATAAAAGGCCTTTTTTTCTTACTATTTATTTGTTTTTCCCTTTGTGGGTCTGCACAAATTATTTTGTTAGAAGGAAGGGTTACAAACCCAGATGAGGTTGAAAACATTCATGTGTTAAATACCACCTCTAGGTATAATGCTATTACAGATGAAGAAGGAAAGTTTCGTATTGAGGTGCAGCGTTATGATACCTTGGTCTTTTCAGGGATAAAGTACTTTCCAAAAAAAGTGCGGATTACAGATCAAATGTATGCCCAGAAATACCTTACTCTAGCGCTTATTATTTTATTAAATGAGCTTGACGAAGTGTTTATAGGGAACACACTTTCAGGAGATTTGCTAAAAGACGTTGAGGCCATAAACACCAATAAAAATTTCAACTTTGATGATGTGGGTATTCCAGGCTTTAAAGGTGAGCCAGAGGAAAAGATTCCTAATTTGGTTGGACAGGCTATTACTCCATTATCTTTAGATGTTGAAGCTTTGTATAAACACATTACAGGGTATTATAAAAATCTAAAAAAGGTCCGTAAATGGCTTTCTGAGGATTACATTGCTACAGAAATATTAACGTATTACACCGCCTCTTTTTTTCTTGATGCCTACGGGATTCCAAAAAACAGGACCTATGATTTTATAATGCTTTGCATAGAGACCTCAGATATCGAGAAAGATTTTAAAATCAAAAATTTTAACGGAATCCTTACAATTTTTAAAGAGAAATCTCCAGGCTATGTGTATCAATTAGATTTGATGAATAAAAATAATTAATATTGCTTTATGAAATATTTAAAGATAATTTTTTTAATTGTAGTTGTCCCGATACTTATGGCAGCAACGATTCATAAATTTTATGTGACTACTACAAGAATTGAATATGTTGCTCAAGAGCAATCACTTCAGATAATTACAGAAATATTTACAGATGATATAGAACAAACATTAACTAAGCGCTCTTTAAAACCCGTGCACCTTGATTCTGAAAAAGAAACGAAAGAGGATGTATTACTCTTGCGAGAATACGTGTTCAAGAAGTTTGTGGTTTTTGTAAATGGCACAAAAGTTAATTACGATTATATTGGGCTACAATACGATATTGATCGGGTTAAATTATACTTAGAAATAACAAATATTCCTTCTTTAATATCTATAGAAATCGAGAATACAATTTTGTTTGACGCATATCAAGACCAACAAAACATTATTCATGTTAAAACTCCAGAGGTAAGACGCAGTCTTGTCTTGGATAAAGAAAATCCTAAAGGATTGTTAAAATTTTAATAACACACACAATACGCCACTTATTAGGCTATTTTTGAATACTTTTTTACAAAAAAACAACGCCATGAAAATACTAAAGTTTTTATCATTTATTTTAATAGTTTCTTCTGCAGGATTTGCGCAAGCACAAGATGCAGAGACTACAGAGACTCGCAAACCAGGACACTTGAACAACAACCGTTTTAAGCAGTTGTATCAAGAGTTTTCTTCGCCAAACCAATATAGGTCTGCAAGTGGAGCTCCCGGACCTGCTTATTACCAACAACAGGCAGATTACAAAATGGATATTGTGTTGAATGATGATACTGCTGTACTTTATGGTACAGAAACCATAACATACACCAATAATTCACCAGATGTTCTAGAATACCTTTGGGTACAATTAGATCAAAATGTTCGTGCTTCAGATTCTAAGAGTTCGTTAATAGAAGCAAATGGAGCATCACCTGCGCAACAAGCAAGCTCCTTCGTAAACAGCTTCATGGGTCAAGCTTTTGACGGTGGTTTTAAGATTGATTATGTAAAAGATCGCAAAGGAAATGATCTACAGTACATAGTTAACCGAACCATGATGCGTATCGATATTCCTAATGCAATGCAACCAGGAGACAGTTATTCTTTTGATATAAAATGGTGGTATAATGTTGTAAACCACACCATAGATAGAGCTCGTAGTGGATATGAAGTATTTGATGATGGCAATAAAGGATATGTAATTGCACAGTTTTTTCCTCGCATGGCAGTATACAGCGATGTAGAAGGGTGGCAAAATAGTCAATTCTGGGGCCGTGATGAATTTGCATTGCCTTTTGGAGATTATGATGTAAACATCACTGTTCCTGCAGATCATACCATGGATGCTACAGGAGTTCTTACCAATAGAAAAGAAATTTTCAGTAAAACCATGATGCGCCGTTATGAGGAAGCAAAAAAATCATACGAAACACCGGTAATTATTGTAACGCAAGAAGAGGCAGAAGCTGCCTCAAAAACAAATGTAAAAGCAACCAAAACTTGGAAGTTTAAAGCAGAAAATGTGCGAGATTATGGTTTTGCAACATCAAGACGCTTTATCTGGGATATGATGGCTGTTAAAGTAGGAGAAAAAGACGTAATGGCTGTGTCTCTATATCCGCCAGAAGGAAACCCATTGTGGGAAGATTATTCTACAAAGGTTGTAGCGAGTACATTAAAGTCTTACTCAAGAATGACTTTTGACTATCCGTACCACAAAGCAATCTCTGTACATGCAAAAGGTCAGGGGATGGAATATCCTATGATTTGTTGGAACTATGGAAGACCAGACTCTGACGGTGCCTACACTGAACGTGTTAAATATGGTATGATGAGTGTTATAATTCATGAAGTAGGACATAATTATTTCCCTATGATCGTAAATAGTGACGAACGTCAATGGACCTGGATGGATGAAGGTTTAAACACTTTTGTACAGTATGTTGCAGAACAAGATTTTGGGGAGTGGTATCCAGATGCTATTGCTCCAAATAAAGCATATCCTTCCCGTCGTGGACCTGCAAGTAAAATTGTAAACTACATGGGAGGAGATCAAGACTTTATTGCTCCTATAATGACAAAAGGATTAAATACCTACAGTTTTGGATCTAACGCATATTCTAAGCCTGCAACTGGTTTAAATATTTTGCGCGAAACTATTATGGGTCGTGAGTTGTTTGATCATGCATTTAGAACCTACTCTCAACGTTGGATGTTTAAGCACCCAACCCCAGAAGACTTTTTTCGTACTATGGAAGATGCATCTGCAGTTGATTTAGATTGGTTTTGGAGGTCATGGTTCTACAGCACAGACTATACAGATATTGGAGTAAAAGATGTGAAGAAGTTTTACGTAAGCTCAAAAATGACTAAAGAAGTAAGAGATATGATGGAATCTCGTGGAATGAAAGAGAGTGACTTACCCCCATTAGTTTACCTTATAGAGGAGGGAAGTGAGGATTTTGAAGAACAAATGAAAACCCAAACCCTTAATGATGTTACTACGCTACAAACTTATATTATGGACAATATGAGTCCTGAAGATAGAGCAAGCCTTAAAAATCCTAATTTTTTCTATGATGTAACCTTTGAGAAGCCGGGAGGAATCCCTATGCCAATTATTGTTGAGTACACCTACAGTGATGGTAGTACAAAACGAGAAACATTTCCAGCACAGATTTGGAGAAAGAATGATGCAGAGGTTCGTAAAGTTATAGCTTCAGAAATGGAGATTATCAAAATCATGGTAGATCCAGATGAGGAGACTGCAGATATTGATACAGCAAACAACGCATGGCCAAAGCGTAAAAAGTTAGGTGAATTTAAAAGTTTCAAGGATAAAGCTAAGAACTAGTTCTTCACATTGCAGCAATACTCAAGTAGTGCTAGTGATTAAAAACACCCTCACACAAAACCCGTTACAAGTCTGTAGCGGGTTTTTTTTTTAGGAATTTTCCCACTAGGGTGTTGTTGTGTTTGTTAGGTTTAAATTTAATTTGAATTTCTGAATTTAAAATTCTGATTTCTCCCTATCTTTGTAGTATGATACAGCTTCATTTATTATTTATTAGTGGTGCAGAAATAGGATTCATTCTTTTTTTTGTGCTTCTTATTTTTGGTGCTGATAAAATTCCTGAAATCGCCCGTGGTTTAGGTAAAGGCATGCGTCAAGTTAAAGATGCAACCAATGATATTAAGTCTGAAATATCCAAGACTGCAGACAAACAGGGACTTGATCTTGATATTACTAAAGATGTTTCTAAAGGGTTGAAGAAAATCAAAGATGATGTTGAAGATTTTGGTGGGTCTATCAAACGTAAATTTTAATGCTTACCTCATGGGTATATTGGGATCAAGACCTTCTTGTTTGGCTCAATAATCTGGGTAAAGAACCCTATGATGTTTTCTGGATCTTTGCAACTCAAATAGAAAGTTGGATACCACTTTTTATTTATTTTTGCATTATTGTACTGTATTACCACAAAGGAAAAAAGGGATTGGCGATGTTGCTGGGAGCCATTGTTACATTTCTAGTTACTCTTGCTCTTACAGATCTCACTAAAATATATGTGGCTCGCATTCGCCCAAATAATATTACCGAGCTTTCAGGACTGATTCGGGTCTTGCAAGATCCTGCCACATATAGCTTCTTTTCAGGGCATGCTTCATCTAGTTTTTGTATTGTCACTTTTTTGGTGCTTGCCATTAGGCGTTTTAATTCTTGGATCTATTTGGCATATGCATGGCCAATAATCTTTGTTGTGAGTAGAATCTATGTGGGGGTTCATTTTCCTAGTGATATACTATCAGGCGCAGTAGTTGGTATTATCTTGGCTGTTCAAGGCTTTAGAATTACAAGATATAGTATAAGAAACATATAATAACATCTTCTAGAGATGTTTTAAGGGTGCTGCAAATTATTTTCTAACACCTTGGTGTTCTGTGCTTGTTATTTTACTCTACTAATAGTTAGGCCATCTCTAATAGGTAGTAACACTGTTTCAAGTTTGTGATGCTCGTTAAGTAATTTGTTGTATTTGAGTAGCGCCTTAGTGTCCTTGTCTTTTGGGTTTAATTGCTCTACAACTTTACCACTCCATAATACATTATCACTTAAAATAACAGCACCAGATTGTAAGCTAGGCAGGAGCAATTTTAGATACGTAGCATAATTACTTTTGTCTGCGTCTATAAAAATTAAATCAAAAGGTGTTGTTAACCTAGGGATAATCTCTACAGCATTACCAATGTGTTGTTTCATGCGGTTCCCAAATCCAGAGGCGTCAAAATACTTACGTTGAATGTCATACAGCTCTTCATTGATGTCTATGGTATGAAGTATTCCATTTTGCTGCATACCTTCTGCAAGGCAAAGGGCAGCGTATCCTGTATAGGTGCCAATTTCAAGAATGTTTTTAGGATTGATTAATTTGGAAATCATACTCAACACGCGCCCTTGATAGTGGCCACTAGACATTCGTGGCGCTAATACTTTTTGCCATGTTTCTTTAGTGAGCTGTTGTAATAATTCTGGCTCAGTTTGTGAATGGCTCACAGCGTATTGATCAATATTTTCTGGCAGGAAATGCACTGTTTTTTATTTTGTTTAGGAGTTTCCTAAGATTCTAGCTACTAATTTTTGTTTTACGGTTGGATTATCCCCACAAAGCCACTGTATCACATTGTCTTCCCAGATAGCATCACATTCTGTAGGGGTGAGGATCTTTCTCTCCATAGCCAAGTCTAAAATCTTTCCTGGGTATGATGATTGTTGCTCACTTTCCATTTCACCCAATGGGTATGGGTCATCTAGGCCCATAACTACTTGTTGGGATCCTTGATTTTTAACGAGTAATTCAAGACCACCTGTGTCATGTACAAGGGTGTCAAAGAAAATATTTTTATGTCCTACAGATTTTCTTGGATGTTCTTTACCTTCAAACAAGTCTGGTCTTCCATCAAAACCTTGTATGCGTCTTCCTAAATTCATTTGTGCTAGTTGTCCTCCATGTGCAAAACATGTACGCATATTTGGGAACTTATCTGCATAGCCATTTAAGGTTAAAAAGTGATATGCATCTGCGCATTGCGCTAACATCCATATTAAATGAAAACGCCAAGAGGTGTTTTCTAGTTTGATAAACTTCTCTCCATCATAAGGATGTATTTCAATAGCCAGGTTATATTTATTGGCCAATTCAAAAATAGGCTCATTTTCTTCATCAAAAATACAACGCCAGGTACCAATGGTATCCATATAGTGTGTTGGTAGGCATAGTAGCTGCATGCCTAATTCTTCTACACAGCGTTCAATTTCCCAACAAGCACCTCTTACAAAACCTGGGTGTACTACAAATCCTGTGGTAAATTTTGACGGATTATCTCGCTGCACTTTTGCATTAAAATCATTCTGGAAACGCAATGCTTGTTTCATTTCTTCAACCCGCAGACCGTTTCCGTAGAGTTGTGACAGATTTAGTACAACAGCATGGTCAATTTTATTGTGTTCCATCCAGGCTAGTTTTTCGTCCAAGAAAAAACTAGAGTCTGTTACGGGACGACTCCAATCTTTTTGCAACATAAACTTTCGGTCTTTATCTACCCAAAAAATACCTTTGTCTTTCATGAACTGAGGAATGTCTTCTGGGTAAGGTAGTAAATGTGAATGACCGTTAATACGTAGTTTCTTTTTGCTCATGATGGAGGTTGTGAGAGGTTATTTAGATGGGTTAAAGTTACAAACTTTTTGTTCTTCCGCCATCAACAGGTAAATTAATACCATTAATGTAGCTGGCAGCGTCGCTAGCTAAAAATGCAATCGCATTTGCAACCTCTTCGGGTTTTGCAAAACGCTTTGCAGGCACAATACTTTTCATAAATGCGCTAGCTTTCTCTTCAGAACCATCAAAGCGTTTTGCTGCATTGCTAATAATACTTGCTAAGCGATCTGTAGCGGTAAATCCAGGTAATACATTATTAACAGTAATGCCGTATTGCCCAAGTTCATTGGCTAGGGTTTTACTCCAACTGGCAACTGCGCCACGAACGGTGTTGCTTACTCCCAAACCATCAATAGGTTGTTTCACTGAAGTAGATATTACATTAATAATTCTTCCATAGGCATCTTCTTTCATTCCTGGAACCAAGGTTTGTACTAGGATTTGATTGCATTCTAAGTGCATGGAAAAAGCGTTGATGAACTCTGAGGTATCTGCACTAAAAATAGGTCCGCCTTTTGGGCCTCCTGTATTGTTTAATAAAATATGATAGTTTGTTTTAGAGACTGCCGAAGTTACTTGCGCTTTTAATTGTGCTGGCTTTGTAAAATCTGCAACCAAGTACCCATGTGTTTGATTGTCTTGGGTTGGTAACAGAGCTATTGTTGCTTTTAACTTCTCTTCATTTCTCGCTACTATAGTAATGCTTGCTCCCATAGCCGCCAATTGCATGGCTGTTGCTTTTCCTATACCCGCTGTACCTCCACAGATCATGGCATTTTTATTTTTTAAGTCTAAATTCATATTCATTTTAGTATCAATGTTTTAAGTATTCAGTTATATGTCTGCATCATAGGAAATACAAACGTTTTTTGCTTCTGTAAAAAATTTCAAAGCCTCAAAGCCACCCTCTCTTCCTACGCCGCTTTGTTTAACCCCACCAAAGGGTGTGCGCAGGTCTCTATTGAGCCATGTGTTTACCCAAACTATTCCAGCCTGAATTTGCGCTGAAAGGCGCATGGTTCTATCGATATTGCTCGTCCATAATGTTGCAGACAATCCATATTTTACACCATTAGCTAACTCTAGGGCCTCTGTTTCTGTTTTAAATGGCATAATGGTAACAACAGGGCCAAATATTTCTTCCTGGTTCACGCGGCACCCATTGTCTTTTATTTCTATAATTGTTGGTTGTAAGTAATATCCATTTTCACTTCCAGCCACTGTTACAGGTGCTCCGCCATATAAAATGCTACCACCTTCTTCTTGAGCTATTTTAATATATGATTGTACTTTCTCCATATGTGGTTTTGAAACCAAGGCGCCTATGTTTGTGTCATCATCAAAAGGATTTCCCACTTTTAAGGCCGAAACCTTAGCGATAAAATCTTTTTTAAACTCTTCATAGATCGTTTCTTCTACATAGATCCTACTACCACACAAACAAATTTGCCCTTGATTGGCAAAAGAAGACTTTACTGTTACAGAAAGCATTTTCTCATAATTACAATCTGCAAAGATGAGGTTTGGGTTTTTACCCCCTAATTCTAAAGAAAGCTTTTTAAACATAGGAGCTGCCGTTCTTGCAATATGTGCTCCAGTTTCTGTACCTCCGGTAAATGATATGGCTTTAATATTTGGATGAGCAACTATAGCTTGCCCAGCGCTTGGTCCTGTTCCATGCACAATGTTTAGTACTCCTGGAGGAAGTCCTGCTTCCGTACAAATTTCGCCTAATAAATACGCTGTCATGGGGGTAACTTCGCTTGGTTTTGCAACAACACAGTTTCCTGCAGCTAGGGCAGGGGCTATCTTCCAGGTAAATAAATACAAGGGCAAGTTCCATGGAGAGATACACCCAACAACACCAATGGGTTGACGTAATGTATAATTCATGGTGTTTAAGCCAACACTCTCATGCGCCTCACTTGCAAATTGAGTAATAGCGTTTCCGAAGAATCTAAAATTAGCACTTGCTCTAGGTATATCGACAGCTTTGGCTAAACTTAGCGGTTTTCCGTTATCTCTCGCCTCAGCCTCAGCCAGAGAATCTAAGTTTACTTCAATGAGGTCTGCAATTTTTAACAGTACCCTGCTTCTAGTTTCAATAGTAGCTGTGGACCATGATGGAAATGCAGCTTGAGCGGCTTTATAGGCTGCGTCAATATCTTTGTTATCCGCATCTGGGATTTGCGCATATACGGCACCGGTACTTGGATTGTAATTATCTATCCAAGCACCAGATATGGCCTCACAATAGGTTCCGTTTATGTAATTCTTTAAATAGTCCATAGCTACGAGATATTATTTTTTTAAATCCAACAATAAAGTGTTGTAGTTAATTTAATATTTCAAATTTCTACCTTTATAAAGGCTTATAGGCTGTTACTTTAATTTCAATGACAAGATGTGGATGTGGTAATTGGTGCACAGCAACGGTTGTTCTTGCAGGGCCAGTTTCTTTTTTAAAGAACTCCCCATAGACTTGATTGTATCCGCCAAAATCGTTCATGTTTACCAAAAAACTCCCTACATCAACAACATCCTCCATCTTAGCATTCTCTGTAGCTAAGACATCTTTTATGTTGTTTAGTACGGCTCTAGTTTGCTCTTTTATGTCAAGGAAAATAGTTCCCATTTCATCAATCTTATTTGCTCCTGCAATGGTATTGTCTGCAAGACGAGAACTCGTACCACTCACAAATAAAAAATCACCTGCTCTTTTGATATGAGGATATGCGCCTCTTGGTGTTGCTTTTCCTTCAACTAGTCTTCCCATAATTTATTTTAATTTTCCGGCGATGTCACTTTCATGAAGCATTGCGTTTGTTTGTTTTTGTACTACTGTTAGTTTTTCTCTAGTATTCATGGTGTCTGGAAGCTTTCCGTCAATCAAAAGTTTTAAAATTGTTTTGTCCTGTGCGCGGCCTCTAGTCATTGCCTGATGGTATGAAATATCTTCATTAAAAGTAACTAAAGAATACTTACTAAAATATTCTTTAGGAAATTCTCCCTCAAAGGTCATTTCTAATTTTCGTTTTTCTTGAAACAAAGCACTTGCTGTGTGCTCTTTCATTTCATGAAAATTATCTAGCGCTAGATTGGCAATAGCGTCGGTGTCTTGTTTGCGTGCTTTTTCATATTCAGACAAAACAGTTTTCCAATCTCCTTCAAACTTATTTAGTATTTCATCAAAAACAAAGACATCTTCAAAACTAGCATTCATGCCTTGTCCATAAAACGGTACAATTGCATGTGCAGCGTCTCCAAGCAATACTGTTTTTTCATAACAATGCCAAGGAGAACAGCGTATAGTGCCTAAAGGTCCTGTTGGGTTGTCAAAAAATTCTTGTACTAAGTTGGGCATTAAGTCCATAGCGTCAGGATATTCTTGGCTAAAGTATTGTGTCACCATCTCTGGTGTTGTTAGATTATCAAGACAGTATTTGGTGTTGGCATATGGCGCAAATAATGTAACGGTAAAACTACCGTCTAGGTTAGGAAGTGCAATAAGCATGTCTTCACCACGTGGCCAGATATGTAGCGCTCCTTTTTCGGTTCTATACCCACCATCTTCTGTGGCTGGAATGGTAATTTCTTTGTAGCCATGGGTGAGCCATTGTTGTGAAAAACTAAACAATAGCTTTCTATTATCAAACATGGCTTTACGAACTACAGATCCAGCCCCATCGGTTCCTAAAACAATATCGCCACTGTAGGTTACTTCTTCTTTAGTATTATAATCTTCGAAGGTTGCACTTGCGTTTTCTAAATCAATATGGGTGCATCCTTTGTTGAAAATTAATGAAACATTAGGCATTGCTTCTGCTTGGTCTAGTAGCAGCATATTTAGTCCTGGTCTTGAAATAGAATTGATGCATTCTCCATCTCTACCACTATAATTACTCATAAATGTATTTCCTTTGGCATCGTGAATCATACGGCCATACATAGGGATGCATAATTTTAAAGCAGCTTCTTCAACACCAGCTAAGCGCAATCCTTTTAAACCACGATCACTAAGTGATAGGTTTATAGAGCGACCCGCGTCTTGAGTAATATCTCGTAGATCTGGACGCTTTTCTACTAATTGCACTTGATATCCTCGTTGCGCCATACGAAGCGCTAAAAGGCTACCGCAGAGCCCTGCCCCAATAATTAGTATTTTTTGATTGCTATTTTTCATGTTATAATATACTTTTTAAACGTTTTACAAATTCAAATACATCTTCATAGCTTGTGTATAAAGGTGCAGGAGCAACACGAATGACATCCGGCTCTCTCCAATCACTTATTACACCTGCTTGTGTAAGTTTGGTGTGCAATTCTTTGTCAGCATTTTTTACTTGAATGCTTAATTGACAACCTCGCTCTTCTTTGTTTCTAGGGGTGATGATATTAATATCATCATTGTCTATTTCATCTAGTAAATATTCTAGATATCCAGTTAATGTCTCGCTTTTTGCTCTTATGTTGTCAAAACCTGCGTCTTTGAACGTGTCTAGGCTAGCGCGTATGGCTGCCATTGACAAAATAGGAGGGTTGCTTAGTTGCCAGCCTTCTGCGCCTGGCAGCGCTTCAAATTCATGACGCATATTAAAGCGTGTTTCTTTATTATGACCCCACCAACCAGCAAAACGATTTAATTTTTTGTTGTTTGCATGGCGTTCATGAACAAAACAACCTCCCAGGCTTCCTGGGCCGCTGTTTAGATACTTGTAGGTACACCAAACAGCAAAATCTGCTCCTGTTTCATGAAGATTTGGTTGAATGTTTCCTGCACCGTGCGCTAGATCAAAACCTACTATGCAATCATGTTTGTGACCTAATGCTGTAATTTTTTTTAACGGAAAATGTTGCCCACTATAGTAGTTTGTACTTCCTATCATTAGTAAGGCGATCTCGTCTGCTTGAGTTTCTAAAATTTGCTCAAGGTCTTCAAAGCGGCATAGGTCTTCACCCTCTCTGGGTTGCCATAAAATAAGCCCTTGTTTTGGGTCAAAGCCATGGAACTTTAATTGACTCTCCATCGCGTATTTATCACTAGGAAAGGCATCGCTCTCTACTATGATTTTATATTTTTTAGCAGTGGGTTGGTAAAAACTCACCATCATTAAATGTAGGTTGGTTGTCAAGGTGTTCATAATCACTACCTCACTTGGTTTAGCACCTACAATACTTGCCATGTTTTCTGACAAGAATTCATGATAGGGTAACCAAGGGTTTTTTGCGTCTGTATGCCCCTCTACACCATATTTAGCCCAATCATCAAGCTCTTGTTGGATATAGTCTTTTGTCCTAAGGGGTTGAAGTCCTAGGGAGTTGCCGCAGAGGTAGACCAATTCATTTCCTTGGTCATCAGTGGGGAGTAAAAACTCTTTTCTGAAACGTGAAAGGGTGTCTTCGCGGTCACATTGTTGGGCAAAAGTTCTTGAATTTTTAAATATCATATTCTGTGATAGATTATTATACTTATATGTCTGTAAAATTGAGTTCTAGCTTAAAACGATATTCTTGTTTATCATTGTATGGTAATAAACCAAGATTTAAAAAGTAAATACTGACACATGCTTATTTGTTTGATCAATTTAGTAAAAATATGGAAAGTATTTCATTACTTCTATGTTGGTGGAGAATATAAGAGAAAATAAAGAGTTTGGTTTTTAAAAATTTAAGAAAAGGGCTGTATTTAAACACTACGATGGATCTCCATTACTATTTGCTTTAAAGGCCGCCAAATAACTAGTGCGTTTGTGTATTTAGTAAAGATGGAAATTTATTTTGAAACTTTTTAAGTCTTGGTATAGACACATTTTGTATGTATCGATTTCCAGGATTTAAGCGTTCATAATTTTGGTGGTAGCCTTCTGCTTCCCAAAATTTTTCAAATGGAAGTACCTGTGCCGCTACATTACCTACTCCTAATTCTTTTTCTAGTGCAACTACTTTACGGACAATAATATCCTTTTGGTCTTGGTTTTGATAAAATATGATAGAACGATATTGTGATCCTCTGTCTGGTCCCTGGCCATTTATTTGGCTGATGTTTTGAGATCCAAAATACACATCTACCAAATCTGAAAAACTAATTTCTTTTGGATTGTATATTATTTCTACTGCTTCTGCATGACCAGTTTTACCTGTGTTACTAGAAGCATAAGTAGGATTTTGTGTATATCCTCCGCTGTATCCAGAGATAGATTCTTTTACTCCTCTTAGGCTTTCATATACAGCCTCCACACACCAAAAACATCCACTTGCAAAATAGGCGCGTTCTAAGCCATTTACCTGTGCTACTTGAATAGGGGTTTTAGATTGCTGTGCTTTTACTGCGGCTTGTTTATTGTTAGTATCTGTCTTAGATTGGCAAGATGCTTGTGAGATCATTAAAATGGCAGCAGCAAAAAGTAAGGTATAGTGTTTCATTTTTTTAAATTTAGTCTTAGTACTTGATTTAATGCCTTCGAATATAGAAAGTAAAGTAACAAAAAAAGCCTTCACGGTGTGTGAAGGCTTTGTTATTGTTATCCTAAAATTTATTACTTCATCTTAGAAAATACTTTTCCCATTTTTTCTTTTTCTTCAACAGCCAATTCTTGGTCTATTAAAATACGGCCACTGTGCTCATCTGTAATTATTTTTTTACGAGCAGCAATCTCCATTTGTACTTGGGGAGGAATGGTAAAGAAAGAACCACCAGAGGCACCTCTTTCGATAGCTACAACTGCCAAACCATTTTTTACATTGGTGCGTATGCGTTTGTAGGCTAAAACCAGACGGTCTTCGATTTTCTTTTCAAACTTTTCAGACTCTTTACGTAATGAAGTTTCTTCTTTCTCTGTTTCAGATAAGATCTCATCAAGTTCTCCCTGTTTGTGCTTTAGGTGCTCTTCTCTTGCGCCTACACGTTCTTGGGTTTGCTCGACTACTTCCTTTTTTTGCTCAATCTGAACCTTAAATTCTTTGATGTGCTTTTCGGATAATTGAATTTCTAATTCTTGAAATTCTACCTCTTTGCTCAAAGCATTGTATTCACGATTGTTACGAACTTTGTCTTGTTGGGTTGTGTATTTCTTGATCAACTCTTTTGAAGTTTCAATACCAAGCTTTTTTGCTTTGATACTTTCTTCAATAACCTCAAGGTCTGTGGTTAGTTTTTCAAGGCGGGTATTCATCCCTGCTACTTCGTCTTCAAGATCTTGTACTTCAAGAGGAAGTTCCCCTCGTACGTTTTTGATTTCGTCTATGCGAGAATCAATAAGTTGTAGATCATACAAAGCGCGTAGCTTTTCTTCAACAGAAATTTCTTTATTTGTTGCCATACATTAAAAATAGCTAATTGGATTTGTGTTTATTTGCGATAAAACGACTGCAAAATTAGTGAATTTATTTGTAAGAAAGGTGTGTAAAAGCTCTTTTGTGTATTGTTCGCTTTCATAGTGCCCAATATCTGCCAATAGAATCTTGTTTTCTGCAGTGTAAAAGTCATGGTATTTCAAGTCTGCGGTAACGTATATGTCTGCTCCTTGGGCAATAGCGTTGCTAATTGCAAAGCTTCCACTACCTCCTAAGACTGCAACTTTTTTTATGAGTTTATTTCTTTTGTTGGAGTGTCTTATGCATGCTGTATTCATTTTTTCTTTTAAATACATTAGAAAAGCATCTTCTGTCATCGGTTTTTCTAGTTCTGCAATCATGCCCATGCCTATATGTTGGTTTTTGTTTTCTAGGCTCGTTAGCTCATAAGCTACTTCTTCATAAGGGTGTGCTTTATGTAAAGCGCTGATGATATTTTTTTGTTCATGCTTGGCAAATGTTATGGCAATCATCCCTTCTTTTGTTGATTCTCGAATGCCTTTGGTGCCTTGAACAGGATTGCTGAGCTCATTCCCTTTAAAGCTTCCTAGGCCTTCGCTAGTGAAACTGCACTCATCGTAGTTCCCGATAGTTCCACCACCTGCATTAAACAATGCTTCTTTAATGGTTTCAACCATTTCTAGTGGGGCATAGGTAATAAGCTTTTTGATGGTTTCTTTTTGAGGGATCAGGATTTTTTTATTAATTAATCCAAGGGTATTACATATTTGGGCATTTACTCCTTCAAAGCAGTTGTCTAAAGCGGTATGAATTGCAAAAATATGAATGTCATTTTTTATGGCCTTTTGAACAACACGTTCTACATAAGTTGCACCGGTTAGTTTTTTGAGTCCTTTAAATATGATAGGATGAAAGCTTACAATAAGATTGCAGTTTTTTTCAATGGCTTGATCAACAACAGCCTCTAGGGTGTCTAGTGTAACAAGTATTCCTGTAAGGTTTGCTTCTGGGTCTCCAACTAGTAAACCTGTGTTATCAAAAGCCTCTGCATATCCTAGGGGTGCAAACTCATCTAGTATTGTAATTACTTCTTTGATTTTCATAAATGTTTTTTAAAAAAAAATAGGAGCATTCAAGTGCTTTTCTTTTTAATATAACGCGTGTTGTGCTTTGGTTTAAAATCTCATCCATCATGCATTATTATGTAAATATACTAGAAATCGAGTTGTAATTTCTATCCATTTTTTCTGAAATCTTAAAATTTAAGAAGCATTTTACAAACATATTACTACTTTCGTTGCATGAAACGCTTTAGAAAATTACTATTTCCTTTTGCAATTATCTATGGATGGGTTGTAACTGCACGCAATTTTTTGTACGATAAACAATGGGCGGGTTTTAAGAGTGTTTCTTATGCTAAACCTATAATTTGTGTAGGAAACCTCTCTGTGGGAGGGACGGGAAAGTCTCCCATGATAGAGTTGCTTATAATGCTATTAAAGGATACGCATAATTTGGCGGTATTAAGTAGAGGCTATAAACGTAAAACATCAGGTTATTTGGAGGTTGAGCCAAGCCATTTAGCCTCTCAAACTGGAGATGAGCCCTTGCAGTTTAAGCAAAAATTCCCTGAAGTAACGGTAGCGGTGTGCGCAGATAGACAGGTAGGTATTGAGGTCTTAAGACCAAAAGCAGATGTTATTTTGTTGGATGATGCTTTTCAGCACCGAAAAGTAAAGGCGGGGTTTACGTTGCTACTTACCCCTTTTGACGATTTGTTTTATGAAGATTACTTTCTGCCTGCTGGCACGTTGCGCGAATCTAGAAAAGGAGCATCTCGTGCCGATGTAATTGTGGTTACAAAATGTCCAGATAAAGTAGCCTATGCTAGGTTGCAAGAAATTAAGTATTTACTGCAGTTGGCCCCATAT
This sequence comes from uncultured Flavobacteriaceae bacterium, assembly GCA_913048115.1. Lineage (GTDB taxonomy): Bacteria > Bacteroidota > Bacteroidia > Flavobacteriales > Flavobacteriaceae > Patiriisocius. The sequence goes on along the minus strand of CAJWVI010000008.1, from coordinate 12,391 downwards.
CAAAAAGTGTATTTTTCAAAAATAGGCTATGCAGATACTATTGTAGGTGTGACCGAGCGCTTGCCATTAGATTATTTAAAAGCAAAGGTTTTTACTTTGGTTACGGGTATAGCAAACCCTAGTTCTTTGGTTTTATTTTTAAAAGAACAAGGCTTCACTTTTACCCACAAAAAATATGCAGACCACCATGATTTTTCTGAGGCAGAAATTTTGGCACTACAAAAAGAAGAATTGATTCTTACTACAGAAAAAGACTATATGCGTTTGCAGGTTCCCCTTGAGAAGTATGCGATGTATTATTTGCCTATTAAGACCATTATATTAAATAAACAAGAAGGGTTTTTTAAGGATACTATTTTGGAGGCTGTAGCGCTTATGAAAGAGTAGGGGTGTCTTCTTGCTCCCCATCTATGCCGAGCTTGAGGGTGTTAAATATCTTTTCAAAAAACTCTTCTGGTTTAAATGGTTTTGGAATAATTTCATTAAAACCAACCCTGTAAAATTCGTCTAGATTTTCATCAATAGTTACTGCAGTAAGTGCAATTACAGGAATATCCTTGTTAAATTCTCGTATCTTTTGTGTTGCTTCTATACCGCTAATACCTGGCATGTGAATGTCCATTAAGACAACATCAAAAACAGTGTCTTTTACCAATGCAACAGCATCTGTTCCATTGTCTGCTACTTGGCATTTCATCTTATTTTTCTCTAAGATTTTCTTGGTAATCATTTGGTTTATTTTATTGTCTTCAACGACCAATACATTTTTACCAACAAGATACTCATGATTAATTTTCCTCTTTTTATTTGCACCTTCTATATCTGTTGCTGTCTCTTCAGAGATATCTATATCTAGATTAAACCAGAATTTAGACCCTTCACCTAGTTTACTTTCAAGTTGTATTTTACTATTCATCAACTCTAGTAAATTCTTTACAATAGATAATCCAAGACCTGTACCACCAAATTTTCTATTAATTTGAAGTGATCCCTGAGAGAAGGTTTCAAAAATAGTTTTTTGTTTTTTCTTTGAAATACCTACGCCATTATCTTGAATTTCAAAATTAATTTTTATGCTGTTATTGTGTTGGTCAATTTTCCTAACTCGAACCACGACCTCGCCGTTTTGAGTAAATTTAACAGAGTTGCCAATAAGGTTGATTAATACTTGAGATAATTTTAATGGATCACCAGATAAGCTTTCTGGTATGCTATCATCGTACTCAACTCTTAGTGTGGTTTGTTTGTCATTTGCAGATTTTCTCAGGGCTACTAAAACATCATTAATTCTTTTTTTGAGGTGAAATGATGTTTTTTCAATTTCAACTTTATTTGCTTCAAGTTTGTTGAGATCTAGAATGTTATTAATAAGAGATAGTAGGTACTCTCCAGAAAATTTAAGAGAATCTAAGTGCTCTTTTTGATGTTCTTTTGGGTTCTCTTCCATCAACAAGTGAGTAAGCCCTGTAACAGCATATAATGGTGTTCTTAGTTCATGAGTGACGGTTGATAAAAATTGTGCTTTTGCTAAGGATGCTTTTTCTGCTTTTTCTTTTGCTAATTGCAGTTCTGTGTTTTTGTCTTGCAATAGTCTGTTTGCTTTGGCTCGTAAATTATTGTTTTTATAAAGTGAAAGGGTGAGTAAGGATAAAATAGCAATAATAGCAATACTTAGGCCGTTGGTTACTTTGTTGAAGCTTTCAGATTTTTCCTTTTCAATAAGGTCATTTCCTGATGTGTCAATAGTTTTCTCTAACCCTCCAATATTAGGGCTTGCCCCCATGGCTTTGGATATTACGCTAATGTATATGATTTTAAGAGAATCCATTTTTGAGGTGTATTGCTCCAACAGGCTTTTGCCTTTGTTGTTTTCTCCATCTCTTATTGCAAGCGCTGATGCTATTTGGTAATGGTCGATGTATAGTACTTTATATTCTTTTGAGTTGATAACCTGCAGGGCTTGAGCTAATGATGCTTTTGATTGTGTTACATATGTTTTGTTGCTATCATTTTCAATTAGTAAGAGTGCTTTTGCTTTCCATAACAGGGCTAAAGCTTCTTGGTAAGGCATCTCTAGCTCCCTATATTTTGTTATTCCAGCACTTAAGTAGTTTACTGCTACTTTTGGATTTCCTTTTTCTAGTTCCAGGATACCACGACCCAACAAGATAGAAAATCTTCCTGCTGCGTTTTTGCTGTTTTTATAAATAGATTCTGCTTTTTTAAAGTTGTACTCTGAAAAACTGTATTTAGCTAATTTTGTTGTGATAAAACCTTGTAATGAGTATGCTTTACCTAGCTTTTCTTGATTTTTTGAAAGTGTAATTATTTCAATAGCATTGCCATTTAGTTTTGCCGCTTTATCATAATTTTGTAAGTAATAATGAAGTTGTGCATTGGTGTAGATGATTTCTCCTTTAAGTGTAGGATTCTCTATATCACCAATAAGCTGGTTTGCTTTTTTTATTTTTTCTGCTGCGAGTTCAAAATCTGATGATTTTATTGCATCAATACCATCATCCCTATATTGCTCGATGAGCTCAATAGAATCTTGGGGGGACATAGGGTTATTTATATCTTCATCTTGAGCGGCAAGCCAGCTTGGGAATACATATAAAATAAAAATAATTACTATGCGCAAACAGTAAGAAATCACTTTATTCATTAAAAATGATGTAATTGGACGGTAAATATAGTTATTTACTCGATATTTTAAGGATTAAATCGATAATTCTTGAACAATATCCTGTTTCATTATCATACCAACCAATGATTTTTATCATTTTGCCAATCACCGAGGTCATTTCAGAATCAAATATGCAGGAGTGAGGATTACCAAGTATATCGACCGACACAATAGGGTCTTGTGTGTATTCTAAAATACCTTTCATGGAAGAGTTTGCTGCTTTTTTAAATACTTGGTTGACTGAGGCAATAGAGACCTCTTTTTTTACATTTAAGGTAATGTCACACAAAGATCCATTAGCAACAGGAACCCTTATCCCGCAGCCTCCAATGGCATTGTTTAGCTCTGGAAAAATCTTAGTTAGTGCTTTTGCAGCTCCGGTAGTGGTGGGTACTATAGATTGACCTGCAGCACGAGCTCTTCGCAAATCTTTATGGGGTTGATCGTGTAGGCTTTGGTCTGAAGTATAAGAATGTACTGTTGTTATGTAGGCTTGTTCAATTTCAAAGGCTTCATGAATAAGTTGCAACATAGGCGCTGCGTTATTAGTAGTGCAAGATGCATTAGATACCATTGTGTCATCGGGGCTCAAGATATGATCATTAACACCTAGTACAACCGTTTTAACGCTATCATCTATAGGGGGAGCACAAAGAATTGCCTTTTTCGCTCCGCTGTTTATGTGTTGCTCTAGAAATGATTTTGTTTTAAACTTACCAGTTGCTTCAATAACAATATCTACCCCTTTCCAGGATATGTTTGATATATCAGTTTCAGAAGAAAAACGATACGATGTGCCAGCTACACTAATACTTTTGGGTGAACTGCACACTTCTTTTTGTAGTACTCCATGAATACTATCGTACTTTAAAAGGTGGCTTAGGGTTTTGGAATCTGCAACATCATTAATGGCAATAACCTCAATGTCTGGATGCTCTAATAATAATCTAAATACTCTTCTGCCAATACGCCCAAAGCCGTTAATACCAACTTTAATTGTTGCCATAATGTGTTAAGTAAGGTGTTTTTGAGCCTTGTAAGAAGAACGAACTAGCGCGCTACTCTCTACGTGCCTAAAGCCCATTTCAAGACCAATTTTTTCATACTTCTCAAATTGTTCTGGTGTGATGAACTCTTTAACAGGTAAGTGCTTTTTTGATGGCTGTAAGTATTGCCCAATTGTTAATATGTCTAGCCCTACGCCTCGCAAATCACGCATGGTTTGAATTACTTCTTCCTCTTTTTCTCCAAGCCCAAGCATCATACCGCTCTTGGTGCGTTTAATGCCATTATCTTTAAGGTATTTTAAGACCTCCAAGCTTTTTTCATACTTAGCTTGAATGCGTACCTCGCGTGTTAAGCGTTTAACGGTCTCCATGTTGTGAGATACTACTTCTGGTTTAACAGCAATGATACGGTCTATGTTTGTTGTGTTTCCTTGAAAATCTGGAATTAATGTTTCTAAGGTTGTCTCTGGGTTCATTCGGCGAATAGCTTTCACCGTTTCTGCCCAGATAATAGAACCCATATCTTTAAGGTCATCACGGTCCACAGAGGTAACAACAGCATGTTTGATGCCCATTATTTTTATAGAACGCGCTACTTTTTCTGGCTCGTCCCAGTCTACATCTTCTGGTCTTCCTGTCTTAACACCACAAAAACCGCAAGAACGCGTACATACATTTCCTAGAATCATAAAAGTAGCTGTTCCTTCTGTCCAGCACTCTCCCATATTTGGGCAGCTTCCAGAGGTGCAAATAGTATGTAAGTTGTATTTATCTACGAGCCCTCTTAGTGCCGTGTATTTTTTACCTGTAGGTAACTTTACACGAAGCCACTTGGGTTTTGGAGTTCTTTGTTGTGGTGCTAAGGTTTGTGTGCTCATAGAATACAAAGATACGATACAAAATTAATAGTGTAGCATTTTTAACCTGTTGATAAACTATAATGTTATGCTAAATTTATAGAGCTGTAGTGCTAAACCAAATACTGAACTTAAATAAAAAAGCAGTTGTTGATTTCGAGAAGAGAGGTGTTAAAGCGTATTTTTTTTTGTAATAATTTCTGCCAACAGTTTTTTTGCACGTAACAAACGTACTTTAATGTTGCTAAGAGGTTCATGGAGCTGTATAGCTATTTCTGTATAGCTCATTTCTTGAAAGTAACGCAATTGTATTACCTGTTGATATGCCGGTTTTAGTAATTTAATATCTCGTAAAAGCTGTGTTAAGTTTTGTTTGGTGATTAAGACATCTTCTGGAGTGGGGTTTGCATCTGGCACACTTTTTAACTGTGCTTCACTTGCTTGGCTTGCCTGGTTATGAAGGATCGCATTTTTCTTTCGGGTTTTGTCTATCTGGATGTTTTTTGAAATTGCAATAAGCCAGGTGCTAAACACATAGGTTTCTTTATAGGTGTGGATTTTATCAAAGGCCTTGGCAAAGGTCTCTATGGTAATGTCTTCGGCTTCAAATTCATTTTGAACACGTTTAATTTGAAATCCATAGACTTCGTTCCAAAAATGATCTAATAAAAAATTGTAAGCAGATTGTTTGCCTAATTTTGCATTAGCTACTTGAATAAGAATACCTCCCTTGTCTAGTTCCACAGTATTATTTTTGTAGGTGTATTTGAAATAAAGATAACATTTTGAACTTTAATTAAAAACAGCACTAAAAATCAAGAAGTAATACGGTTTACCCCTTTGAATATGTAGCCTGCTTTTTTTTTGTTAGAGTGTATTATGATGTATTGATAGAAATCAAAACTCTAGTCGTGTTTATTGGTTTTTTTCTTCACTACAGGTGTCAAATTGGTCTGGATTTTTTCCGCAAAACCCGCAGGCTTCACCATCTTTATTTAAAAACGGGCTCTGGCTAGCACAGGTTCCTGCAAATTCACCATCTTTTTTCGCCCATATTTTTATAGCTATACCAGCTACGGCTAATAATAAAAGTACGATTGTAATAAGTAGAAGTTCCATAGCAATTATTTTAAAATGTAAAAATACAAATTTTAGTGGTTATATTAATTTAAAATTATTGCCTTTAGGACGCTGTCTTTAAAAAAGTATCTAGCAAAAGCGGCCTTTTTGTGCATTAACACTCAAATTTTTTTATGCTGTCAATCTGGTTTTTTTTAAATATCTCATAAAATCAATCACTTTAGTCTTTTTAAGATAAAAACAGGGGGGTATAAGTGTTGAAAATCTGTTTTTGTTGATAATTTAAACAAAATAATAGGGGGTATGTGTTTAAAACATGTAATTTTGTGCTTTTAAAATAAGAGTCTGATTCAACTTTCAGAAAAACAAACACTTAAAGAGTACAATCTATGTCTACATTAAGATTTCATGCCATTAAAGAAACATTTAATCGTCCCGTTATAGACGTTCAAGAGCCAGAAAGGCGTTCTGCTATTTTCGGAACAAATGTATTTAATAACGCTGCTATGCGTCAATTCTTGACTAAGGATTCATTTAAAAGCGTTCAAGATGCTGTTGAAAACGGTAGTAAAATTGATAGAAATATTGCAGATCATATTTCTACAGGAATGAAAGAGTGGGCCATTGCAAAAGGAGCTACTCATTACACACACTGGTTTCAACCATTAACGGGAACCACTGCAGAGAAGCATGATGCTTTTTTTGAAACTACTGAAGATGGAGCTATAGAAAAGTTTGGTGGTGGGCAGTTGGTTCAACAAGAGCCAGATGCCTCTAGTTTTCCAAACGGAGGGATTCGAAACACCTTTGAAGCCCGTGGTTATACCGCTTGGGATCCTACTTCTCCTGCATTTATTTACGAAACTACTTTGTGTATTCCTACTGTATTTGTTTCTTACACCGGGGAAGCTTTAGATAATAAAACCCCTTTATTGAGAGCCTTGCAAACAATAGATACAGCTGCTACAGATGTTGCAAAGTATTTTGACAAAAACGTAACTAAAGTAAACCCAACCCTAGGGTGGGAACAAGAGTATTTCTTGATTGATAAAGCATTGGCTAAATCAAGACCCGACATTAATTTGACAGGAAGAACTTTGTTAGGACATATTTCTGCAAAAGGACAACAATTAGACGATCATTATTTTGGATCTATACCAAAACGTGCGCTAGACTATATGCGTGATTTGGAGACCGAGTGTATGTATTTGGGTATTCCAGTAAAAACACGTCATAACGAAGTAGCGCCAAACCAATTTGAACTAGCGCCTATTTTTGAAGAGACCAATCTTGCAGTAGACCATAACTCCTTACTTATGGATGTGATGTCGAAAGTTGCAGATAGACATAACTTTAAAGTGTTATTTCATGAAAAGCCATTTGCAGGTATAAATGGAAGTGGAAAACATAACAATTGGTCTTTGGCAACCAACACAGGTGTTAACCTTTTAAGTCCTGGTAGCACCCCGATGAAGAATTTACAGTTTTTAACCTTCTTTGTCAATACTATTAAAGCCGTGAACCAATACGAAGAATTATTGAGGGCAGCAATTGCAGGAGCAAGTAATGACCACCGTCTTGGTGCTAATGAAGCTCCACCCGCTATTATTTCGGTGTTTATCGGGACGCAATTAACCAATGTATTGGATGCTTTGGAAAAAGTGAAACATGGTAAATTATCTCCAGAAGATAAAACAGAACTTAAACTAAATGTTGTTGGTAAGATTCCTGAAATTTTATTAGACAACACAGACCGTAACCGTACCTCACCATTTGCTTTTACTGGTAATAAGTTTGAGTTTAGAGCTGTAGGTTCTACTGCTAATTGTGCTAAGCCTATGACTGTTTTAAATGCTATTGTAGCAAAACAGTTAATGGAGTTTAAGGTGCAGGTTGACGATTTGATTAAGAATAAAAAAATGAAAAAAGACGATGCTATTTTTAATGTATTACGTGAATACATTAAAGAGAGTAAGCGCATTCGATTTGAAGGTGATGGGTATGGAGAAGCCTGGGAGAAAGAGGCAGAAAAGCGCGGTTTAAGTAATAATAAAACAACGCCAATAGCCTTAAGAGAACAGATATCAAAGAAAACCATTGCGCTTTATGAGGGATTAGGAATCATGAATAAAGTTGAGATTGAGGCGCGTCATGAAATTGAGGTTGAAGAGTATGCCATGCATATTCAAATAGAGGCAAGAGTGTTGGGTGATATTGCAAGAAATCATGTGATACCTACAGCTATTAAATACCAAAATGTACTCATAGAAAACGTACAGGGTCTTAAAGATATCTATGGTAAAGAGTTTAAGAAACTGGCTAAAGAGCAGATGAATCTAATAGAGGCTATTAGCAACCATATCGAAAACATCAATAGTGGTATTACCAATATGATTAACGCCCGTAAGAAGGCTAACAAGATTGATGATTCAGAGAAGCGTGCGATTGCTTATTGTGATAAAATAAAGCCTTTCTTTGATGAAATCCGTTATCACTGTGATAAGTTAGAGTTGTTGGTAGATGATGAAATCTGGCCACTAACAAAGTACCGTGAATTATTATTTACCAGATAATAGTACATATTTTATATAAAAAAGAAAGCCTGTAAGAAATTACGGGCTTTCTTTTACTCAATTTTAAGATTCAATAGCCTTGGTTTGCAAGATTTATTGATAAACTATCATTTTAATTAAAACCTCACTTTGATGGACTTTTTTTAATCTGTACTTTTGCTAATAGAAAATAGAACCATGAGTCAAGATATTTCAAAAAGATATGCCCAAAGAGGCGTTTCTGCATCAAAAGAAGATGTCCATAATGCCATCAAAAATGTAGATAAAGGGTTGTTTCCACAGGCATTTTGCAAGATAGTGCCAGATTATTTAACTGCAGATGAAGACTATTGTTTAGTGATGCACGCAGACGGCGCTGGAACAAAATCTTCTTTGGCCTACATGTATTGGAAGGAAACAGGTGATTTATCTGTTTGGAAAGGAATAGCACAAGATGCACTTATCATGAATATTGATGATCTTATTTGTGTTGGTGCTGTAGACACTATCATGCTATCTTCCACCATAGGGCGAAATAAAAACCTAATTACTGGAGAGGTTATTTCTGCTATTATAAATGGTACAGAGGCTCTTATTCAAGATCTTTCAAAATTTGACGTGAAGATACACTCTACAGGAGGAGAAACTGCAGATGTTGGAGATTTAGTGCGCACCATTATTGTAGACTCTACAGTAACAGCACGCATGAAACGCAGTGATGTAATTGATAATAAAAATATTAAGTCTGGAGATGTTATTATTGGGTTAGCATCCTTTGGGCAAGCTACCTATGAGACAGAATATAACGGTGGTATGGGGAGTAATGGATTGACATCTGCCCGTCACGATGTATTTAGTAAAGAACTAGCTAAGAAGTACCCTGAGAGTTATGACCAAGCAGTGCCAGAAGACCTTGTGTACTCTGGTTCAAAAAAACTAACAGATGCTGTTGAGGGGTCACCCCTTAATGCAGGTAAATTAGTATTGTCTCCAACAAGAACATACGCCCCTGTAATTAAAAAAATATTACAAAGCTGTGCCAAAGAGCATCTTCATGGTATGGTTCATTGTAGTGGAGGAGCTCAAACCAAAATTCTTCATTTTGTAAAAAACTTACACATCATTAAAGACAATCTTTTTGAAGCGCCCCCTTTGTTTAAACTAATACAAGACCAAAGTGGTACAGACTGGAAAGAAATGTATCAGGTCTTTAATATGGGGCACAGAATGGAGTTATACGTCAATGAGGCTATTGCTGCCGATATTATTAAAATTTCAGAATCGTTTAATATTCCTGCTCAAATTATTGGAAGAGTTGAAGCCTGTGAAGAAAAAAAATTAACCATAAAGAGCCCTTACGGAACCTTTGAGTACTAAGAATGTTCATCATTTTTATTGTAGATTTACAAGAATTAAACTCCTATGCTAGAAAAACTTCAAATAGTAAAAAATCGTTTTGATGAGGTGAGTGATTTAATCATTCAACCAGATATTATTAGTGATCAAAAGCAATACGTACAACTCAATAAAGAGTATAAAGATTTAAATGCACTTATGAAAAAGCGGGAGCAGTATATTATGGCTACCGAGCATATAGCAGAGGCTGATGAGATCCTAGCAGATGGAAGTGATGCAGATATGGTAGAGATGGCCAAAATGCAGTTGGATGAGGCAAAGTCTAATATTGAAACTCTTGAAGAACAAATCAAGTTTATGCTCATACCAAAAGATCCCGAAGATGCAAAAAATGCGGTGATGGAAATTAAAGCAGGAACTGGAGGAGATGAGGCTAGTATTTTTGCTGGAGATCTGCATAGGATGTACACAAAATATTGTGAAAACAAAGGTTGGAAAACAAGCGTAGTTGATTTTAGTGAGGGAACCAGTGGTGGATATAAGGCTATTCAAATAGAAATTGAAGGAAATGACGTTTATGGAACTCTAAAGTTTGAAGCTGGTGTGCACCGTGTGCAACGTGTGCCGCAAACAGAGACCCAAGGGCGGGTCCACACAAGCGCAGCTACGGTTATGGTATTCCCTGAGGCCGAAGAGTTTGATGTTCAAATTGAGATGAAGGATGTGCGTATCGATTTCTTCTGTTCTTCTGGACCCGGTGGACAATCTGTAAACACAACCTATTCTGCTGTACGTTTAACCCATACACCTACTGGCTTAGTTGCACAGTGTCAAGATCAAAAATCACAACATAAAAATAAAGAAAAAGCATTTAAGGTATTACGTTCTAGATTGTATGACTTAGAACTTGCTAAAAAGAATGCAGAAGACGCATTGAAACGAGGTTCACAGGTCACTAGTGGTGATAGAAGTGCAAAAATACGCACTTATAATTATTCTCAGGGCCGTGTTACAGATCATAGAATTAATTTAACGCTATATGATTTGAGTAATATTATAGATGGAGACATTCAAAAAATTATTGATGAGTTACAGCTTGTAGACAACACCGAGCGACTTAAAGAATCTGGAGATACATTCTAAAAACAACATTATGACTACTGAAATGCTAGTTGACCAAATACATCAAAAAAAATCCTTTTTATGCATTGGGTTGGATGTTGATTTAAGTAAAATCCCCGAGCATTTATTAAAACAAGAGGACCCTATTTTTGCATTCAACAAAGAAATTATCGATGCAACACATCATCTTGCAGTAGCCTACAAACCCAACACCGCTTTTTATGAAGCCCATGGTATTAAAGGATGGAAAGCTTTAGAGAAAACAATTCAATACCTTAGAGATAACTATCCAGAAATATTCACCATTGCAGACGCTAAAAGAGGAGACATCGGCAATACATCTAGTATGTATGCGAAAGCTTTTTTTGAGGACCTAGGGTTTGATTCTGTTACAGTGGCTCCTTATATGGGCAAGGATTCTGTAGAGCCCTTTTTGGCTTTTGAAGACAAGCATACGATACTTCTAGCGCTTACCTCTAATAAAGGTGCTTTTGATTTTCAGACTAAGATTTTAGAAACACAAGAGCTTTACAAGCAGGTGCTTAAGAGCTCTACTACCTGGTATAATGCAAAAAATTTGATGTACGTAGTAGGAGCAACCAAGGCAGAATATCTTTTAGAGATACGTAAAATTGTTCCACATAGTTTTTTACTTGTTCCGGGAGTTGGTGCGCAAGGAGGTAGTTTACAAGATGTTTGTGCCTATGGTATGAATGATGCCGTTGGTTTGCTTATTAATTCTTCTCGAGGAATTATTTACGCTTCCTCGGGTAAAGATTTTGCAAATGCTGCTGCAAATGCTGCAAAAGGGTTACAACAACAAATGCAGGATATCCTTGATGCAAAGTAAAGATCAACTAGATACTGTTTTTGATTTTTTAGAAACTCCAAAACGTATTGTGTCTCTAGTGCCCTCCCAAACAGAACTACTTGTTGACTTAGGCTTACTAAAACAATTAGTAGGGATTACCAAATTTTGTATTCATCCAAAAAAATTGCTTGATAATGTGCCAGTTGTAGGTGGTACTAAGACTGTTCATCTAGACAGAATAAAAGCCTTACAGCCAGATATCATTATTTGTAATAAAGAAGAAAACACAAAAGAACTAGTTGCCTCTTGTGCTAAAATAGCACCTGTTTGGGTGAGTGATATTTATACTATTGCGGAGAGTCTAGAGATGATTTCTCTGCTGGGTAAACTCTTTAAAAAAGAAGAAAGAGCACTTCAAATCATTACAAATATAAAAAAGGAACAGACCTCTTTTAGTGCCTTTATTGCTAACAAGAATGTAAGGAAAGTGGTCTATCTTATATGGAAAAACCCATTTATGGCTGCTGGACAAGACACCTTTATTAATGACTTATTAAAGATTAATAAATTTGAAAATATAATTAAAGAGCCAAGGTCTAGATATCCAGAAATAAATATAGAAAGCCTTAAAGAAGCAGACCTTATATTGTTGTCATCAGAGCCTTTTCCGTTCAAGCAGAGTCATCTTAGGGGGCTTAAAGAGGCTCTTGGTAAAGACCTAAGGCTTGTTGATGGAGCATACTTTTCTTGGTACGGTTCTAGATTGCAAGACGCCTTTAGCTACTTCAAGAGCTTACACTAACGCTCAATATTAATTATTGTTTAGTGGGCTATTTTTTCTATAGACGATGTGATGGATTTTGGTTTTTTTTTCAAAAAAAAAGGCGCTTCAATTTTGAAGCGCCTTTTTATTATTTTAT
>CAJWVI010000007.1 GCA_913048115.1 uncultured Flavobacteriaceae bacterium | reverse complement strand
AGTTGTTGTTGTTTCTGTTATACCTGTTGTATATTGAATATCTAATATTGGCAGATAAACACTAAGATTGCCAACACCATCTGTGCCTCCGCAAGCAAGAATTAATATGGGTAAAATAAATAGATTAGTTTTTTCATAATAATTATTCAATATATTTTAAAGGTATGAGTTTTTGATAGTATAGCTCTAGTATATCAAATGGTATTAATAATACCTTAATCTTGTTTTTATAGAGAAACAAGGAAATAGTTAAAACCAAAAAAATCCCAACCGTAGGGTTGGGATTTTTTTTGGCAGGAATAAATTTATTATTCCTCAGGCGCATTTTCTTTTTCATCTTCTGGAGTATTTTGTTTTTCAACTTCAGGGATGCTTTTTATTTCATCTGTAGGAACATTTTGAGTTTCATCTCCAGACATATTTTTCATTTCATCTTCTATCATTTTGTAGAATTGATCAATTTTAGGAAGAATTAATATTTTAGTTCTTCTATTTCTTGATCTGTTTTCTGGAGTGTCATTATCAACCAGTGGAAGATACTCTCCACGACCAGCAGCTATTAATTGTTCTGGCTTCACACCTAATTCTTGCAACACCCTTACTATAGAAGTAGCACGTTTTACGCTTAAATCCCAGTTGTCTTGAAGTACACTACCGTTGTAAGGCACATTATCTGTATGGCTTTCTACCATAGCTTCAAAGTTTGGTTTCCCATTAATCACAGTGGCAACCTTTCCTAGAATTTCTTTGGCTCTTTCTGTTACATTATAACTTCCTGTTGAAAAAAGTACTTTATCACTTAAAGAAATAAATACTACACTTTTCTCTACATTAATTTCAATGTCTTCATCATCCATGCCAACCTCTTTCTTCAAGCTAGTTACAAGGGCAAGGGTGATACTATCCTTTTTGGTAAGTGCATCTTGTAATCTTGAAATTTTAAGATCTTTTTCTTTTAAACTCTCCAGTGACTTTTCAAGATTGCTTGCTCCTTTTGTGGTTAAGACAGTCATGTCTTGAGAGCTTTTAATTAAGTCTTGATTGGTTTCCCGCATTTCAGCAAGACGTTCTTCTAAAGAGAACAAACGAGCATTATCTGCAGCTTTGTCTTTTTCACAGGTATTTAATAGTACTGTTGCTGTGTTTAGTAAATCTTTATTCTTTTTATAAGTTGCCTCAAGGGCTTTATATTTTTTTGATGCTACGCATGATGGAAATAAAAAGATTCCACAAGCGGCTAGAATAAGTAATTTTTTCATGACGAATTGAATTTTATTGTTGTTTTAAACTATTTAGATTATCGTAAATAATACAATATTTTACAATAATCTAAATGTGTTTCTTTAATATGTTAAAAGTAGTTTTTTTTCTAATAAAATAGTTCCAAACGATAGACTTTATTTGATAATATTTCATCTTTTTTGATTGTTTCATTCTTTTTTTTAAAAATCTTGGTGCAAGACTGTAAAAAGAAAGATGTGCTTTAAAGACGGCAAAAAAGTGAGATTGTTTCCCAGAAAATAAAAATTGCCAAGCTGCAACACCGTCTAGTAGCATTCTAATACATAGAATTGGCCAGACAGAAGCTCTCTTATTATTTTTAAGCATCACCAATAAAGAGTTTCTAAAATTATAAAAAGTCTTTTTGGGGTTCTCTACCCCAAGGGTAGCTCCCCCAAGATGATACACCGTCGAGCTTCCTATGTATTGAATACCGCCTCCTTGTTGTTGCATGCGCCAGCATAAATCTATTTCTTCTTGATGTGCAAACAAGTCTTCGTCAAAGCCTCCTGCATTTTGAAAAGCTTCTTTTTTCACAAATAAACAGGCGCCGCTTGCCCAGAAAATTTGTTGGGTATCATTGTATTGTCCTAGATCTTTTTCTAGGGTATTAAATATACGTCCTCGACAATATGGGTAGCCTAGTGCATCTACGTAGCCTCCTGCAGCTCCCGCATACTCAAAATAATCTTTGTTTTTGTAGTCTAGTATTTTAGGTTGTACCGCGACCAAGTTTTTTGTTTTTTGAAGGGCCTCTAATATAGGGCTTATCCACCCTTTTGTAACCTCTACATCACTATTTAGAAGGACAAAAACATCTTCATTAAGATCTTTTAATGCGTCATTATATCCTTTGGCATAGCCCCCGTTTTGGGTGTTAATGATAAGGTTCGCCTTACTAAAATGTTCTTTTACATACGCAACACTGCCATCTGTAGAGGCGTTGTCTGCAACATATACGGTAGCTTCTTGAGAATGTTCAAGAACACCAGGTAAGAACTGCTCTAGGAGCGTTTTACCGTTATAATTTAGTATGACAATAGCAACTTTCATAAATGCAAAATAACATATTTATTTTCTATACCTGTACGTGTTTTTATAAATGAGTATCGATGCCCGTAAATAATGTGTTTGTTGTTTTTAATCCAAATAAAGCACACGACACTGCGTATTAAACTTTAAGCACATGCAAAGATACAAAAGGATTTTGGTCATTTATTTTTAAATTTCCTTTCAGAATATTGACCTAGGAAATAGGCAATCAAAATAGGAACTAGTGCAAAAGCAGTGTGCTTTTTTAAAATTTCATATTCTAATAATACGATTAATATTGTGGCTACGATTACTATAAATATGAGGTCAAATGTTCTTTTTTTCATGATAGATGTCTCATTAATTTTTTTTTCTATACACTGGCAGTCTTTCTAGAAATGAGTATCGTTCTTTTTCTAAATCCATCTTACAATAATAATGTTCTAGCCCATTAGTTACCATTAAATAGGTGCTTTGTAGTACCAAATTATACCGGGCAATTTGGTCAAAGGTGTCTTGAGAAATTTTAATGCTATCTGCCTTGCACTCTACAATAAGAAAAATACTACCGTCTGGGTTAAAAGTTACGATGTCATAGCGTTTGATGGTGCCGTGTAACTTGATTTGTTTTTCAACATTAATTAATGATAAGGGAATGTCAAGCTCCTTAACTAAATATTGTATGGTATTTTGTCTTACCCACTCCTCGGGGGTGAGGACCATGAATTTTTTTCTAACAACATCAAAAATCAATGGTTTGTTTTCCCTATTTTTGAATCGAAATGAATACTGCTTAAAGTTGAGCTGCTGCATAAAGTAAAAATAATCTTTCTTGAAAGATTAGCTTTGTATAATCTACTTAACTTGTGCCCAAATTGCTAACATTTCATACCTATATCTATGTCTGCACAAGCTAATGAAATTGTAAGAAATATTAATCAAGGTAACATTGCTCCGGTCTATTTTTTAATGGGTGAGGAAGCTTTTTATATTGATGCCATTTCAGATTTCATTGAAAAAACTATTTTGGCAGAGGACGAGAAAGGCTTTAACCAGATGGTGCTCTATGGCAGAGATGTAAGTATAGATGATATCGTGAGTAATGCCAAACGCTACCCAATGATGGCACAAAGGCAAGTGGTGATTGTAAAAGAAGCGCAAGACCTGTCCCGGACTATTGAGAACTTGGTGGCCTATGTTGAGAATCCTCAACCCACCACAGTCTTGGTTATTTGTTATAAATACAAAAAACTAGATGCAAGAAAAAAACTAAGTAAAGTTGTTAAAAAAGCAGGTGTTTTATTTGAAAGCAAGAAACTGTATGAAAATAAAATTCCAGATTGGATACAGAGTACCCTAGCAAGTAAAGGGTACACTATTACCCCAAAGGCGGCTCTAATGTTAACAGAGTTTCTAGGAAACGATTTAGGGAAAATTAATAACGAGCTTCAAAAATTACAGCTTATTGTAAAAACGGGTGCCCAAATAACCCCTCAATTAGTAGAAGAGAACATTGGGATAAGCAAAGATTTTAATAATTTTGAATTACAAAAAGCACTTGGAGATCGTAACGTAAAAAAGGCATTTGCAATTATTCAATATTTTGGTCAAAACCCAAAGAACAACCCTATTGTTATGACGGTTTCTTTGTTGTACGGCTTTTTTGTGAAATTATTAAAATACCACGCATTGGCTAATAAAGCAGATGCTGCAAAGGTACTTGGAGTAAATCCTTTTTTCATAAAAGATTATCAAATAGCTGCTCGTAATTATCCTATGAAAAAAGTAAGTGCCATTATTAGTGCTATTAGAGAGGTGGATATGAAAAGTAAGGGCGTAGGTGCTTCCAATGTTCCTCAGGGAGACCTTCTCAAAGAATTACTTGTAGCTATCTTTAGTTAAAAGGCTTTGTTATTAGCGCAGTATAAGTAGAAAACGCATGTTTATTTCAACCTATTTTCGTCAAAAGCCGAGGGCAGTAACTTAGGAATAAATTTAACCAGCAATGGCAATAAAAAGGCACCTCCCGGAAGTAAGAAAATAGTTAACGAAGGGATCGTTTTACAGATGTCTAGCAGCTGTTCTCTTACCTTCTTTTTTTCATCTTTTGACAGTTCTCTCTGTGTAGAAACACCAAGTAGCTTTAATAATTCTCCACTTTCTTGAAGTTCTTTTTGTAATCTGTCTTTATTTCTATCGATAAGCCGCTTTACGGTGCTTGTAGATTGAGTGTAAAACTGTTTAATGGGCGTTGCATATTCAAACAAAGTAACTTTACCCTCAGAGAGTTTTGAAAACTCCTTGATGTCATCTATTGTTTTTTGCAACATGTTTTCATTAAAACCTAAGATGTTGTTTAGTTCTTTTAAGAAGGAATGTTCTTGAGCGTCTAATGCCCTGTCCTCCCAGACAGCTAGACAGCTTAGTTCAAATATATATTTCCTCCCACTTTTGGGGTATGAAGCAAAATGTTCTTTGTTGCGCCTAGTTTTAAACGTTCCATTTGAAGCCATATACTGAGAGGATGCCTCAAATAGTTCTATGAGTAATGTGTCGTATTGGTTTTTTGTCTGCTTAGATTTTAGTGAAGTAAAACAGCACACAATGGTTTGTTGTTCTAGTTGTTTTACAAACTCTTTAGTGTTGTCTGCACCAGATAACCAATACTCAAAAGCCAACACATCAATAAATAACAATGCATGTGTTAATAAAGAGACTGCATTTGTTTTATATATTGAATTTGATTCTTGCAAGCGCTTGGAAAGTATGTGTTCTAGATTGGAGGTCTCAGAGCTTGAAAATGTAATGGCTTGTAAAAGACCTGTTTTTCCTTTGTCTAGTGCTTTATAATATTGCACAATAGCGGTTATGATTTCTGAGGGTGCTGCAGTTGGGTTTTGATTTATGCCTGTGAAGAGTAGCGCATGAAACAAATTTACTTTTGTGTATTCTTCATGAGTGAGTTTTAATTCGATATCATGGGGTAACAAAAGCGCGTTAGAATTACCATATAAAAAACCACTGGCTTTTAATATGCTATAGAAAGCATCCTTTGAAGTAGATTGTAATGCCATTACATCCTCTTTGTAGGTGCTTAAGAATTTTTTTATCCAATCTGGTGCAGAAGGATTCATTTTTATATTATTAATTAAAAATTACAATTTACTTTTAAAAATGTATTAAAACCATGATATTTACGTTAACAAAATAGTGTTCTTTCTTTTAACCTACACGGCGTACATTTGTCTTTGGTTGTGTAAATAAAACACTATAATTTTTTAAAAACTAAAACCATTATGAAAAAAACAAAACTATTTGCGGTTATAGGAGTATTAGGGCTTGCCTGTCTCTCGGTTTTTTTGATTTCAGCAGATCATATGGAGGCTCCAGATGTAGCTTCAACCTCTACAGACATTGCAGATTTCTTTGCCTTTGAAGGGAGTACTCCAGAGAATACTGTTTTAGTAGCCACGGTTCAGGGGCCATTAGCGCCTATGGAGCAAACAATAAATGCTCAATTTGATGAAGATGTTATTATTACATTTAATATAGATAATACTGGAGATTTTGTTGAAGACTTGGTGATACAAGCTGTTAAACGAGGAGATTCCATGTACTTCTTTGGACCTGTTGCACCTATCCAAACTGGATTAGAGACCAGTATTGTTACTACAGCTACACGCACTGTTGTAAAAATCTCTGATGTAGACTCGGCAGAAACGACAATAAATAACGGCATGCAAGTATATGCAGGTCCAAGAAGAGACCCTTTTTATTTTGATTTTAACCGTTTTAATTTGGTTGCAGATGGCGCTGTTGCTCCAGAAGGATTTTTACCACCAGAAGAGGCAAATGACTTTTTTGAAGATCTAAATGTTTTGGCCATCGTTGTAGAAGTTCCAAATTCTATGTTAGGCACTGCGCCAACACATGTTGGAGTAGACCAAGGTTTTTTTGCACCAGGTGCATTGCCTGATGCTTATAACATATGGATTACTACAAGTAGAAAACAATAATAATGTACAACATTAAAAAAAACAAGATGAAAACATATAAAATAAAAGTATTATTAATGGCTATTTGTACCTCGTTATTGTTTGTGCAGTGTGTAGATGATGACGATAACGCAAATGTTATTAATGAAGCTACTTGTGATGATGGTATTCAAAACGCAGATGAGATTGCTATAGATTGCGGTGGTACATGTGAGCCTTGTGAAGGCGCCGTTGATTTTTCTGGCAACTACAGTCAAGAAGACAGCATGGGGCGTCCAGGAGTGAATACTGTATTTAGTGGTACAGACGCTGTGAAGAATTTATATAACCGCGTTGCCCCATCATTGAGAGCCACCTTACAAACCCAAGATGGGCAAACGCAGACCTTCCAGGTTACCTTCCAGAATCTTCTAGAGGCTTATCACGACGTGTATGCAGTTGCCTTAGGGCTAGATCCAGCTTTGGTGAATTACCAGGCTAATATACTAGGTCTTGATGCCACTCAATTTACAGCATTGCTCGCAAATTTTGATGCTTTACAGGTAGCACCTAATGGGCAAACAGTATATTATGACCAAGCTACAGGAGTTGCTTTAACTGGAAGAGCACTAGAAGATGATGTTATTGATATCTCACTAACCCTTATGTTTGGTGGTGCAGATGGTGTGCGTTTTAATGGAGAGAATCAAACACCTCAATTAACTACTGATGGGGTTTCTATTGGTACAAGAACCTATAGCGGTTTCCCGTATTTGGAAGCTCCTATTTTAATGAATTAAAGAGTCTTTAATTGATATAAAAAACGAGCAAGAAATTGCTCTTTTTTTTTGTGATTAACAGTGCTGTTTTTAATAACCTAATTATGAAAAATATCCTTGTATGTATTTGTTTTGGTATTATAATGCTGAGTTGCAAAAATGAGGTTGACCAAGATCTTGTTTTTGTAACAACTCCAGCAGAGTATGCTTTTTTTTTAGAGGAAAACCCTACTAAATCCTATACTGCTGCTTTAAAAGAAAAAGACTTTTGGTCAAGACGATTAGGTGCAGATTCTACAGGGGTTGGAGATTTAGGGCCTTTAGCCGGAGCATATTCTAGGCTTTTTGAGACCAACGGAAATATTCAATACCTTAAAGATGCAGAAACGGTTTACAAAAAAGCGATTTCTGTAGCATCCATCAAAATTAAAGATGGATATACCAGAGCTTTGGCAAAAAACTACATCTCACAGCATCGTTTTAAAGAAGCTACTGCTTTATTAGAGACAAGTTTTGCAGGTGTTTCAAATAAACAAGCTACACAGCTTATGTTATTTGATTGTTACATGGAAATTGGTTTCTATGACAAAGCAGAAAGAGTCCTAAAAAAGATAGAGAACCTTACTGATTATAATTACCTAATTCGTATTTCAAAGTGGAGTGATCATAAAGGGCAATTGCCAGCAGCGATTCGGTACATGGAGAAAGCCAAAAATATTGCAGAGTCTAGGAATAGTTTGTCTTTAAAAATATGGACATATACTAACATTGCAGATTATTATGGACACAACGGAAATATTAAAGCTGCCTATACTTATTATATAAAGACGCTAGAATTGCAGCCCGATAACGCTTATGCAAAAAAAGGAATTGCGTGGATTTTATATTCAAAAGATTATAATATTTCTGAAACCAATCGTATTTTAGACATACTAATGGCCACCCATCAAGTACCTGAAGATTATTTGTTTAAAGCACAGCTGGCGCGTTATCAAGATAATGCTGTAGCTGCAGATAATTACCTCAAAGCTTTTTTTACCCTTGCAAACAACCCTTTGTATGGCTCGATGTACAATAGTCATAAAATTAAAGCATTGGTAAAAAGTGATCCAGAAAAGGCACTGGCATTGGCAAAACAAGAAATAAAAAATAGAGCAACACCACAGACCTATCATTTGTTGGCATTGACACAATTGGCTACTAACCAAAAGGAGTTAGCCCTTGTAACTATTGAAAATTTTGTGGATGGAAAAATAACCGAACCGATGGCTTTATTTCATAGTGCTTTGGTATACAAGGCAAACGGTCTGCAAGAAAAAGTACTAGTTTTAAAAAAGGCGTTGGTAACAAGTACTTTTGAGCTTGGCCCAATAGTAGCTGCGCAGATTGCAGAATTATAAAAAATGGTATAAATGCTTTTTAAGGAGTTGCGTTTCCTAAGACATATAGTTTTGATAGGGTAGGAGATTTACTTCCTCCAGAGGGTTCTAGGGTGATTCCAAAAGCTTCTGGATTTTCTTGAATACCCTTAAACTTGTAAAATCCTGTTGTTGCAAAACTACTGCTGTCTATAAGGCCTAGACTTTTAGCTACTAAGGGGTCCATTTGTAGAGACCAGACTTGATATGTTTTTGCTTGAGGTGCTTCAGGCAAGCCTTTGGTGTCTATGTAAAGAATCTGTTCTTTTTTGTTTATGTACACCTTTGAGAAGGCTCTTGGCGCTACTGCTTGGTTTCCTGCTAATGTGATTAGGGTAAACTCTTTTGCTCTTAAAAGTTCTAAGACCCTAGTGCTGAGAAATAATTTTTTGCTTGTCTGTGTTAGTTCTTGTTTTGTGGTGCTAATGGTTTCAACAAGTCTTTCTTGTTTTTGTTGCATCCATAAAATAAATCCAGCACATAAAACGGCAACTACCCATCCTGTTATTGCTTTCCAATTTCTTTTTGGTTTTTTGGTGCTTAATTGTTCCATAGACTTACCCTTGCAAGAATCTAACTCTTTTCTTCTTTATTGAAATACACTAGATAGTAATACATTTGCTTTTCTTCATCCCAGCCTTTCTCTACAAATTTATCTGCACTCTCTGGATTAATAAAGTCTAATTTAATCTGGATGTTGGTGTCTAGATTAATAACATTTTTTATTTTTTTACGCGCAGCAGTTACCGCTGTATTTGCAATTGGAAATGTAGTAAGATCTTCAATTTTATACTTAGGAGCTGTTTCGCTTTTATAGTGATTAAATTCTGGAATTAAATCTGGGTTACTAATAACATCATTCACGAAATTACCTTCATTAAAAGTGTCGTTTTTAGCAAAATGATTTACAGCACGATTCATAAACAGCACTTCTTCTTTTTTATCTTCAGCAGGAAGCACTACATCTTTTGCAAAATCTTGACAAAATTTTAAATATTTCTTGGTGTAGAAATTATCATCTTCAAAGGCTTCAACACCTAAAAAGCCTTCCAGCCAATAGCGCGTGTCATACCTATTACTATCTATAGACAAGACCTTGTAGCCTTCTTCTTTCTTTACATTAAAAATCAAACACCCTTTGTCTAGTTTGTTTAGGCTTACACCTTGTTGTAAATGTGCTTTAATTTGGTTTTCATCCTCAGAAAACTGAAGAAAGTCATGCTTTAGCTCAGACTTGAAAATCCCTACTGCATTTACCTTTTCATTGTCAAGTTGTAAATTTTCTAGGTATGCTACATACACTTCACCACTTTTAATGTGCTGATGTGTAGATTGGTCATACAAATGTTTTGTTATTTTTTTACTTACCTCATGCACGCTCTCTGGGTCGTCAAAGATTTGAGTAGCACAATTAAAAAGCTCATGAAATTCTAGATCTGCCTCGTTCACAAATTGAAAATAATTTTCTTCTTTTTCTCTAAAAGGTTTTAAAAAATACTCTTTCATCAAAGGAGTAATCTCATCATCCATTTTGTAGATATCATCAGATAGTACTATAGGTTCACTCTTGCTTTTGTTTCCAACGCGGTGAATAGATAAAGAGGCAATGTGCGTATTAAATAAATTAATCATAAAAAAGGTTGAGGTGTTTAGTCTTTCCGAAGGTAAAAAAAGTTTCGAAATTACGAGCTACTTAAAATAGAAGTTGGTCTAAATTTATTTAAATATTTTGCTTGCTTCTTAGTTCCAGGTCTAGTCAAAATCGAGATCCTCATAAGGGTCTCCACTGCCGTATTGGTTATCCTCAAAGTCATCATCGCCATACATGTCATCAAGTTCTCCGTCTACAGATTCGCTAACAAACTTGGGGTCTATAGGCTCTTCTGGAATTTCTCCTTGTGCAAACATAAGGTTAGGGTAGGTGATGCCAGCTTCTGGTTCTGCAATATCTGCGAGCTCCACGATAAAGGTCCACATTGCTAAGAAATCATAAATGTATACTAGATTTCTATGCTCTTTAGAAACAACATGGTTAAGTTTTGTTTCTGCCATGGTGCGTATAGGCTCTGCTGTATCACTCATGTCAAAAAGAGCTATTTCGTCTCCTTGCTCCCATTGATCATTGCTTTCATAGAAAGATGCCACTTCCTGTCCTTCAAAGCCAAAGGCTTGTGTAATGGTATTGTGAAGGTCTTCAAAAGATGCATTTTCTTCAATCTCTATGTCGCGATAGACTTCGTCTTGCGAATTTAAAATGGCTCTAAAACGATAAATCATATTCTTGTTTATTAGTTCTCAATGATATTATTTCTCTATTTATTTACTAAACCTGTGTAAGGTAAAAGTCATGGCTGCCAATAAAAAGAAAGCCGTAATTTGATGTAATACTCCAAGCCAAACGGGAACAAATAACACGAGTGTAAGCACCCCTAGAATAAATTGTACTCCCACAAGTATTAAAAGCAAGTTAGCTCCTTTTTGTTGCAATACAGTTGTTTTCATTTTTTTGGATTTGTACCAAATAAAACCAATAAAACCAACCACAACATAGGCTAGATATCGATGCGCAAATTGAACACCACTTTTACCTTCAATAAAGTTTCTCCAAAGAGATTCTTGTTCTGTAGTTACGGTTTCATGTATGAGCTGTCCATCATTCATGAAAGGCCAATGGTTATGAATCCATCCAGCGTCTAAACCAGCAACAAAGGCTCCCCAAATAATTTGAATTACCAAAACAACAAGCCCAACCCTTATGATGTTTCTAAAAGATGATTTTATTTCTTTTCTAGATGTAAAGACTAAGTCCAGGGCTACCCAAAAAGTGTATGCAAATGTTAAAAATGCTGTTGTTAAGTGCATCGCCAGTCTATAATGGCTAACATCTGGTCTTTCAACCAAACCACTTTTTACCATATACCAGCCCAGGAATCCTTGAAAACCTCCCATGCACAATAAAACAACACATTTTTTTATAGTGGGCCTTGTAAGTTGTTTGCGTATCAAGAAATATAAAAAAGGAATCACAAATACCAATCCTATAACGCGCCCTATCACACGATGAATCCATTCCCAGAAGTAGATGTCTTTAAACGCCTCTAAGGTCATGTTATAGTTGAGTTTTTGATATTCTGGATATTGCTTATACAAATCGAAGGCTTCTTTCCACTCTACCGCGTTGGTTGGTGGAATGGTACCAGAGATTAGTTTATAATTAGATATAGATAATCCTGAGTGGGTTAAGCGAGTAATACCACCTACAATCACCATAATAAAAATGAGTGTACAACCTGTAATAAGCCAGTATATCACCTTTTTATTGTCTTTCATGCGTATTTTTTTACAACTTAAATTGTTTCTGTTTTCAACCCTAATGTAGCTCCTTTTTCGAGCATAAATTTTTTAGCAGCCTCATATTCGTTGGGTATTTCACCCTCTAAAATGGCTTCTTTAATAGCGTCTTTGATTTGCCCAATCTCTCGACATGGTTTTAAGCCAAAGGTTTTCATAATTTCCTCACCACTTACTGGGGGTTGAAAATTACGCACACTATCACGCTGTTCTACTTCTATAATTTTATCGCGTACGGTTTTAAAATTTTGGTGGTATGTTTTAAACTTCTTTGGGTTCTTGGTTGTAATGTCTGCTTCACAAAGTGTCATTAGATCTTCTACGCATGCTCCAGCATCAAATATCAAACGGCGCACTGCGCTATCTGTTACATCGCTTGCTAGTACAATAGGGCGAGAGCTCATTAATACCATTTTTTGTACAAATTTCATCTTGTCATTCAATGGCATTTTTAACCTTTTAAAAAGAGTAAAGACCATTTTGGCTCCTACAAACTCATGTGCATGAAAGGTCCACCCTATTTTTTTATCAAAACGCTTTGTGGGTGCTTTTCCAATATCGTGTAGCAAAGCTGCCCAGCGAAGCCAGAGGTTGTCTGTCGTTTTTGCAATATTATCAACCACCTCTAAGGTATGCCAAAAGTTATCTTTGTGACGTTGCCCATCTTTTTCATCTATACCTTGTAATGCTACAAGTTCTGGGAGAATATGTGGTAATAATAAGGTTTTATGTAACAATGAAAATCCTTTAGAGGGTATAGAAGCTGCAATTATTTTATGTAATTCGTCTACAATGCGTTCTTTAGAAATAATTTTAATTCTTTCTGCATTTCTAGTAATAGCATCTAGAGACTCTTTTTCAATAATAAAATCTAGTTGTGTAGCAAAACGTAGCGCCCGCATCATTCTAAGGGGGTCATCACTGTAGGTGATGTCTGGATCTAGCGGCGTACGAATTATTTTGGCATCTAAGTCTGCAACACCGTCAAAAGGATCTAGTAAGTCTCCAAAATTCTCTTTTCCTAAACTAAGCGCTAAGGCATTTATAGTGAAATCTCTTCGGTTTTGATCATCTTGTAACGTGCCATTTTCTACAATAGGATTACGGCTGTCTTCACGATATGATTCTTTGCGAGCTCCTACAAACTCTAATTCAATACCGCCTGTTTTTAACATGGCAGTACCATAATTTTTAAACACCGTTACATTAGGCTTGCCTGGTAGTAATTTCGAGACTTCTTTTGCAAGGGCAATACCGCTTCCTATGGCAACAATGTCAATATCCTTGGCGTCACCTCTTTGTAATAAAAAATCTCGCACAAAACCGCCGATCACGTAGGAGTCTAAACCAAGGTTTGATGCAGCCTGTGAAACGGTCTTGAAAATTGGATTTTGTAAAGCGTTTGAGTATGTTGATGTAGCCACGTAATTGCATATTTATTAGCTTTTACAAAGTTACGCTATAGGGCTCAAAAACCGAAGTGAATTTAGACTATTTACAAAATTATTCTCGAATGATTTTCACCTTACCATCCATGGTTAATTTAATAATAGCAGAAGGGTTTTCTGATTTTTTATTTCTTTCAAAATCAACGACATAGTCAACACCAGCTATAATTTCAGGAGCAATGTCCTTAAAATTCATCGGTGTTTTTGTGCCACTAACATTGGCAGAGGTAGACACCACAGGGCGTCTAAATTTGCGTATCAGTGTTTTTGCAAATGTATCATCCACCACACGAATGGCAAGTGAGTTGTCTGGTGCTATGATGTTTTCTGAAACCCGAATAGGGTCATCATAAATAACGGTAGTTGGTTTTGCAGCATATCTTAAAATATCATAAGCAACTTCTGGAATTTCTTCTACAAACTGATTTAACATTTTAAAATCATGTACCAAGCAAATCATAGACTTACTATCTTCACGCTGCTTTAATTTATAGATACGATCTATGGCGTCTGGGTTTGATGAATCACAGCCAATGCCCCAAACAGTGTCTGTAGGGTATAGAATTAAGCCACCTCGTTTTAATACGGCAAGGGTTTTTTCGATTTCAGATTTAAGGTTTTCCATAGTTTTATTTGGTGAATAAAATATCGTCTGCTACGTTATTTTTCTCAAGTGTTTTTAAATGCTCTAAGAGTTTTTGGGTAGTATTGGTAATGTCAAATAGGGTATTGTCTTTAAGGCATGTTGCTTTAGCAAAATGAGGGGTGATTGTATCCAAGAAGCTCTCAATAGAAACATTAGAAACATTTTGCAGGTGATGTGGTACATATTCTACATACAAAAAACGCACTGTTGATAAGCTTTCTTGCATCCCATTTAACGCAAAATACTCAGCACCTTCGATATCCATAATGATACCACTTGCTGGCCCTAGGGCTTCTTTTGTGATAAAAGGATCTAAGGCAACCATGTCAACTTCAACTTCATTAGGGTTGTCATAGTTATAAAGAATAGAGTCTTTAATAGGTTTTATTTTACTCCCTCCAGTGTTCACTGTGTTTTGGTAAAAGGTTACTTTCCTGTCACTATCACCCACGGCCTTGTTAAATATAGTTGCGTTTGATATTTTATTCAAACACAAATTAGCTTTCAAAAACCAAAAAGTATCATCATTGGCTTCAAAACCAATGACCGTTTTTACTTTTTTTGCAATGGGTACTAAAAGAGTCCCTACATGAGTTCCTATAAAGTAAATGACATCTTCAGGCCTTGTTTGTTCTAGAAGTGTTGAGATTTCATTGAAGTTCCAATGTCCTTTAAACCCTAAGTTTTTACCAATAGTAATGTCTGAAATTGGAAGTGCCATATACCCGTTTTTGGAATCATAAATAATTCCTTTGGTATGTGGGCCAAAAATTTTGTTCCTTTTTTTGGATTTTAAATTCCTAAAAAAATATTTGATTTTTTTATTCATGTAATTTCTTTGTTGTCTTTAAAAAACGAACTTTTTGTTTTTGTTTTAAAGAATGTTTTAACGCATCTCCTTTTAAAATTACCGGCAATAGAAACCATTTTCGAGGTTTAAACGGTAAGGTGAAGATAAAGTAAAGTTGAACTGCTTTATAGTGTAAAAAGCAATAATGCTTTTTTATCACGTATAATTCAGATAACATGGCTTCTTTACTAATAGCATTAGATGCCTTAGAGCTCTTTCCTTGAAAGTGTTGGAATTTTGCTTGCGGTACTAAAGCTGCTTCTGTTTTTATTTTCTCTAATTTTTTAGCTAAATCCATCTCTTCTGAATACAGGAAGATATTGGTGTCAAACCCCCCAATTTCAGCAAAGGTGCTGCTTCTAAAAAATAGAAAAGCTCCATTTGGAGATGTTATTTTTAAAGGGTGCGTGTATTGATTTTTACGCTTCGGAAATTTTATAGGATTTATTTTCTCCAACAATTTTTTACCTAAAAGCAGTTTCCAAAATGTTTTATAATGATGAAATGAAGGGGAGAAATTTCCCGCTTCATCAAAATTTTGAGCGGTAGCTAATCCTACTGTTGGGTTTTTATCTAAGTACTCTTTTAAGTGGACTAAGCAATCATTTAAAAAGATAGAATCATTATTAAGACATAGAAAATAGCTTGCATTTACATAGGGTAAAGACTCCATGTGACCTCCACCAAATCCTCTGTTGATAGGGCTTCTATGCAGTGTTATATTATCTTGTAGCTGTATGTTGCTTTGTAAATAAGCAAAATCATCTGGCTCTGAGTTATTATCTATTACAATAATGTCAAAAGAGAGTGCTGCTGTCGTGTGCGCCACAATGGAGTCTATGCATGCAATGGTGTATTTTGCGGTATTGTAATTAATAATACTAATGGCAACATCTTTCATTTTGCGAAATTAGGATAAAATAGATTGATACACGTCTATATATTGCTTTGCTGTTTCATTCCAGTCAAAACTTTTAGCACGTGTAATGTACCATTGGGTGTAAAACTCTTCTTGGCTATGAAATTTCAGCATACCTTCTTTTAAAACGTGAACCATATATTCTGGGCTGTAATGATCCCAATAAAAGCTATGCTCACCACCAATTTCTGGGAGTGAAGTATTGTTTGATATAAATATAGGTTTTCCAAAACGCATGGCTTCAATAGGAGGGATACCAAAGCCTTCTTTTAATGATGGAAAGACAAAGGCCTCACAATGTTGTAAATAATAGTACTTTGCTAAGTCTTGTATCTTACCTGGTGTGTGTACACGCTCTTGTACTCCTAGCTCTCTGGCTAAGGCTTTTAATTCATCAGCATATTTAGTGGTGTTGTCTCCTGCTAATACCAAATCATACTCGGGTAATAGTGGTAATATACGCACCAGACTCTTAAAGTTTTTACGTTGGGTAAACGCACCTATAGAAAACAAAAACTTTTGCTTTGGTAATGCTTTTGAAACATAAGCTTCTGGAATTTCAATAGCTGTGATCGTGTTCCCGTTATAAATTACATACTCTGGCACTTTTGGCACCTTGAAATTAGCATGTGTGTCTTTTTTTGCGAATTTTGAAATGTAAATAATAGCAGTAGCACGCTGTAATTTAAGATTAAATCGATCCTTTAGCTTTGCTTCTGTAGCAAAATGCACATCATGCACCGTTAACACATAGGGCGTCTTGAAGAAAGGCTCAATTTTAATATTTTGATTTAAACAGTGCCATACATCATACCTCTTTTTAATCCTAAAAGGGGTGTGCCGCGAGATGTTCTGGTATTTCTTGTACTTAAATACGCTTCCAAATTCTTCTTTTAAAGAGGCAGTGTCTTTGGCGTGTAATATAATCTCAAAACCCGTAGTTTCTTGCTTTGCCAACGCTTTTATAAGATGATAATTAAACTGGCCAAAACCAGAGAATTTATTTTTTATGTTATGGGATTCTAAAAATACCTGTTTCATGTTATTTTATGTTACGGTATAATAACCAAAGGTTTACGTATCTTTTAAATACAGAAAATGCACTCACATAGGCTAGTATAAAACCTTCTTTACCATCTAGAAACCCACCTCTAAAAAAGTATTGATTTACAAAACGATACCAAGGCCTAAAAAAGAAATGATACCCTTTGGGCTTCACACCTTTTTTGTAAAGCATCTTAGCTTTTAACGCACTATAATGGTGCATTTTCGAGGTGTAATCATCAAAAGATTTGTAGGTATAGTGTGGTAGCTTATTTTTTAATTTTGCCGTGGGTCCAGTTGCTTGTAGAACCTCATGGACCAGATTGTTATTGTATTTACAGTAGTTTTTGTTAAAGACACGAAGCACATCATCATTTTGTAGGCCACTATACTTTATGCGTTTTCCCATAAAGTGAAACGAACGGTTCACAAAATATGCAATAGCTTGAGGGTTTTCTAGGGTGCTTATAATTTCTTGAGCAAGCGCTTTTGTGATAAGCTCATCTGGATCAAAAAACACTACCCAGTCATGAGTAGCTTTGCTGATAGCAAAGTTTTTTTGTGTAGAAAAATCATCAAACTCTCTTTGAAATACACTTACTTTTTCATGTTGTTTTGCAATGCCTATGGTGTCATCTGTGCTAAAAGAGTCTACTATAATAATTTCATCAACAAACCAAAGATGCTCTAAGAACCTTGGCAGCGCTTTCTCTTCATTGAGCGTAATGGCAACTGCAGAGATTTTAAAGTGATTTTTCAATGGTATATTATTATTTGGGTAAAAATACTAATTTTACATCTATAAAAGGCAGCGCCTTAATAATGACACTAGCACAAAAATATAGGTAAGGTTCTATTATAAGCATTTACTTACTCCATGTCTTTATGAAGTAAGCGTAACTTTACATAACGTTCAAAAACTCCATAAGCATTAACCGCAGCAACGGTAAGGCCTGGAACGCCATCTTTGAATCCCCCTTTTATAATGTATGATTTAAAAAACCGGTAGATAGGTTTACACCAAAAATGCATCCAAGTAGCTCTTTTTCCTTTTGCGTATTGCTGCTTTGCTTGAAACCAAGCGTATTTTTCTTTTTTGGTGATGTAGCTGTGTAAACCTTTGTAAGTATAATGCAGCATTTTATTTTCTAACTTTCCTATGGAGCCTTGACATGCTAGTTTTTCATGCACATCTCCACTATAATTTGCCCCTTCTCGTTTTACTAGGCGTAACACATTATCGCTATGGCTGTATAAAAAGCGATTCATATAAAAATGTGGGAAGTTTATTTTATATCCTCCATGTTGCGGCTGCAATAGTGTGTCTTTAATTTCTTTTTCTAAGGATTGTGTAACACGTTCATCTGCATCTAGGAATAATACCCATTTGCTTGTAGCGTGTTTAAGTGCTTCATTTTTTTGATTGCTAAAAGTATCAAAGCCACGCGATATTATCTTGGTTACATGGGGTGTTGCCAGGGCAACTGTAGCGTCTTCACTGAAAGAATCTATCAAGATGATTTCATCTGCAAATGCAACACTTTTAAGCGCATCCTCTATATAGCCCGCTTCATTGTAAGTAGGTATAATAACGGTAAGTGAAGGTGTTTTTTGCATCAAATACAAAGGTAATAAAATTTGAGATTAGACCCCTTGGCTTTTAGAATATTCGCTATTTTCAAATTAAATTAGCTGCAATTTATTTTTGTAGTTGACTAAAAAAACAATGTACTGTTTTTTTGGAGCGCTTCTGCCACACTAGTCTATAACTAGCAATAGTATTTCAGTCTAAATCTGAGCGCTTACATTTTACAAGCAAACACAAAATCTAGTATATTTGCACTAATGAAAACATTGGACACTTCTATTATAATTAGCACATACAATAACACCAAGTGGTTAGAGAAAGTACTATATGGTTATAATAACCAGACTTATAGATTGTTTGAGATTATAATTGCAGATGATGGTTCTGGGCCTCAAACCAAAGCCTTACTAGAACGTATGCAAGAAGAAGTGTTTTACCCTATTGTGCATGTCTGGCATGAAGACAATGGCTTTCAGAAATCTGAAATTCTTAACAAGGCAGTAATGCATTGTAGTACAAAGTATACAATCATGAGTGATGGTGATTGTATACCTAGAAAAGACTTTGTGGAGCAGCATGTAAAGTTTCGTGAACAAGGCTGTTTTTTATCTGGCGGGTATTTTATGTTGCCAATGGATATTTCAGAAAAGATTGATAAAGAAGATATTTATACATCACGATGTTTTAATTTAAAATGGCTAAAAGATAACGGTCTACAAACCTCTTTTAAAAACAGTAAGCTTACTGCAAAATCTGTTACAGCATCTATTTTAAATTTAATAACGCCTACAAATGCGAGCTGGAATGGCCACAATGCATCTGGTTGGACCAAAGATATTATTGCTGTAAATGGCCTAAATGAAGAAATGCAGTATGGAGGTCAAGATCGAGAGCTAGGAGAGCGTTTGTTTAATGCAGGAATTAAGAGTAAACAAATACGCTACAATGCTATTGTTGTTCACTTAGACCACCCTAGAGGCTATAAAAATGAAATTTCCATAAAGAAAAATCAATCCATACGCAGAGAAACCAGAGAGCTACAAAAAAAGTGGACTACCCATGGTATTTTAAAAGACACTTATACAAAAGCACCTGTTTCTATTATATTAAGCACATACAATCAACCACTTTGGTTGGAGAAATCTTTGTGGGGCTATGAAATGCAAGATATTAAGGATTTTGAAATAGTGATTGCTGATGACGGCTCTACCCAAGAAACCGCAGTTTTGATTAAGCAGTTTCAACAAGAGTCTAACTTGCGTATTAAGCATGTTTGGCAGGAAGATGATGGATTTCAAAAAACAAAAATTTTAAACAAAGCCATACAAGCCAGTGAAGGAGAATACCTTATTTTTAGTGATGGTGATTGTATTGCTAGAAAAGACTTTGTTTTTAAACATTTAAAGCACAGGAGTTTTAAACATTTTTTATCTGGAGGGTATTACAAGCTGTCCAAAGAGATAAGTAATGCTATTACTAAAAACACCATTGAAACTCAAACATGTTTTGATGCAGACTGGTTGTTAGAAAATGGGCAGCCTAAAAATTTTAAAATAAACAAGCTTACTTCACACGGGACCAAAGAAGTAATGCTTAATACCTTTACCACAACAAGCCCAACCTGGGATGGTAATAATGCCTCTGGTTGGCGTGAAGATATCCTTGCGGTTAATGGCTTTGATTCTAGAATGCAGTATGGAGGAGAGGATAGAGAGCTAGGAGAGCGATTGACAAATTATGGCGTACAAGGTATTCAAATACGGTATAGTGCAGTTGCAGTTCATCTAGAGCATGCTCGTGGGTATGTTACCCAAGATATGATAGAAAAAAACAAGGCCATCCGAGCTCATACTCGCAAAGAAAATTTAGTCTGGACTCCTTACGGTATCGAGCCAGTAGATCGCTTAGAGGATCTTAAGAGTGTTGTCATGAAAGAGACAAAAACACCTTAGTATCTTTTAAGTTTATTATAGCAGTATTGTTTCTTGTTAATCTTAAAGCGCAGCCTTACTCAAGTGTTTTTGTAAAAAAGGATTAAGCTTATTTATTATCATCTCTGGGGTGAGTTTGTGGTATAAAGCGTTTGGATTTTTTTCAATTCTTCTTCGCTCTTCTTGAGTGAAGGTTTTAAATAAATCTGGTTGCTCTTCCAGTAAATGAATAGAATCATGCGCAATACCATCTTCAAAGCTACACCAGCTTTCTTTATTGATATACGGTGAGTAAATAGTAAAGGTAGGAACGTGTAAGGCTTTTGTGATGTGCACGCTACCCCCTTCATTAGAGACCAATAAATCACAGGTGTTCATAAGGCAAATAAAGCCTCTTATAGAATCTTCATAAATGTCTATATTAATTTGTTCTTTGTGGGCACACATTTGGTAAATTTTAAGTGCCTCTTGTTTTTGATGGGGCGCATAGTTAAATAAAATAGTAGCCCTATAGGTAGTTGTTATAAAATCTATAAGCGCTACAATGTAAGGGTATGGCATTGATTTTTGTGGTGTACTTCCTAGTACTCCAAGCATAATCACAGGTTTTTTTAATCCTGTAATGCCAGGGTATTGTTTTTCTTGATCTGTTAAGAAAATTTTTGGCTCGAAGTCTGGATTAGGCAGATCAAATACCGAAGTAATCATATTAACTCTATCTTCAATAGCTTTCCCGCAAATTTTAGAACGACGGTCTAAAAAACTAATAGGGTGAGTGTAAAATGGGAGTTTTAATTTTTTATGGGCACGTTTTTGACCAATTCTATATGCTGCATTTGAGCTTAAACAAATAAGCCTACTTTGTAGCTTGGAATAAGGGTCAAAAATAATATCATACTTTTCACGCTTAATACGACGCATCATTTTAAGTAACTCAAGTGGTTTTTTTAAAACCTTCTCCTGTACACAAATAATATGGTCTATGTTTGGGTTGTTTTCTAAAACACCCGTTGTGTAATCATACACAAAATAGGTAACATAACTTTTTGGAAATACTTTTTTTATGTTATTTGCAATGACAGAGCTTATAAGCACATCGCCAATTCGTTTATTTTGTATTACAAGAATTTGTTTTAGTTCCATTATCTTCGCAAAATACCTTTTTTTTAAACGTATCTAAAATTTATTAATGTCATTAGCGCTCGTTGTACATCCTAATTTTGTAAACTTAGAAACAGCTCTTTCAAAACTCCTAGCAGATTTTGAAAATACTGGCCAATACCTTACTAAAGGTGACCGTAATGTTATTAAAAAAGCGACCTTGGATGGTGTTACCCTAACCATTAAAAAGTTTAAGACTCCTAGTTTTTTTCAAGCCTTAGTGTATCAGTATCTTAGAGAAAGTAAGGCAGAGCGTTCTTTTAAATATGCTACAAAGCTTATTGATGCAGGGATAAAGACTCCATTTCCTATTGCATATGCACAGCGGTATAGTGGAGGTCTTAAAGAGAGTTATTATGTAAGTGAATATGTTGCGTATGATTTAGATTTTAGAGTCTTAAATCATGCTCCAGAGTATCCAAATAGAGATGAAATTTTAACACAGTTTGCGGCATTTACCTTTGATTTACATGAAAACAACATCAATTTCTTAGATCATTCTCCAGGAAATACCTTGATTACTATTTCAGAAAATAATACCTATGATTTTTATTTAATAGATTTAAATAGAATGCGCTTTGAATCTATGTCTCTTGAAAAGCGCATGCATAATTTTAGGCGCATGTGGTTGTCCAAAAAAATGATACACATAATAGCTCCAGAATATGCAAGATTATATGGGGCGCCTACTTCTAAGGTTCATGCTCTTATGCTAGGCTATAGTAAAGAATTTCAAGGCAAAGCAAACCAAAGAAAAATTAGAAAACGTACATTAAAGTTTTAGCCTTTTTTTTGAATCAAGGCTTTTTTAGCGATAGGTTAGGGCAGGGCTTTTATGATGTTTTATAAATCTCGACGTTT
Source organism: uncultured Flavobacteriaceae bacterium (assembly GCA_913048115.1). GTDB lineage: Bacteria > Bacteroidota > Bacteroidia > Flavobacteriales > Flavobacteriaceae > Patiriisocius. The sequence goes on along the minus strand of CAJWVI010000007.1, from coordinate 42,847 downwards.
CAAAATTAGATAAGACCAGTATACAAAAAGTGTTGTCCACACCAAACATATTACAATAGAATACCAAGGTACATCATAAGATTTATCAAAGCTTTCACCCACTTGGTTGGCCAATGTTTGTACTGCGCCCAACCTTGTAAAAGGCTCTACAATTAAGTCTGACATGGCGTTAAGTGGTAATAAATTATATACATTATCAATAAGGTCAATATCTTTTTTATTTTTTAGCCAGCTAAAAAATATATAAATCATTGCTTCAAAAACTTGCCATACTCCTAGAAAACCCAGTGCAAAGGCAGATCGTTTAATCCAGATGCCTAAAAACATACAAAAACTAAAAAAGGTGATTAGTTTTATGAAATATCCTAGCATGTATTGCAAGTCACTAAAGATGATTCCTATTTCTGTAAAGTCACTAAATACGAGCCCTAATGTCATCGACACTATAAATAGAAACAGGCAAGAGATTACAGAGAAAAGGAGCACCGCTAAGAACTTTGAAGCAATAAACTCTTTTTTGCTTAAGCCATCAATAAGATTTTGTTTTAACGTGTTATAGCTGTATTCATTGGCAACAATAGAGACAATGACAATGGCAAAGAAAATTTTAAGCCATGAAGCCATAAAGCCGTTAAAGTGCCAGATAAAAGGAAAATTAAAAATACCTTGATCTGCAATTCTAAAATTTATTCCAGCAAAATCAAATTCATAAGAGGCAATTAATGAAATACCTAGTATGAGTGAGCCGTAGACAAGGGTAATAACCTTTGCTGCTTTGTTGCGTTTTATTTTATCGAGTTCTATAGAAAGTAATCTAAGCATTTTGATCTAGTTGTGAGTTTGTTCTGGTTTTTTTGTCAAGGCTAAGAATCTCTCTTCTAGACTTTCTTTACGTTTTACTAGATGAGAGAGGGTAATTCCTTTTTCAAATAATAGTGTATTAAGCTTTGCTGGGTCCATCTCTTGTTTTAGGTATGCTACTAAAAAATCTCCTTCTTCTTTGATACTACCAAAAGATAGGTTTTCCTCGAGTATTGTTTTTAGAGCTGGCATGGTATCACACTTTAGTGTAACAAAACCAAAACTTGTATTCATGTCTTCTACTTTTCCTACAAACAGGCTTTTACCTTTGTTAAGAACCACCACATGGGTACATACTTTTTCAACTTCATCTAGAAGGTGAGAGGCCAATAAAATGGTTGTTCCTTCTGAAGCTATTTTTTGAATAATCTTCCTAATTTGATGAATTCCTTGAGGATCCAAGCCGTTTGTTGGTTCATCTAGAATTAAAATTTCTGGCGTGTTTAATAATGCTGAAGCAATAGCAAGGCGTTGTTTCATACCTAAAGAAAATCCCTGGAATTTATCATCTTGGCGATCTAGTAGGCCAACAATCTCTAGTGTGTTTTGTACCTGGGTGGTGTCTACCCCTTTAATTTTACAGACCAACTCGAGGTTTTGTTTGGCTGTCATATATGGGTAAAAGTTAGGGCGCTCAATAATGGCACCCACTTTTTTTAGGGCATTATGGGTTGAGACGTTTGCCCCAAACCAGGCAAAGTTTCCTGTAGTTTTATTTACTACATTTAATACAATACCTAGGGTGGTAGATTTACCACTTCCGTTAGGACCTAATATGCCATATACATTTCCTTTTTCAATCGAGAAAGAAAGATTGTCTACCGCCGTTAGGGTTCCAAATTTTTTAGTAAGGTTTTCAATACTAAGAATTGTTTCCAAGAACAAATGTTTTTAAGTTACTTATGTGTTTGACGAGTTGTCGTGCTATTTGTTACATAAAATAGCAGATTATAAAGAACCTGTTTTTTAATAAAAACGATCATTTGTTGTATGGTAACTACTATAATTTAATCTTTGCAGGAATATATAAACTATGAAAAAAGTTGTCTTAATTACAGGAGGGTCCTCAGGTATTGGTAAAGCTATTGGAGAATACTTGGTTACTAAAGATTATAAAGTCTATGGAACAAGTAGAAACCCAGATCGTTTTAAGGCAGATTTCCCATTTGCTTTACTACAACTAGATGTTACCAGTACAGCTAGTATTAAAGCCTGTGTGGCCTCACTTCTTGAAAGAGAAGCAACACTAGATATTCTTATTAATAATGCAGGTGTTGGAATTACGGGCCCTATTGAAGAAACTCCTATTGAAGAAATACACAACGTTTTTGCAACCAATGTGTATGGCCCGATACAAATAACAAATGAAGTTTTACCTACAATGCGTCTTCAGCAATGTGGTCATATTATAAACATAACCTCTATAGCTGGATATATGGGCTTACCTTACAGAGGAATTTACTCTGCCACCAAAGCAGCCCTAGAAATAACGACCGAAGCCTATAGAATGGAATTGCTGCAATTTGGCATACACATGAGCAATGTGGCGCCTGGAGATTTTGCTACCAATATCGCTGCGGGCAGATACCATGCCCCAAAACTAGATGGCTCTCCCTATAAAAAAGCATACAGTGCTACATTGGCAATGATGGATGCAGATGTTGATAGTGGGCAAGATCCACACCAAATGGCAGCAGCTGTTTATAAGATTATCAATAAAAAAACACCCAAAGTACGATATACCGTGGGTGCTTTTATGCAAAAATTTTCTATTGTGCTTAAGAAGGTTTTGCCTTCAAAAATGTATGAGAAATTATTAATGAATCATTATAAACTTTAACTGTATTTTTTTGCAATAGCTTGCTGTTTGGCAATTGCATCTTTAAATTCTGTTTTCATGCCAAGGAGTAATTCTTTAATTGGTAGGTTGTCCTCAATAGTTGTTACCCCTTGACCAGCAGACCAGATGGTTTTCCATGCCTTGGCCTCTGTGTCCATCTCCTTACCAAAATCTATTTTACCTTTGCTTTCTCTTTGTTGTTGAGTGATACCAGCATTGTCTAAACTCTTACTTAAAAAGTTAGCACTTACACCACTAATAGCAGCAGTATAGGTGATGTCTTTTGTTTCAGAGGCAATAATCATATCTCTGTATTCTTGATTTGCTTCGCTTTCTGTGGTATTTATAAAACGAGTTCCCATATAGGCCAAATCTGCACCCATTTGCATAGCACTTGCAACGTCTTGCCCAGTACTTAATGCTCCAGATAATAATATAAAACCATCAAAAATCTTTTTGATTTCGTTTATAAATGGAACAGGGTGAAGGGTTCCTGCGTGTCCTCCAGCACCAGCGCATACTAGTATCAAACCATCAACACCTGCTTCAATGGCTTTTTCTGCATGACGTCTTTTAATTACATCATGAAAAACCAAGCCGCCATAACTATGAACAGCATCAACAACAAGGCTAATAGCGCCCAAAGAGGTAATAATTAGTGGCACTTTATGTTTTACACACACATGTACATCTGCTTCAATTCTAGGATTGCTGAAATGTACAATGAGATTTACTCCAAAAGGAGCTGCTTTCTTACCTGTTTCTTTTTCCCAGGCTTCTAGCTCCGTTTTTATTTGCACAACCCATGCTTCAAAACCTTCGGTAGTACGTTGGTTTAATGCGGGGAAAGTACCTACAATACCGTTCTTACAAGCTTCAATAACAAGCTCTGGTCCAGAAATTAAAAACATAGGCGCCGCTACTACAGGTAGGCTAAGGTTTTCTGTGAATTGATCTTTATTCATAGTTGTGTGTGGTGTATGGGTGTTAAATATTTGGTTAAGTTAAACAATTTAGAAGGTGTTTGTCACCTTCTTTTTTAAAGTATGTTTGCTTTTTAGTTTCTGAAATATTAATTTCTTATACTATTTTAATATCTATGCTGATAACTTCTAATGATTTTAAAAGAGTTATTTCTTTGGGTCTTTTTCTTTTTTCTTAAACAGTTTTACAAATCTTCCAACAAAGGTTTCTAAGTCAAAGACACCTTGATCTGTAGTGGCTCTATAGGTTAACCATATGCTCAATGGAAACATAATAAAAGTACTCAGCCAGGTGGCGATAAATGGATGCAGGGTTCCATCTTCTGCACTGTTTTTAGCAAAAATACCAATGAAATGATAGGTTAAAAACAATAAAACAGCCACGACCATTGGCAAGCCCATACCGCCTTTACGAATAATAGCGCCTAAGGGAGCTCCTACAAAAAACAAGATAATACATGCTATAGGTAGTACCTGTTTGTCGTGTAATGACATCTCATATTTATTGAGTCGTTTTGTCTTTATTTTGTATTGTTTTCTTTTAGCGTCGATAGTTTGCAAAGTGCCTTTGGCATTGTTTAGTGCCATCTTTGCTATCTCGGTTTGGCGTTTTTGTGAAAACACATCCATGTAAGAGTCAATACTATCTGGAAGTTGCTTTGCCTTAATTTTTGTGTTTTTAAATTTTGAAAACCCAGTTCTATAATAACTGTTATTTGCAAAACTTTCTATGTCTTTGCTATACCCTTGAGATAGAGAATCAATTTCTATAAATAACTCTCGCATGTTAAACATATTTTGATTGCTCAAATCATTTTCACGATCAATGTCTGTATTGTTTAATTCTGTGAGGTCTATATTAACTGTATATTGTTTAAAATCAGTCTTAGCAAAAGGCATGCGCTCTCGTTTTCTGATGTCCCTTTCTTGAATATCCTCATATCTAGAACCGTCATTAAGAATAAGAGATAAGGTATTACTGCCTTCTTGACTTCTAAACTCTCCTGTTGCAGCAATGGTTACAATATAATTTCCGTTGGGCTTTGCTGGATTCTTTTCATGAATAATAATGCCTCGAAGGAACTCTTTGTTTTCTCCAGACTTCTCATCTACTTTGATATTGAAACCTTCCCCAATTTGACTAAACTGACCTTCATTTATTACCATAGAAGGACTTACCTGTGCTAGATTTCTACGTAAGTTTTGCCACTTATATTCAGAATACGGAATGATATTGTTAGCAAAGAAAAAAGCAGTTAATGCCAAGCCTAGTATAAAGACTGTGAGACTTCGCATAGCTCGCTGTAATGAAATACCTGTTGATTTCATGGCAGCAAACTCATACCGCTCAGAAAAACCTCCAAATACCATTAGAGAGGTTACTAAAATAGTGAGCGGAAGTACTAAAGGTATTAGCTTAGGTGTGAAAAACCATAAAAACTTTAGGATGATGAGAAAATCAATGTCTTTGCCTGCAAGTTCTGCGATGTACAACCAAATAGTTTGTAGCACAAAAATAAACATCAAAATAATGAAGACGCTAAAAAACGTCCTCAAGTATGTAACCAATATGTACCTGTCTAGTATTTTCAAACCAAGTAGTTAGTCCAACTTATTAATGTAGTACCCCTTTTTGGCGTACGTTGCCTCGTTAAAAGTAAATAAGGTTTTTGAAAGAGGCAGATTTGTCTTAAAGGATTGAACCGTTAAGGTATATTTTGTGCCTTTGCTGTCTATTTGTATTAATTTATAGATGTGTTTTGTCTTTTTGTCAATACCCAAATAGATTTTTTTAATTTCGGCATCACTATCAATAGGTGTTAATTTCACAAATTGAATTTTTCTTCCTTTTATAGTTTCCACAAGCCCCATTTTTGAATCATAGCCAGACTCGTAAAAGGTTAACATTTCAGAGGGAGTGATGTCTTTTTCATCTTCACTATTAAATGAAGAAATCGTTACTTCTTCATCCTCTGATACAATGGTGTAAATAGATGTGCCATCAAACATGCGGGTGAGCCCTAACATGTTTAAAATGTAGTTATCGCCAGAGAGAGTGACATCTCCGCGCGTGTCTTGGTTAACACGTTCTTTTTGGTTGTTTAAGTTGTATTTAAACTCGATTTGTACATTGTCATAGCTTCTTACTTTGGTAGAAACCTCTTTTAGCAATGCTGTTGCATTTTGAGCATAGGTTGCAGTAGTGGCTATAAATATGAATATACTTAAAACTATTTTCATCATTTTTATTCGTTTTCTAACAATTGGTCTAAGGCCTCTAAAGTAGAAACAGACACGCTTCTAGCTTTACTTCCTTCAAAGGGGCCAACAATACCTGCAGCTTCTAGTTGATCTATGATTCTACCTGCACGGTTGTAGCCTAATTTTAACTTACGTTGCAATAAAGAGGCAGAACCTTGTTGAGCTATTACCAGCACCTCTGCAGCTTCTCTAAACATTACATCGCGCTCATTGATATTATTATCAAGATTTGTGCCACCTTCTTCGCCAACATACTCAGGTAAGATATAGGCATCTGGATAGGCTTTTTGCCCACCTATATAATCTGTGATGTCTGCAATTTCTGGGGTGTCAACAAAAGCACATTGTATTCTTACTAATTCATTTCCTTGGGTATATAGCATATCACCGCGCCCAATTAATTGATCTGCGCCACCACTGTCCAAAATAGTACGAGAGTCAATCTTACTAGTTACCCTAAAGGCAATACGCGCAGGGAAATTGGCTTTTATGATACCGGTAATTACATTTACAGAAGGACGTTGGGTTGCCACAATAAGGTGTATACCAATGGCTCGGGCTAATTGCGCTAACCGTGCAATGGGGGTTTCCACCTCTTTTCCTGCAGTCATTATTAAATCTGCAAACTCATCAATCACTAGTACTATATAAGGCAAGAATTTGTGTCCCTCTTCTGGGTTTAGCTTACGTTCCTTAAACTTGGTGTTGTATTCTTTGATATTACGCACGTAGGCATTTTTCAATAAATCATATCGTTGATCCATTTCTGCGCACAAAGAGTTTAAGGTAGTAATTACCTTATTTGTATCTGTGATAATAGCATCTTCATCACCTGGTAATTTAGCCAAGTAATGACGTTCAATTTTATTAAATAAGGTAAGCTCTACTTTTTTAGGATCTACCAATACAAATTTCACCTCTGCAGGATGTTTTTTATACAACAGGGAGGTTAAAATCGCATTTAAGCCTACAGACTTTCCTTGTCCTGTAGCTCCTGCCATTAGTAAGTGAGGCATTTTAGCTAAGTCTACTACAAAGGTTTCATTGCTAATTGTTTTACCTAAGGCTAAGGGAAGCTCCATTTCTGCGCTCTGAAACTTTGGAGAGGCAATGGTAGAACGCATGGATACTGTTTTTGGGTTTTTGTTGGGCACTTCAATACCTATGGTTCCACGCCCAGGAATAGGAGCAATGATGCGTATTCCAAGTGCAGAAAGAGATAAGGCAATATCGTCTTCTAGGTTCTTAATTTTTGAGATACGTATTCCAGCATCTGGAACAATTTCATATAAGGTAACTGTTGGCCCTACGGTAGCTTTAATACTGGCAATACCAATTTTATAATTATTTAGGGTTTCAACAATGCGATTTTTGTTTTCTTCAAGCTCTTCTTGATTGATAGTAATACCTTGTCCAGCGGTATAATCTTTTAGCAGTTCAATGGTAGGGAATTTGTAATTACTTAATTCTAGTGTAGGATCAAATTCTCCAAAATCTTTTACGAGTCTATCACTCAAGTTTTCTTTTACAATCACTTCTTCTTTTGCCTGTTCTACCTCCATGGCTAGCTCACTTTCAGTGGCGTCTGCCTCAGGGTTTTCTTGGAGGCTATTTGGGGTAGTTTCTTCTTTAGTCTCTTGAGGGTCTAAATTTCCTACACTGGTTATAGGACTAGGGTTTGTGTCTAGAGGTATCTCTGCCCCAATAGGTGTATTGTTTGTAGTTTCTTGAGTAGAAACTATGTTGTTCTCTACTGTGTTTTGTGTGCTATCACTTTGTGAAAAATCTGCTGTGATGTCTTTTTTTGTTTTTCTCAAGGCATCTTGTACCTTGTCTGGGGTTATTTTTAAGCGTAAGACCAAATACACAATAGCAAAAAATGTCATGGCTAATATGGTTCCAGTTAAGCCCACATAGTCTTGTAAAAAATCATTTAGTTCAAAACCAATAACGCCGCTTAGTATGCCGTTATTAGTATCAAAAAAACCAAAAAACACAGAAATCCAAATCATCAGCAAAATACCCCAAAACCAAAATCTCTTTAATTGTTTTTTGGTGTAATCAAAAAAGAAGTACACACCAGTTAGGGTCACTAGGGTGGCAAAAATATAGGCAGCAACACCAAAACCTTGATACATGCAAAAGTGAGCTATATTGGTCCCAAAGGTACTAAGCCAATTTTTTGTCTCTAGGGTTCTATCAAAAACTCCAACAATACTTTGGTCTGCTTGCCAAGTAAATAAAAATGAAGTAAAAGAAAATAATAGTGCAATACCTAGAAGTGCAAGGAAACTACCTAGTAATATTTTTTGCTGTTTTGAAAGAGAAAACGAGACAGGTTTTCTAGGCTGTTTTGGTTTATTTGATGTTGTTGTTTTCTTTTTAGCCATGAAGTGTTAGGTGTCTAAAACAAAAATACAAATTGTTATGAGTTATGTTGTGTTTTTATTTTTAAATAATTGTGTTACTGTATTTTGACTCTAGCGGGTCTTAGTAAATACCAATATCGCCTATTTTTATGCTCTTGGCAGACGTTTGTTCTTTAAAATTTAGGAATATAAATAATACCAGCAATTACAACAGCGGTTATAGCTGCAAAAAAAACAGCTCCTGCAGCCACATCTTTAATATATCCAATTTTTGGATGTTGGTCTGGATGAATAAAGTTTGCAATTTCTTCTGCGGCTGTATTTAAGCCCTCTGCTGTCATGACCAATCCAATAGCAAAACATTGCAACATCCACTCGGTTGCCGAAATTTCAAAAACAAATCCGGCAATAGTAATACCAATGGCAATAACTGTTTGCACTTGTACGCTTGCTTCGTTTTTTATGAGTTGAATGGCGCCCTTAATGGCATATTTACAGCCAAGTAAGCGTTTGCCTAGGAAGGAGTTTAACATTATCCTAATATTTTTAAAGCCGCATTATAATTAGGCTCTTGCCCAATCTCTGGCACCTGTTCTGTATATAGCACTTTGTTTTGTTCATCCAATACCATTACTACCCTAGAATGCAAATTAGCAAAAGCGCCATCTATGATGGTAAGTCCATAGTCTTTTCCAAAACTACCGTCTTTAAAGTCGCTTAGCATTTCAATATTTTCTATCCCTTCTGCTGCACAAAAACGCGCCTGTGCAAATGGAAGGTCTCTTGAGATACATAACACTTGTGTGTTGTTTAGCGAAGCAGCTTGTGTATTAAAAGTTCTTGCAGAGCTTGCACATACTCCAGTATCTACACTAGGAAAAATATTTAATATTTTTCTTTTACCTTCATAATCTGTCAAGTTTTTTGAAGATAAATCTACTGCAGTTAGCGTAAAATCTGTTGCTTGTGTACCAACGGTGGGAAGAGTCCCTGAAGTGTTTGTTGGGTTTCCACCAAGAGTTATTTGAGCCATAGTTTTTATTTTTAATTTAGAGTTTAAAAGTACAAAACACTTCACAATGTTTTAGTACGTTATTCATAAAAAATGGTTTTGGAAATACAATTATTTCCAAAACCATTTAATAGATATTTAATACCTTGATTAGGCTACTTTTGCTTGACGTAACAGTCTGATTTTTATTTTAAAAGCGGCAAAGATTAAGGTCATAAAAGGGCTGAGCCAGTTAAAGATCGCAAACATAAAATATTCGCCAACACCAACACCCAGTACATCACTTTGATAGGCTCCACAGGTATTCCATGGAATTAGTACAGAAGTTACTGTTCCAGAATCCTCTAGGGTCCTTGATAGGTTTTCTGGAGCAAGGTTTTTATCTTCATAGGCTTGTTTGAACATTTTTCCAGGAATGACCAGTGCAAGATATTGGTCACTTGCAATTACATTTAACCCAAAACAACTCACAACGGTCGTTGCAAACAAACCAAATACAGAAGAAGCCATTTTTAACAATGATTTTGTAATTCTTGCTAGAGCTCCTATACCGTCCATAACGCCACCAAAAACCATCGCTGATGCAATAAGTAAAATGGTCCATAACATGCCAATAAGTCCACCTGAACTAAATAACTCATTTAAGGTTTTATTTGGGGTTTGTATTGCTACATCGCTAAGAATTGCTTGTGATAATGCCCCTGTGGTAGTGTCTGAAATTTTAGCTAAAATTTCGGGTTGAAAAATAACGGCAAAAATAGCGGCAGAAACTACTCCAGTTGCTAAGGCGACTAGTGGATTTGTTTTTAATACAATTAGCGCAATAACTATAAGTGGTACAATAAATAACCATCCTGTGGTATTAAAAGTTGCGTTTATTGTTTGTAGTAGATTGCTAATATCTGCTTCTCCAGAGGTTTCAATAGTAATGCTTAGAATTGAGAATACAATAAGGGTAATAATAATTGTTGGCACAGTAGTGTATGCCATATACTTTATGTGGGTAAACAAATCTGTACCAGCCATTGCAGGTGCTAGGTTTGTAGTGTCACTTAATGGAGACATCTTATCTCCAAAATAAGCTCCAGATATTACAGCTCCAGCAATCATTCCAGGGTTAATACCTAATGCGGTCCCAATACCTACTAATGCAATACCAACCGTAGCTGAGGTGGTCCAGGAGCTTCCTGTAGCGATAGAGATAATAGCGGCAATAATTACAGATGCAGGTAAGAATATTTCTGGGCTTAGTACTTGTAATCCATAATACACCATGGCAGGAATAATACCACTTACCAGCCAAGTGCCTGCCAAAGCGCCAACCAGCATTAATATTATAATAGGCTTGTAAACACTTTTGATGTTCTCCAAAACTTCTTTGAGCATTACGCCAACAGACACCTTATTTAAAGCTCCTACAATGGCTGCAATACCTCCGCCAATAAGTAATATGTATTGGTTTGAGTAATCACCAAACCACGCACCGTCTTTTACAAAAATGTTATAGGCTAGCAAAGACATTAAGATAACAACAGGAATAAGCGCTTCCCAGATACTAAGCTCTTTGTTGTCTTTTGTTTTTTGATCTTGAATATTAATATCTGAAAGGTTGTCTTCTTGCATGGTGTATATTTAAATGGTTTTGTAATGTTACAATTTTGTGGAAATATACGCAAATCAAAAAGAGAGCTATGTTTTAAAATATAGCTCTCTTTTATTATTTGTCTTATCATAATTTTATAAGACCCCTACTTCTTTCATGCATTTATGCATCATCTGGTAGGTGCGCTCAATATCGTCATCTAGACCAATAGAGAACCTAATTAATCCATCTGTTAATCCCATTTCTGCTTGTTCTTCTTCAGGTATTTCTGAAGAGGTAGAAGTTCCTGGTGCGCTAAATAAGGTTTTATAAAACCCTAAACTCACGGCAAGGTATCCTACATTTTTCTCTTGCATTAACTCCATTAGTTTGTTTGCGTTCTCAAGGCCTCCCGCATCAATAGTTAACATACCACCGTATCCGTATTTGTCGTTCATCATACTGTTGTATAATGCATGTCCTGGGTGAGAGGGCAATCCAGGGTATACTGTGCGTACCCCATCTGCTTCAAATTTTTGTGCAAGATACAGCGCGTTTTTACTGTGTTGTTGCATGCGTATATGCAAGGTTCTTAGGTTTTTTAATATTGACGCTGCACGCAAACTGTCCATAGAGGCGCCAAGCAACATACAAGCACCATTGTTTACATCTCGCAAAGAGTTTATTAATTCTTGAGATCCACAAACAACACCTCCCATAGTGTCACTACTACCGTTTATAAATTTTGTTAAACTATGCATTACAACATCTGCCCCTAATTTTATAGGAGATATCGTTAGTGGTGAAAATGTATTGTCAACAAGTAGTTGTAGCTTATGTTTTTTAGCAATAGCTGCAAGTCCTTTAATATCTGCTATTTCAAGTAATGGGTTGCTCACACACTCACAGAAGATAATCTTAGTTTGAGGTGTAATTGCCGCCTCAACCGCTTCTAGTTTTGTAATGTCAACAAAGGTTGTGTTGATATTGAGTTTTGGTGTAAAGTTTTTTAGAAATGCGTAGGTACCACCATAAATCGTTCTACTTGATACTACATGATCTCCAGCTTCACAAAATTGTAAAATAGTAGGAGTGATAGCTCCCATACCACTGGCAGCAACATTGGCAGTTTCTGTACCCTCCATGGCCGCTAGGGCCTCGCCTAAATTTAGGTTAGAAGGGGCAGTATGGCGTGAATATAAATAACAACCTTCTGTGTTTCCCTCAAAGGTGTCAAGCATGGTTTGTGCAGATAGAAAGGTATAGGTTGATGAATCTGAAATAGATGGGTTAACACCTCCAGATTCTCCAAATAATTGAAGGTCTTGTATATTATTTGCAGGGTTAAAGTCTTTTTTTGCCATGATATATGTGTATTGTGAGATTAGGTTAATTGTTTGAAATCCTTTATTTTTTGTTACAAATCAAAAAATATAACATCAAAAATACAAATAAGCTGAATAATATTTGATCATGCCTAATCAATAAAGTGATTTATTCTAGTTAAATCAATAAATCCTGTTTTTTAATCTGTTTTATGTTCGTATAATGTATTTTTACGAAAAATTTTCTACATGAAATTAGACAATACAGACCTTTTGTTGCTCCGTTACTTGCAAGAAGATAGTAAACAGACTAATAAAGACTTATCTGGAAAGCTTAATCTTTCTGTAACGGCTGTGTATGAGCGTATAAAAAAACTGGAGCGTCTTGGAGTTATTAAAAAGTATGTTGCATTATTAGAAAAAAAACATCTTGATTTTGGTTTCATGGTGTTTTGCCATGTAAAACTCTCACATCATACTGAAAAAAATATTTCAGATTTTGAGTCTGAAGTATCACAATTAGACCAAGTACTTGAGTGTTTTCATGTGAGTGGTGAGTACGATTATTTGTTAAAAGTAGTTGTAAAAGACATGGATGCCTTTAGACTTTTTATGATTAATAAATTAACATCTCTAAAGAATATTGGAAGTACACAAAGTTCTTTCACCATAAACGAAGTAAAAAATTCAACAGCCTTTACGGTATCATAAAAATAAAAAATGGCTTAGTAGTATCGTTTTTTTGTTTTTCACTCTTAGTATTGGGTTGCTCTTTTTTTGTTTAACATTTTTAAATACGCTCTAAAGCGTGTTTAAGAGTCTAGCGCTTAACCCTATATTAGTAAAGAATTATAAACTAAAAATCAATACGTTTTTGGCACGGGATTTGACCTTCATATAAAAAAGCAGCGTTTAAAAAAGAAAATGAATTTATGAAAAAATTACAACTTGTTCTTGTTGGTTTATTGCTAGTATCATGTAATAGTTTAGAAAAATACAATCAAGCTATATTGCAACCACAATCTATTGAAGCATTACATGAAGATGTAGATAAAACCTATCAAAAATTACAAAGAAATCATCCTAGATTATATCAATACATAACAAAAGAAGCATTAGAAGCAAAATTTGATAGTTTAAAAAACACAATAAAGCAGCCACTAACCAGTAAACAATTTTATAAAAAATTAGCTCCAGTTGTAAAGGCTGTTGGACAGGGACATATAAGTGTCATTCCGCCTCAAAAAAAACGCGACAAGAAAACACGTAAAACATATAAAGACAAAAAATTCAATTTTAATACTTTAGGGTACCAGTATATAGAATCTAGGCTTTTTGTAAAGTCGGCCAAAAATGAAGATTCTTTATTAGTAGGGGCGGAGGTCTTAAAAATTGATGCTGTGACTCCTCAAGAAATCGTAAAGGAATATAATAATTATATCGCAAGTGATGGATATAATACAACCTTTTTTGAAGCTATTGTAGGTTCACGATTTAAAAGTTTTTATTATAGAGAAAATGGATTTCAAGACAGTATTCAGGTAACCTTGAAACAAGATGATTCTATATTTTCAAAGCAATTCACTTGGAAAGATAAAAACCCTAAAAGCGATACAACAAAAATAGATAGCCTAGCGAAAACTCCTAAACCGAAATTAAGTAAAAAAGAAAAAAAGGAACTCAGCGCTCTTGCAAAGAAAAAACGCAAGAAAAATAAAATATATGATTATGATAGTATGAGTGATCATTATACCCGAAATTTTAATTTAATAGGAGCAGATAGTGCTGTTGTATATATGAAGATAAGAGGATTCACTGGCGGAAAATCTGACACCTTTTATGAGCAATGCTTTCAGGCTATGGACAGCTTGAAAACCAAAAATTTAATTATAGATTTAAGAGATAATGGAGGAGGTTCATTAAGTGAAATTGATGATCTGTATTCATATTTAACAGATAAAGAATATGTTTTTATAAATGAAAGTGAAGTCACAAGTAGAATCCCCATTTTAAATTACCTTATGAGTAATACTATACCTACTAGTCTAAAGATTTTTGCTGGTTTGTTTTCTCCAATTATTATAACTCATAATTTACTAAAAACAAGAAAGAGAGATGGTAAGTTGTATTATAGATTTAAAGGTATAAAGCATCAAGAGCCAAGTGAATATAACTTTAAAGGAAATTTATATGTCTTAATTAATGGCAATTCTTTTTCGGCATCATCTATTTTGTCGACACATTTAAAAGCAAATAAACGAGCCATTTTTGTAGGTCAAGAAACAGGAGGTGCCTATAATGGGACCGTGGCAGGAATGTTCTACAACTATAAATTGCCAAATTCAAAAATCATTGTACGTATGGGGATGATGCAAGTTGATGCACCTCAAAAAACAGATCCAGATGGCTATGGTGTAAAAGCAGATGTGGAGATTATGCCTACTATTTTAGATAAAGAAAATGGAATTGATGCAGCCTTAGATTGGATTTTAAAGGATGTAGAATCTAAACAATAATATTTCACAATAGAACATAAACTTCAATGCCTATAAACTTTTAAACTTCTGAGTAGAAGTGTACCTTTGTAGATGCGCTCTGGAAATATTAGCATCGGAGCAAAAATGTTAATTAAAAAAGAAGTAGTATGTCAAAGTATGATGTTGCAATAATAGGTTCTGGCCCTGGTGGATATGTAGCGGCAATTCGTTGCGCACAATTAGGTATGAAAACCGCAATTATCGAAAAATATAATACCCTTGGGGGAACCTGTTTAAATGTGGGTTGTATTCCTAGCAAGGCTTTACTGGATTCGTCACATCATTATGAAGATGCTATAAAGCATTTTGAAGGGCATGGTATTGATATTCCTGGAGAGGTTAAAATTAATTTCAAGAAGATGATCGAAAGAAAAGCATCTGTGGTAGAGCAAACTACCAAAGGAATTGATTTTTTAATGAATAAAAATAAGATTGATGTTTTTACAGGACTAGGTTCTTTTAAGGATGCTACACATATTGAAATAACTGGAGAAACTACTCAAACTATAGAGGCAGCAAATACTATAATTGCTACAGGAAGTAAGCCAGCTACCTTGCCTTTTATTACCCTAGACAAACAACGTGTCATTACCTCTACAGAAGCTTTGAGTCTTACAGAGATTCCAAAGCATATGGTTGTTATTGGTGGTGGTGTTATTGGTCTGGAGCTAGGTCAGGTTTATAAGAGACTTGGTGCAGAAGTATCTGTAATAGAATACATGGATAGAATTATTCCAACCATGGACGCCGCACAGAGTAAAGAATTAATGAAGGCAATGAAGAAGCAAGGAGTGAAGTTTTTCTTGTCTCATAAAGTGTCTAATGTAACAAGAGTGTCAAACCAAGTAACTATTACCGCCACAGACAAGAAAGATAAAGAAGTAACTTTTACTGGAGACTATTGTTTGGTATCTGTAGGGCGTCGTGCTTTTACAGATGGGCTTCACCTTGAAAATGCTGGTGTAAAAGCCAATGAGCGAGGACAAGTAGATGTAAATGATCACTTACAAACAAATATTTCAAACATATACGCCATTGGAGATGTGGTGCGCGGCGCTATGTTAGCTCACAAAGCAGAAGAAGAGGGTGTCATGGCTGCCGAAATTCTAGCAGGTCAAAAACCACATATAGATTATAACTTAATTCCTGGTGTTGTTTATACTTGGCCAGAGGTTGCTAGTGTTGGTAAAACAGAGGAGCAATTAAAAGAATCTGGAATTGCATACAAAGCAGGACAGTTTCCTATGCGTGCTCTAGGTAGATCAAGAGCCAGTGGAGATACAGATGGTTTTGTAAAAATACTAAGTGATGCAACTACAGATGAAATTTTAGGTGCGCATATGGTAGGAGCTCGTTGTGCAGATCTTATTGCTGAAATGGTAGTAGCAATGGAGTTTCGTGCCAGTGCAGAAGATATAGCACGTATGAGCCATGCCCATCCAACCTACGCAGAAGCAATTAAAGAAGCTGCTCTAGCCGCAACGGCAGATAGAGCTTTACATATTTAAATATAAAATTATTAACTCTTAAAAGAATTCTAGAACAGTAGCATAGAGGTTTATCTAAATCATGCTTTTTCTAGAATTCTTTTTATTTGAAATGGTTATCCTTTTCAATATCTTTAAAGAATGAAAAAAATCATAGCCTTTGCAGGAAGTAATAGTAGTACTTCAATAAATCATGCCTTGGTAAGTCATGTAGCCTCTACTATAGAAAATTGTGATGTTACAGTGCTAACCCTTACAGACTATCCTTTGCCTATGTTTGGTGAAGATATTGAAAAGCAAGAAGGCTTTTCTGATACTCTAGTACGTTTGGCAGCTATAATTAAAGAAGCAGATGGCGTATTAATTTCAGTAAATGAGCATAACGGCACTATTTCTGCTTTCTTTAAAAATGTAATTGATTGGTTGTCAAGGGTAGATGGTAGTTATTTGAGTGGAGCAAAAGTGATACTTCTTAGCACCTCTGAGGGAGCTCGAGGTGGCCAAACAGCATTAAAGTATCTTACAGAGTATTACACTAGAAAAAAAGTAACGATTGTTGCAAGCATACCGTTTGCTTCCTTCAGTGAAAATTTCTCAATAAAAGAGGATAAAATAGTGAATGAAGAACAAGCAAAAATTATGCAAGAAGCAGTTGCTTCATTGATAGCTTCTTTATAGTGAAACGATATTCAAAAACCTTTTCTATTATCCTTACAGATACCCTCAAGCAACAATTGTTGCAATGGGCTCAACAGTTTGATGAGGTTTCTTGGTTAGACTCCAATACGCACGATAGCGCACACAGTAGCCATACAGCAATACTTGCAGTAGATGCTTTTACTGCTTTAAAAACAGATACTTTTAGGGCCTTTGAAAAGCTAGATGAGTATCAAACAACTACAAAAGATTGGTTGTTTGGATCTTTAAGCTATGATCTTAAAAATGATGTTGAGCAATTATCTTCAAAAAATACAGATGGTTTGGGTGTTCCCGAACTCTATTTTTTCCAGCCTAAGAAAGTATTTCTTTTTTCCCAAACACAGGTAACAATGCACTATCTTAGTGTGGTGGAGGATGAGCTTGATGCAGACTGGTCTACCATTCTAGCCACACAAGTGTTAGAGGCAGCTATTTCTAGAGAGCCTATAACCTTAAGCGCGCGTACTTCAAAAGACAACTATCTTGAAAAGGTGCATAAAATGTTACAGCATATTAAACGCGGTGATATTTATGAAGCTAATTTTTGTCAAGAATTTTTTAGTGAAGATGTAGAACTTGATCCTGTAGCTGCTTTTTTGAAGCTAAATGACTTGTCAAAACCTCCTTTTGCTACGTTTTTAAAATTAGAACAACACTATGTGCTCTCTGCCTCTCCAGAGCGTTATATTAAAAAAGACGGGATACAAATTATTTCTCAGCCTATTAAGGGTACTGCAAAACGGGCTGTTTCTAAGCTAGAGGATGCGGCACTCATGTTACAATTAGAACAGGACCCAAAAGAGAGAAGTGAAAATATCATGATTACAGATTTGGTACGTAATGATCTGTCTCGTATTGCAGAAAAAGGGACAGTGTATGTAGAAGAGCTTTGTAAAATCTACACCTTTGAGCAGGTGCACCAAATGATTTCTACCATAGGGTGTGAGGTATCTGCATTGATACATCCTGTTGAAATTATTAAAAAAACCTACCCAATGGGCAGCATGACTGGTGCCCCTAAGGTAAGTGCAATGAAAATTATTGAAAAACTAGAAGATGCTAGGCGAGGTATTTATAGTGGTGCTATAGGGTATTTTACACCAAGTGGTGATTTTGATTTTAACGTTGTAATACGAAGTATCTTATACAATGCTGCATCTCAATATGTGAGTTTTTCGGTGGGTGGTGCAATTACAGCAAAATCAATTCCCGAAGCCGAATACCAGGAGTGTTTACTAAAGGCAAAAGCGATGCGGCAGGTATTACTGCAATAAAATTGTGTTACCGGCATTTTATCGTTATTTATGCACTATAATTATTAGAATAGAAGTCTTGATTACAGCGTTTAAAACACATATTGTAAGTCAATTTCCAGCACTAGCCAATCAAAAAATTTTGGTGGCTTGCAGTGGTGGCTTAGATAGCATGGTTTTATTACACCTACTTAAATCTTTGGGTTTCACTATTGGCGTAGCACATTGTAATTTCATGCTTCGCAAAGAGGAAAGTGATGATGACTTAGCCTTTGTTGAGGCAACAGCATTGCGGTTAAAAACCCCCATATTTACCAAAGCATTTCAAACTAAAAAATACGCAAAACAACAAGGCTTATCTACCCAAGTTGCAGCCAGAGAATTAAGGTATTCTTGGTTTAATTCTATTGCAGATGCCAATGGATATGATCTTATTGCCACTGGCCACCATGCAGATGATGACCTTGAAACGTTCTTTATTAATCTTTCAAGGGCTACAGGGCTTCGAGGGTTGAGTGGTATTCCAAAACAAAATAAAGGGGTTATAAGGCCTTTACTGCCGTTTTCTAGCGCACAAATTTTACAATTTGCAAAGAAGCAAGGCTTGTTTTGGAGAGAAGATAGTAGTAACCATAAGCGAGATTACCTTAGAAATAAACTTCGCTTGGATGTAATACCCGCTTTTAAAGAAGTTAATAAAACAGTATTACAAAATTTTCAACAAACACAACAGCACCTAAAAGATAGTGAAGCACTGCTTGAGGATTATATTACTTTGGTTACAAAATTGGTTGTCACACCACAGGATACCGGCTTTGAAATAGACATAAAGAAATTGCAAGCATTACCAAATACTAACTCGCTATTATTTGAGTTATTATACCCATTGGGCTTTAAGGATTTTAAGGCTATAACTAACATTTTAGAGAGTGACCAAGGCAAGAAAGTATTGTCTAAGGATTATATATTATACAAAGATAGAGGCTTGCTTTTTGTGCGTGAAAAGAATTTAAAAAGAGATGAAACCATTTACAGTATAGAAAAGTATCAAGAAAAAAGTATTGTTCCTTTAACATTATCGCTTAGATCTGTCAATAAAGTAGGGGTTTGTGATCCTGCAATACTATATGTTGACCCAGCAAAACTAACATATCCTCTTAAGGTAAGGCTATGGCGTGATGATGATATATTTCAGCCCTTTGGGATGAAAGGAAAAAAGAAACTGAGTAAGTTTTTTAAAGATGAAAAGGTATCTTTGGCTGCCAAAGAAAATGTTTGGCTATTAGAAAGTGGTATTGATATTATTTGGCTTATTGGTTTAAGGGCAGATGATCGATATAAAGTAACAGATACAACTCAAGAGATTTTAAAAATTGAATGGATTAAATAATTATGAAAAAAATACTATTTTTTGTTTTAGTGGTTACATCATTTGTGAGTCAAACAAATGCACAGGGTTTTTTAGATCCTGTTACTTGGGATGTAAGTTTAGAAAAAAATACCGGTGATCTATATACCATCACTATGGAGGCTGTTTTGGAAGAAAAGTGGCATTTATATAGCCAACAAGAACCAGAAATGGAAGAAGATGAAATTGGCCCTATCTCCACAGAATTTAGTTATAATACAAGTGATACTAGTTTTGTTTTAGTGGGTGAAACCATAGAGCCTACGGTTGCTCCTTACTATGACCCTATATTTGAGATGGATATTATTTTCTTTGATAATTATGCTGTTTTTACCCAGCAAATCAAAGTTATAAATCCAGAAAAGCTAGAAATTGAAGTAGATATTTATTATTCTGTATGTGACGACAAACAATGTCTGCCTCCAGAGAGTAAGGTGTTTAAAATTGGCTTAAATGATGAGAAAGCCTCTGCCCAGGTTGCTAATATTACTAAAGAAGATTTAGAGAAGTCTGCAAAACTATCTATTGCTTTAAAAGGGATGGATAAATATGAGACAGAGGATCAGGAAGGGAAAACATATTTAACGATATTCTTTTTGGGCTTTGTTGGAGGGCTCATCGCTTTATTGACACCTTGTGTGTTTCCAATGATTCCTTTAACTGTTTCCTTTTTTACTAAAAGTGCAAAAAACAAAAAGACAGGAATGCGTAACGCTGTTTTGTATGGCTTATTCATATTTGGTATATACGTTTTGTTGAGCCTACCGTTTCATCTATTAGATTCTTTAGATCCAGAAATACTAAATAATATTTCAACAAACGTAACGCTTAATGTTATCTTCTTTGTTATTTTTATTGCCTTTGCCTTTTCATTTTTTGGATATTATGAAATTTCACTACCTCAGTCTTGGAGTGCCAAAATGGACGATAAAGCAAATAGTATTGGTGGGGTAGTAGGTATTTTCTTTATGGCCCTTACCCTTGCAATTGTTTCTTTTTCATGCACAGGGCCTATTCTAGGCTCGCTGTTAGGGGGGTCTTTATCAAGTGATGGAGGTGCCATGCAACTCTCTATGGGTATGGGAGGTTTTGGTTTGGCCTTAGCCTTGCCATTTGCTTTATTTGCATTGTTTCCTAATTGGTTAAATACATTGCCTAAGAGTGGTGGTTGGCTTAATACTGTAAAAGTTGTTCTAGGGTTTGTTGAATTAGCACTTGCGTTTAAATTCTTGTCAAACGCAGATCTTGTTGAGCATTGGGGATTATTAAAAAGAGAAATTTTTATTGCCATTTGGGTTATTTGCGCTCTTGGTCTTGCATTGTATCTATTTGGTTTTATACGCTTTCCTCACGATGGCCCAAAAAAGAAGAAGCTACCTTTAGGTAACATTATTGTTGGTATTGCAAGTATATCTTTCTTTTTGTACCTAATACCAGGACTCTCAAACACTAAGTATTCAAACCTTAAACTGTTAAGTGGTTTTCCTCCACCAATGTTTTATAGTCTTTATGAAAGGGATCTAGGAATTACAGGATTTAAAGATTTTTATGATGGAGTAGCAGAGGCTGAGAAAACAGGCAAACCTATAATGATTGACTTTACTGGATGGGCTTGTGTTAATTGCCGTAAGATGGAAGAACAGGTTTGGACCAGAGATGATATCTACACAGTGATAAACGATGATTATGTTTTGGTATCACTATACGTAGATGACAGGAAGAAACTGGATGTTGACGATATGTTTAATTTTTTAAAACCAACAGGTGGCACAAAGGCCATTAAGACTGTAGGGGATAAGTGGGCAACATTTCAAACGGTAAACTTTAAGAACAACTCTCAACCCTATTATATTTTAATGGACTCAAACTACAACATATTAAATACGCCTCTAGGTTATACGCCAGATGCAGATGCTTATTTAAAATGGCTGCAAGAAGGGCTAGAGGCTTTTAAACAAAATGCTGTTTCTAAGTAGGCTTATTAGTTAGTCTTGTGTGTTTGAAGTTTCTCATACTAAAGACACATGATCTCTCGTGCTCGCAACACTCTGTTTGTAATCTATTACGTTTATATCCTATGTTGTACTATTAATTTTGGTATTTTTATCAAATAAATAGTACAACATAATGCGTATACCTTTTATCCTTTTTTTACTTTTTTGTTTTACCTGTACAACAAGTAGCTCTCAAGAATTACCTCCAATTACAAACTATCCTTCAGAGCTATACAATGCTGGAACTCAAAACTGGTCCATCACAGAGTCTAACAATAAATTTATCTATGTTGCTAATAATGAGGGGTTATTAGAGTATAATGGCGCCTACTGGAAGTTATACCCTTCACCTAATAAAACAATTATTCGCTCTGTTTGTGCTGTAGACGATAAAGTGTACAGTGGTAGTTATATGGATTTTGGTTATTGGGAAGTTGGTCCTAAAGGACTACAACAATACAGTTCTTTAACCACAACACTAGGCATAGATATTGCCGAAGACGAACAGTTTTGGAGTATTACCCCGTACAATAAATGGATTTTGTTTCAATCTTTAAGTAGGATATATATATTCAATACAGAAGATAGTACCATTAAGGTAATTGAGTCTGAGAAGACAATACATAAATTGTTTAAAGTAGAGCAAGAAATATACTTTTATGTAATTGATCAGGGCCTATTTACCATTCAAAACGGAACTAAAAAGAACGTTTTTACAGCAGATCATTTTAACAATGACATCATTGTACAAATTTTATCAATAGGCAATAAAACACTAGCGGTTACACAAAATAGCGGCTTATTTTTAATTGATAGCCAAGGGGTTAGTCCTTGGGGTGTTTCTGTAGACAAAGAAATTGAAGATGCCAGTATTTACACAGCATTAGCCTTAAAAGATGGAACTATATTACTTGGCACCATTGGAAACGGTATCATAAAACTCTCTGGAGATGGATCACAACTTTTTACCATCAATCAAATTAACGGTCTTGGAGACAACACTGCCTTGTCTCTCTTTGAAGATCAAAGCAACAACGTTTGGGTAGGATTAGATAACGGTTTAGATTGTATTAATATAAACTCTCCGTATTTAAACTATACAGATAGAAGTGGGCGACTTGGTACAACCTATGCTTCTATTATTTTTGATAACACAATGTATTTGGGTACAAATCAAGGGTTGTTTTACAAACCCCTTACTGGCGATGGTGATTTTAAACTAATTAGGGGTACTGAGGGGCAAGTTTGGTGTCTTGAAAATATAAACGAAACATTATTCTGTGGGCATAATAGAGGTACTTTCCAAATACAGGGAGCTTTTGCAACACCAATTACTACCGTTATGGGAACCTGGAGTATAAAACCCATTCCTGGAGAAAATAAAAATCTTTTATTACAAGGGAACTATGCTGGATTAAATGTTCTTGAAAAGAGAAACGGTGTATGGAAACTTAGAAATAAAATTAAAGGGTTTGATATTTCATCAAAATATTTTGAGTTTTTACCTAATAATAGCATTTTGGTAAGCCATGAATACAAAGGAGTTTATTCCTTGGAGCTAGACTCAGGCTATCAAGAAGTTGTCGATATAAAAAAACACACTACTGTTAAAAAGGGTTCTAATTCAAGTATCGCAAAGTTTTACGATCGTCTTTTATATGCAAATGAGGATGGAATTTTCGTGTTTGATACTACGGCCAAAACCTTCGTAAAAGAACAAAGCCTTAGCGCTATTTACTCTAAGAAAACGTATGTCTCTGGTAAGTTAGAAACCAATGTTTCTGGTATGTTATGGGTTTTTACACAAGATGGAATTACCTATGTTACCAAAGAGCCTTTTACGGATTCATATATCATTACGACCATGCAAATACCGATATCACTTCGTAATCAGAAGAAGGGCTATGAGAATATTTCAAAAATTAACGCTCAAGAATATCTTTTTGGTATTTCAAACGGTTATTTGCTTATCAACACGAATAATACCGCTAAAGAAGATTACTCGATTTTTTTAAATGCAATTTATGTAGGTCAAACCAAGGAGGACGTTTTACTAGTAGAGCAGCAGCAGCAGCATGTTTTAAAGGCTATTGAAGACTGTATCGTGTTTAAGTACTCTATTCCACAATACAATACATATAAGGTTTCAGAATTTCAATATCTCCTAGAGAGCGATACAAATACAATGTGGAGTGAATGGAGTACCAACCCATCTATTTCCTTTGAGAATTTACCCTATGGAGATTATACCTTCCGTCTCAAGGGGCGTGTTAACAATAGTATATTAAAAAGACAGGCTAGCTATTCTTTTACTATAGAAACACCCTGGTATCTATCAGTTGTCGCTATTACGTTATACATAATAGGGATTGTGTTCTTTTTTATATTAGTAAACGCGTGGTATAAGAGAAATTACACAATGGAAAAAGACCGCATTTTAGAAAAAAGCAGTAGGGAGATTGCATTAAAAGAACTGGAGGCTCAGAAAGAAATCATACAATTAAAAAATGAAAGCTTGCAACAAGATATTGAAGCTAGAAATAGAGAACTAGCTGTCTCAACCATGAGTATGATTAAGAAAAACAATGTGCTTAATGATTTTAAAGCAGAGCTTTTAAAGTTTTCTGAAATAGAAACCGTAGCACCTCTTGTTAAAAAAATAAACAAGTCATTGAATGATAAAGATGATTGGGAGTTCTTTGAAGAAGCTTTTAATCATGCAGACAAAGACTTTTTTAAGAAAGTAAAAGATTTGCACCCTGAGCTTACTGCTAATGATTTAAGATTTTGTGTTTACTTAAGACTTAATCTTTCTTCAAAGGAAATAGCTCCTTTGCTTAATATTTCACATAGGAGTGTTGAGATAAAGCGATATAGATTGCGTAAAAAGATTAATCTAGACCACGAGATTAACCTTAATAATTACTTTATAGATTTAAAATAGCTACAACACGGCTTTATTCTACTACAACATTACCACAACATTGGTGTCTAATCCACTTGTTTTGTGTGTTTTATCTACTTTTTTTAATTACACTTTATTTACGCTGTCATTGCGTTATTGTTGGTGTATTCATAAAGTATGACCCCTATATTTGTGATGTATGCTATTTGTATGGGGTTATATCAATAAAATGTTAGTTTCATATACTTATATTGTACTAAAATTATATTGAATGAAACACATTAGTCTTTTTGTTGCTGTATTTTGTTTTTGTTTTGTAGCAAGTGCTCAAAACTTTTCAATAACAGGAACTGTTGTAGATCAAAACCAAAACATACCTTTATTAGGCGCTACCGTTTTGGTGAAAGGAACTCAAAATGGTGTTACCACAGATTTTGATGGAAATTTCAAAATTGACGAAGTTACCATGAATGACATTTTAGTCATATCATACGTAGGTTTTGTTAATTCAGAAAAACGCATCACCTCTCAAATGAACATTACTGTCTCGTTAACGCCAGATGTAGATTCTTTAGAGGAGGTTTTAATCGTGGGGTATGGTACCCAGCGTAAAAAAGAAATTACGGGTGCAGTATCTGTAGTATCTAGCGAGACCATTGAGGATTTAAAGCCCACTAGAATAGAGCAGGCATTACAAGGTCAAGTTGCTGGGGTTCAAATCAGCCCAAGCTCTGGTGCACCAGGTAGTGGTCTTGATATTAAAATTCGTGGTATTGCTACCAATGGTGATAGTAGACCACTAATATTACTAGATGGTAATGTTATTGAAGATTTAAGTGTCATAAATCCCTCAGATATAGAATCTATTAATGTATTAAAAGATGCTACTGCCGGAATTTATGGGGTAAGAGCAGCCAATGGTGTTATTTTAATAACGACAAAGAGTGGTTCTTATGATTCTGACATTAAATTTGATTTTAAAACATATTACGGAATTCAAGAAACTACTCGAAAGATATCAGTACTTAATGCAACAGAATATGCTGGGCTTGTAAACGAAGCTAGAATTAATAATGGAGAAGCTCCTTTGTTTGGTGATGTGGGTACCTTGGGTCAAGGTACAGATTGGCAAGACGAAGTGTTTCAATCTGCTCCTATATATAATGCAGATATATCTGTTTCTGGTGGTACAAAAAATGGTCGTACTTCTTTTAGTGCCTCTTACCTTACACAAGATGGTATTGTGGGTGGTGATAAAGCCAACTTCAATCGTTTTACCTCAAGACTGAGTCATGATAGAAGAATCCTAAAAAACATTGAGCTTAATACTTCTATTCTTTTTTCTGGGATAAAGCGTAAAACTCTTATAGAGAATTCTTTGGGTTCTGTATTATATAACGCAATTAATAATGCTCCTACCTTTAATGTAAGAGACGAGTCTGGAAATTATTCATTGGCAGAAGGTTTAGGCAATGAAGTTATTAATCCTATCGCACAGATGGATAATACCAATAACAATACACGAGTAAGAAAGCTTAGTGGAAACTTTGGCCTTAACTATAAGTTTCTTGAGCACTTTAAAATAGAATCTAGAATCCAAGCAAACTACGCAGAGGTTTTTGGTTTTAGTTATTCACCAGCTGTGTTTTATGGTTCTGGTAAAGTATTTAACATAGATACAGATAGAGATATTATCTCTCAGTCAGCAAACATATTTAGAGATTATACTTTTGATGCTTTTGCAAACTATAACAATACCTTTTATGATACCCACAAAGTAGATGTTACCCTTGGAACCTCTGTGTTTCAAACAACGGGTAGGTTTACTGGTTTTACGGGTATTAACGTACCAGGGACCACTGGGGTTGACGTAACGGTTCAAGATGCAGAGATTGTTACAAATAATTTCCAAAATGGAGGTAACACCTTTGATGCAAGACTTCTTTCTTACTTTGCACGTTTGCAATATGATTATAAAGGAAAATATTTATTTTCTGGTGTACTAAGAAGAGATGGTTCTACAAAATTTGGTCCTGAAAACAAATTTGGGTATTTCCCATCGGCATCGGCTGGTTGGATAGTCTCTGAAGAAGGTTTCTTAAACGAAAGTACTATGTTTAATTTCTTAAAAATTAGAACATCATACGGTATCCTTGGAAATGATAGAATTAGAGATTTTGGTTTTGAATCTTTATTAAACGGTGAGGGTGCTTATGTTATAGATGGTGAGTTAATTTTTGGTACAGCCATTGGAGGGTTGTCAAATCCAGAGATACGCTGGGAAAAGCAATACACATTTGATGTAGGTCTTGATGCTAAGTTTTTTGAAAATAAACTGGATGTATCTTTAGACTATTTTACAAGACGTACCGAAGATTTATTAATTACACCTCAAACCTCGGGTATTTTAGGTGGAAGTGGGCCAGGTTCCGGAGCTCCTACTGTTAATGCTGGTTCTGTAGAAAATAAAGGATTTGAATTAAGCCTTTCTTATAGAAAAAAAGTTTCTGAAAACTTTAAGTACAACATTGGCTTTAATGCTACAGCACTTAAAAATGAAGTATTAGAAGTAAACGGAGAATCTAGTTTTCTAGCAGGTGGATCCTTTGGAGTTGGACAAGAAGCGCCAGCAAGAATGGAAGCAGGTATGCCTATAGGATACTTTAGAGGATATCAAACAGATGGTGTTTTTCAAACACAAGAAGAAGTTGATGCTCATGCGCTGCAAAATAACGCTCAACCAGGAGATTTACGTTTTGTAGATGTAAATGGTGATGGTGAAATTACAAATGATGATAAAACCTACCTTGGAGATCCTATTGCTGATGCAACCTTTGGTTTAAACTTAGGTTTTTCTTATAAGAACTTTGATTTTCTTACCTATGTGTTTGCATCGGTAGGAAATGAAATTGTACGTAATTATGAGCGTTTTCAACCACTTACTAATCGTTCTGCGCAATACTTAGATAGATGGAATGGAGCAGGCACCTCAAACACAACACCTCGTGTAACAACAGGAGCTACTCAAAACAATCAGTTTTCAGACTTTTTTGTAGAGGATGGTTCATTTGTAAGACTTCAAAACTTACAAGTAGGATACACCCTTTCAGACACTTTCTTAGAAGATTATAAAATTAATGAATTACGTTTCTATGTTTCTGCAAGTAACTTAGTGACATTGACAAAGTACACCGGGTACGATCCAACGGGATCAACTGGACAACCTATTGGTGGAGGTATTGACTATGGTTTTTACCCAACGCCTAAAACATATTTATTTGGTTTACAACTAAAATTTTAATGCTATGAATATAATGAGATATACATACAAAGCAGCACTATTTATTGGCTTAGCATCTACTTTACTATTTTCTTGTAGTGATGATTTTGTCAATGTTAGTTCTGAAGACGAAAATTCAGAAAACTTTTTTAATTCTGAAGCAGATTACCAAAGTGCTCTTATTGGGGCCTACGATTTGTTGCAATCAAGTTATCTTAATGTAATGCTTGGAGAAATAGCTTCAGACAATACATTAGCTGGTGGTGAGAGTGCTACAGATGTTCCAGGTATTCAAGAAATTGATGATATGATTCATACCCCTATTAATGATCAATTGCGCGATGTGTGGAACTGGATGTACGCTGGTGTTAATAGAGCCAACTATATTCTTGAATTTAAAGACAAGACAGACTTTCCAAATAAAGAAAATGTAATAGGGCAGGCTACTTTTCTAAGAGCCTACTATTATTTTGAATTGGTAAAATTCTTTGGTGATGTACCCTTAGCAGTTGATCAACGTTTATTATTTGGTGATCAAAATACTATTGATAGAACCCCAGCAGCAGAGGTATATGCACAAATAGAGATTGATCTTATGTTTGCTGCAGACAATTTACCACTAATGCAAGCTGAAACAGGAAGAGTTACTAAAGGAGCTGCACAAGCTCTGTTAGGGAGGGTATACTTATACCAAAATAAATATTCATTAGCAGCTCCAGTGTTGGACGATGTTATTAATAGCGGCGTGTATGATTTGGTTGAAGATTATAGCACCTTGTTTGAAAATGACAATGAAAACAATATTGAATCGGTATTTGAAATACAATATACAGATGTAGAAGGAGCCGGTTTTGGTTGTCTGCAGTGTAGTGAAGGAAACGTTGCTATTGGTTTTAACGGTCCTCGTAATTTCAATGGCCCTTTGTTTGAATCTGGTTTTAGTTTTAATATTCCAACCCAAGAGGTTTTTGATGCCTTTGACCAAGATGATGCACGTAGAGAGTTTGCTATATTAGATATTGTTGCTTTTGCAGCTGCAAATTCAGATTTTAATGATGGTGCAGGTATAACCTTTACAGAAGGTTTTGAGCATACAGGATTTTTTAACCGTAAGTACATTCCAAGAGTTGGAGATACTAATATTGGAGATCAAAACTTAACCAACCCAAACAACTACAGAGCCATTCGTTTTGCAGATGTTTTGTTAATGGCAGCAGAAGCTCACAATCAAGGAGATGGTAATGATGTGTTAGCGCGTCAATACCTTAATAGAGTAAGACTAAGAACAACATTAATTGATGTTAATGTTTCAGGGTCTGCATTAACACAAGCAATATACAATGAACGAAGATTAGAGCTTGTGGGTGAAGGACACCACTTCTTTGATTTGGTTAGAACAGGTAGAGCTGCTCAAGAAATTGAAGGCTTCAGTGCAGGTAAAAATGAATTATTTCCAATTCCACTAGTTGAAATACAACTAGCAGGGAATAGATGGCAACAAAATCCAGGATACTAAAAAAATAAGTGATTATGAAAATATTTAAGATATATCCCTTCCTCCTAAGTGCATTGTTTTTAATTGTTGTACTATCATGCACACAAGAGGATAGGGATACAGCATTTACAGACGGTATAGAAGTACCGTCAAACCTTTCTTTGTTAGTTCAAATAACACAGGATAATACAGGTAGTGTTACCTTAACACCTAGTGGTGAAAGTGTGGTAGAATACTCTTTAGATTTTGGAGATGATAGTGAAGTAGCTATGGTACAACCAGGAGCTGTTTTTACTCATGTGTATCAAGAAGGAGTCTATACTGCAACTCTTACAGGAACCAACCTTAATGGAGAAACAGCCTCGCTTTTACAAGAGGTAGTTGTTTCTTTTTTACCTCCAGAAAATTTAGTAGTAACAATTACGCCAATATCTGGAGATGCTTTTTCTATCTCGGTTTCTGCCACGGCAGATTTAGCTACCGGGTATGAAGTTACCTTTGGTGAAGATCCAAATCAAGCCCCCACACCATTTATGCAAGGAGAATCTGTAGGCTATACCTACTCAAACACAGGAACCTATAGTGTGAGAGTTGTGGCGTATGCAGGGAGTACTGCAACTGTAGAAAGTACCACAGAAGTAGTTATAGAAAACCCTTTAACACTTCCTATTGATTTTGAATCTCAAACTATTGATTATGCCTCAGCCTCAACAAGTTTTGGAGGTGCCACCACTTCTTTAATAGATAATCCTGACCCATCTGGTATAAACACTAGCGCAACTGTTGCCCAGTTTTTCAAAGAGCCAGGAGCAGAGGTATATGCAGGAAGCATTCTTGAACTTGGAGCTCCAATAGATTTTACAGATTTTCAAGGGTTTACAATTAAAACGTGGTCTCCAGCTGCTGGACTTACTGTGAAGTTAAAACTAGAAAACGGTACAGACCCTAATATCTCCGCAGAAATTGATGCTATCACTACAACAGCCAATGCTTGGGAAGAGGTTAACTTTGATTTTACAGGGCTTACAGAGCAAGAGTACTCTAAGGTTGTTATTTTCTTTGATTTTGGAAATCCTGGAACAGGAACTACATTCTATTTTGATGATATAGAACAATCTGTCGGAATAGACACTGGAGATGGAATTGCACTTCCTATTGATTTTGAACTTCCAGCAGCATCATACACTTTCCTTGGTTTTGAAGGTGCTGATTCTACCATTGAGATGAACCCAGACATGAGTGGTGAGAATACAAGTAACACTGTTATGCAAACAATCAAAACAGAAGGTTCTGTGTTTTATGCAGGTACTTTTATTGATGTTGATACGGCTGTTGACTTCTCTGATACTGGAAAGATTGCAATAACAACATGGTCTCCAAAATCAAATATTCCGGTTAGGGTAGCCATAGAAAATCAAAACACAGGGAATCAAATATTTTTAGATGTAAATACTACGGTAGCTAATACTTGGGAGACTTTAGTATTTGATTTTGAAGCCTTGATTGATTCTAGTGTAGACTATAATAGAATTGTAATATTCTTTGAATTTGTTGTAGACCTTGCAGGTGATGGTTCTACATACTATTTTGATGATATAGAATTAACAAATTAAAAAAATAATCACGAAGATGAAATATATATATACAATAGGTATTTTACTGCTAGCAGTTGTTTTAGGGTGCCAAAAAGATGATTTTGAATTTGGAGATATAATTACACCTACAAATTTGCAAGTTACTGTAAGTGTTGCTGATGACAATTCTGGAAACGTTACCCTAGTACCCTCTGCTGAAAATGCTATTAATTTTCACGTTATTTTTTCTGACGGGGCACAACCTGTTGTTGTTGGAAATGGTCTGGAGGCAAAAAACAGATATACGACCCCCGGAGAATACCAACAACAAGTTCAAGTTATTGCCTTTGGTAGGGCAGGAGTTTCTAGTAGTATTGTTGTAACTCTTGATCTAAATGTTGATGTTTTTATTGATCCTGTTGTACTAGAAATGATTGCTGGAAATGGCTCAAAAAATTGGATTTGGGATTCATCAAACGCTGGTCACTTTGGCGTTGGAGATCCATTAGAGAACTTTCCTAATTATTTCTCTGCAGCTCCTAATCAATTAAACCCTTGTATGTATGATGATGTATTAACCTTTAATACAGATCTTACCTATACTCTTGAAACTACAGAAGCTTCATTTATCAATTGGGCAGAAGTAAAAAGATTTTTTCCAGACGCTAATCCTGGTGAGTTTGCAGATGAGTGTAGAGATATTAATTCTCAAATTGCCACAAACACACTGTTTTCTATTATTGACAACAATGGTGTACAAGAATTGGTAGTTACAAACAGTATGTTATCATACTGGTCTGGTGCTATGTCCTACACTATCTTAGAATTAACTAATGATAAATTAGTAGTTCGTGGTATACAAGATCCTTTTGATCCACCTGGAAATGAATTAGCTTGGTACCATACATTTGTTCCTCAAGATGGTGCTGGCGGCGGCGGTGCTGGCGGCGGTGATACTGATTGTGAAACATCTGTAACAGGAGATACTGGTTCTGGAAACTTTGATGTTTTAGTTTGGGCAGATGAGTTTGATACTGATGGCGTGGTATGTTCTGGAAACTGGAAACACGATCTAGGTGCCGGTGGTTGGGGTAATAATGAATCCCAATACTACACTGATCGCCCAGAGAATATAAAAGTTGAAAATGGAAACCTAGTAATTACCGCTATAGCCGAAGAATTTTCTGGTGCAAATTATACCTCTGGACGTATTAGAACACAAGATAATTTTGAGTTTCAATACGGGCGTGTTGAAATAAGAGCAAAACTTCCTACAGGAGGTGGTACTTGGCCAGCTTTATGGATGCTTGGAGCAGATTTACCAACAAATCCTTGGCCAGGAGCTGGTGAAATTGATATTATGGAACACCGAGGAAATGAGCAAGATCGCATTAATTCTTCCTTACATTTTCCAGGAAATTCTGGTGGAGATGCCATTACTAGTTCTACTATAATTCCTGGCGCTTCAGATTCTTTCAACACCTATGAAGTTACCTGGAGTGAGGCAGACATTCGATTTGCAGTAAATGGAAACGTATTTTATGTTTTCCCTAACAGTCAAAACTTTCCTTTCAATAAAGATTTCTTTTTGATAATGAATTTTGCAATGGGTGGCGACTTTGGTGGTGAAATAGACCCAGGTTTTACTCAATCTAGTATGGAAGTTGATTACATAAGAGTATACCAATAAGCATGAAATCAAAAACGTTATACATCCTATTTTTCTTTTCGGTTTTACAATTATTTTCTTGTAAAGAAAAAGAAACAGATTTACTAGCCTTCAACTCAGAGGTCTTAAAAAGTGAAACACTTTCTACAGATCAAAAAGTGAGTATGCTATTAGACCGAATGACCTTAGAAGAAAAAATAGGTCAAATGAACCAATACAATGGCTTTTGGGATTTTACAGGACCTGAACCAAAGGGTGGGGAAGCTGCCCAAAAAATGGATAACCTAAAAAAGGGTTGGGTAGGTTCTATGCTAAATGTAACTGGTGTTAAAGATGTGCGAGCAGTACAAAAAATTGCTGTAGAAGAATCCAGGTTAGGCATACCGCTTATCATTGGTTTTGATGTAATACATGGATATAAGACTATAAGCCCAATACCCATAGCAGAAGCTGCTAGTTGGGATTTAGAGGCTATAAAAAACTCTGCACAAGTAGCTGCTCTAGAGGCATCTGCTGCAGGAATTAACTGGACATTTGCACCCATGGTTGACATCTCTAGAGATGCTAGATGGGGCCGTGTTATGGAGGGAGCTGGAGAAGATCCTTATCTTGGTAGTAAAATAGCAATTGCGCGTGTGGAAGGTTTTCAAGGTACAGACTTATCAAGCCCTTCTACCATAGCTGCCTGTGCAAAACATTTTGCAGCCTACGGTTTTGCAGAAGCAGGACGAGATTACAACACCGCAGATGTTGGTACCTCTACATTAAACAATATTATTTTGCCGCCATTTAAGGCAGCTAAAGATGCTGGAGTAAAAACATTCATGAATTCATTTAATGATTTAAATGGAATTCCTGCAACCGGTGATACTTATTTACAGCGAACGGTACTAAAAGAAAAATGGAACTTTGATGGGTTTGTTGTCTCAGATTGGGGCTCTATTGCAGAAATGATTGCACATGGATACGCAAAAGATGGAAACCACGCAGCTGAGCTAGCCGTAAACGCAGGCTCAGACATGGACATGGAATCTCATCTGTATGTTAATGAATTGGCTAGTCTTGTTAAACAAGGAAAAGTAGATGAAGCGCTCATACATGATGCAGCAGGTAGAATCCTTAAAGTAAAATTTGAGTTAGGTCTTTTTGATGACCCATACAAATATTGTGATGAAGCTCGAGAGGCATCTGTTATTGGTAGTCAAAGTAATTTAGACGAAGTACTAGATGTTGCCAAAAAGTCTATTGTACTTTTAAAAAATCAAAGCAACTTATTACCATTATCAAAAAAAGGTAAGAAGATTGCTGTAATTGGAGCACTTGCTTCAGATAAAACAAGCCCACTTGGTAATTGGAGGCTCGCCGCAGAGAATAATTCTGCAGTATCTCTATTAGAAGGCTTAAAGGCTTACTCAAAAAATACAATTACCTATGCAAAAGGAGCAGATGTTGTTACTGGAAAGACAGAGTTTGTCTCAGAGCTAACTATAAACACTACCGATACTTCAGGTTTTAATGAAGCTATTCTAACTGCTAAAAATGCAGATGTTGTTATTATGGCTCTTGGTGAACATGGTTTGCAAAGTGGTGAAGGAAGAAGTAGAGCTAATATAGGCTTGCCAGGTGTTCAACAACAACTCCTAGAGGCTGTATATGCTGTAAATAAAAATATTATTTTGGTGCTAAGTAATGGTAGACCATTAACCATTACTTGGGCCGCTCAACATATACCAACAATTTTAGAAGGGTGGCACCTAGGAACTCAAAGTGGAAATGCGCTGGCTCAAGTAATCTATGGTGATTATAACCCTAGTGGTAAGCTTCCTATGACATTTCCCAGGAGTGTAGGTCAAGTACCTTTGTACTATAATTTTAAAAACACAGGTAGACCAACTATTCCTGGGAGTGATTTAGTTTTCTGGACTCACTATACTGATGAAGAAAACACCCCACTGTATCCCTTTGGTTTTGGATTGAGCTATACTACTTTTAGCTATGAAAATCTTACTGTTTTAAATACCTATACCAAAAACAAAGAAGTTACTGTTACTGTAAAAGTAACGAACACCGGAAAAACAAAAGGTAAAGAAACAGCGCAGTTATATCTTAGAGATATGTATGCAAGTGTTACAAGGCCAGTAAGAGAGTTAAAAGGTTTTAAGCAATTTATGTTGCAACCTGGCGAATCTAAAAAAATAACATTCACCCTAACAGACAAAGAACTTGGTTTTTTTAATAATCAAGAACAGTGGGTTATAGAGAAAGGTGCTTTTGAAGTATTTGTGGGTGGAGACTCAGCAACTAAAAATAAAGCCGAATTTGCATTGTAGCTAATATATATATTGGCACTATAAACCTACAATATTTTAAATTTTTACATATTAATTAATAAATATATTATGAAAAAAACCATAACTTTTTTAGTTTTAATGTTGGCTTATGTTGGTTTTTCACAAAATGCACCCATTGATTTTGAAGCTGGAGGCCAAGGTGCAAACTGGACCTGGAATGTATTTGAAAATGCAGATAATCCAGCCCTTGAAATTGTAACAAATCCAGACCCTTCTGGAATCAATCAATCTGCAACGGTGGCAAAATTTACAGCTAGAGGTGCAGGTGCTCCTTATGCAGGGTTAGAGAGCCAACATGGAGGTAACATAGGAACCTTTGACCTAACAAGCGATAATGCCCTTGTAAATATTATGGTCTACAAAACTAAAATAAGTGATGTAGGTATCAAATTTGCAACTCCTACCGGAGGAGCTCAAGCTGAAATTAAAGTGGCCAACACATTAATAAACCAATGGGAACTTATCTCTATTGATTTTACTGGGTATATTGGTCTTGGAGAAACAACAGGGTTGGATCAAATTATTATATTTCCAGATTTTATAAATAGAACAGCAGATGATATTATCTATTTTGACAATATTACATTTGGAATTCCCCTACCTAATACCATTGGTCTTCCTATTACTCTTGAAGGTGGTCAAGCTCCAGCCTTTTTAGATTTTAATGGTTCTGCTACGTTAGCTATTGCTAATCCAGATGCATCAGGATCAAATACCACTGCCACTGTTATACAGAACACTGTACCTGCAAATGCTGCATTTGCAGGTGTTAATTTTCCAGTAAATAATATAGACATCACTACAGAGAAAGTTTTTAGTTTATCTGTTTGGTCACCCCTATCAAATATACCAGTGCTTCTTAAATTAGAAAATGCATCTGGAGCAAATTCAGAAAGAGCAGTTACTACTACAACAACAAACGCTTGGGAAACCCTAAGTTTTGATTTTAGTGAAGCAGGACAGTTAACATATCAGTCTGTAACAATATTCATGAATTTTAACGTAACAGATGCCGCAGATCAGGTTTACTACTGGGATAATTTAGAACTAGGAGACCCCCTAGGAGTTTCTGGAAATGACCTTGTTAACATTACGTTGTATCCAAATCCTACAACATCTATTTTAAGTATAGAAGCATCACAAGAAATTGCAATGATTCAAATACTTACCCTACTTGGTCAAAACATTTCATCTCTAGAAGTTAATACTACAGGAAGCAGTATCGATGTGTCTCAATTTAAAACTGGCATGTATATTGCAAAAGTTCTATTCTCTAACGGAAATGT
Source organism: uncultured Flavobacteriaceae bacterium (assembly GCA_913048115.1). Classification (GTDB taxonomy): domain Bacteria; phylum Bacteroidota; class Bacteroidia; order Flavobacteriales; family Flavobacteriaceae; genus Patiriisocius. The sequence goes on along the minus strand of CAJWVI010000007.1, from coordinate 6,675 downwards.
TCAAACATTAAATTTCATTAAAGAATAAAAAATATTTTCAAGAGGGAGAAATGCCTCCCTTTTGAAATTGTAATTACCCGATAGTATTTGGATTTTAATATTTCTGAAGAAATCAAAAAATAAGTTTTTAATTATAAATTTAAGATTATGAAAAAAGTTTACATTTTATTTTCAGTACTATTAAGTACTGCTTTTATGACCAATGCCCAAAATACAGTAGTTGCTGATGCAGGTGCAGAATACCTTGGATATGCAAATGTCTTTGAAACAATAGCTAATGGTGGTGCCTTTGTATTTGGTTCAGGTTGGGGAGTTGCAGATATTAAAACTGTAGTTGATGCTGCTAATGGAACCGTTACACTACAACCAAATTACAATACCTACGCAGATAATCCAGGAGATCCTTTTTGGATTGATCCAGCTACAGGTCTTGGAAATAAAACTTTTGAAGGAAATTCATTTATTGAAAACAATACAAACCTAATAGGGAGTGAATTAACATTTACTGGAGGAGTAGCATCTAATACGCTAGACCCATCTTATGTTGCCGTTGCTTTTATTAAAGTGTTTAACGCAGATTTTTCTTTTGTTAAAGAAGTAACATCACCACTAGTTGCAGGGCAAGATTTCTCTATCACCTACACAAACGTAGAGCCAGAAGATACCACGATTCAATACGGGTATCAAGTTGTAGGTTTAAATGCAAATCCAGAAAATGAGGCTGCATTAGGTAGCATCGTTATAATGGATACTGTATTAGGAACTAATGATTTTGATGCAGCTACGGTTATTACGTATCCAAATCCAGTAACTTCTACTTGGAATATTCAAGCTCAAGAATCAATTACTAATGTTTCTGTGTTTAATGTATTAGGTCAACAAGTTCTTAATGTAATACCAGCTTCATTAAATTATGTTGCAGACATGACAGCACTTAACCCTGGTGTTTATCTTGCTAGTATTGCAACCACTAGTGGATCTAAGACTGTAAAATTTATAAAGAAATAAAGATAAGTGTTTTAAGTTTGTTTTTTTTAAAGCTTGTTTATACTTAATAAACAAGCTTTTGTTTTGGCTTTTCAGGATCAATTTGCACGTTATTTATAACACAAATATTTAGGTGCTAGTACGTTATTTAATCTATAATATTATATTTACCGCTATGGAAAATTCAATAAACAAAATAGCTGTTCTAACAAGTGGGGGAGATGCTCCAGGAATGAATGCAGCTATAAGAGCTGTAGTTCGTTCATGTGTATATCATAATATAGCATGTGTAGGCGTTTTTAGAGGATATGAAGGATTAATAGAAGGAGCTTTTGAACCTTTGGATGCCCGTTCTGTAAAAAATATTATCAATCGAGGAGGTACTTTTTTGAAATCTGCTAGATCCAAAGAGTTTAGAACAAAACAAGGAAGAGAAAAAGCCTACAAACATCTTAAGAAACAAAATATTGATGCTCTTGTTGTTATTGGTGGAGATGGAACTTTTTCAGGTGCTATTGTTTTTAACCAAGAATTTAACTTTCCAATTGTTGGTATTCCTGGCACCATTGATAACGATATTAATGGTACAGATTTTACCATTGGTTACGACACAGCTTTAAACACTGTAGTTGAAGCCATTGATAAAATTAGAGATACCGCAATTTCACACAGTCGCTTATTTTTAATAGAAGTGATGGGTCGTGATGCAGGAGATATAGCATTAAACGCAGGTATTGGTGCGGGTGCTGAAGAAATATTAATCCCAGAATTAAACATGGGGAAAGAACGATTGCTAGCTTCTTTAAAACGAAGCAAAAAATCTGGTAAATCAAGTAGTATTGTTGTTGTAGCAGAAGGAGATCAAATAGGGAAAAATATTTTTGGACTTGCACAATACATCCAAGAAAACCTTGAAGACTATGAATGTAAAGTAACGGTATTGGGCCACATACAAAGAGGAGGGTCACCAAGTTGTCATGATAGGGTGCTAGCTAGTAGACTTGGCGTAGGTGCGATAGATGCTTTGTTGGCAGGAGAACGTGAGGTAATGATAGGCATTGTTCACAATAAAGTAGTTTCTGTTGATTTTAAAAAATCTTTAGAAGGTTCAAGTAAAATAGACACAGACTTAATTAGAGTCGCAGATATAATATCAATATAAAAAATTAAAGCATCTTTTGATGTGAAACAAATAGCTATGAAAATAAAAATTGCAATTAACGGTTTTGGCCGCATTGGTCGAATCGCATTTAGAATCGCATCACAAAATCCAAATATTGAAGTAGTAGCAGTAAATGATTTATTAGATGTAGATCATCTTGCGTATCTTTTAAAATATGATTCAGTTCATGGAACATACTCAGGTAGTGTTGCTGTTGAAAATGGTAATCTAGTAGTAGATGGTCATCATGTTAGAGTTACAGCAGAGAGAAACCCAGAGCTTTTAAAATGGGATGCTGTAGATGCTAGAATTGTATTAGACTGTACAGGTATTTTTACAGACTTGAACACTGCTGATGCGCATATTAAAGCAGGAGCTAAAAAAGTTGTAATATCTGCACCTTCTAAAACAGCACCAATGTTTGTAATGGGTGTAAATCACCTTGATGTTAAAGCAACAGACACTATTGTTTCAAATGCTTCTTGTACTACCAATTGTTTAGCGCCACTGGCAAAAATAATTGATGATAATCTTGAGATTGTAGAGGGGCTTATGACTACTGTTCATGCTTTAACAGCAACACAAGCAACGGTTGATCAACCTTCTGCTAAAAATTATAGAATGGGTAGAAGTGGTGTTAATAATATAATTCCATCTACTACCGGCGCAGCTGTTGCTGTAACTAAAGTAATTCCTAACCTTTCTGGAAAACTTACTGGAATGGCCTTTAGAGTGCCTACCGTGGATGTCTCTGTAGTAGATTTAACCGTTAGAACAAAAAAAGCGGCTAGTTATGAAGATATTAAAAAACTTTTTAAAGAAGCTTCACAAGGAGCCTATAATGGTGTCGTATCATATACAGATGACCAAGTAGTTTCTCAAGATTTTGTAGGTAGCACATATGCGTGTAACTTTGATGCAGGAGCAGGTATCGCACTTAATGATCATTTTTTCAAATTGATAGCATGGTATGACAATGAATATGGGTATTCTGCAAAATTAATCGAATTAGCTACACATGTAGCAAGTCTATAAATTATGATTTTAATAACAGACGGTGGTTCCACAAAATGTGACTGGATATTATTAGACAACAAAGGTGTTGTGGTTTTAAAAACCCGTACCGTTGGTTTAAATCCTGCAGTTGTGCAAGGAGAAGAGCTTCTTAAAAGGGTTTTAGCCAATACAGAGCTTCAAGCTTATCATGATCTAGTGACGCGCTTAGATTTTTATGGCGCTGGTTGTGGTACACAAAAGCCTTCCCTATTACTTAAGAATGTGTTAGAGGCTATTTTTCCAAAAGCAAATGTTGAGGTTCAGGAAGATACCATCGCTGCTGTTTATGCAGCAACCACAAAACCAGGTATTGTATGTATTTTAGGTACAGGATCTAACAGTAGTTATTTCGATGGTACTAAAGTACACCCAAGTGCTGTCTCGTTAGGCTATAGTTTAATGGATGAAGCCAGTGGTAATTACTTCGGAAAACGTTTGCTACGAGATTATTTTTACAATAGAATGCCCGCGGTTTTAAAAGCCGAGTTTGCAAGAAGATTTGATCTTACTCCAGATGTTATAAAATATAATGTTTATAAGCAAGAGAACCCTAATATGTATTTGGCTTCTTTTGCAGAATTTATATTTAATCCAGGAGCTTCAAGACCTATTAATGCTATAGAAATCAATGGTTATTTCTATAAATTAATTAGTGAGGGTATTAACAATTTTATTGAATGTAGGGTGCTGTGTTTTAAAGAAGCTCAGCATGTTCCTATCCATTTTATTGGTAGCATAGCCCATTTCAGTGAAGATATTATTAGAGACTGTATGCAGCCATACCATCTAAGCCTTGGTACTATTATACGTAGGCCTATTGATGGACTTATTGAATATTACAGGAATCATATAATAAAATAACTTGCTACTTAGTACCTTGTAAAAGCATTAACTGTTAAAGATCAACATGGCATTCCCAAAAATAAACCCTACTACTACCAAAGCTTGGATTAAGCTAGAAGAGCATTATGCAGCAATGCGTGGTGTTAAAATGCAAGATTTATTTGCAAATGAAACTGGTAGAAAAGAGCGTATGAGCCTTAAGACAGATTTGGTTTCATTAGATTTTTCAAAAAATAGAATAACTTCACAGACTTTAGATTTGTTACAATCTCTAGCCGAAGAAACAAAATTGGATGAAGCTATTAAGGCTCAATTTAATGGTGAGGTTATCAATGAAACAGAATCCAGACAGGTACTTCATACTGCGTTGCGAGATTTTGACGCCATGAAGCCTGAAGTGAATGCTACCTTATCTAAGATCAAGGAGTTCTCTGAGGCAATAATTCAAGGAACTCATAAAGGGTATACAGGAAAAACAATTACAGATATTGTTAATATAGGAATAGGAGGTAGTGATTTAGGTCCTGCCATGGTAACTGAGGCACTTAGTTATTATAAAAACCATCTTACGGTTCATTATATATCAAACGTAGATGGGGATCATGTTTGTGAAACACTAAAAAAACTTGATCCAGAAACAACACTTTTTATTATAGTAAGTAAAACCTTTACTACTCAAGAAACTCTTACCAATGCCAATACTGTTAGGCAGTGGTTTGTGCAAAAAGCTGGAGAAAACGCAATAGAAAAACATTTTGTTGCTGTATCTACAAATCTTACTGCTGTTGCTGCATATGGTATACTTGCTCAAAACACATTTACCATGTGGAATTGGGTAGGTGGAAGATTTTCTTTGTGGAGTGCTGTTGGTCTTTCAACATGTTGTGCTATTGGATATGCTCATTTTGAGCAATTATTAAAAGGTGCGCATCAAATGGATATTCACTTTAAAGAAGCTCCTTTTTCAGAAAATATGCCTGTTCTTTTGGGCCTGCTGTCTATCTGGTACACTAATTTTTTTAAAGCAGAAACAGAAGCTGTATTGCCTTACACCCAATACCTGTCTAAGTTTGTAGATTATCTGCAACAAGCCTCTATGGAAAGCAATGGTAAGTCTGTCGATAGAAACGGAACTCCAGTTACCTATCAAACAGGACCTGTTGTTTGGGGAAATACTGGAACCAATGCACAGCATGCGTTTATACAATTATTACACCAAGGAACACTTTTAATACCCACAGATTTTATTTTGTGTACAGATTCTTTACACGGTAAAAAAAACCATCAAGATATTTTAACCGCTAATTGTCTAGCACAAACAGAAGCATTGTTAATGGGTACCTATGGTGAGGATGTTGCTAATCCGTATCAAGTTTTTGAAGGTAACAAGCCATCAAACCTTTTAAGGCTAGACACACTATCGCCAGAGAGTTTAGGGGCATTAATAGCTATGTACGAGCATAAAATATTTGTGCAGGGTGCTGTTTTAAACATCTATAGTTTTGACCAATTTGGTGTTGAACTAGGTAAGAAAATGGCTAACAGGCATTTAATTAATCAATAGTGCGTTTTAAATCCTTTTTTTAACAGAAATTACTATTCAACACAGAAACTTTAACAAAATACCCTGTAATATCACGATTTGTTTTTTAGTATTTTTGGAGTGCGTATTAAAACGCATCTTATTATGAAAAAAATCAAACTATTATTTCTTGTTACAGCTATCTTAGCTGTTTCCAATACATTCTCACAAACCCTAGCAGAACGTCAAAAAATCATAGAGAACTATGACCAACAAGCTCTGTTATTACTTGAGACAGAGTTGAGACAAGATTTTGAATCCAACCAAAGAATAGCCTTTGATTTGGCGGCTCAAAATGGTTGGGAAACTGAAATATCATTACCAAATGGTGGTAGCGCATTATTAGTTGGCGTTTTTGATGATGGTACCCCAAAATATTATACAACAGATAATCGTGAAGGTGGTATTACCACCAGAGCAGATAGAGTTCATACTGGAGGCGTTGCAGGATTAGATCTTAATGGAGAAGATATGGTCGCTGGTGTTTGGGATGGAGGTCTTGTGCGCGAGAGTCATAACTTATTAGAAGGAAGAGCAGAGCAAATAGATAATCCGGGAAGTATTAGTAGCCATGCTACCCATGTATCTGGTACTATGATTGGTTCTGCAACTCAAATTAACGGCCAGGCAACAGGGATGGCTCCTTTTGCAGAGTTGTTAAACTACAGTTTCAATTCAGATGAGCCAGAAATGACAAATGCAGCTGCAGATGGTTTGCTGTTGTCTAATCATAGTTATGGTATTGCCAGTACCAATGTACCTCTTTGGTATATTGGATATTATGATAGCAATGCAAGAAACATGGATAGAATAGTATACAATGCACCTTACTATTTACCTATTTGTTCTGCAGGAAACGATCGTCAATCTGGAGCAAATAGTGCAGATGGAGGCTATGATTACCTTACAGATAAGAGTGTGGCAAAAAATAACATTGTGGTAGCTGCTACCTTTGAGGTCTTAAATTATGAAGATGCTGGAGATGTATTTATGTCTAGCTTTAGTAGCTGGGGACCTACAGATGATGGGCGTATTAAGCCTGATA